>NZ_BBWJ01000031.1 GCF_001463745.1 Aureimonas sp. AU22 | reverse complement strand
ACCAAGTCCCGCCTATGGCGGTTCCGCTGCCGATCATGTCGCCGTTGGCGTCCCGTAGCGTTACCGTCGAGCCAGCCTCCGCAGAGCCGGTGAACGTTGGGCGGTCGCTGGAGGTGACATTGTCCGAGTCAGAGGCGCCGGTGTCCGAGCCAGCGTCGAGGTCAGGCGCCGATGGGGCTGCAGGCGCCACCGTATCGAGGACATAGGCCTTGCTGAAAACAGTACCGACGTTTCCTGCCGTATCAGCAACGCGAACCTGAAGGGTATTCGCACCTGCCAGCGTTACCGGAAGCGACCAAGCGCTGCCGCCGACGGTGGCTGTGGCGACAATCCAAGTTGCGCCGTTGTCGAGTGATACCTCGACCTGCTCGCCGGCACCCAAGGAGGCGGATAGCGTTCCGCTCACGGTTTGAGCGGCCTGCGACGTCACGAAGTCGGCTGTCGACGCACCCGTGTCCGCCGAGAGCGCGGCGGTGTCCACCTGCGCGGCGGGCGCGCTCGCATCGATCGTGACATCCAGCCCCGAGGATGCAGCGCTGGTATTGCCGGCGACATCCGTCGCCTTGACCGTGACCGTGTGCGAACCCTCGCTCAGGGTGGAGCTCGTGACGGACCAACGACCGCTGCCATCGGCCTCGGTCGTCCCGAGAACGGTGGTGCCATCGGTATCGTAGAGCGTGACTGTGGCTCCTGCTTCGGACACTCCTTCGAAAGTCGGAGCCACGACGTTGGTGATGTTGTCCGCATTGGACCGGCCGGAATCGCTTGCCGCAACAAGATTGGGTGCCGATGGGGCGGCGGGGGCAAGGGTGTCGATCGTCACCGTCAGGCTGCTTGATGGCGCCCCGACATTTCCGGCGGCGTCGACCGCTTCGGCAGTGATTGTATGAGCGCCTTCGCCGAGCGCCGTGCTGGCAATCTGCCAGCTACCGTCCCCGTTCACGGTCGTGGAGCCCAGAACGGTGGTCCCGTCGGTGTCGTAGAGGCGTAGCGTGGCCCCCGCTTCGGCACTGCCGGCGGCACCGGTGAAGGTTGGGGTGGTGACGCTCGTGATGTTGTCGCTGGAAGACGCGCCACTGTCGGCGGAAGCAGCAAGGTCAGGCACGGCGGGGGCGCTTGGAGCCTTGGTGTCGAACGTGAGCGACGGGCTTGTGCCGGCACCACCTGCGTTGCCAACGGCATCGGCGTAGCTACCAGCTGGCACCGTGATGCTAGCCGTGCCGTCATTCGTGTTTGTAGCAGGCGTGAAGAGCGCTGTGCGCGTCAGACCGCTGCCACTGATTGCACCGAGCGTGCCGCCCGAGACGACGGCATCCGCCGCTGTGAACGTCGCGCCGGGATCTTCGCTGAAGGTGAAGGTGATCGTCGCGGTCTGTCCCGCGATCAGCGTCGACTTATCGCTGCTGATTGCGAGTGCCGGAGGCGTCCTGTCGAGCGTGAACGACTGTCCCGCAGTGTAGCCGCCTGCAATGGCGGCTCCATCGGCATCGACGATGCCGGTACCGCTGCTCCCGACGTCCAGTCGCAGGGTGCCATCGCCGGCCAGTGCGTCCACGGTAACGGTATAGGTCGAACCGCTTCCCGTAACGCTGTTGATCGTTCCGGTTGCCGTCCCGATCGTGACCAGGCGGAAATCGGTTGTGTCCACGCCAGTGACGGATTCCGAGAAGGTCACTGTGTAGCTGACCGACGTCGCGGAAGCAGGGACGTTGCCGGAGACAGCGCCTGCACGAACGATGCTCGTCACGACCGGCGGTACGTTGGGCAGCGGTAAATCCGTGTCCACGACGAAGTTGTCCAGCCAGAAACTCGAGGTGGGATTGTTGCTGGAGCCGCTCGGTGGCGTATCCATGATCGTCAGGGACGACGTCGTCACCGACGGCGCTGTGTTATTGAAGTCACGCTGGTAGGAGAACGTCTCGTCGCCGGGACCATGAGAGGTCGTATCGGGAACGAGCAGAGAGCCGAACTGAAGATTGGAGACCCATCCTCCTTCAGTTTCAGGGTCGGTGGCAGCGTAGCTCATCGTGAAATCACGGTAAGCGAAATCCCCACCGCTGACGTTGGTCACGACGATCTGGAACTGTTCGTCGCCGAAGGTCGGGTCCTCGGAAAAATTCAAACGGCCATTATCAAAATTGAGGGACCAGTTTCCGCTGGCATAGACCTGGAACTTGAGCCCCCCTGCCACAACGATGCCGTCGCTATCGTCCCCATCGGTGATGTCCGAAGGACCGAAGCCGATATCCCGATACATGCCATTCCTCCCAGAACGAGCGATCCCGCTACACGCTCTGATTTCTCTATCCTCTATCTACTACCGTTAGAAGTGTGCGAGACTGCCATCCGCGCATCTCGATGCCCGACGTGATCCAGAACACACAGTCGAGGATGTTCGATGAACATGCCGGGGTTGTTGGGAAGGCGATGCAGCCCGCCCAAGCGTTTCTCGAGCAGGGCCCAGTTCGGTTGGATTACGTTGACGAAGGTCGGTTTCCGGGACGCCGACAAGAGAGGCGCGTCGCCGGATACGGTGCGATTGGGGGCGCGCCTCTCGGCACCGCTCCGCGACGGTTGGAATCCGTCGACACGCGTCCACTCATCTGAAGGGTCGAAGCCCCGACGCTACGAGCATTGGAGCGCAGCCCCAACACCGGCATGGCCCCTGTCGGCAGCCAAAGTTTCCCTTGCCGAGGTTAGGGGGTCGTGGGTTCGGATCCCATCGCCCGCTCGATTTTTTTGTCCAGACGATCCTCCAGACGACAGAATCTGTCGTGGTCGCATGCGGCCGTTTGGAAGGCCGACGTCACGTCGGCTTGAAGTAAGATTCCTGGTCGATGAACTCAAACGCTTTGGGTCGTCGGGTGCCCTGCCAAGACGCTCCAGCGACCAGTTTACGCCGGGAGCGGTGAGCCTTGAGCCTGCGCGAACAACCGGGGCACCCGGAACCGCAGGCAATCTTCGGGTCGATCCGGCGGGCGCCAACGGTTCCTGGAGGCGCCGTTTCAGCCGCGAGCCGGCCTTCGACCATCGCCTGGGACCGGCCTTCCGCGCGATCGGGCGAAGACGCTGCGACAGAACGCGAAGAGCCCGCCGCGTCAGCGCGCGGCGGGCTCTTCGCGTTCAAAAGGCGCGGTCTCCTCAGACGAAGGCGCCGGCGTCGAGACTGCCCGCAGACACGCCCGTCAGCACCACCGTTCCCCCGCCCGCGAGCGAGAAGACGGCCGAGCCGCCGACGTCCTGGACGACATATGCCTGTCCCTGGAAGTCGAGGCGGTCTCCGTCGGCGGCATTGAAGTCCGCAACGACGTCGAGGCCGGAGCCCAGCCCGAAGGCGAACGTATCCGCGCCCTCGCCGCCGATCAGCGTGTCGTTGCCGAGCCCGCCCCAGATCTCATCGTCGCCCAGGTCCCCGAACACGAGGTCGTCGCCCTGGCCACCATGGACGAGATCGTTCCCTTGGCCGCCATGCACCGTATCGTTGCCCTGATTGCCGTTGACGGTATCGTCGCCCTGGTTACCGAGGATCAGGTCGTTGCCGAGATTGCCCTCGACATAGTCGTCGCCGAGGTTCCCCTCGATGTAGTCGTCGTCCCGGCCGCCGTAGATGGCGTCGTCGTCCTTGCCGCCGTAGAGCATGTCGTTGCCCTGATTACCGAACAGGATGTCCGCACCCTGGTTGCCGTAGAGCACGTCGTCGCCGAGGCCTCCGCCCATCGTGTCGGCACCGAGGCCGCCCGAGATGGTATCGGCGGCGGCGGTGCCGGTGACGAGGTCCGGCCCGTCCGTCGTCGGGCCAAGAACCGGCGGGACCGGCGAGCCGCCGCCCGACGGGGGCGTCGCCGGCGTTATGTTGGTCGCCATGGTCATCGAGATCGTGGCGGCGTCGTTTCCGGCGAGGTCCTGAATTGCGTTCGCGTCGTCCACGTTCGAAGGGTCGATATAGCTGACCCCGACCCCCTGCCCGGCCTGGACCGCCTCGTGCAGGGTCAGTTCCACCGTCGAACCGACGATCTGCACGCTGTCGACGGCGACGAAGTTGCTTGCCCCGCCGACCGACACGAGGAAGTTCCCGCCCACCGGAGGATGCGCCGCGTCCAGCGCCTCGCTGTACGTCATCGTCAGGACAGCGCCGTTGACGGTGGCGGACATGAATGACGGCGGGGTCACGTCCGGTGTGTCGTTGGCGACGCTGACTGCAGCGAACGAGGCGGCGTCGTTGCCGGCAGCGTCCTCCACGGCATCCGGATCGTCCGCAACCGTCGGATCGGTATAGGCGACCGTCACAGTCTGGCCGGGTAGGACCGCGTTCACCAAAGTGATCTCAAGCGCGTTATGGGGAAACGCACCGGACACCCCGGCGATGTCGACGGGAACTCCGTCGACTTCGACCGCGAACGCGTTCGCGTCCACGGTGTTCGTATTCAGATCCTCGTCGTAGAGAAGGGTAAGCGTCGCGCCGGTGATCGAGGCGGAGGTGAAGACAGGCGCGGTGGTGTCGGGCACCAACGTGTTGTTGGTGACGGGAAGCGAGAGAAGAGAGTTCGCGTCGTTGCCGGCGACGTCCTGGGTCGCGTTCGAGGTGTCGCCAGCCTGATCGACGTAACTGACGCTGACGTCCTGACCGCTCAACACCGCATCTTGGAGATCGATCCGGACTTGGTTCCCCACGACGCTGACACGGTCGATCGCGACGGGATTTCCGTCCACCGTCACCGTGAAATCCGAAGCGTCGGCCGTATGCGCTGCATCGAGGGTTTCACTGTAGGTGACATCGAGACGTACGCCATCCACGACGGCGCCCGTCGCCACGGGCAACGTGCGGTCGAGGACGAACGAACCATGCTCCATAGCGGACCACCCGTTGAAGCCGTCCAACACGTGATACATCGTGGAGATTTCGCCGTCCGGCAGCGTCGCAACCTGGAGTGGCGTCAAATTCACCGAGTAGGCGTCGCCCGAAACCGTCGTGTTGATGTAGCCGACACCGTCGACATAGATCTGGACACCGCTGCCGTCCGCGGCGTCCGTCGTCCTGCCGCTGAGGACGACCGGCGCGCCAGACTCCGTGGCGTTCACGATGTTGTCGAGCGTCAGGGGATCGAGAGTGATCGTCGGGATCGGCATGGCAGGACCTTGATGGCGGGAAACGAAGACACCTTCGGACCACAACCTTAAGATATATTCCTTTGGTCAGCCTGGATTTGGAACCGCACGATACGAACTGTTGTTGAAGCGGATTCAAGCTCAGTCACGCAGCCCGCGACCTGTCCCTCCGTGCGCAAAAGACACTGAGTTGCACCCTGCCTCAATTGCTGAGAGCTGGTGCCGGCGCCCTGGCCGGGCATCGGCGACTCGGACCCCGGATCGTGCGCAGTTCCGCGATCCTTGTCTTTTTAGCGAAGGTTCGTCACGATAGCGCAGCGCCGCTCGCCGCCACTCAATGCTCGAGAAGCGCGATCGCCACCTCCGAAGCTGGGCGGCGATCGAGGGAACCCGGTCGATCATCGTGGTAGATTCGTCGCCGCATCGCCCGGAATGGGCGGCTGGGGCTTCCGAACCAGACCATCGGTCGCCTACTGATCGCCGAGCTTCATCGACGGATCGTAATCCACCCCGTGCACCACCTTGGTGATCGGCTGCGCGCATTTCATCACGCCCGCCGCGGCGTCGAAGGCGTAGGCCGGGCTGCCGGCGAGTTCCCAGCCCTTCGACAGGGCGAGCGAAACGCGGTGGCAGAAGGCGGCGTCGTCCGGGCCGGTGAGAAGGCGGTAGAGTTTCATCGGGTCAGTCCTTCCTCGATTGGATCAGGGCGGCGCGGGCGAGAAGGGCCTCGGCCTGGATGAGGTGGAGGCGCTCCACCATGCGCGTACCGAGGCGGATCACGCCGCGCCCCTGGTGTGCGGGGTCGGCGAAGGCGGCGACGATCGCCTCGGCGTCCGCGATCTCGCCCGTCGAGGGCCCGAAGGCGGCGTCCGCCGGGGCGATCTGCGCGGGGTGGATCAGCGTCTTGCCGGCAAAGCCGAAGCGGCGCCCTTGCGCGCATTCGGCGGCAAAACCGGCCGCGTCGGCGAGGTCGTTGAACACGCCGTCGAGCACCGGCACGCCGTGGGCATGGCCCGCCACCAGAACAGGGCCGATCCAGGGCATGAGTTCCGGCCGGCCGGGCGAAAGCGCGAGGCCGGCTGCGAGCACGAGATCGTTCGGCCCGATCACCAGGGCACCGAGCGGGCGCGACAGGGCAGCGCCCGCGATCGCGCCGGCGCGGAGGACGCCCATCGGCGTCTCCATCATGGCCCAGAGCGCGAGCGCGGGTGGCGCATCGCAATGCTGGAGCGCGACGTCGGCCTCGGCGAGAGCGACCGGGCTCTCGGCCTTGGGCAGAAGCACCGCGTCGGCCCGCACGGCGCAGGCCATCAGCAGGTCTTCCGTCCCACACGACATCGTCAGCGGATTGATCCGCACGACGCGGATGGGATCGCTCGCCGACCGCCGCGGCAAGCCGGCCAGATGCGCGCGCAGCCGCTCGCGCGCTGCGCCCTTCTCTTCCTCGGCAGCCGAGTCCTCCAGATCGAAGATCAGTGCATCGGGCCGCAGCCCCGCGGACTTCTCCAACGCCCGTGCGTTGGCGGCCGGCACGAAGAGCGCGGAGCGCAGGAGGGGTTGGGGCGCCGTGGTCATGCCCTTCCCTGCCCGATCGCCCCCTCGCGTTCAAGCGCGCTCGCGAAGCCTTTTGCAAAGGGGGACGAAGGGTGTATCGAGACGCCGACAGCCGCATCGACAAAGGAAAGGACGGTTTCCATGCAGAAGTTCGACCACCTGACGGGCGTCGCCGCACCGCTTCCGACCCTCAATGTCGACACCGACATGATCATCCCGAAGGATTATCTCAAGACGATCAAGCGCACCGGGCTGGGCGTCGGCCTCTTCGCCAACATCCGCTACCGCGAGGACGGTTCGGAGGACGAGACGTTCGTGCTCAACAAGCCGGCCTATCGCAACGCGGAGATCCTGGTGGCGGGCGACAATTTCGGCTGCGGGTCGAGCCGCGAGCACGCGCCCTGGGCGCTTCTCGACTTCGGCATCCGCTGCGTAATCTCCACGTCCTTCGCCGACATCTTCTACAACAACTGCTTCAAGAACGGCATCCTGCCGATCCGCGTGACCTCCGACGAGCTCGACGCGCTGATGGGCGACGCGGCCAAGGGCGCCAACGCACGGCTGACGGTGGATCTCGAAGCCCAGGAAATCCGCCGGCCGGATGGCGGCGTCGTCCGGTTCGACATCGACCCGTTCCGCAAGCACTGCCTCCTCAACGGGCTCGACGACATCGGCCTGACGCTCGAGCAGGAGGGCGGCATCGCCGCCTTCGAGACGACGCTCGCCTCGACGCGCCCCTGGGCCTGACGCCCCGCCCGTCACGCTTCCGACGTTTCCACCGAAAGGACCCGCCATGACCACCCACAAGCTCCTGGCTCTGCCCGGCGACGGCATCGGACCGGAGGCCATGGCCGAGGTCGGCAAGATCGTGTCTGTTCTCAACGGGGCGGGCGGCGACCGGTTCGAGATCGAGGAAGCGCTGGTCGGGGGCGCGGCGATCGATGCGCACGGCGTTCCCATCACGGATGCCGACATGGACAAGGCGCTCGCCGCCGACGCGGTCCTGTTCGGCGCGGTCGGCGGGCCCAAGTGGGACAGCGTGCCCTACGAGATCCGCCCGGAGGCGGGTCTCCTGCGTCTGCGCAAGGACATGGCGCTGTTTGCCAACCTGCGGCCGGCCATCTGCTATCCCGCGCTGGCGGAGGCGTCGTCCCTCAAGCGCGAACTGGTCGACGGGCTCGACATCCTGATCCTGCGCGAGCTCACCGGCGGCGTCTACTTCGGAAGCCCCAAGGAGATCGTCGACCTCGGGGAAGGCCAGAAGCGCGGCATCGACACGCAGGTCTACGAGACCTACGAGATCGAGCGCATCGCCCGCGCCGCCTTCGAGGCCGCCCGCACGCGGCACGGCAAGGTCACCTCGATGGAGAAGCGCAACGTCATGAAGACGGGCGTCCTATGGAACGAGGTCGTGAGCCGCATCGGGCGCGACGAGTATCCCGACGTGCGGCTGGAGCATATGCTGGCGGATGCCGGCGGCATGCAGCTGGTGCGCGCGCCGAAGCAGTTCGACGTCATCGTCACCGACAACCTCTTCGGCGACATGCTGTCCGACATCGCGGCGATGCTCACCGGCTCGCTCGGCATGCTGCCTTCGGCGTCGCTCGGGGCGCCGGACGCCTCCACCGGCAAGCGCCGCGCCCTCTACGAGCCGGTGCACGGCTCGGCGCCCGACATCGCCGGCAAGGGCATCGCCAACCCGATCGCGATGATCGCCTCGTTCGCGATGATGCTGCGCTATTCCTTCGCCCTCACCCGCCAGGCCGACGCGCTCGAGGGCGCGATCGCGAGCGTTCTGGAAGCGGGCACGCGCACCGGCGACATCATGGCGCCGGGCTGCCGTCAGGTGGGCACCGCCGAGATGGGCGATGTGGTGGCCGCCGAGTTCAAGCGCCGCCTCGCGGCCTGACCGCTTCGGTTCGATCGAACGAGAAGGGCCCCGGCATCGCTGCCGGGGCCCTTTTTCGTGTCCGCGTTCAAGTTCAGTCGGCGAGATCGACGCCCTTCTTCTCGCGCACGAAGATCACGCCGATCGCGACCGTGAGAAGCGCGAAGATCACCGGGTACCAAAGCCCCGCGAAGATATCGCCGGTGGAGGCGACGATCGCGAAGGAGGTCGCCGGCAGGAGGCCGCCGAACCAGCCGTTGCCGATGTGGTAGGGCAAGGACATGGCGGTGTAGCGGATGCGGGTCGGGAAGAACTCCACGAGCGCCGCCGCGATCGGGCCGTAGACGATGGTCACATACACGACCATGACCCAGAGGATCGCGATCACCTTCAGCGCCTGGCCGTTGCCGAGCGCCGAGAAGAAGCCGTCGACCTTCACCTTGGCCGGATCGGTTGCGGCGGGATAGCCGGCGGCGACCATGGCGGGGCCGAGCGCGTCCGTGAAGGCCTTCGCGTCGGTGAAGGCGATCGGCGCGCCGCCGTTGACCACGAGTTGGGCCGGCGTGCCTGCCGGCGCGTCGACCTGCGTATAGCGGAAGGCCTGCTGCGACATCGTCCGGCGCATCACGTCGCACGGCGTCGTGAAGGTTCGGATGCCGACCGGGTCGAACAGCGATCCGCAGGTGGCGGGGTCGGCGACGACCTCGGCCCGCACGCTTTCGATGGCGCTGGAATAGGTCGGGTTGGCGGCCTGCGTCAGCGCGTTGAACAGCGGGAAGTACGTGGCCGCCGCCAGCAGGCAGCCCGCCAGGATCACCGGCTTGCGACCGATCCGGTCCGACAGGGAGCCGAACACCAGGAAGAAGGGCGTTGCCGCGATCAGCGCCCATGCGATCAGGACGTTGGCCGTCAGAAGGTCGATCTTGAGCACCGTCTGCAGGAAGAACAACGCGTAGAACTGGCCGGTGTACCAGACCACCGCCTGACCGATCACGAGGCCGAACAGCGCGATCAGGACGATCTTGCCGTTGCGCCAGTTTCCGAAGGCCTCCGACAGCGGCGCCTTGGACTGGGTGCCCTCCTCCTTCATCTTCTGGAAGATCGGCGATTCGTGCATCTGCAGCCGGATGTAGATCGAGATCAGGAGCAGGATGATCGACAGGAGGAACGGGATGCGCCAGCCGCCCGTCAGCCCGAGGAACAGCGGCTGCGAGGTCTGGAACGCGTCCTCGCCGAGGTTGATGCGCAACGTCACGATCACGAACAGCGACAGGAGGAGACCCATCGTCGCCGTGGTCTGGATCCAGGCCGTGTAGAACCCGCGCCGGTTGCGCGGCGAGTGCTCGGCCACATAGACCACCGCGCCGCCGTACTCGCCGCCGAGCGCCAGGCCCTGCGCCATGCGCAGCGCGACGAGGATGATGGGCGCGGCGACGCCGATCTGGTCGTAGCCGGGCAGAAGGCCGACCGCGAAGGTCGACAGGCCCATGATCAGGATGGTGAGGAGGAAGGTGTACTTGCGCCCGACGAGATCGCCGAGCCGCCCGAAGACGAGGGCGCCGAAGGGGCGCACCAGGAAGCCGGCGGCAAAGGTCAGAAGCGCGAAGATCGCCTGCGTCGCCGGCGGAAACTGCGAGAAGAACTGCTTGCCGATGATCGCGGCCAGCGTTCCGTAGAGGTAGAAGTCGTACCACTCGAACACGGTGCCGAGCGAGGAGGCGATGATGACCTTTCGCTCGCGTTTCGTCATGGGTTTGCGTTCGGACGCCGGATCGGCGTTCGTCGGATAACTCGTCACGCCCTTGCCCTCCCAGGCCGCGTTGGTGCGGCGGCGCCTTTCGAGGCGCCTTAAGGAAAAGTTACCGGTTTTTGACGGAAAGGGAAGTTGCATTCGCCGTTTCGCCACAATCACACGAATGTCATCGACCCGACATGCGGAACCGGCGGCACGGCTTCGCATTCTCCCTCCAACTCAATGGATCGGGAGTTCCCCCATGCTTCGCAGCATCATCAAGGCCGTCTTCGTCGGCTGGGTCACCAAGAAGATCGCCGAGCGCGCGGCTCGCAGCAGCGCTCAGCCTCGTCCGGCCGGCGGGACCTACCCGGACCGCCGCGTCTGACGCTTCACGCCCATGTTTGAACGAACAGCGGCCGGCGCCCTTGGTGCCGGCCGCTGTTCGTCGGGGTCCGGGGAACTTGCCGATTGACTTCGCCGAACCGAGAGCGCATGAGCCAGCCCATGTTCGCGCTCACCTCCACCAAAACCACCATCATTAATTGACCCCTCGTCCCGCTTGCCCCCGGGACGGGGCGATGAGAGCGTGACTTCAGGTTCTCGGGGCGAAGGACTGGCGGGTTTCAAGATGGGCTACAAGGTGGCTGTGGTCGGCGCGACGGGCAATGTCGGCCGCGAGATGCTCAATATCCTCGACGAGCGCGGCTTTCCGGCCGACGAGGTCGTGGCGCTGGCCTCGCGCCGTAGCCAGGGCACCGAGGTGTCCTTCGGCGACAAGACCCTCAAGGTGAAGGCGCTCGAGCTCTACGACTGGGCGGGCACGGACATCTGCCTGATGTCGGCCGGCGGCTCGGTCGCGAAGGAATGGGCCCCGAAGATCGCCGCCCAGGGCGTCGTCGTGATCGATAATTCCTCGGCCTTCCGCTACGACGCCGACGTTCCCCTGATCGTGCCGGAAGTCAACGCCGACGCGGTAGCGGGCTTCACCAAGCGCAACATCATCGCCAATCCGAACTGCTCGACCGCCCAGCTCGTCGTGGCCCTCAAGCCGCTGCACGACAAGGCGACGATCCGGCGCGTCGTGGTCTCGACCTATCAGTCGGTCTCGGGCGCCGGCAAGGAGGGCATGGACGAACTCTTCGAGCAGTCGCGCGCCGTCTTCGTCGCCGATCCGGTGACCGCCAAGAAGTTCACCAAGCGCATCGCCTTCAACGTCATTCCCCATATCGACGTCTTCATGGAGGACGGCTCGACGAAGGAAGAGTGGAAGGTCATGGTCGAGACGAAGAAGATGCTCGACCCGAAGATCAAGGTCACTTGCACCGCCGTACGCGTGCCGGTCTTCATCGGTCACTCGGAAGCCGTCAACATCGAGTTCGAGAACCCGATCACCGCCCAGGAAGCCCGCGACATCCTGCGAGAGGCTCCCGGCTGCCTTGTGATCGACAAGCACGAGGACGGTGGCTACGTCACGCCGATCGACACGGCTGGCGAGGACGCGACCTATATCAGCCGCATCCGCGAGGACCAGACGCTGGAGAACGGGCTTAACCTGTGGGTTGTCGCCGACAACCTGCGCAAGGGCGCCGCACTCAACGCCATCCAGATCGCCGAGCTCCTCGTCAACCGCAAGCTGATCGGCCAGAAGAAGGCGGCCTGACGTCCCTCGTCACGCGCGCCCGTATCGCAGGCCGGCTTCCCGCGCGGGGAGCCGGCCTTTTTCATGCAACCCGCTCGCGTCGCCGAAATGACGCGCCGCGAGCTTTATTTTCGACGGCTGCACAAAACCGCCCCATCAGCCCCAATCCAGCCCCGACTGTTTTCTAGCCCCTTCCTCACGACCATCGAGGGCATCCCACTCAAGCGAGGAGCCCCGAACCATCGGAAGGCTGGAACTCGTCATGAAGAAGCTCATCCTTGCCGCCGTCGCCTCGGCGAGCTTGCTCGCAGGCTGCACCACGGATCCCTACACGGGCGAGCAGAAGATCTCGAACACCGCCGGGGGCCTCGGCATCGGTGCGGGCGCCGGCGCGCTCGGCGGCTATCTCGTCGGCCGCGCCACCGGTACCGATCCCGGCCGTGCCGCGCTCATCGGCGCGGGCATCGGCGCCATCGGCGGCGGCGGCATCGGCGCCTACATGGACCGCCAGGAAGCGGACCTGCGCGCGCAGCTCCAGGGCACGGGCGTCTCCGTCACCCGACAGGGCGACCGGATCATCCTCAACATGCCCTCCAACATCACCTTCGACACCAACGAGGACCAGGTCCGCTCGGAGTTCTACCCGACGCTCCAGTCCGTCGCGATCGTCCTCAACAAGTACGACCAGTCGATCGTGGATGTCGCCGGCAACACCGACAATGTCGGCGGCGAGGGCTACAACTTCGCCCTGTCGCAGCGCCGCGCCTCGTCCGTCTCGCAGTTCCTTGCGAGCCAGGGCGTCAACCCGCGCCGCCTCAACACGCAAGGGTACGGCATGAGCCGTCCGGTCGCCTCCAACGCGACGGAAGCAGGCCGCGCCCAGAACCGCCGCGTCGAGATCTCCATCTCGCCGCTGCAGGCGGGCTGATCGGGCGAAGTGGGGTATTGCCGGGGCGATTGCCCCGGACCCCATCCGGGAATGAGTTCCCGGACCCTTCTTTCTTTTTGACATGAAAAAGGGGGCCGGCGGCCCCCTTTTTCATGTCACCACAGATGGGGGTCCAGGGGAATCATTCCCCTGGCGGGGTGCAGGGGCAGCGCCCCTGCCTCAACCCCGCGACGCCCGCCCGTCCATCCGCCAGCTGACGGCCGCGACCGCGAGGGCGCAGAGCGCGAGGGCGGCGGAGGCGAGCGGCAGGGTGTCGTAGCCGAGGCCCGCGGAGATCATCATGGCGCCGACCCAGGCGCCGAACGCGTTGCCGAGGTTGAAGGCGCTCTGGTTGATCGTGGAGGCGAGGTTGCGGGCGCCCTGCGACGTGGCGACGATGCGCATCTGGATCGGCGAGGTCAGACCGAAGACGACCATGCCCCAGAGGAGCATGAGGACGACCATCGGAACGGGACTGTCGGCGAAGAGGTGGATGCCGGTGAGAATGGCGGCCATGGCGGCGAAGAGGCCCATGATCGAGGGCATCAGCTTCCAGTCGGCGAGGCGCGCCCCGGCGAGATTGCCGATCGTCATGCCGGTCCCGAGCACGAAGAGAAGGTAGGGAACGGTGGTTTCCGCCAGACCGGTCACGCCAACGAGAAGCGGCGCGATATAGGTGTAGAGGACGAAGAGCGCCGAAGAGGCGAGGACGCTGAGCGACATGGCGAGGAGGACGGGCGGGCGCACGAGCGCGCGCAGTTCCTCGGCGAAGCGCACGCCGGGCCTCGGCCGGCTGACAGGCACGAAGAGGAAGATCATCAGACCGGTGACGGCGGCCAGCGCGGAGACCACCAGGAAAGCGGACCGCCAGCCGAAGGCCTGGCCGATCACGGTACCGAGCGGCACGCCGAAGACGTTGGCGAGCGTCATGCCGACGAAGAGCATGGAGATGGCCTGCGCTTCCTTGCCGGGCCGGGCGATCTCGGCCGCGAGCACCGCGCCGATCCCGAAGAAGGCGCCGTGGGCGAGCGCGGTGAAGAGGCGGGCGGCCATGAGGAGGCCATAGGTCGGTGCGAGAGCGCAGGCGAGATTGCCGACGAAGAAGACGAGCGCGAGGAGGAAGAGCGTGCGCCGGCGCTCCCAGCGCGAGGTCAGGACCGCAAGCAGCGGCGCACCGAAGACGACGCCCAGCGCATAGCCGGTGACGAGGAGACCGGCCTGCGGAATCGAGACGCCGAGGTCGGCGGCCATCGTCGGCAGGAGGCCCATGATGCCGAACTCGCCGGCCCCGATGACGAAGGAGCCGAGCGACAGGGCGGCGAGCGCGAGGCCGACGCGGGGGCCGGCGCGCGCCGGCAGGTCGGCCGGGAAGGCTGCGGGAACGGAGGGTAGGGTCATGGGTCAATCACTCGAGCGAATCAGCCGCAGGCTGAACACGAAATCACGTGCCCGCACCATGGCGCCCGGTGCATGTCAGGCATGCGTCAACCGCGCGCGTGGAATGTTTGCACGTTCACACAACCGCCGGGAGCAGACGCGATAACAATTTGGTTGTAGAAAAGGAAGCGCCGCCTCCTCGATCACAATTGGGTAGACCAATATACGTGACTACGTTATTTGTTCGCGAAACTTCGAGAGGATGGAAATGGACAACAGCAAGGACGTGTCGCGCCGACATCTGACCGCTCAGATCGTCAAGGCCTATGTCAGCAAGAATCATGTGACGCGGGACGATCTGGCGCCGTTGATCGGTGTGGTCTACGCCTCGCTCGACTTCGACGCTGCCAAGGAGCCCGAAGCCGCGCCTGCCGCTCCGCTGGTTCCGGCTGTTCCGATCAAGAAATCCGTGACCCCCGACTACTTGATCTGCTTGGAGGACGGAAAGCAGTTCAAGTCGCTGAAGCGTCACCTGAAGACGCACTACGACCTGACGCCGGAGGCCTATCGCCAGAAGTGGGGCCTTGCGCCGGACTACCCGATGGTCGCCGCCAATTACGCCGCCAAGCGCTCCGAGCTCGCCAAGAGCATCGGGCTCGGCCGCAAGGCGGCCCCGGACGTGGAGCCCGAGGTCGAGATCGAGGAGGCCCCTGCCCCCGCTCCGGTCGTGGAGCCGGAAGCCGAGAAGCCGGCCAAGCGCCGCCGCACCACCAAGAAGGCCGCCGCCGCGGCCGAGTGATGGCTTGCGCGGGCGGGCGGTCTTGCCGTTCGCCCGCGCCGGACATCGCTAGCGGAGCGTCTGCGGACGCCCGCTCCCCAGGCGGCTCGGCCATGCGCCCGGAGCCCCCTGTGCGACATCGCGCCCGCAACCCTTGCGGGAACGATCGCTTCGCCCGGCAATTGCGCCTTTGACGCAGTTGGCCGGAGAAGATCCCTTTCATGAGACCGCTTCCCACGGCCATCGCCGCCCTTCTGCTCGTGGCCGGCGGGCTCGGCGCAATGGCCTATCTCACGGGCTGGCCGGCGCCGGTGGCGGCCATGCTTCCGGGCAGCGGCGAAAAAACTGAGGAGGCGTCCGCCGAGGAACCGCCGACCCCGGTGGTGCTTGCCGAGGCCGGCCTCGCCGACATCGCGCTGACGCTGGAATCGGTCGGCGACACGGTGGCTCGCGAAAGCGTGACCGTGACCGCCCGCGTCTCGGGACGCGTCACGGAGATCGCCTTCACCGACGGGCAGGACGTGGCGGAGGGCGACATCCTGGTTCGCCTCGACCCCGCGGATGCGCAGGATCAGGTCCGTGTCGCGGAAGCCGCCGCCGAGGAGGCGCGCCAGGCGTTCGGTCGGGCGTCGCAGCTCGCCCAGGACGGCACGGGACCACGCGCCGTGGCCAACGACCTGCAGCGGCAGGCCGAGGCCGCCGACGCCGAGGTCGCCTCCGCCCGGGAGAGACTCGACGACTACAACATCCGCGCACCATTCGCCGGGCGCCTCGGCCTTCGCAACATCAGCCTCGGCACCTTGATCCAGCCCGGCGGCGAGGTGGCGCTGCTCGACGCCGTGGACCCGATCGAGATCCGCTTCACCGTGCCGGAACGCTATCTCGGGCAAATCCGCATGGGTGCGCCGATCGAGGCCGCCTCCGTCGCCTTTCCCGATGAACCGTTCCGCGGCGAGGTCACGGCGATCGCCAGCCGCGTCGATCCCGCGTTGCGCACGGTGACAATTGAGGCGAGCGTGCCGAACGGCGACGAAAAGCTCTTGCCCGGCATGCTGATGAACGTGACGCTGCAGACCGGGCAGCGCGAGGACGCGGTGACCGTCCCGCCGTTGGCGGTGCAGATCGAGGGCGCCAACCACTTCGTCTTTGCCGAAGAAGACGGGAAGGCGGAGCGCATCGAGGTGCGGGTCGGCCAGCGCGACGCGGACCGGGTCGAGATCGTGGACGGATTGGAAGCCGGGCGGCGCGTCGTCGTCGAAGGGTTCCAGGACCTGACGTCCGGCCAGGCGATCGAGGTGAAGGACGAGGCCGAGGGCGACACGCCGCCCGCACGGGACGGCCCCGAAGCGGGCGAAGCGCAGGCCGCCGCGCCGGCCGCGCGGGGCTGACGCACCATGCGGCTTCTCGACACCGTCATCACCCGGCCGATCCTAGCCGCTTCCTTCAACCTCCTTCTGATCGCCGTCGGCATCGGCGCCATGCTGTCGCTGCCGATCCGCGAGTTTCCCGACGTCGATCCGCCCTCCGTCACCGTCAACACGATCTACCAGGGCGCGCAGGCCGAGGTGGTGGAGCGCGAGGTGACGCGCATCATCGAGGAGAACCTCTCGGGCATCGCCGGCATCCGGCAGATCCGCTCGACGACCCGCGACGAGAATTCCGACATCGACCTCGAATTCGTGGCCGGCACCGATATCGACGCGGCCGCCGCGGACGTGCGCGACAAGGTCTCGGCCGTGCGCAACGACCTGCCCGATCTCGTCGAGGAGCCGGTGATCGAGAAGGCCTCGGCAGACGATCAGCCGATGATGTATCTCACCGTGCGCTCCGACGAATACGACACCGCCGCCCTTACCGACCTCGTGGACCGCACCGTGGTGGATGCGATCGGCGCGGTCTCCGGCGTCAGCCAGGTTCAGATCGGCGGCGAGAAGCGATACGCCATGCGCATCTGGCTGGACCGGCGCGCGATGGCCGCGCGCGGCGTCACCGCCGGCGACATCTCGGCGCGTCTCGAGGCGGAGAACGTCGAGTTGCCGGCCGGCGAACTCGAGACCGCAACCCAGGCCATCACCCTTCGCGCCGACACGCGCTTTTCCTCGGCCGACGAGTTTCGCGAGCTTTCGCTCATCGACCAGGGGGGCAACCGGGTGCGGCTCGGGGACGTGGCGAGCGTCGATGTCGGCGTCGAGGATCGCAATTCCGGCTTCCGCGTCGACGGACAGGACGCGATCTCGCTCGGCATCGTGCGCCAGTCCAACGCCAACACGCTGGAGATCGCCGACGGCGTAATCTGGGAACTGGAATCGGTCCGGGGCCAAATCCCCGACTCGGTGGAGATCGCCGTCGGCTACAACGAGGCCGTGTTCATCCGGGAGAACCTGAAGAACGTCGCCTCGACGCTCCTGCAGACGGTGGCGGTGATCGTGGTCGTCATCTTCGTGTTCCTCGGCTCGCTGCGCTCCACGATCATCCCGGCGGCGACCATTCCCGCCTCCGTCATTCCGGCCGCGATCGTGGCCGTCGCCATGGGCTTCTCCCTGAACGCCCTCACCATCCTCGCGGTGATCCTGGCGATCAGCCTGTGCACGGACGACGCTGTCGTCATCATGGAGAACATCCGGCGCCGCCAGCAGCAGGGCGAGCCGCTGCTGCTCGCCGCCGCCCGCGCGACGCGGCAGGTGGGGTTCGCGGTCTTTGCCAGCGCGGTTGTGCTGATCGCCGTGATCCTGCCGCTAGCGTTCCTCGGCGGCAATGTCGGCCTTCTCTTCCGCGAGTTCGCCGTGGTGCTGGCGGCGATCGTCGGCTTCTCCACCACGGCGGCGCTGACGCTCGCCCCGATGCTGTCGTCCAAGCTCTTCGCCGACCGATCCGAGCCGACGCGCATGGAGCGCTTCGTCGGGGCCAAGCTCGATCGCCTCGGCAACGCCTACAAGCGCGTGCTCGGCTCTGCCGTGCGCCACGTCTGGCTGACCCTTCTCGCCGGACTCGCCTTCGCCGCGATCGGCGTCTTCGCCTTCACGGTCGTGCCGAGCGAGCTCGCGCCAGACGAGGACCGCGGCGCCATCATCGTGCGCGCCGAAGGGCCGGAGGGCGCCTCCCCGGCCTACATGTCGGAGAAGATGCGCGTCCTGGAGGACACGGTGCGCAAGACCAACGGCGAGAACGGGCCGATACGCGCCATCCTCACCGTGCTGTCGCCCGGCCGCGCCGGGCAGGGCCAGCCGACCGTCGGCATCCTGATCGTGCAGCTCAAGGACTGGGCCGAGCGCGAAGAAACGCAGATGGCGTTCCAGGAACGGCTGCAAGATGCGCTGCCGGCGGTCACCGGCGTGCGGGCCTTCGCGATCAACCCGAACGGTCTCGGCCAGGGCGGCGGGCGCCCGGTTTCGATGGTGGTGAAGGGCCCCGACCGCGACGTGCTCGATGCGTGGTCGCAAGGCATCGTCGAGCGGGGGCGCTCGATCCCCGGCCTCATCAACCTCGATTCCGACTACGACGACACCAAGCCGCAGATCCGCGTGTCGGTGGATCGCTCGCGCGCCTCCGCGCTCGGCGTCGACGCGCAGGCGATCGGCGAGACGCTGCAGATCATGTTCGGCGAGGCGGAGATCACCCGCTATGTCGAGCGGGGCGAGGAGTACGAGGTCATCCTCCAGGCCCGCAACGAGGATCGGTTGACGCCCGGCGACATCGACAACGTGTTCGTGCGCTCCGGCCAGGGCGAGTTGATCCCGCTCTCCAGCGTCGTGATCCGCGAGGAGGTCGGCACGGTGCGCGAACTCGAGCGGCTGGACCGCCAGCCGTCGATCACGATCGGCGCGAACCTTTCGCCTGCCCTCTCGCTCGGCGACGCGCTCGACCAGTTGGAGGAGATCGCGCGCGAGAACCAGCCGGCGGGCACCGAGATCGCCTATACCGGTCAGAGCCTCGACTTCCAGGAGACGGGCTCGGCCGTCCTCTTCATCCTCGCGATGATCCTGGTGCTGGTCTACCTGCTTCTGGCGGGCCAGTTCGAGAGCTTCGTCCACCCCTTCGTGATCCTGATGGCGGCGCCGGCGGCGCTGGCGGGCGGCATCCTGATCCTCTGGGCGATGGGGCAGACGCTCAACATCTACAGCCAGATCGCCATGCTGCTCCTGATCGGCCTCGTCGCCAAGAACGCGATCCTTCTCGTGGAATTCGCCAACCAGCTCCGCGAGGAAGGGGCCGAGCCGTTCGAAGCGGCGGTCGAGGCAGCGGCACAGCGGCTGCGCCCGATCCTGATGACGACGCTCGCCACCATCATCGGTGCGGTGCCGCTCCTGCTCGAGTCGGGCGCGGGCGCCGAGGCGCGTACCACGGTCGGCGCCGTGATCGCGGCCGGCACGACGCTCGGCACGTTCCTCACGCTCTTCGTGGTGCCGGCGCTCTATGTCCTCCTGTCGCGCTTCTCGCCGCCGCGCAACGCGCTGGAAGCGGAGCTCGAGAAACTCGAGCGCGAGAACCCCGCCGGCGGGGAAGCCCAGCCGGCGGAGTGACCCGTCGACGTCGGTCTCAGCGCGCCCGCGCCTTCAGCCAGCGGTCGAAGGCGACAGCGAGGATCAGGATCAGGCCGATCACCACCTGCTGCGTGTAGGAGGAGACGTTGTTGAGGACGAGCCCGTTGACGAGGACGCCGATGAGCGCCGCCCCGATCACGGTGCCGCCCACCGTTCCGACGCCGCCGAAGAGGCTGGTGCCGCCGATCACGACGGCCGAGATCACCGTCAGCTCGTAGCCGATGCCGGCCACGGCTTCCGCGGAGTTCAGCCGCGCGGACAGGACGAAGGCGGCGAGGCCGCAGAAGAAGCCGACGATGAGATAGACCGAGACGAGGATGGCATCGACCTTGAGGCCCGACAGGCGCGCCGCCTCGGCATTGCCGCCGACCGCGTAGACCGCGCGGCCGTAGCGCGTGTAGCGCAGGACGATGTGACAGAGTGCGGCCGCGACCGCGAAGATGATGACCGGCACCGGCACCGGCCCCACCAGTCCCGTGCCGAACCAGCGCATGGACGCGTCGAAGCCGGAGATCGGCCCGCCGTTGGAGAGGGTGAGTGTCAGTCCGCGAAAGATCGTGAGCCCGCCGAGCGTCACCACGAAAGGCGGAACCTTGAGCCGCGTGATGGCAAGGCCCTGCACCCCGCCGCAGAGCGTGCCGACTGCCAGGGCGGCGACGAGGGCCGCGAACCAACCGTAGCCGCCCGCCGCGGCCCCGCCGAGCGAGAGCGTGTTCGCCGCCCCGCCCTTGAACACGATCGCCGCCACCATGCCCGACAGCGCCACCAGCGAGCCGACCGACAGGTCGATGCCGGCCGTCAGGATCACGAAGGTCATGCCGAGTGCGATGAGCCCGGTGATCGAGATCTGTCGCAGGACGTTGAAGAGGTTGGTCGGGTTCAGGAAGTTCGGGTTGACGAGCGCGAAGACCGCCATCAGCACCAGGAGGAAGAGCAGCGGCCCGAAGGTCTTGAGCAAGCGGAAGAGGTTGACGCGGGGGCGCGTCGCCGCTTCATCGACTGCGGTCATGGACGGGGCTCCGTTGGATTGCCGAGCGCCATCAGCGCCATGAGGGACTCTTCGCTGGCTTGCGAGGCCGGCATCTCGCCCGTGATGCGCCCCTCGCGCATGGTGACGATGCGGTCGCTCACCGCAAGGATTTCCGGCAGTTCGGACGAGATGACGAGGACGGCGATGCCGCGTGCCGCCAGTCCCACCAGGATCTGGTGCACCTCGGCCTTGGCCCCGACGTCGACGCCGCGCGTCGGCTCGTCGACGATCAGCACCTTGGGATCTCGCGCGAGCCAGCGGGCGAGGATCACCTTCTGCTGGTTGCCGCCCGAAAGCCCCGCGATGAGCTGTTCGGGGCCGGCCATGCGGATGTTCAGCATCTTCCGATAGGCGGCGAGATCGCGGCGCTCGCGCCCCTCGGCCATGAAGCCGAGCGCGCGGGCATAGGCCTTCAGCGACGCCACCGAGAAGTTCGGTTGGATGCCGAGCGCCGGAAAGATCGCCTGGTGCTTGCGATCCTCCGGCACGAGCCCGATCCCGAGCGCGATCGCATCGGCCGGCGAAGCGGGGGCGATCGGCCGCCCGTCGAGCCGGATTTCGCCGCCCGCACACCGGTCGGCGCCGAAGATCGCGCGCGCCAGTTCCGTGCGCCCCGATCCGACGAGGCCGGCGACCCCAAGGATCTCTCCCGCCTTCAGGTCGAGGTCGACACCCTTGAGCACGATCGCATGCGGCGCTTCCGGGTTGCGATGGGTGGTCAGGCCGCGCACCGACAGGCGGACCTCGCCCGCCGTCGCCCGCTCCGTCGGCCGCGCGTAGAGCTCGGACGCGGCGCGCCCGACCATGCGCTCGATCACCGCCGGTACCGGAATGGGCGCGGCCCCGCGCACGAGTTCGCCGGCGAGCCGGCCGTCGCGCAGCACCGTCATCCGGTCGCACACCTCGGAGGCCTCCTCCAGGCGGTGGGTGACGAACATGATCGCGACGCCCTCCGAGCGGAGCCGACGCATGATCGCGAGAAGGCGGCTGACCTCGGCTTCCGACAGGGCGGAGGTCGGCTCGTCCATGACGATGACGCGCGAATGGAGCGACAGCGCGCGGGCGATCTCGACCATCTGCTGCTCGGCGACCGACAGGGCGGAGACCGGCGTGCGCACGTCGAGGCGAAGGCCGACCCGCGCGATCGCTTGGGCCGCGGCCTCTCGCATGGCGCGCCAGTCGACGAGCTTGAAGCGGTTCACCGGCGCGCGGCCGACGAAGATCGTCTCCGCCACCGACAGGGTCGGGATCAGCGAGAGCTCCTGGTAGATCGTCACGATGCCGGCCCGCATCGCCTCGTCGGGATTGGCGAAGGCGACCGGTTGCCCGTCCAGGCGGATCTCGCCGCGGGTGGGCGGCTGGACGCCGGACAGGATCTTCAGAAGCGTCGACTTGCCGGCGCCGTTCTCGCCCATGAGACCGAGGATCTCGCCGGGAAGGAGGCGCAGGGATACGTCGTCGAGCGCGCGCACGCCCGAAAAATCCTTGGAGATGCCCCGCATGTCGAGGAGCGGCGCGGCGGCCGGCGCGGCCGGAACGGGAGCGGAGGGCGCGAGCATGGGCGTGCGGCCCCGCGCCGGCCGGCGCTTCGAAGCGGCCGGTCGGCGCGGAAGCCTGTCCTCAGCCGGCCTCGCTCAGGCGTTCGGACTTGTCGAGGTTGTCCTTGCCGATCACGATCGGCGTCAGGAGAACCTGGGATTGCGCGGGCTTGGTGCCGTTGCGGGCGAAGTCCACCGCGATGCGCACCGCGGTGCGCGACTGCTCGCCCGGGAACTGCTCCACGGTGCCCGCGAGCTTGCCGTCGCGCACGGCCGCCAGCGCTTCCGGAAGGGCGTCGAAACCGTAGATCAGGACGTCGGTGTGCCCGGCGGCCTCGCAGGCCTCCATCGCGCCGAGCGCCATGTCGTCGTTGGCGCAGACGATGACGTCCGGCTTGCCGTGGGCGGTGAGGCCCGCTTCCGTCACCGAAAGCGCCTCGGCCCGCGCGAAGTTGGCGGTCTGCTCGAAGACGATCTCGTACTTGTCCTTGCCGTCGAGGACGGCATGGACGCCCTTGTTGCGGTCGATCGCGGGGCCGGCGCCCGGCTGTCCCTGGAGGTGGAAGATCTTGGCGCCGTCGGGCCTCGCGGCGATGATGGCGTTGGCCTGGGCCTCGCCGCCCTTGGCGTTGTCGGCGCCGACATGGGCGAGGATGCCGTCCACGCCGTCGACGCGCCGGTCGATCGTGACCACCGGGATGCCGGCCTGCACCGCCTGCTCGACGGCGGGCGCGAGCGAGTTGACGTCGAGCGGCGAGATGACGATGGCGTCCACCTTCTGGACCACGGCGGCCTCGACGTCGCCGGTCTGCTTGGGCGCCGAGTTCTGGCCGTCGCTCTCGATCAGCGTGGTGCCGCCGATCTCCTGCGCCTGCGCCTTGATCTGGTTCAGCATGTGAACGAAGAACGGAAAGCTGAGGCTCGGCACGGAGCCGAGGATGGTCAGCGGAGCGGCTTGCGCCCAGCTTCTTCCGGCGGAAAGGGCGACCACGCCCACCGCAGCCGACGACAACAGGAACGAACGCCTGTTCATGATGGAACCCTCCCGTTTGCACCGCCGGCCTCCCGCTCTGCGTCGGGTCGGTCCGGGGAATGGGATCACGGTATCACGCGGCGTTGGCCGCGCAAGAGGGGCGCATTGAACGTTAAAGGTGCCAGCGCTACGCCTTTGCGCTTCAGCGCGACGGTCGGGTGAGAAGAAAGGACGCCACCCCGACCAAAATGATGACGACCCCCACCAGCAAGGGCGCCGGAGCGTCGGAGCGAACCAGAAGGAGGAAGCTCAGCGCCATGGACAGGACGGCCAGGATCTTGGCGCGCGTCGGCACGACGCGCCGATCCCGCCAGTTGCGCAGGAGCGGACCGAGCCGCGGATGGGTCTCGATGCGGCGGCTCAGTTCCGGCGATCCACGCGCTGCCGCCCAGGCTGCCAGGAGCAGGAACGGCGTTGCGGGAAGTCCCGGCAACACCACGCCGGCAAGCGCCAGCACAAAGGCCACCAAGGCCAGCATGTGGAAGGCGAACCGACGCAGGCGGCCGCCGGCGAGCTTTCCGGCGGGCTCCACGCCCTTTGGGCCGTCAGTCGATCCCGCCCGTGGGCTCCCCCGAAGGCGTTCTTGTGCGTCGGCTCCCTTCCCTTCCGTCAGGATCGGGATCCGGACGGAAGGGAAGGGGCGGACGCGTTGGCGAAATCGCTGTCCAGCACCTCGATGAGCCCCTTCAGATGATGACGGATGTCCGGATTGCCGATCCGGTTCAGCGCGGCGACGAGCGCGGGATCTCCCGACGCGCCCGTCGTTCGTGCCTCGCCGCCTTCGCCCAGCCCCTGGAAGAAGAACGAAGGTTCGATCTTGAGGACGAGCGAAAGGCCGTAGAGCCGGCTAGCGCTCAACCGGTTCTCGCCGCTCTCGTATTTCCGGATCTGCTGATAGGTCAAGCCGACACTTCGGCCGACCTGACCCAGCGTCATTCGGCGGAGCTCCCGGGCAGCTCGCAGACGGTTTCCAATATGGGCATCGACAGGGTCTTTGTTCGTCACCGGAAACTCTTCACACACGAGACGCGGTCCAGCACCTGCCGCCGGATCCATTCCGTACGTGCATGTCCGGCCGGCGCCCTACAGGGTTTTGATGGTCGACAAGCGAATATCGAGCCTCGCCGACTCCGATATACGATTTCGATCGCGTTCAAAACATCTTAATGCGATTAACTGGCCTTCGTTCCGGGATCGCGGATGTTTCGCGGTTGCTCGCCCGTCCCGATCGGCTGGGTGTCCGCGGTCGGTGTCTCCGTCGAGCGGAAGCGGCCCGGGCGGCGAGCGGCCCTCGGCCGCCCGCTCCGGTCCCCGCCCCGCCTCAGGGCTTCAGCACCACCTTGACGCATCCGTCCTGCTTGTCGCGGAAGGTCTTGTAGAGTTCCGGCCCCTCTTCCAGGCTCGCCCGGTGGGTGATGATGAAGGACGGATCGATCTGCCCCTCCTCGATGCGCTGGAGCAGGATCGGCAGGTAGCGCTGCACCGGCGTCTGGGCCATGCGGAATGTGAGGCCCCGGTTGATGGCCGAACCCATCGGGATCTTGTCGAGGAAGCCGCCGTAGACGCCGACGATCGACACCGTGCCGAAGTTGCGCGTGCAGTGGATCGCCTGGCGCAGGACATGGGGACGATCGGTGCCCATGAAGGTCGCCTGCTTCACGCGGTCGATCACCGAATCGAACGAGCCCGTCCCGTGTGCCTCCGAGCCGACCGCATCGATCGAGGCGTCGACGCCCCGGCCGTTCGTCAGCTCCTGGATGCGCTCGAAGATGTCCTCGTCCATGAAATCGAGCACGATCGCCCCGCTCTGGGCGGCGATCGCCTTGCGCTCGGGGACCGTGTCGATCGCGATCACCCGTTCGGCGCCCAGCATGAAGGCGCTCTTGATGGCCATCTGGCCGACCGGGCCGCAGCCCCAGACCGCGATCGTGTCGCCCGGCTGGATGTCGCAGAAGTCGGCGGCCATGTAGCCGGTGGGGAAGATGTCCGAGAGGAAGAGGACCTGCTCGTCGGTGAGGTGCGAGGGCACCTTGATCGGACCGACGTCGGCATAGGGCACGCGCAGGTACTCCGCCTGACCGCCGGCGAAGCCGCCGAGGAGGTGGGAATAGCCGAACAGGCCGGCGGGCGAATGGCCCCAGGCCTTCGCGGCCAGTTCCTTGTTGGGGTTGGAGCGCTCGCAGCCCGAGAAGAAGCCGCGCTTGCAGAAGAAGCACTCGCCGCAGGAAATGGTGAAGGGCACCACCACGCGGTCGCCGACCTTGAGCTTGGAGACGCCCGAGCCGGTCTCCACCACTTCGCCCATGGTTTCGTGGCCGAGGATGTCGCCCGATTCCATGCCGGGAATGACGCCGTCGTAGATATGCAGGTCCGAGCCGCAGATCGCGCAGGCCGTCACCTTGATGACGACGTCGCCTGCGTCCTCGATCTTCGGGTCGGGAACGCTTTCGCAGCGGATGTCGCTCTTGCCGTGCCAGGTCAGGGCTTTCATCGATCGCCTCCTTGATGTCTCACGGAAGGGAAGGCAGCCGCTGCGGGCTCCGTTCCGCCCGCGCGACCCACACTTCGCTTAGGCGCATAACCTTAGGTGGCTCCCGGCAGTTGCGGCATGGCGATGGATCGGATCGAGGGGACCGGACGTTTGCCCGCGGGGAGAACTGTTGTTTTCGAGGGGACCTGCCATGGATTTTGCCGACCGTCGCCGAAACCGCCAACGTCGTGGAGCCGGCCAGATCGTGGTCGGCCTGGCGTCGCTCGGCCTCCTCGGAGCGCTGGGCGCCCTCGCCCGCAGGCGCTCCTCCGCTGATACGACACAGCGCCGCGACGACGCGGGCGAACTGGCCGACAGCGGCTTTCGCTCGGAAGGCGCCTCGCACGCCCATCCCTCTGCCGCCCACGAGGCGGGACGGGGGCGTGCGGCCGATCATCCCGGCCAGATCCCGGCCCGGGGGTGGAAGGACGTGCTTTGGCGTACGGTTCAGGAGTTCTCCGCCGACCGGCTGATGCTGGTCGCGGCCGGTGTCACCTTCTACGTCCTGCTCGCGCTGTTCCCCGCGATCACCGCCATGGTGTCGATCTACGGCCTCTTCACCGACGCCTCGAACTTCGGCGACCAGATGCGCGTCCTGTCGAGCTTCCTGCCGGGCGGGGCCATGGACATCATCTCCGAGCAGATGGCGCGTGTCGCCTCCAAGGGGGAAACCAAGCTCGGCTTCGGCCTCGTGTTCGGTCTGGGACTGGCGCTGTGGAGCGCCAATGCCGGCATGAAGACGCTCTTCGACGCCCTCAACATCGTCTACGAGGAAGAGGAAAAGCGCGGCTTCGTCCGGCTGACGCTGGTGTCGCTGTTCTTCACGCTCTGCGCCATCGTGTTCCTGATCGTCGCGCTGGCGGGCGTGGTGCTTCTGCCGATCGTCCTGGATTTCCTGCGTCTTGGCGGGGTGGAGCCCTGGCTCCTGCTGCTTCGCTGGCCGCTGCTGCTGGTCGTGGTCGTGGGGGGCCTCTCCATCGTCTACCGCTACGGGCCGAGCCGCGCGCGCGCGCGCTGGCGCTGGATCACGCCGGGCGCCGGCATTGCGGCCGTGCTCTGGGTGATCTTCTCCATTGCCTTCTCGTGGTACGCGCAGAACTTCGGCAACTACGACGAGACCTACGGCTCGCTCGGCGCTGCGATCGGCTTCATGACCTGGATCTGGGTGTCGACCATGGTGGTGCTGGTCGGGGCCGAGATCGACGCGGAGCTCGAGCATCAGACGTCGCGCGATTCGACGACGCACCCTGCCCAGCCGATGGGTCGGCGCGGCGCGAAGATGGCGGATACGCTCGGCGAAGCGCAGGGCTGATCCAGGGGGGACCGGAGGGGTCTTGCCCCGCTGGACCGGGGAGGCTAGGGGAAAGGTGATTGTTTTTCTCCACATAACCGGCCGATGCCCCATTCCTCCCTCCACCGCCGGGCCTTTCTCACGACATTGCTGGGCGCTGCGTGCCTGCCGGGAGGCGTATCCGCCACTCCCGGCTTCCCGAAACGCATAGCGGTCTTCGACTATGCGCTTGCCGAACTCCTCCTGCTTCTCGGCGTCGAACCGGTGGCCGTCATGTCGGCGGCCGACTGGCCGAAATGGACCGGCGAGCCGCCGTTGCCGCCCGGCGTCATGGACCTCGGCGCCTCCCAGGAACCCAGTCTGGAGCGGTTGGCGGCGCTGAAGCCGGATCTCATCCTGTCCACCGAGTACACGTCGCTCGCCGAACCCGCCGCCGCGCGCATCGCGCCGGTGGAGCGCCTGACGATCTACGGATCGGGCACCGATCCGCTGCCACGGGCCCGCGAGGTAACGACCGCGATCGGCGAGCTCCTCGGCCTCTCCGGGCGGGCCGAGCAGGCGATCGCCGACGTGGACGCCGAGATCGCGGCGCTCTCCCGCCGCCTCAGGCCAAACCTGCCCCCGCTCCTGATCGTCGCCTTCATGGACACGCGCCACGCCCGGGTCTTCGGCCGGGCCAGCCTGTTCGGCGACACGCTGGAAGGGCTCGGCCTTCGCAACGCTTACCCCGAGGCGGTCAACGTCTGGGGCTTCAATACGGTGGGGATCGAGGATCTCGCCTCCTATGGCGAGGCCACCCTTTTGTCGATCGATCCCGCTCCGGCCGACACCTGGCCGACGCTGGACCGCAGCCCGCTCTGGACCGAACTGCCCTTCGTCAAGGCCGGCCGCGTCACGCGCCTAGCCCCCGTCCTGACCTTCGGCGCCCTGTCCTCCGCCCGGCGCTTCGCCCGCCTCGTCACCGAAGCCCTGACGGACCAGCCCGCGTGAGCGCCGCCGCCCTTCCGCGCCCGCGCGGCGCCTGGCTTCTGGCCGCCCTCGGCCTGCCGGCCCTGGCGCTTGCGGCGCTCGTCGTGTCCGGCCCGCTCGCCGCGCTCTGGAGCGCGTCGGACGCTGGCTACGACGTCGGGCGCATGGTGCTCCTGCATTCGACCCTGCCTCGCCTCGCCATGGCGGTCCTGTGCGGCGGCGCGCTGGCGGCGTCCGGCGCCTTCATGCAGCAGGCCCTTCGCAATCCGCTGGCGTCGCCGACGACGCTCGGCGTCGAAGCGGGCGGACGCCTGGCGCTCGCGCTCGCCACGCTGGCCGCGCCGGCCCTTTTCGGCTGGGGCCGCGACCTCGTCACGCTGGCCGGCTGCGGGCTGTCCACGCTTCTCGTCTTCGCGCTCGTGCGCCGGCGCCATTTCGCCGCCGTCTCGCTGATCCTCGCCGGACTGGTGGTGGGTCTTTATGCCGGCGCGCTCTCCGCTCTTCTGACGCTTCTCAACGACCGCTACCTCGCCAGCCTCTTCATATGGGGCGCTGGGTCGCTATCCCAGCAGAGCTGGGAGCCGTTCCTCTCCCTCCTCCTGCGCCTCGGCCTCCTCGTGCCGCCGGCCCTCCTCCTGGTGCGCCCGCTCGGGCTTCTCGACCTCGACGACGCCAACGCGCGTGCGCGCGGGCTCGATCCCGGCCGCCTGCGGGGACTGGCCGTGGCGCTCGGCGTCGCGATCTCCGCGTTCACCGTCAGCGCGGTCGGCGTGATCGGCTTCATCGGCCTTGTCGCGCCGCTTCTGGCGCGCCTGTCCGGCGCGCGAGGCTTCGGCACCCGGCTTGCGCTGTCGGTCGGGCTCGGCGCGGCGCTCCTGCTCCTCACCGACGCCGCGCTCCAGGCGGTGCCGGGTTCGACCGGCGTGTTCCTGCCGACCGGCGCGGTGACGGCGATCTTCGGCGCCCCGCTGCTTCTTCTGCTTCTGCCGCGCCTGGCGGCGGCCGATCGCGCCCCGATCCCGGCCGAGGCCGGCATGCGGCACAAGGGGCGATCTCCGGTGCGGGCCGGCGGGCGGCTCCTTCTTCTCGCGGTGGCGCTGGCGGCGCTGGCGCTCGCTGCCCTTCTCGTCGGCCCGGATCCGATCACGGAACGGTGGGGCATCCTGTCGCCCGCCCTCTTCGCCGATCTCCTGCCCCTGCGCTGGCCCCGCATGCTGGGCGCGGGCGCGGCGGGCGCGATGCTGGGGACCGCCGGTCTGCTCCTCCAGCGCCTGACCGGCAACGAAATGGCGAGCCCGGAAGTGTTGGGCGTCGGAGCGGGCGCGGCCTTCGCCGCCGCCATGGTGCTGTTCCTGCTCCCGGCTCCCGGTTCCGTGGTGCTCGGCGTGGCCGCCGTCGTCGGCAGCCTCGCGGTGGTCGCCGCGGTTCTGTCGTTCGGCCGCCGGTCCGGGTTCCAGCCGGAACGCGTGCTCCTCGCGGGCATCGCGCTCAACGCGCTGCTCGATGCGGTGGTCGGCCTCCTGTCGGCGAGCGGCGACCCGCGCGCGCTCATGCTGCTCGGCTGGATGGCCGGCTCCACCAACGGCATCACCGCCGCGAGCGCGCTCGCAGCGAGCCTTGCCGCCGCGGTGCTCGTCGGCCTCGCGGCGCTGGCCGCCCGGCCGCTCGCCGTCCTGCCGCTCGGCGCTCCCGTGTCGCGCGCTTTGGGCGTGCCGCTCGCCCGCACGCGGCTCGCACTCTTCGCGCTTGCCGCCGTTCTCACCGCCGCAGCGACCCCGATCGCCGGCCCCCTCACCTTCGTCGGACTGATGGCGCCGCATCTCGCGCGCCTTCTCGGGGTTCACCGACCGCTGCCGGCCCTCTTCGTCAGCGCGCTCTCGGGCTTCGCACTCCTGGTTCTGGCCGACTGGCTCGGCCGCACGGTGGCCTTTCCCTGGACCCTTCCGACCGGCATCGTGGCCGCCCTTCTCGGCGCGCCCTGCCTGATGCTGCTCCTCGCCCGCCGGAGATACGCCTGATGACCCTCGTCTCGCCTCCGCCCCGGCCCGCCCTCGCCTTCGCACTGGAGGCGGTGTCCTTTGCGGTTCCCGGCCGCGTGCTCCTCCATCCTCTCGATCTCGACCTGGCAAGCGGCCGCGTGGTGGGGCTCGTAGGCCACAACGGGTCGGGCAAGTCGACGCTGGTGAAGCTCCTCGCCCGGCAGGAGCGACCGTCGGCCGGGCGAGTGAGTTTCGGCGGCCGCGACCTCGCCGCCTGGGGCGAGCGCGACTTCGCCCGCCACGTCGCCTATCTCCCGCAGATGACGCCGCCGGCGCCTGGCCTTCTCGTGCGCGACCTCGCCGCCCTCGGCCGCTATCCTTGGCATGGGCCGTTCGGTCGCTTCTCCGCGGGCGACCGCGCCCATGTCGAGGACGCGCTTGCGGCGACCGGCACGCTCCCCCTCGCCGATCGGCCGGTCGACGCGCTCTCGGGCGGCGAGCGCCAGCGCGCCTGGCTTGCTATGCTGGTGGCCCAGGATGCCGGCTGCCTGCTTCTGGACGAGCCGATCTCGGCGCTCGACGTCGCGCACCAGATCGAGGTCCTCGGTCTAGTGCGCGCCTTGAGCCGCTCGCGCGGCGTCGGGGTCGTCGTGGTCCTGCACGACATCAACATGGCGGCCCGCTTCTGCGACGAGATCGTTGCTCTCAAGGGCGGACGGCTGGTCGCGCGCGGGCGCCCCGACGAGGTCGTCACCGCCGCGGCCCTGGAGCGGATCTACGGCGTGCCGATGGCCATCCTCGACCATCCCGGCAGGCCCGAACCGGTGGCCATTCCCTTGTGACGGAAAGCATGCCCGTCTGCGCGGCACGCGGGGCATTTGCCAATTTATATCGAGTGCGTTTAAATGACGCGCTATGTTCACCGGCCATCGGGGCCATCCTCATTCCGCCCCACTTTGCTTCGATGGCTTGAGGCGTCCGTCGAACTTTTGCGGGTGAGGTCGTGAGTCGCGCTGCAGCGCCCCCGGAACAGATGGACGGCTCGCGGCGGACCATGCTCGCGGCGCACCCCGATCCTGGTCGTTGGACGATGCCCCGGCGCATGCTCCATCATCATGTCGCGACGCGGGACGATCTCGATTCCCTGACCACCCAGGGCGACCTCCCCCATGTCTTCCGTCCGCTCGGGCGGGACGCGCCCAGGCTCGATCTTCATGGCGTGCTGACGCCGGAGCTGGCGATCTGGAACGTCACCTCGGCGACCGGTTTCGAGAGCGTTCCGGAGCATGTTCCGGATGTCTACACGATCCGCGTGCCGCTGAGCTGCAGCCTCGTCAGCCGAACGCCCGGGAAGGATTACGAGACGCCCGCGGGCAGCGCCATCATCCTGCCGGCGGTGGAGTTGCTGGCGACCCGCTTCGCACCGGGTGCGCGGGTTCTGGCCTGCGCCGTCCGCACGCAGGATCTCGTCAGCCGCTCCGAGACGCTGGAGTGCGAAGGCGCACCCCTCGTCCGCTTCCAGCCGACGGTGAGGCTCGACGGGCTGCCGCTCAAGGCTCTGGTGCACACGATCGGGCAGATCGGCGACCATATGGGAACAGCGGCGGAGAATCTGGCCGCTCCGCTGCTTCTCGATCTCCTCCTGAACCAGATCCTGTCGGTCTGGCCGCGCAGGCAGCCCCAAACCCCGGACGGCACCGCTCGCGCCGCATCGCGCGGCATCGACTACGTCGAGGCGCATCTGGCCGAGCCCCTGACGGTGGGACACGTCGCGGCGGCGGCCGGCGTCAGCGTGCGCACGCTCCAGTCCGCCTTCCGGGCGCATACGGGACGCACGCCGCTCGGCTACATCCTGGAACGGCGCCTGGAATGCGTCCACGCCGAACTGATGGCCAATGACGGCCGGCTCGCCGTCTCCCAGATCGCCTATCGCTGGGGCTTCCTTCACATGGGCGAGTTCTCGCGGCGCTACCGCGAGCGCTACGGCTGCCTCCCCTCGCAGACGAGCCGCCGGGCCCCCTGAACCGGCCGCTTCTGTTCGGGTTCCTGGCACAACCGGGTCACCGCGGGGACGCGACGGCGTCCATGCTGGCCAGAAACGCCGTGAGGACATCGCTCCCGCGCCGGGCTCGCGGCGTGTAGAGCTCGAACAGGCAGACATAGCCGACGTCGTCCGGCCGGATGCGGCGCATGCGCCCGGTGGCGACGTCGTGTTCGGCGGCGTGGTGGGGCAGGAAGCCGATGAACCGTCCGGAGCGGATCAGCAGGAGTTCCGGCTCGATCTGCTGCACCGTCGCCTCGATGCGCCAGCGGATGCGGCGCATCCCGTCCTCCTCGCGCCAGTAGCCGCGATGGACATAGGGCGCATCCGCCAGCACCTCGTCGGTCAGGGCGGCGTCCGGCCGCGCGAAGAACGGATGGTCCACCCCGCAGTAGAGGCCATGGCTTTCTTCGTAGAGCGGCTTGTAGTCGATGCCTTCGACGCGCGAGCGATGGCTCCCGATGCCGCAATGGTAGAGCCCTTCCACGATCTTCGGCTGGATGTCCTGCGGTCGTTCCTGCACCAGCACGAGGCGCACGTCCGGAGCGACGCGGCCGAAGGCGGCGATGACCTCGGTGATGCGGTTGGCGGGGTCGCTGGCGACGCAATCGAGGATCGCGACGCGCAACTCGCCCCGCAACTCGCCCTTCAAGGCGGCCACGTCGGCGGCGAAATCGCCGAGCGCCTGTCCGAGCCGGCGCGACGCCTCGTGCACCGCCTGGCCCCGTTCCGTCAGCCGGAAACCGCCGCGTCCGCGCTGACAGAGCGTGAAGCCGATGCGCTCTTCCAGCGCCGTCATATGGTTGCTGATCGTGGACTGGCCGATGTTGAGCTCGGCTTCCGCACCGGCATAGCCGCCGCCGCGCACCACCGAGTCGAAAACCTGAAGCAGCCGCAGATCACTTCCCGAGACACGCATCGGAACCGACTTCACATGGAGGGATGTCAAGGTGAACCTTGATAGAACCCTATGGTGCCGCCGTCGACCCCGCTCGTATGGTCAACAACACGCCATTCGCCAGATGTGATCATTCTCAATGCATACGGTTTGCGCCTACCTCCCGCTGGACCGAGCCACCCGATGAGCGGGGAAACGCGTCTCGGCCGGGTCTCGGTGCCGCCGATCGCGCAGGCCGGTCGCTGGGCCGCCGTCTACGACGGACGGCACGGACCGCTGGTGGATTGCAGCCAGGCCGTCCCGAACCGCCCGCCGCCGCCCGAACTCGCCGAACGCCTGACCCGCGCCGCCGGGGAACCGGCGAGCGCGCGCTACGGCGACATCCTCGGCGACCCGGACCTTCGTGCGGCCTATGCCGCGCATGTCTCGGAGCGCTACGGCGCCGACGTCGCCGCGGATCGCGTCGCGATCACCAGCGGCTGCAACCAGGCGTTCTTCGCTGCGATGGTGGCGCTGGCGGGGGCTGGCGATGCCGTGATCCTGCCGACGCCCTGGTACTTCAATCACCAGATGACGCTGGACATGCTGGGGATCGAGGCGCGTGCCCTGCCGCTTGATCCCGCCGCCGGCTTCCTGCCCGATCTCGGCGCGCTGGAGCGGCTGATCGACGCTCGGACACGCGCGGTGGTGCTCGTCTCGCCGAACAACCCGACGGGTGCCGTCTATCCCGAGGCGCTGCTCGGCGAGATCCTGGCACTGTGCGCGCGGTGCGGCGTCGCGCTGGTGCTGGACGAGACCTATCGCGACTTCATGGCCGAGGGCGCGCGCCCGCACGCCCTGTTCGAGCGACCGGAATGCGACGACCATCTCGTCGCCCTCTATTCCTTCTCCAAGACCTATGCGATCCCCGGCCACCGCGTCGGCGCGCTGATCGCTGGGTCCGCCCTGATGGCCGACATCGAGAAGGTGGTCGACTGCATCCAGATCTGCGCGCCGCGCCCAGCGCAGGCCGCGCTGCCCTGGGCGATCACGTCGCTCGGCGACTTCCGCCGGGCAAGCGCCGCCGAGATCGCGGGGCGAGCGGAGGCGTTTCGCGATGCCTTCGCCGCCCTGCCCGGCTGGCGCATCCGGCAGATCGGCGCCTATTTCGCCTATGTCGAGCACCCGTTCGGCGACACGCCGTCGGTCGAGGTCGCCGCGCATCTCGCCCGCGCCTTCGGTCTCGTGACGCTTCCCGGCGCCTTCTTCGGGCCAGGGCAGGAGCGCTTCCTGCGCATCGCCTTCGCCAATGTGGACGTGCCGACGATCGCCGAGATCGCCCGCCGCCTCGCCCTCGTCCCCGACACACTGGACACGCCCGCATGAGCCAAGACCTCGAAACCCTGCGCGCCCGCTTCGGCGGCGAAAACGAGCGGATGATCTACGACGAGGGCTTCGCCCGCGTCGCGTCGCGCCTCTTCAACGCCAAGGGCACGCGCGTCGCCCCCTTCGCCGGGGTGCCGACGCTTCTCGACGTGCCGTATCGGCCGATGGACTGGTCGGCGCCGGATCTCACCGGCCTCGACGTCGCGCTTCTCGGCGTTCCGATGGATCTCGGCGTCACCAATCGCAACGGCTGCCGCTTCGGCCCGCGTGCGCTGCGCACGATCGAGCGCGTCGGCCCCTACAACCACGTCCTGAAGACCATGCCGACGATGGACCTGTCGGTCGCCGACATCGGCGACGTGCCGTTCCGCTCGCGCTTCGACCTCGCGAGTTCCCACGAGGACATCGAAGCGACGATCGCCACGATCGCGAGCGCCGGCGTGGTGCCGCTCTCGGTCGGCGGCGACCACTCGATCTCGCATCCGATCCTGCGCGCGCTGGGGCGCGAACGCCCGCTGGCGATGATCCATATCGATGCCCATTGCGACACGAGCGGCCCCTACGAAGGCTGCAAGTTCCACCATGGCGGGCCCTTCCGCCAGGCGGTGCTGGACGGGGTGCTCGACCCCACGCGCACCATCCAGATCGGTATCCGCGGCTCGTCGGACTATCTCTGGGAATTCTCCACCGAGTCCGGCATGACCGTGATCCACGCCGAGGAGATGCCCGATCTCGGCATCGCCCGCATCGTCGAGATGGCGAAGTCCGTGGTGGGTGACGCGCCGGTGTATCTGTCCTTCGACATCGACAGCCTCGATCCGGCCTTCGCGCCCGGCACCGGAACGCCCGAGATCGGCGGCCTGACGACGCGCGAGGCGCAGGCCCTTCTGCGGGGTCTCGCCGGCATCCGCATCGTCGGCGGCGACGTCGTAGAGGTCGCCCCGCAATACGACGCCACCACCAACACCGCCCATGCCGGCGCGCAGATGCTGTTCGAGATCCTGAGCCTCGTGCCCTTCTCGCCCGATCGTGCCAACAATAAGCCCTGACACCCGAACGGAGATCCGCGACATGACGACTTCCATCGCCCATCCGACCCGCCGCTCGGTGCTTCTCGGCGCCGCCACGGGCGCCGCCACCCTCGCCATGCCGGGCATCCTGCGCGCGCAGGACCGCTCCCTCAAGGTCGGCGTCTACGGCGGCTACTTCAAGGATTCCTTCGACGAGAACGTCTTCCCGGCCTTCACCAAGGCGTCGGGCATCACCGTGGAAGGCATCGCCGAGCCAACCGGCGAAGCCTGGCTTGTGCAGCTCGAGCAGGCCGCGCGCGCAGGCGTCGCCCCGGCCGACGTGTCGATGCTCAGCCAGGTCGCCATGCGCAAGGGCCTGACGACCGAGCTCTGGGCGCCGCTCGACCTCGCGCGCATCAAGCACGCGGCCGACATCCTGCCGCCCTTCCTCGTGAAGTATCCCGACGAGCGGGTGGCGGGCGTGGGTGCCGTCGCCTGGTACATCAACCTCGTCACCAACACGGAAGCCTATCCGACGGCGCCCGATTCCTGGGGCGCCTTCTGGGATCCGGCGAACGAGGGCAAGCTCGGCCTCCTCGCGCTGGTCTCCAACTCGTTTCTTCTCGAAGTCACGGCCACGACCTATTTCGGCGGAACGGGAATCCTCGACACCGAGGAGGGCATCCTCAAGGTCATGGACAAGCTGGCCGAGCTGAAGCCCAACGTGCAGCTCTGGTACCGCGACGAGGCGCAGTTCGAGGCGGCGCTGAAGTCCGGCGAGATCCCGATGGGCCAGTACTACCACGACGTGACGGGCCTGGCCGCCTCGAAGGGCGCGCCGGTGCGCTCGACCTTCCCGAAGGAGGGCGGCATCTCGGATTCCGGCTGCTGGGCCGTCAGCAAGGCTTCCCAAAAGCTCGATCTCGCGCACGAGTTCATCGACTACATGACGCAACCGGAAACGCAGTCGCTGCTGGCGCGCAAGGTCGGCACGGCGCCGGTGATCGGGCGCCAGCTCCTCGACCTCACGGATGCCGAGTTCGCCGCCGTGTCCTCGACCGCCGCGCCGATCGTGCCGCGCTACGACCTCTACGTCTCGAAGGCCGACTGGCTGAACCAGAAGTGGACCGAGCTGATCGTCGGCTGAACGACCCCGGCCCCCGATCCGACCCGCAGGAGTTCCCCGCCCATGACCGCGCTCGCGCTCGACGGCGTCACTAAGCGCTACGGCGCGACCACGGCCGTGGACGCCGTCGACCTCACGATCCCGGAAGGCACGTTCGTGTGCCTTCTCGGGCCGTCGGGCTGCGGCAAGACCACACTGATGCGCATGATCGCCGGGCTCGAGGCGCCGACCAGCGGCGACATCCGCTTCGGCGCGGAGACGATCACAAGCGTTCCGGTTCACAAGCGGAACTTCGGCATGGTGTTCCAGTCGCTGGCGCTGTTCCCGCACCTCACCGTCGGCGACAACATCGCCTATCCCCTGCGGCTGCGGGGCGAGAGTCGCGGCACGATCGAGGCCCGGGTGCGCGAGCTTCTGGACCTCGTGCGTCTGCCCGGCGTCGAGGCGCGCGCCATCACCCAGCTGTCGGGGGGCCAGCGGCAGCGCGTGGCGATCGCCCGCGCGCTCGCCGTCGCCCCGCGCCTCTTCCTTCTGGACGAACCCCTGTCCGCCCTCGACGCCAAGCTGCGCGAAGCCATGCAGGTGGAACTGCGCCTCCTCCAGCAGCGCCTCGGCATCACCACGGTGGTGGTGACCCACGACCAGCGCGAGGCGATGACCATGGCCGACCAGGTCGTGGTGATGCGAGGGGGCCGCGTCCTGCAGATGGATCGCCCGATCGACGTGTATCGCCGGCCCGCGACCCCGTTCGTCGCCGACTTCCTCGGCCAGACCAACCTCCTGGAGGTGACCCGGGACGCGGACGGCGCGCGGCTGCATACCGGCGCGCTCCTACCCGGCATCGCCCTTCCCTCGCCGCAGGCCCTCCTGTCGATCCGCCCCGAGGACGTCCTCCTCCTGCCCGAGGGCGAGGGCCCGATCTCGGCCGAGGTCGAGTTCGTGCGCGACATGGGGTCGGGCGTCGAGGTCTATCTGCGCGCGGGCGAGACCCGGATCATCGCCCATCGCGAGGCCGGCGCCTCCGTGGCAGGCGTCGGCGCGCGCGTGGCGCTCGGCGTGAAGCCGGGAGCCGCCGCCGTGTTTCCCGCCGAGGCGGCATGAGCGCGGTCGGCTCGCGCGGCGGAAACGGTCAGGGCGCGCTCGTCTTTCCTGCGCTGATGCTCGGCGCCTTCTTCGTCGTCCCCTTCGGGCTGATGATCGCCGTCTCGTTCTTCCAGCGCGTCCAGGGCGGCTTCTACGAGCCGATCCTGACATCGGCCAACTATGCGCGGTTCCTGTCGCTCTTCTTCGGCGAGATCCTTCTCTTCTCGCTCGGGCTCTCGGCGCTCGTCGCCCTGATCTGCCTCGTGGTGGGCGCGCCCTTCACCTATCTCCTGTCGCGCCTGCCGCGCCGCGCCCAGGTGCCGTGGCTCGTCGCGCTTCTCGCCATCCTGTCGCTGTCCGAGGTCATCATCGGCTTTTCCTGGTCGACGCTGCTCTCGCGCACGGCCGGCGTCTCCAACCTTCTCGTCGCCCTCGGGCTGATGGCGGCGCCGACCGCCTTCACGCCGAGCTTCGCGGCCGTCCTCCTCGGCATGACCTATCAGGCCCTGCCCTACTGCGTCCTCGTGCTTTACCCGTCCTTCTCGCGGCTCGACCCCTCGCTCGGCGAGGCGGCCGAAACGCTCGGTGCCTCGCCGAGCCGTGCCTTCCTGACCGTGATCCTTCCGGCGCTGCGCGGGGCGCTGGCGGCGACCTTCGTCGTGGTCTTCGTCTTCGCGCTCGGCTCCTATCTCCTGCCGCAGCTTCTCGGCCGGCCGCAGCACTGGACACTGTCGGTCCTCATCACCGACCAGGCGATCTACCAGTCCAACATGCCGTTCGCGGCGGCCATGGCCGTCTTCCTGGTGCTGGCGAGCATCCTCCTCGTCTCGCTCACCGCCCTGTTCGGCGCCCGCCGCGCCGGGAGCGCGGCATGAGCCGCGTGTTCTTCGCCATGGTCGGCCTGTTCCTGGCCGCACCCGTCGCTATCATCGCGGGCGTCTCGCTCAACGCGCAGCAGAGCCTCGTCTTTCCGCCGAAGGGCCTGTCGCTCCGCTGGTACGGGGCGATCTTCACCGATGCCGACTGGCGCGCCGCGCTCCTCACCTCCGTCGCCATCGCGGCGCTGGCGGCCGCGCTCGCCGTCCTCATCGCCCTGCCGATCGCCTATGCCCTGTGGCGGCGCACGAGCGTCGCCGGGCGCGTGGTACAGCTGCTCGGCGTCTCGCCCTTCGTGCTGCCGCCGGTCATCACCGCGCTCGGCGCCCTCGCCTTCTGGTCGACGGTTGGTTTCTACGGCTCGTCCTTCACCGTGGTCGTCAGCCATGCGATCTTCTTCACCAGCCTGCCGCTCGTCACGCTGACGCTCGGCTTCTCGGCGATCGACCGCGAAATCGTGGAGGCGGCCCGCACGATGGGCGCCGACGAGCGATCCGTGCGCCGCACGATCGTCCTGCCGATGATCCGGCCCTATCTCGTGTCCGGCTTCGCCTTCGCCTTCGTCCTGTCGCTGAACGAATACATCATCACCTACATGACGGTCGGCTTCACGATGGAGACGGTGCCGATCAAGATCTTCAACGCCCTGCGCTACGGCTACACGCCGGTCATGGCCTCGATCTCGGTGCTCTTCGTGGCGACGGCCGCGCTGGTCTTCGGCCTCGTCGCTTGGTTCGGGGACCTGCCGAAGCTGCTGGGCGCCTGGGAACGACGCTGATGCGCCTTGCGCTCTTCCAGCTCGACGCCGGCGAGGCGCCCCGCCTCGATCGCATCGGATCGCTGCTTCGCAAAGCCCGTGACGCGGGAGCCGACCTCGCTCACCTGCCCGAACTCGCGCTGCCCGGCTACGGCGCAGGCGTCGAGGCCTTGCGCGAGACCGCCGCAAAGGCGCCCGAGCTTCTGGCGCAACTGGCCGATCTCGTCGCCGAGACCGGCGTCGCGCTGGCGCTCGGACTACCCGTCCTGCAGGACGGCGCCGTGCGCAACGCCGCGGTGGTGCTGCGTCCGGGGCATGCGCCCGCGACCTATGCCAAGCGCTTCCTCTACGGCGACTACGAGCGGGCGGCCTTCTCGCCGGGCGATGCCGCCTCGCCGCTCGTGGAGATCGCGGGTCTCAACGTCGGGCTCCTCGTCTGCTTCGACGTCGAGTTTCCCGAGACCGTGCGGGAGCTGGCGCTGGCCGGCGCAGACCTCGTGCTGGTGCCGACGGCGCTGCCCGAAAGCGAGGGGGCCAGCTTCATCGCCCGTCACCTCGTGCCGACGCGCGCTTTCGAGAACGGCCTGTTCGTGTCCTATGCCGACTGGTGCGGTTGCGATGATGCCTTCCGCTACGGCGGACTTTCGGTGATCGCGGCACCGGACGGCCGGGCGCTGGCGCAGGCCGGCGAGAGCGTTGCCGAGATGCTGGTCGCCGATCTCGATCCGTCGGCCTTCGCGGATGTCCGCGCGGCCAACGACTATCTCGGCGAACTCGCCCGCATGCGCGCGAACGCCTCGTGACGAGCGGCATCCTTTCCGAGCTCGTCGCCATCGTCGGCGAGCGGCACCTGGTGCCTGGCGAAACGCTGCGGACGCGTCCGCTGGACTTCTGGACCGACGACCCGACGATCGCGCTCGCGCTGGTCAAGCCAGGCTCCACCGCGGAGGTTTCGGCGGTGCTCGCCCTTTGCGACGATCGCGGCATCGCGGTCGTGGCCGAGGGCGGGCGCACCAACCTGAACCAGGGAACGCGCGCCGACGAGACGAGCCTTCTCCTGTCGCTCGAGCGGCTGAATGCGATCGGCGTGCCCGACGAGGGCGCGCTGACGATCGAGGCAGGTGCCGGGGCGGTCGTTCAGACGCTGCAGGAGCGCTGCGCGGACAGGGGCCTGCGCTTCGGCCTCGACTTCGGCGCGCGCGGCAGCGCGACGCTCGGCGGCGCGCTCGCGACCAATGCCGGCGGCTTCCAGGCCATGCGCTACGGCGTGGCGCGCGATCAGGTGCTCGGGCTCGAATGCGTGCTTGCCGACGGGACGGTGCTGCGGCATCTCAGCCCCTACGCCAAGGACAACACGGGCTACGACCTCAAGCAGCTTTTCATCGGATCGGAGGGCACGCTCGGGATCATCACCCGCGCCGTCCTGAAGCTGCATCCCGCGCCCGTCACGGTGAACACGGCGCTCCTCGCCTTTCCGGACTTCGATTGCGTGACGCGAACGCTTGGACGCCTGCGGCGCGGCCTGCATGGCACCCTGTCGAGCTTCGAGATCATGTGGCCTGCGTTCTTCGAACTGAACGCCGCGACGCTATTCGGGGCGCGGCGCCCCCTTCCGCCGGGAGCCGCGCTTTATGCCCTGTGCGAGGCGGAGGGCTTCGAGCCGGACGGCGACGGCGCGCTGTTCGAGGCCCTCGTCGGCGCGGCTCTCGAAGCGGGCGACGTCGGCGATGCCGTGATCGCGCAGTCCTCGCGCCAGCGAGACGAGTTCTGGAGGATCCGCGAGGATTTCGAGGCCGAACAGGCGCTGTTCCCGGTGCTGATCGATTTCGACATCTCGCTGCCGCTCGCGCGCATGGACGCGTTCGTGGGCGAGCTGGATGCCGCCCTGCGGCGCGAGATTCCCGATGTCATCGCGCTTCACGTCCTCGGGCATCTCGGCGACGGCAACCTGCACCTGACGACCGGCCTGCCGACGACCGAGCGGCGCGGCGCGCTCAAGGCGCTCGTCTACGGCCTCGTCGCTCGCTATCGCGGATCGATCTCGGCCGAACACGGCATCGGCCTTCTGAAGCGCGACTATCTCCATCATTCGCGCGAGCCCGCCGAGATCGCCACCATGCGCCGTCTGAAGGCCGCGCTCGACCCGCGCGGCACGCTCAACCCCGGCAAGGTCATCTGATCCGGCCACGACCGCTCCGGCGTGAGGCCATGCGACGCGACGGCCGATTCGGTCGGTCACCCGCCCGCCGTGCCCGTCGGCCAGGTCGCGTGATGGTCGTCGATCACCAGGGCATGGCGGTGCCGG
>NZ_BBWJ01000030.1 GCF_001463745.1 Aureimonas sp. AU22 | reverse complement strand
CCCGCCGTGCCCGTCGGCCAGGTCGCGTGATGGTCGTCGATCACCAGGGCATGGCGGTGCCGGATCGGCTGGTGGCGATGGGGATGGCGGTGCGGCTCGGGCCCCTCCCATCCCTCGTGCTCGTGCTCATGATGCGCGTCGTGGATGTGCAGCGCGTCGTGCGCGAAGGCGTGATGGACATGCTCGATCTCGACCGGATCGTTGGCGGGCCAGAGCGCGAGCGCGGCGAGCGTCCCGGCCGCGGCCGCCAGCGCCATGACCACGAACGTCGGTCCCAGCCCGATCGTGGCGCCGAGCCAGCCGGCGGCGGGATAGGTGACGAGCCAGCAGGCGTGCGAGAGCGCGAACTGGGCGGCGAACACCGCCGGCCGGCCGTCCGCGTCCGATGAGCGGCGCAGGACGAGGCCGCCGGGCGTGCCGATGGCCGACGATGCCGCGCCGAACAGGGCCCAGAGGACAAGGCTGCCGGTCCAGTCCGGACCGACGCTCGCGGCAACGAGGAGAGCCGCCATCGCGGCGGCGCCCGAGACCATCACGAACCGGGCGGGAACGCGGGCGAGGAGACGCGAGAGCCCGATCGCGACCGCTATGGACCCGAGACCGTAGGCCGCGAACAGGAGGGCGACGTCGTCGTTCGTGCCGCCGAGCCGCGAGCGGACGAGGACGACCGTGTTGACGATGACCATCGAACCGCCCGCCGAGGCGGCGAACGAAAGCGCGAGGAGCCCGCGCAGGCGAGGCGTTGCCAGGTAGACCCGAAGCCCCCGTGTCAGCCGGTCGACGAAACGGGCGCCCGATGCGGCTCTCGCCGCGGGAAGCGCGACGGACACGACGAGCGCCGCCGAGGCGAGGAAGCCGAGCACCGTTCCGAGAAACAGCCAGTGGAACGAGATCAACGTGAGGAGCAGTGCCGCCAGCAGCGGACTGAACAGCGACTCGAGATCGTAGGCAAGGCGCGAGAGCGACAGGGCGTTGGTGTAGTCCCGCTCGTCCGGCAGGATGTCGGGGATCGTGCCCTGGAAGGTCGGGGTGAAGAGGGCCGACATCGACTGGAAGGCGAACACGAGAGCGTAGATCTGCCAGACCGCGTCGACGAACGGCAGGAGGCAAACGAAGGCGCCCCGCGTCAGGTCCAGTCCGACGAGGAGCGTGCGCCGCGGCACGCGCTCGGTCAGGACGCCGGCGAACTGCGAGACGCCGACATAGGCGACCATCTTGATGGCGAGCGCGGTGCCGAGCACGGCGCCCGCGTCCGCCCCTGCCAGATCGTAGGCGAGAAGACCGAGCGCCACCGTGGTGAGGCCGGTCCCGACGAGAGACAGCACCTGCGCCGCGAAGAGGTGGCGATAGGTTCGGTGGCGCAGGACGGCGAGCAATGCATGCTCCTTTCGCGAGTTGGACACCTGTCCCGGCATCATCGCGACGCCGAGGCCAGAGGCAGCTTGACGCATTCAATCCTAGATGCAAATCATATCGTCGAAATCATTCTTAAATGGCATGATTCATGAACACGCGCGAACTCGAAGTCTTCCTGGCGGTCGCCGCCAGCGGAAGCGTCACGCAGGCCGCCGGCATCGTCGGCTGCTCCCAGCCCTCCGTGACGAGGATGATCCAGGAGCTGGAGGCCGAGCTCGGCTTCGAACTTCTCCACCGCGTCGGACGGCGTGTCCAGCTATCCGAAGAAGGCGTCGCCTTCGAGGAGGAGGCACGACGCCTCATGGCCTCGTTCGGCGAACTTGCGGCGCGCGCCAAGACGATCGCCGCCGGCAAGGGCCGTGTCCTGAGGATCGCCGCGACGCCGGCGCTCGCCGGCGGACTGCTGCCGCTGGCGCTCGCGCGCATGCCGCGGGACGCGCAGCCCCCCGAGATCCACCTGACGCAGCATTCCGCTTCCGTGGTGGCGCAGGAGGTCCGCGCCGGTCGCGCCGACATCGGGTTCTCGAGCCTCCCGCTCGACATGCCGGGGCTCGACGTCCTCCATCTCTACGGCGCGCCCGACGTTCTCGCGCTGCGTGCCGACGACCCGCTGACGGCGATGGAGACGGTCCCGCTGTCGGCGCTCCGGGCGCGCCCGGTGGTGACGATGATCGATCCCATGCGGTTCCAGCGGGGGGTGGACCTCGCGCTCGGGCAGGAAGGCGTCGAGCTCGGACCCATCGTGCGCGCCAACACGGCCGCGCTCGCGCTTCAGCTCGTCCGGCGAACGGGGGCCGTCGCCGTGGTGGACCCGGTCACGGCTCACGGTTTCGCCTTCCCCGACGTCGCGATCCGCCCGCTGCAGCGTCAGGTTCCCTTCTACTGGGGCGTGATCGCGGGCTCGGGGCGCCATATGCGCGAGCAGACGCGTCGACTTGCGGAGGCGGCGGAGGCGGCGGCGATGGAGATCATTCCCGGCATCGCCCGGCTGGATCCCTCGCTCGCGGGCCGTCTGGTCGCCCCGGACGACGCCGCAAGGCCCCGCGAGATGCCCACGCCCCTCGCCGATGGAGCCGCCCGATGAACCACATGCCCCGTTTCGAGACGCAGGGCCTTGCGGCGCTGGAGGCGCGCCTGTCGGGCGACCTCGAGGCGCTGGAACTGCCGGCCAAGCCCTGGGTGCCCGAACGCACGGTCGGAGGACGGCGCGTCCACGACGTGGTGATCGTCGGGGCCGGCATGTGCGGCCTCGCCGCGGCGGCCAGGCTGAAGCTTCTGGGGATCGACAACGTCCTTGCGGTCGACGCCGCCGAGGCGGGGCGCGAGGGGCCCTGGGTCACCTTCGCCCGGATGGAAACGCTGCGCTCGCCCAAGACCCTGGCGGGTCCGAGCCTCGGGCTCGCGTCCCTCACCTTCCGCGCCTGGTTCACGGCACAGTTCGGCGAGCGGGAATGGGAGGTCTTGGACAAGATCCCCAAGGACCAGTGGATGGCCTACCTCGTCTGGTACCGCCGCGTGCTCGACCTTCCCGTGCGCAACGGCGTCCGCGTGACGGATGTGCGCGGCGAGGGCGAACTCGTGCGGGTGCGCTGCGAAGGGGCGATGGACACGGTGCTTCTGGCACGGCACCTGGTTCTCGCCACCGGCCGCTCGGGGCTCGGCGGCGCGCAGACGCCGCGCTTTCTCGAAGGGATCGATCGGCGTTTCTGGGCCCATTCGGTCGACCGCATCGACTTCGGCGCCCTTGCGGGAAAGCGCGTCGCCGTGATCGGGGCCGGCGCCTCGGCCATGGACAACGCGGCGACGGCGCTCGAAGCGGGAGCCGGTTCGGTCGACATGCTGATCCGCCGGCGCGAGATGCCGCGCATCAACAAGCTGACCGGCATCGGCAGTCCCGGCGTCGTTCATGGGCTGCATCGGCTTCCCGACGAATGGAAATGGCGCTTTCTCGCCTACGCGGCGGACGAACAGGTGCCTCCGCCCCGCGCCTCGACCTTGCGCGTCTCACGCCATCCGAACGCGCGCTTCCTTCTGGGATGCGCGGTGCATGCCGCGATCGAGGAGAACGGCGCGCTGCGGCTGGAGACGAGCCTCGGCCCGCTTCGCGCCGACTACCTCATCGCGGCGACAGGCTTTGCCAACGACCTGTCGGGGCGGCTGGAATTCGCGGCGATCGCGCCGCACGTGCGAACCTGGGGCGACGGGCGGCAACCGGCTGCGGCCGGCGGTCGGCGTCCGGGCTTCAGCGATGCGCCGGACCTCGGCCCCGACTTCGAGTTCCGCGAGCGCGTGACCGGTTCGTGCCCGATCCTGCGCCGAATCCACTGCTTCAACGACGCGGCCATGCTGACGCACGGCAAGGTGTCGGGCGACATTCCCGCCGTCAGCGCCGGGGCCGACCGTCTGGCGCGCGGGATCGCGGCCGAACTCCTCGCCGCCGACGTGGAGGCGCATTTCGAGCGGCTCCAGGCCTACGACACGCCGGAGCTGCGCGGCGACGAATGGGTCGACGCCGCCCCGCTCCTCGTGCGCGACCGCGCCTCCTGATCACCGCCCTTCTTCCACCTGTTCCCGACGGAGGTCCGATGACTGCCCTCGACATGCTTCTGTCCCCCGGCGCGCACCTTGCTCCGATCATGGCGGCCCGGGGCGAGATCCTCGCCCTGACCGAGGCCAGCGGCCAGGCCGTGCTGCAACCCACCGATCCCGGCGGCCTCCCCGCGGCGCTTCGCATGGCGTTGGCGCTGCGCGCCGCCCGCACGGTGGGCGACGCGATGCTCGCAGATCACTATCGCGATCGCCTCGCTCTCCTGCCGCAGGCCCACTGCTACGCCCCGTTCGGCGACCCACGGACACGGCCCAAGGACCCCCGGCTCGCGGCGATCGTGCGCCATGCCGACCGGCTGGCTCGCGAGCCGAAGAGCGCCACCAAGAGCGATATCGCGGCGCTCGGCGAAGCCGGCGTCGCCGATGCCGACATCGTCCGCCTGTCCGAGCTTGCGGCCTACCTCGCCTATCAGGCCCGCGTGGTCGCCGGGTTCCGCCTTCTGGAGAGCACCCGATGACGCCGATCCATCACTTCACCGTCGAGACGCCGGTCTGGCGCCCCTATGTCACGCCCGTGAACCTTGCGGATGCGACCGCCGACCAGCTCGACGCCCTGAAGGTGACGCCGTCCAACACCAAGGTGTCGGACTACCTCCTGGTGCTCGCGCACGATCCGGAATCGCTGCGCCACCGGAGCCCGCTGTTCAACGCGATCATGTACGGCAAGGACGGGCTCGGGCGCGCCGAGCGGGAACTCGGGGCGCTCGGCGCCTCCGTGGTGAACCGCTGCGTCTACTGCGCGGCCGTCCATGCCGGCCGCTTCAACCAGCTGACCCGCACGACCGATCGCGTCGAGGCGATCTTCCGGGACGAAGACGCGGCCCGGCTGCCGACCCGGCGCGAACAGGCGATCTTCGATTTCGCCACCAAACTGTCGCGCTGTCCGCCCGATGCCGGCGAAGCGGACATCGCGGAACTCCGGGACGCCGGCCTCAGCGACATCGAGATCGCCGACCTCGTCCTGGCAGCCGCCATCTTCGGCTGGGCCAATCGCCTGATGCACACGCTCGGCGAACCGGTCACGGACAATCGATCCGCATGAGAGGATTTCCGGTTTACTAGAAAAATTGCGGCACTATGATCGGATTCGCCCCCAACGGATCCGGTGCAAGCCCATGGATTTCTACGCGTCCCTGTCCGCAACGCTGGACGAGCTCCGCCGCGACGGGCTCTTCAAGTCGGAGCGTCCGATCCTCGGCCCGCAGGACGGGCGCATCCGCATCGCCGACGGGGCGGGCGGCACCCGCACGCTCGTCAACCTGTGCGCCAACAACTACCTCGGCCTCGCCAACCATCCCGAGATCGCCGCCGCTGCGGCCGCGGGCATCGAGAGCCATGGCTTCGGCATGGCCAGCGTACGCTTCATCTGCGGCACCCAGGACATCCACAAGGCGCTGGAAGAGACGATCGCCGCCTATGTCGGCTGCGAGGACGCCATCCTCTTCGCCGGCTGCTTCGACGCCAACGGCGGCGTGTTCGAGGCGCTTCTCGGGGCCGAGGACGCCATCATCTCCGACTCCCTCAACCACGCCTCGATCATCGACGGGGTGCGCCTGTGCAAGGCGAAACGCTTTCGATTCGCCAACGGCGACATGGGCGAGTTGGAGGACCGGCTGCGCGAGGCCGACGCGGCGGGCGCCCGCTTCAAGCTGATCGTCACCGACGGGGTCTTCTCCATGGACGGTTGCGTCGCCGACCTCCGGACGATCTGCGACCTCGCCGAACGCCATGGCGCCCTGGTGATGGTGGACGACTGCCACGCCACGGGCCACCTCGGGCCCGAGGGCCGGGGCACGCCGGCGCTGACCGGCACGCTCAGCCGGGTGGACATCGTCACCGGCACCTTCGGCAAGACGCTGGGCGGGGCGATGGGCGGCTTCGTCGCCGCGCGCCGGCCGGTGATCGAGATGCTGCGCCAGCGCGCGCGCCCCTATCTCTTCTCCAACAGCCTCGCTCCCGCCGTGGTCGCCGGTTCGCTGAAGGCGATCGCCATCGCGCAAGGCGCCGACGACCGGCGCGCGCGCCTTGCGAGCCAGACGAAGCGCTTTCGCGAGGGGCTGACAGCGCTCGGTTTCGAGCTTCTGCCGGGCGAGACGCCGATCATTCCCGTGATGCTCGGCGAGGCCGAGCGCGCGCAGTCGCTCGCGCGCGAGCTCGACCGCGAGGGCGTCTACGTCGCCGGCTTCTTCTATCCGGTCGTGCCGCTCGGACGCGCCCGGATCCGCACCCAGATGTCGGCGGCCCTGACGCCGGACGACGTCGAAACCGCGCTTGGCGCCTTCGAGGCAGCCGGCCGGCGCCTCGGCGCGATCTGAGGAGACGAGACATGAAGGCGCTCGTGAAGGCCTGGGCCGAGCCCGGGATCTGGTGCCAGGACGAGCCCGTGCCGACGATCGGCGCGGGCGAGATCCTGGTGAAGGTGTCCAAGACCGGCATCTGCGGAACCGACATCCACATCTACAACTGGGACGACTGGGCCAAGCGCACCGTCCCGGTCGGCACCATCCTCGGCCACGAGTTCGCAGGCGTCGTCGTCGACCGGGCCTCCGACGTGCGCAATGTCGAAATCGGCCAGCGGGTCAGTGCCGAGGGCCACCTGATCGGCGGCGGCAGCCGGGCCAGCCGGGCCGGTCGCTTCCACCTCGACCCGGACACCCAGGGCATCGGCGTCACGGTGGCGGGGGCCTTCGCCGAATACGTGAAGCTGCCCGCCTTCAACGCGGTGCCCCTTCCCGACGCGATCGACGACGAGATCGGCGCGATCCTCGACCCGCTCGGCAACGCCGTCCACACCGCCCTCTCCTTCGACCTCGTCGGCGAGGACGTCCTGATCACCGGCGCGGGGCCGATCGGGATCATGGCCGCCGCGGTGGCGCGCCATGTCGGCGCGCGCCACGTGGTGATCACCGACATCAACCCCGAGCGTCTGGCGCTCGCCGCCCGCGTCGCGGACGTCACGCCGGTGGATGTCGGCCGCGAGGACCTGCGCGACGTGATGGGCCGTCTCGGCATGCGCGAGGGCTTCGACGTGGGCCTCGAGATGAGCGGCGCACCGCCCGCCTTCGACCAGCTCCTCGACTGTCTCGTGATGGGCGGGCGCATCGCGCTTCTCGGCCTGCCGAGCGCCAAGGTGCCCCTCGACATCGGCCGCATCGCCTTCCGGATGCTGACGCTCAAGGGCATCTACGGCCGCGAGATGTTCGAGACCTGGCACAAGATGCTCGCCATGCTCGAGACCGGGCTCGACGTCCGGGGCGTCGTCACCCACCGCATCAAGGCCGACGACTACCGTTTCGGCTTCGAGACCATGGCGGCGGGCCGGTCCGGCAAGATCGTGATCGACTGGAACTGAGGACGGCGGCGCCTCGGCGCTTGCCGCCGGACGCGCCAGCCGCCATCAAGCGCGGAGCACCACACGCGGAAGCCCCCATGATGTCCCGCATCGATCCGCCCGCCATCGGCCCGCGCATCCGCTCGCTGCGCAAGGCGCGCAAGCTCACGCTGGAATCGCTCGCCCAGCAGTCCGGCGTGTCGCGGTCCATGCTCTCGGAAATCGAGCGCGGCGAGGCCAACCCGACCTACGGCACCCTGTGGAGCCTGACGCGCGCGCTCGGCGTCGATCTCGCTCGCCTCCTCGATGGCGGGGCGCGCGAGGACGAGGAGCCCATCCACCTCCAGTCGAGCCACATGACGCCGACCATCCGCAGCGCGGACGGAAGCTGCACGCTGCAGATCCTGTCGCCGCCGATGTCCGCCTCCCGCCTCGAATGGTACCTTCTCCAGTTCCAGCCGAACGGATCGCTCGCCAGCGACGCCCACATCGCCGGCACGATGGAGCATCTCCATTGCCGGACGGGACGCCTCGTCGTGCGCAGCGGCGAGCGGGAGATGCTGCTCGAAACGGGCGACACCGCCCGCTACGCCGCCGACGTCCCCCATCTCATCCGCAATCCCGACGACGCGCCGGCCGAGGCCTTCCTGGTCATGACCTCGGTGCCGCTGAGCACGGCACGCCGTTGAGTTGTGCATCGCACAAAACTCCGGCAGTGCAAATCATTGCCGAAGAATGATACAAGAAATGGATTGACGGGACCGAAATCGACCCATAGCTTTCCTTCTTACCGGAATTCATCCCCGCCCCCGACCGCTCCTTGGCGATCGGAAGCAGGACGGGGATCCAGGAAAGGAACGTCATGCGGGTCACCATCCTCGGCGCGGGCGCCATCGCACTCGGCACGGCCGCCCTTCTCGTCCAGGGTGGACACCAGGTGACGCTGCGCTCTCCGTCCGGCACCCGCGCCCGCACCATCGCCCGGTCGGGCGGCTTCGAGGCGACGGGCGCGCTGGAAGGGCGCTTCGAGGTGACGGTCGCCGACACCGATGCCGCGGCGGTGAAGACCGCCGAGGTCGTGGTCCTCGCGCTTCCCGGAAACGGGCACCGGCGCGTCATGGACGCCATCGCGCCGCACCTTCGCGCCGACCAGACCGTGATCGTGTCGTCGCAGGCCTCCTTCGGCGCCCTGTATCTCGACCGGCTGCTGAAGGACCGGGGCCTCGCGCTGCCGATCGTCGTCTGGGGAACCACGGTGGTCACCGGCCGCCAGACCGCGGACGACGCGGTTCTCGTCAACACGGTGCGTGCCCGCCTCGACGTCGCGGCGGTGCCGGCCGACTTCGGTCCGCAGGCCGTGGAGCTCTGCACCCGCCTGTTCGGGGACCGGTTCGTCCCGCGTGCCGATCTCCTGGCGATCACGCTCAGCAACCTCAATCCGCAGAACCACCTCGGCATCGCTCTTCTCAACCTCACCCGCATGGAGCGCGGCGAGACCTGGAGCCAGGGCGAGAACGTGACGCCCGCGGTCGGGCGGATCCTGGAAGCGCTGGACCGGGAGCGGCTCGCGATCGCAGACGCCCTCGGTCTCTCGGTCCGCACGATCTTCGAGCATTTCCACCTGTCCTTCCACGTGCCCGTGGCGAGCGTCTCGCAGATGAACCAGCAGATGCACCTCGAGGGTCGCGGCGGCGTCGGGCCGGCCACGGCCGACAGCCGCTACGTTCTCGAGGACGTCCCCTTCGGCCTCGTTCCGGTCGCCCGTCTCGGGCGCCTCGTCGGACGCCCGGCGACCCTGCACGAGGCGGGTATCGCCCTCCTGTCGGCCGCCTACGGACGCGACCTCGAGGAGGACAACGACCTCCTGCCGGTCTGCGGCGTCGAGGGCCTGTCGATCGGCGACCTGCGCGACCTCGCGCGCCGCGGCGCAGCACCCAGCCGCGCCAGGGCGATCGCCTGACAGGGTCGAAATCACCTGGACGGCACGGCCCACCGTGCCGACCGAGGCATCGCATGCCCTCAGCCACCGCTCATCGAAACCGGAGATTGCCATGCCTCAGATCTGGACCGACCGCCGCAGGGTGCTCAAGGGCCTCGGCCTTGGAGCCGGCGCCCTGGCCGCGCCCCACCTCATCCTGAACCGCGCCTTCGCGCAGGAGAAGGTGGTCAACGTCTGGACCTATGCGAACTTCCTGCCCGACGACTTCAAGGCACAGTTCCAGTCCGACACCGGCATCCGCATCCAGGAACGGCTGGTCACCGACCAGGGCCAGCAGTTCAACCTCCTGGCGGCCGAGCAGCCCAATCCGTCCGTCGACATCCTGACGATCGCCGGCCACCGCTTCAGCCAGTTCATCACCTCGGGCCTGCTCGCGCCGATCGACCGGTCGCGGCTGACCCACTGGAAGGAGATCAACCCGGTCTACAGCGAAAGCTCCTGGCTGCAGATCGACGGACAGGTCTGGGGAATGCCGATCCTCGCGGGCGCGGAGGGTCTTGCCTACAACACCGAGCTCGTCACGCCCGAGGAGGCCGCGAGCTGGGCGGTGATGTTCGACGAGAAGTATTCCGGCCAGACCGCCTACATCATCCAGGACTTCATGTCGGTCGCCATGCTCTATCTCGGGTATGACGGCAACATGGTGGCCTACAAGGACGACCCGCAGAAGGCGGCGGCCGTGGTCGCCGAGGCGCGCGACCTCCTCATCAAGAGCAAGGGCCAGGTCCGCAACTTCTACGACGGCGGCGCCGAGGTGCAGCAGATGTTCGTCAATCAGGACATCGCGCTGGCCCAAGCCTGGTCCGGGCCGATCTCCAAGCTCATCATGGACGGGTTCCCGGTGGCGATCACGATCCCGAAGGAAGGATCCTACGGCTTCGTCTACAACCTCAACATTCCCAAGAACGCCCCGAACGCGGACAACGCCTACCAGCTGCTCGACGCCATCCTGGCGACGCCGGAAGTCGGCGCCGCGATGACCCGATCCTCGGGCTTCATCTCGACGGTGACCAAGGCGCCCGAGCATCTCAACGAACTCGAGCGCAAGGCCTCGAGCTTCTCCGAAGACGAGTTGAAGCGCCTCATCTTCTTCGACACCACGGCCGACAAGCTGAAGTACAGTCTGGTCGATCCGGCCGTCGAGGCCATCAAGGCGGCCTGAACCCGATCGGCCGCGCGCGCAACGGCGCGCGGCCGACCGTCCGCCTGAATCCGTGCCGCCCGCAACAGGGAGCGGCGCCCGCCTTCCTCGATCCGGCTTCGTCCGAGAAGGAAACGCCATGGCCGTCCAGAGCCGATCCGCGCCCCCCGACATCGCCGCCGCCGCGGCGCCGCGCCCGTCCTACAACGGCTGGACCCGCCTGGCGACGAACCCGGTCTACAAGGCGCTCAGCGAACGTTTCCTGTCCACGCCGCGGCGCCGCTTCTGGTTGCTGGCCCTTCCCGCGCTCGCCTGGCTCGTCGCCACGCATCTCGGGCCCATCCTCTCGATGGTCCAGATCAGCTTCTACGATTCCTATCCGCCGCTGGCAGGCAAAGTGCCGGCGTGGACGGTCGAGAACTACCTCACCTTCTTCCAGTCGCAGAACTACGTCATGCCGTTCCTGCGCACGATGGTCTACTCGGCCGTCTATACGCTGGCGACGCTCCTTCTCATGTATCCGATCGCCTATTTCCTGGCGAAGAAAGTGCGGCCGGGCCAGCAGATGCTGTTCCTGCTGCTGCTCCTCATCCCGTTCTGGGTCGGCGAGATCGTGCGCACCTACGCGATCATGATCCTGCTCGGAAACCGGGGCGCGGTGAACATCGTCCTGATGTGGCTGGGGCTGACCGAGCGGCCGATCCCCTTCATGTACACGAGCTTCTCGCTCGGCATGGGCATCGTCTACCTCACGTCGCTCTACATGCTGCTGCCGCTCTACGCCGCGCTGGAGAAGATCCCGGCCAACTTCTCGGAAGCCGCCGCCGACCTCGGCGCCGGCCCTTGGACGCGCTTCCGCCGCGTGATCCTGCCCCTCTCCAAGGACGGCATCGCGTCCGGCTGCGTGCTCGTGTTCCTCATCTCGACCGGCTACTACGCGACGCCCGTTCTTCTCGGCGGGCCGAGCACCACCGTGTTCGCCCAGACCATCGCCGGCTTCTTCCACATCGCCGGCGACAAGTGGCCGGAGGGCGCCGCCTTCTCCACCATCATGCTCGTCGCTTCCCTGATCACCACCGGCCTGTTCCTCAGGGTCATGGGCCGCCGCGGCAAGGAGCTCGTCCGATGAACTCCGGCAAGATCGCCCTCACCTCCTTCTACTGGGCCTTCGTCGTCTACCTCTTCGTGCCGCTGGCGCTGATGATCGCGATGGGGTTCAAGGACAGCGCCTTCGTCGGCTTCCCGATCCAGTCCTGGACCACGAAGTGGTATGTCGAGGTCCTCCAGGACACGCGCATCATCCAGGTCTTCGGCTATTCGGCACTGATCGCTGTCGCATCGACCCTCCTGTCGATCGTGATCGGCACGTGGTGCGCGGTGTTCCTGGCACCGGCCACATTATGGGGCCGCACGCTCGTCTTTGCGGTCCTGTGCCTTCCCGCCGTGATCCCCGGCGTGATTTCGGCCATCTCGCTGCGCATCTTCATCCGCACGATCGGCTTGGAGCCCGGGACCTTCGCGATCATCCTCGGGCACACGATCCACAACGTGCCCTTCGTCGCACTCATGGTCTTCGCCCGGCTCGGCTCCATGCCCAAGAGCCACGTCGAAGCGGCGCGCGATCTCGGTGCCGACGACTTCATCGCGTTCCTCCGGGTGACACTGCCCTACCTGATGCCCTCGCTGGTCGGCGCCGGCGTCTTCTGCATGCTGCTCAGCTTCGACGACTTCGTGCGCGCCTTCTTCCTCGGCGGCTACTCGCCGACGCTTCCCGTCCTCATCTTCGCCGAACTGCGCTCCGGAATGTCCCCATCCATCAATGCGCTCGCCACCGTGGTGCTCGTGGTCACCGCCATGATCGGCATCTGGGCCGAGCGCTTCACAAGACGCACAAAGGGAGGCACACGCTGATGCCCGGAACCATCGCCAGCTTCCAAGGCGTGACCAAACGCTACGGCCCCATCGTCGCCGTCGACCACCTGAACCTCGACATCCGCGAGGGCGAGTTCGTCACGCTCCTCGGGCCCTCGGGCTGCGGCAAGTCGACGACGCTGCGCATGCTCGGCGGCTTCGAGCTGCCCCAGGAGGGGCGCATCCTCCTCGCCGGCAAGGACGTGACGCACCTGCCGCCCAACCGGCGGGACGTGAACATGGTGTTCCAGGACTACGCGCTGTTCCCGCACATGAGCGTGCGCGACAACGTCGCCTTCGGACCCCAGCTCAAGGGTCGCACGAAAGACGAGGCGCGGGCGCGGGTGGACGAGCTTCTCGCCTTCCTGCAGCTCTCGGACTTCGGCGATCGCCGGCCCGACCAGCTGTCGGGCGGCCAGCGGCAGCGCGTGGCGCTGGCGCGCGCGCTGGCCCCGGACCCGAAGCTCCTCCTCCTCGACGAGCCGCTCGGCGCGCTCGACGCCAAGCTGCGAGGCCAGGTCCAGATCGAGCTGAAGTCGATCCAGGAGCGAACCGGCAAGACCTTCCTTCTCGTCACCCACGACCAGGAGGAAGCCCTCACCATGTCCGACCGCATCATCGTCATGAACGGCGGCCGCATCGAGCAGGAGGGAACGCCAGAGGACCTCTACCACCGCCCGCGCAGTCGGTTCGTCGCCGACTTCATCGGCGAGACCAACCTCCTCACCTGCGACGTCCAGCGCGACGGGGCGGCGGGGCCGCGCATTTCGTGGAACGGCACCCCGATCCTCGTGGAAGCGCCGCAGGCCGATGCGATCGCGGATCGCTCGCGCGTCGACGTGACGCTGCGCCCGGAAAGCATCCGTCTGACCGCCGAACGTCCCGATGCCGCCAACGCGCTGCGCACGCGCATCGTGCGCCGTACGTTCAAGGGCGCACGCCTCGACGTCGATCTCGAGGTGGAGGGCGGTCAGGCGGCCGCCTCCCACATCAAGGCCTCCACCGATCCGGCCCTGCTGCAGGGCAATGTCGGCGACGCCGTCTGGGCCTCGTTCGACCCGAAGCGCGTCGCCATCCTCCAGGCCTGAACCCGCGTGGGACGATGAGCCGGACGCCATCGCGTCCGGCTCGACGCATCGACGCGAAAGGGCGAGGGGAAGCGATGGCGTTGACTGCGGACCCCGAGCGTTCGCTTTCCGGCTGGACGGGGCGGGTCCTCGTGCTGGCGCTTCCGATCGTCGTCGCCAACCTGGCGCTGCCGATCGTTTCGCTCGTCGATACCTGGATCGCCGGCCACCTGCCGGGCCCGCAGTTCCTCGGCGGCATCGCGCTGGCCGGCGTCCTGTTCAATTTCCTCTACTGGGGTTTCGGCTTCCTGCGCATGACCACGACGGGGCTCGTCGCCCAGTCGGTCGGGGCGGGAGACGCGGACGCGGCGCGCCTCCACCTCCTGCGCGGCCTTCTGATCGCCGCGGTCGCGGGCATTCTGATCCTCATCGTCCAGACGCCGCTCGTCACGCTCGCGCTGGCGCTTCTCGGCGGCGGCGACGAGGTGCGGCAGGTCGCCGCGACCTACGCCCATGCCCGGATCTGGTCCGCTCCGGCAACGCTCGCCAATCTCGTGATCCTCGGCGTACTCCTCGGACAGCAACGCGTCCTGTCGGCGCTCGCCCTCCAGCTCCTCGGCTACGGCACCAATCTCGCGGTCACGCTCACCCTCGTCTATGGGCTGGACTTCGGGGTCGTGGGCATCGGCGCCGGCACGGCGTCCGGAGAGTGGACGAGCTGTCTCGCGGGTCTCTCACTGATGTGGCGTTCGATGCGCCCGAAGGGTCCGGCTGGGACGGGAAACCTCTTCGAGGCCGCCGCCTTCCGGCGCCTTCTCGCCGCCAACACCGACATCTTCCTGCGCAGCTTCTGCGTTCTCCTCGCCTTCAGCTTCTTCGCGCGCATGGGTGCATCGCAGGGCGATGCGATCCTCGCCGCCAACGCGCTGCTACTCAATCTCCTGGCGCTTCTCTCCTACGGGCTCGACGGCTTCGCGCATGTGGGCGAAGCCCTCGTCGGGTCGGCCATCGGCGCGCGCGACCGACGTTCGCTCGAGGCGATCATCCGCTCGATCTTTCTCTGCGGCTTCCTGCTGGCGGCGCTTGCGGCGCTCGGCTTCTGGATCCTGGGGCCGCAGCTCCTCGCCCTGTTGACGGACCAGGCCGCGATCCGCGACGAGGCGCTTCTCTTCCTGCCCTACATGGTCGCGATGCCGGTCATCGCCGTGTGGGGCTACATTCTGGACGGGGTCTTCATCGGAGCGACCCGGACCGGGGAGCTGCGCAACGCGATGGCCCTCAGCCTCGCCCTCTTCGTCGCGCTCGCCTGGTTCCTGACGGGGAGCCTCGGCAATCACGGACTGTGGTGGAGCTTCGTCGCCTTCATGCTGATGCGGGCGACCTGTCTGGGCTTCCTGCTCCTACGGCGGCCCCTGATACGCTAGCCGTTCCGCGGCACCGCCTTCGATGTCTTCGCATGCCTGACAGCCGGCCGCCCGTGAAGGGGATCGTCCGAGCTGGAGCGTCCGCTCGTTGGGTCCTCCGGTGATGGTTCGACGGTCCACGCGCCTTCCCGTTCGCTCTTGGGCATTCAGGATCGTGGCGTTCGCGCGGAAGCGGGCCCGAAGGCGGTTTCGAAATCTCAACCTCGCAGACGGTACAAGTTCACAGCTACGGCTTGCCAGGCGACGCGGCGGGATCTGTCATTCCGGCGCCATGGTTCCGTCGACAAGGCAGCGGGGTTCGATTGGACTATCTCCTCCTCAAATACCTGCATGTCCTCGGAGCGATCGTTCTTCTCGGGACGGGAACGGGAATCGCGTTCTTCATGCTGATGGCACACCGCACGAAGGACGCAGCCTTCGTCGCACGCACGGCAGGTGTCGTCGTGATCGCCGACATGCTGTTCACCGCCAGCGCCGTGATCGCCCAGCCGATCACCGGATACCTTCTCGCCGACATGATGGGGATCCCCCTATGGGAGGGATGGCTCGGGTTGGCGCTTCTGCTCTACGGGGTGGCCGGCGTCTTCTGGCTCCCGGTCGTCTGGATCCAGGCGCGAATGCGGGACCTCGCGCGGGAGGCAGCGCTCGCCGGGACGGCGCTTCCGCCTGCCTATCATCATCTCTACCGCATCTGGTTCATCTTCGGCTTCCCGGGCTTTGGCTCCGTGATGGCCATCCTGTGGCTCATGATCGCCCGGCCCGCCCTATGACCGACGTTGCTCAGCCCCCCATCGTCGCCGTGCTCGGCGCTTCGGGCCTCATCGGCGAAGCGCTGAGTTCCTTTCTCCTGTCCAAGGGCTACGAGGTCGTGCCCGTGGCACGACGTTTCACGCCCGTTCAGGAAGCCGCCTGGCGCGGGGGTTGGATGCGCTGCCCGCTGGTGGACGCCGATGACGAAAGCCTGCGTGTTTCACTCGCGGCGACAAGGGCGGACATTGTCGTGAACTGCATTGGCGTCCTGCAAGATGCGCCGGGTTCGTCCGCCGCCAGCGCCAACGATGAATTCGTGCGGAGGCTCGTGAGCACTCTCCTGCAACGGGAGCGTCCATCGCTCCTCGTTCATGTCTCGATCCCGGGCCAGTCCAACGACGATCGGACCGAATTCAGCCGCGGCAAACGGGCAGCGGAGGCGACCATCAAGGGCTCGGGGCTTTCTCATGTGATCCTGCGCCCGGGCTTTATCCTTGCGGACGCGGCCTACGGCGGCAGCGCGCTCATGCGGGCCCTGGCCGTTCTCCCCTTCGACCTTCCCGAGAGCCTCTCCGAGCGTCCCTTCGCGGTGACCGATGCCCGCGATATCGGACGCACCGTCGCCTTCCTGGCGAACGAATGGCAGGGCGGACGCCGTAACTGGCGGGCGAGTTGGGACGTCATGGAAGACCAGGCTTCCAGCGTCGGCGAGGTTCTGGCCGGGCTTGCGACCCGCCTTGCCGGGCCAGAGCGCCGAATCCGCGTACCATCGTGGATGCTCACTGCCGCGAGCGCCGCGGGCGATGTGGTTTCGCGATTTGGCTGGCGCCCTCCCGTTCGCTCGACCGCCCTTGCCGAGATGCATCGCGGCGTCACCGGCGACCCGGCCAGCTGGCGCGAAGCGACGGGCATGGCTTCCCCGTCCGGTCCCACCATCCTGAGCACGATCTCCGCCACGGTGCAGGAGCGCTGGTTTGCGCGCCTCTACGGACTGAAGGCCCTGATTGTCGGTATCCTCGTGCCGTTCTGGATCGTATCCGGCAGCATCGCGATCTCCGTCGCCTTCGATCCGGCGGTGCGGATCCTCACCGATCACGGTTTCGGCGAAGCGCTCGCGAAAGCGATCACGGTGGCGACGAGCCTGATGGACATTGCGATCGGCATCCTGATAGCCAACCGGCGGACCTGCCGCCTCGGGCTCCTTGCCGGAATTGCCCTGTCCCTTTGCTACATGGTCTCGGCGGCACTCGTCACGCCGACCCTGTGGCTCGAACCCCTCGGTGCGCTCGTGAAGACCGGGCCTGCCATCGTTTTGATGATGGTCGGTCTGGCGGTCTTCGAGGATCGATGACCGCCAGCGCTTTCAGTTGAGCGGCACGACGCTGACCGCCCGCCCGCCCTCCACCCCGTTCCCTCTCAGGCGACCGGGAAGCAGACGCCCGGGAGCGGCTGGATGGGTGCCCACTTATCTCGGCCATTCGAGGTCGAGCCGTTCCTTCCCCAAAAGCAGTCCTTCCCGATGTAGGGTGGGACAGAAGCGCGATCGGTCTTCGCTCACGCCGCAGCGCTCAATGCTGCGAACTCCTCCTGCGCGGTTCTGGTCACCTCGACGATGAAGTCCTGGACGGCGAGCACGCGCGCAGGCGTCAGCCGCTTGTCGATCCGCACGGCGTAGAGCGGAACCTCGTTGCCGCGCCAGTCGCGCAGCGCCTCCACCACCAGACCCTGCCGCCACTCCTCCATGCCGACCCAAGACGGCGCGTAGCCGACGCCGAGCTCGGCCCGGATCATGTCCCAGGCGGCTTCCGAATCGTCGAAGACGTGCCGGGCGTTCGGCTGATGCCGGACCGTCGTCCCGTCCGCGGGGTTGCGGAACCGCCAGCTTTCGACCTGCCCGCTGACGCGGCTGCGCATACCGATGAGGTCGTGGGCTGCGAGACCGGCGGGCGTCGACGGCATGCCTCGCTTTTCGACATACCCGGGGGTGGCACACACGATCCAGGGGAAGGTGCAGAGCTGACGCACGAAGTGCCCCGGCAGCCCGGTCACGTCGCTGGCCCCGATCGCGATGTCGATCCCGCGCACCGCCATGTTCAGGAAGTTGTCGGTGGCCTCGATCTCGATCGAGATGCCGGGATGGGTTTCGAGGAACCTCGGCAGGCGAGGCAGGAGACACCGCCTGGTGAACGACGGCGGCGCGCTGATCCGGACGCGGCCCACGGCGCCGCGATGGCCGATCTCGTCGAACGCGCTGCGGGCATCCTCCAGGTCGGCGAGGAGCTTGAGCCCGACGGCCAGCAGGCGGTCGCCTTCGGGCGTCGTCGACAGCGCGTGCGTGGTCCGGTTGAGGAGGCGCACGCCATGCGTCTGCTCCAAGCGGCTCACCGCCTTGGACATCGCGGACGTCGTGTTGTTCGAGCGACGGGCGGCTTCCGAGAACGAGCCCGCCTCGACGACACGGACGAACCAGAGAAGCTGCAGGAGATCCGGCGACAACGGTGGCATGGACATGCAGTCAACACTGCCATGGCGAACGAGCGGCTACAACGGGGCATCGAAAACGGCGATCTAGGGGTGGTCAGAGACAGACAGGCGGCAACGAAGCCCACGGACGTCGGGTCACTGATCCCCTTCACCCGGAAGCGAAGCGTCCGGGACATCCCAACGGAGACCTTCCATGTCCAAGACCTGGCTCATCACCGGCACCTCATCGGGCTTTGGCCGCGCGCTGACCGAACAACTCCTCGCACGCGGCGACCGGGTGATCGGAACGGTCCGCAGGCTCGCGGCGATGGACGATCTCAAGGCCCGTTACGGCGACCTTCTCACGGTCATGAGCCTCGACGTCACCGATACCGATCGGGTTCGGGAAGTCGTGGCGGCCGCGTTCGGTGACGAAGGCCGGATCGACGTCGTCGTCAACAACGCCGGGTACGGCCTGGCGGGCGCGGCGGAGGAGCTGACCGACCAGCAGATCCGGCACCAGATCGACACCAACCTCGTCGGCTCGATCCAGGTCATCCGCGCGGTCCTACCCTTCCTGCGCCGGCAGGGCGGCGGTCGCGTCATCCAGCTGGCCTCGATGGGTGGGCAGATCGCGATCCCAAGCCTCAGCATCTACCACGCCACGAAGTGGGCCGTGGAAGGCTTCGTGGAGTCCGTGGCGCAGGAGGTGGCCGCGTTCGGCATCGAGCTGACGATCGTCGAGCCGGGCATGGCGCGCACGAACTTCGGCGCGGGCAGCCTGGTGATGGCCGAGGCGATGGACGTCTATGACGCGACGCCGTCTGGAGACTTCCGCCGCGCCTTCGCCGCCGGGGCGGTTCCCAACAACGGAGATCCCGTGAAGATGGCGAACGCGATGATCGACTCCGTCTACGCCAACCCCGCGCCTCGCCGTCTGGCGCTGGGAAGCGATGCCTTTGCCATGATCCGGGCGGCGCTGGTCGACCGGCTGTCGGCCCTCGACGCGCAGAAGGCGATCGCCGTCTCGACCGACGTCGAGGACGGGGAACCGCTCCCGGCCGCAGGCGGCATCCCGCAGGCCGCGTGAGCGTTGGCAGCCTCGACGCCGATCCCGGCGTCGAGGCTGCAAGGCGCCCGAGGTTTGGTCGACCTCCCTTCGGTCAGCCGATACGGTTACGGTTCGCGGAGAAAGGAAGGACGACGCATGACCAGGATCCTAATCGCGGGCGCGACCGGCCTCGTCGGAGGCCATGTCCTTCAGCGAGCGCTCGCGGACGATCGCGTCACCGCCGTCGTGGCTCCCACCCGCCGGCCGTTGTCCTCGCATCCCAAGCTGTCGAACCCGGTGTCGGACCTCTCGACGCTGCCGGACGATGAAGCGTGGTGGGCGGTCGACGGCGTCGTCTGCACGCTCGGCACGACACGAGCGAAGGCGGGCTCGGCAGAGGCCTTCCGGGCCGTCGATTACGACCTTCAGCTCGCCGTGGCTCGCCACGCGCGGGCGCATGGTGCGCGGCGTTTCGCGCTCACGTCCTCGATGGGGGCAGATCCCCGTTCGCCGTTCCCGTACCTGCGCACGAAAGGTGAACTGGAAGCGGCGGTCGGAGACCTGAGCTTCCCGTCCCTGACGATCGTTCGACCCGGCCCCATCCTCGGCGAGCGAGCGGAGACGCGGATCGCGGAGCGGGCGCTCGGCGCAGCGCTGCGGGTGTTCGGCCCCGTCCTGCCGACGAGGCTACGCGGCAACCGCGCCGAACGGATCGCGCAGGCGTTGCTGGAGGCCGCGGTTGCGGGGCCCGACGGCTTCCGGCTGGTTGGGGCCGCCGAGATCGGTTGACGGCATGCTTCGGCAGGCCCTTGGCCAAGAAGACCCGCACGCATTCTCGAACGTCCGGCTGTGCCGCGCGCTCAGCCGATCACTGCAGCGACGGTGGGACATCGCTCGCCAGTCCCGACGCGTCGTCGGGTTGCCGATGGGGCAGCCCGACGAGGAAATCATTTTACTTGAGGGAAAGACAGATGGTTGCATTCTCGCCCACGGCCTACGACGCCTTCCTGGCGCAAGCGGACGACACACCCGTCGTCATGCTGAACCTCATCCGTTTCCAGCCCGACGGCGGCCGGCAGAGGTACCTGCAGTATCTCGAGATGGCAAAGCCCATCCTCGCTCGGTTCGGCGCGCGGATCCTGTTCGGCGGCGATGGCCTTCCCGTCCTGACGACCGGATCGCACGAAGCCTGGGATGCGGTCGTTCTCGTTCAGTATCCCCGCCGGTCGGCGTTCGCCGACATGGTGGCCGACCCGGACTACCAGGTCGCGTTCGAGGTGGGATCGTCGGCGATCGCCGACATCCATCTGCAACCCTTGAAACACAATCATGCAGCAGCCTGACGTCGAGGCGCGCGGTGCCGGTTCATTGGTATCGTCGACGCCGCAGGATGCCCGCACGAGAGGGAGCGGCCCAAGGCCGCCCCGAGCAAACCCGTTGCTTCGCCTTTCGTCTTCTCGAGATGCCGGCGCACGAGGGCGGCCGGGCAGACGTCGCTCGCGGCGTCCTGCACCTCGGCCTCGTCAGCAACGCCGATAGGGAACCGACATCGGCATGTCCCCGAAGCGATCGGTGATGGAATTGGGGATGGATCGGGAGGAAGGATCGGCGTCCACCGCCCTCGCCGTCCCGATCCCCGACGCCTCAGCTGTGCCTGATTTCGGTTCCCAGCACCTTCAGGCATTCGCGCATGAAGGCGGCGAGCGCCGTCCAGCCGCTTGCCGAGACCATATTGCCGTCCGCGATCGCTTCCGTCGGGCCGAGATCGACGAACTCGCCACCGGCCAGGGTGACCTCGGGCTCGCAATACTTGAGGGCCGACACGCGCTTGCCCCGCACGACTCCATCGACGGCGATCAGCACCTGGACGCCGTGGCAGATCGTGAAGATCGGCTTGCCGGCCTCGTGGAAGTGCCGGACGATCGCCTGAACGCGCTTGTCGATGCGGATGTATTCGGGACCACGCCCACCGGCGGAATAGACCGCATCGTAGTCCTCGGGGCGCACGTCCGCGAAGGTCTTGTTGAGGACGTAGTCGTGGCCGAGCTTCTCGGTATAGGTCTGATGTCCCTCGAAGTCGTGCAGCGAGGTCTTGATGATGTCGCCCGCCCGCTTGTCGGGGCAGACGACGTGGACGGTGTGTCCGATCGCGTGCATCGCCTGCTCGAAGACGAAGATCTCGTATTCCTCGCTGAATTCGCCGACGAGCATCAGGATTTTCTTACCGGGCATGTCTTTTCCTTGAGGACGTTTGGGTTTCGTGAGCCGAAGCCCTTGGGCTTCGGCATGTCTTTCGCGATCAGAACGGGGAGTCGGGGAAGTAGTATTCCGCGGCGTTGTCCTTGGTGATCAACGGCGCATCGAGCTTGACGCTGCCGCGGATCGGCACCTGGCCGCTCAGGTTGGCGGCGGTCATGTAGATCGCGGTCTTGATCATCGAGGGCGGGTACGGGGTCTCGATCGGCGTCATCGCGTCGCCGGCCATCACCTTCTCGATGATCTCCTTCATGCCGTTGCCGCCGAGCGCGTACTTGATGTCCTTGCGGCTGGACTGGCCAATGGCTTCGAGAACGCCCAACAGCATGTCGTCGTCGTTGGCCCAGACGGCATCGATCTTGGGATACTTGGCGAGGTAGTCCTGCATCAGGCCGAAGGCGTCGTCGCGGTTCCAGTTGGCGTACTGGATGTCGAGGATCTTGATGTCCGAGCCCTTGAGCCCGTCCTCGAAGCCCTTGATGCGCTCGTCGTCGATCACGGTCGGAATGCCGCGCAGCACGACGACGTCGCCCTTGCCGCCGAGCTTGTCGACGAGAAACTCCGCGGTGGTCTGTCCGACGGCGATGTTGTCGCCCGCGACATAGAGGTCCTGGATCGACGGGTCGGTCAGGCCGCGATCGACGACGGTGACGAAGACGCCGTCTTCCTTGACCGCCTGGACCGGGGTCGTCAGTTCCTCGGAACTGTGCGGCAGGATGACCAAGGCGTCGAGCTTGCCGCCCGCGCTGAGATCCTCCACGGCGCTGACCTGAGCCGGCGCGGTCGGCGATGTCTTCACGACGACATCGATGTCGGGAAAGGCCGCCTTCACCTCCTCGGCCGCCTTCTGGGCGTGATAGACGACGCCCGCCGTCCAGCCATGATCGGCGGCCGGAATGGAGACCGCGATGGTCTTGCGCTCCTGGGCGAGCGCGGAACCGGCCGCGATCAGTGCCCCGACCGCGATCGTCGTCAATAAGGCCGTTCTCATATCGTTTCCTCCCTTGGATCGTTGCCCGCCGCCCCTCTCCCGTGGGGCGGACGGTTACTTCGACAGGCGCTGAACCAGCATCGCGACGATGATGATCGCGCCTTGAACGGCCGCCACGAGGTACTCGGATACGAAGTCCGACAGCACCATCAGATTGGCGATGAATTCGAGGATGACCGCGCCGGCGATCGTGCCCCAGATGTGTCCGCGGCCGCCGCGAAGGGCCGTGCCGCCGATCACCACGGCGGTGATGACCTGGAGTTCCCAGAGGACGCCCGTGGTCGGCGTCGCGGCGCCCAGGCGCGGCACGTAGCAGATGGCCGCGATGCCGACGCAGACGCCCTGGATCACGAAGGCAAGCGTGCGGATGCGGGCGACGGATATCCCGGAATAGCGCGCGACGTCCGCGTTGGCCCCGACCGCGACGCAGCGCCGGCCGAACTTCGTCCGGTAGAGAAGAAAGGCGCCGGCCGTCGCCACCGCCAGCGAGATCAGGATCGGCACGGGGACGCCGAGGACGTCGCCGAAGTAGACCGGGCGGTAGGCATCGCGCAGGCTCCGGTCGATCGGGATCGTGCCGCCGTCAGACAGGTAGGTGATCAGCGCCCGGAAGATACCCATCGTGCCGAGCGTCACGATGAAGGGCTCGATGCGCCCAACCGTCGTGATGGCGCCGTTGGCGAGGCCGCACAGGGCGCTAGCTGCCACGACGACCAGCATGCCTGCCGGAATGGCGTAGGTCCCAAGATGCGGCGCGACCCCGTTCATGAAGAGGATCATGACGCCGGCGACGAAGGCCGCCATCGAGCCGACGGACAGGTCGAGCCCGCCCGATGCGATCACGAAGGTCGCGCCGACCGCGATGATGGCGACGAAGGCGCTGCGGGTCGCGACGTTGGTGAGATTGTTGAGGGCGAGGAAGTCGGGGTTGATCAGGAAGCCGACGACGAGCAGCGCCGCCAGCGCGAGAAACGGTCCGAGATCGACCCAGTTCACCGAGGTCAGGCGTTCCCGCGGCATCCCGCCCAGCATTGCATCGGTCATGCCTGAAGTTCCCCCTCGGTGTCGTGGTGGGCGGACGCACCCGTCGCCAGCATCACGACGGCGTCTTCCGTCATGGCCGCTCCCGTCAGCTCGCCCGCGATCCGCCCGTTGCGAATGACGAGGATCCGATCGCAGACGCCGATGAGTTCCTGCATCTCGGACGAGATGACGATGCAGGCCTTCCCGGCCTCGGCGAGCGCATGCACGAAGGCGTAGATCTGGCTCTTGTTGCCGATATCGATGCCGCGCGTCGGCTCGTCGATGACAATCACGGACGGGTCGCTCATCATGATCTTGGCGAGAAGCAGCTTCTGCTGGTTGCCGCCCGAGAGCTGGCCGGCCTTGGTGCCACGGCTGCGCACGCGGATGTCGTATCGCGCGATCGTCTCGTCGAGCGCCGCCTCCTCGCGGCGCGGATCGAGCAGGGCGCCGGGATGGACGCGCGCGAGCGCCGTCAGGGTGAGGTTCGGTGCCATGCCCTCGTCGAGAAGCAGCCCCTTTCCCTTGCGGTCTTCCGTCAGGTACCCGATCCCGGCTTCGATCGCGTCGAGGGGCCGTGCGATGCGCACGGGACGTCCGTCGACCCGGAGCGCTTCGACATGCCCGGGGCGCAGGCCGAGCACGCCTTCGAACAGTTCCGTGCGCCCCGCGCCGATCATGCCGCCGAAGCCCAGGATCTCTCCGGCTCGCACGCTGAAGGAGATGTCGTCTATGAAGCCCGGTACGTGGGCATGCTCGACTTCCAGCCTCGGCTGGCCGACCGGAACGTCGCCCTTCGCGGGGTAGAGGGTCGAAAGCTCGCGCCCGACCATCAGGCGGGCCATGTCGGCCTGGCTCAAGGTCGCCCCGTCGAACGTTCCGACCATCTGACCGTCGCGCAGCACTGTGACGCGGTCGGCCAGGACGTCCACCTCGTCGAGCCTGTGCGAGATATAGAGAACCGCCGTGCCGCGATCGCGAAGCGCGCGGATGAGGGTCAGCAGGGTTTCGACTTCCTCGGTGGTGAGCACCGCCGTCGGCTCGTCGAATATGACGAGCTTGCGCGGCTCCAGGAGCGCGCGCGCGATCTGGACGAGCTGGCGATCGGCGAGCGACAGCGTCTTGACGATCGCGTCCGCCGGGATCGATCGGCCAAGGGCCATCAGCCCGGCACGCGCCGTCTCGTTCATGGCGCGATCGTCCACCATTCCCCAGCGCGTCAGCTCGCGGCCGAGGAACAGGTTTTCGGCAACCGTCAGGTCGTCGGCCAGAAGAATCTCCTGGTGGACGAGGACGACGCCGGCCGCCTCCGCCTCCACGGGATCGCGAAAGGCGACGGGACGGCCCATGAGCGTCATGTCCCCGTGCGTCGGCGCGACGTGGCCGGACAGGATCTTCATGAAGGTCGATTTGCCGGCGCCGTTCTCGCCGATGACCGCATGGATTTCGCCGGCCCGGATATCGAGATCGACGCCCGCCAGAACGGTGTTGGCGCCATAGACCTTTCCGATGCCGCGCACCGAAAGGACGGGCGCCCCAACATCGGGGGCAGTCCGCTCCAGCGGTGCCGCGCAGCTCATGCCTCGCCCTCGAAGGCCGGCAGCAGCCGATCGCGGGAGCGCTCGATATGGTCCGCCATGGCTTGCTCGGCCGCACCGGAATCCCTGGCGGCGAAGGCCTCCAAGATCCGCTCGTGCTCCTCCAGCGCCTCTTCCGTGACACGCGCGTGGAACATCAGCCGGAAGATGTGGAAGTGCGTGTGGAGGTGGGCGAGGGATTCGCGGATCAGTTCGTTGCCCGCCAGTGCGACGATCAGGTCGTGGAACTCGGCGTCCTGCCGGGCGAATTGCGAGTAGCGGACCCGCTCGTCCGCGCCGCCGTTGCGCCGCGCCATGACGCCGGCCGCCTCGGTCAGCGCGTCGAGCGCCTCGGACGTCATCTTGGCCGCAGCGCGCCCCGCCGCGTAGGGCTCGAGCCGCAGGCGCAGCTCGTAAAGTTCCTCGAACCGCCGCCGGGTGATCTGCGGCGCGGCGCTGTAGCCGACGAGATGGGTCTTGATGACGAGCCCCTCGCCTTCGAGACGTCCGAGGGCCTCGCGGACCGGCGTCTGGGAAACGCTGAATTCCCGGGCCAGCGTGTCGACGGTGATCCGAGCGCCGGGGTTGATCTTCAGCGACATGAGCTGGGCGTAGATCGCCTCGTAGACGTCGTTCGCAAGGCTCGCGGGCCGCTGCACGGTGAACCCGTCGGTCGATCGAGCTGCCGGAATGGTCGTGCTGCGCATGTTCACCTCTTGACAATCACCGATTGCTAGCACGATGCTCGGAGATATTCAATCAGATATCCTATACGATCCGATGAGGCACGATTGCTGGTTCCCTTCGCCGACGTCAAGCCTCTCGTCCACGCCATCCTCGAAGGCTGCGGCGCCTCATCCGCAACGGCACGGCTCCAGGCCGACACCCTGCTCGAAGCCGAGTTGCGCGGCCTGGCCTCCCACGGACTTCAGCGCCTGCCCAGGATGGTTCGGCGAATTCGTTCGGGTCTTGCCGATCCCCACGCCACCGGCGCGCACGTCTGGCGGCGTCCCGGCTTCTTGAGCGTCGACGGCTGCAGGGGCCTCGGTCCCGTCGTCGGAGCGGCGGCGATCGAGGCTCTCGCCCCCGTGGCTCGGCGCGATGGGATCGCCCTCGCAGCCGTGCGCAACAGCAACCATCTCGGGATGCTCGCCTGGTATGCGGAGCGCATTGCGGCCCTCGGCCTCGTCGGGATCGTCCTGTCCACCAGCGAGGCTCTCGTCCACCCCTTCGGCGGGCGGCGGGCGATGCTCGGGACAAACCCGGTCGCGATCGGCGTACCGGTGGCCGGGGGTGAGCCCTTCGTCCTCGACCTTGCGACCAGCATGGTGTCGATGGGCAAGGTTCACGACTTTGCCCTAAGGGGTCGAGCCATCCCCGAGGACTGGGCACGCAACGCGGATGGCGAGCCGACAGCCGACCCCGACGAGGCGATGCGGGGATCCCTTGCCCCCTTCGGAGGCGCGAAAGGCTACGGCCTCGGTCTGGCCTTCGAACTCCTGGTCGCGAGCCTTGCCGGCTCCGACTTCGCGCCGGATGTGCGCGGCACGCTCGACGCCGAGCACCCCTGCAACAAGGGAGACGTCTTCCTTCTCATCGATCCCTTGGGCGGATCGGGCCGGGCCGTGGCGGCCTACCTCGACGCCCTGCGATCGAGCCCTTCGGCGTCGCCTTCCGTTCCCATCAGCGTTCCCGGCGATGGATCGCGCGCCCGCCGCCGCCAAGCCCTCGCGCGCGGCATCGACGTTGCCGACGCCGTCTGGAACCAACTCACCTCGCTCGCGGGTCATCCCGCGTAACCGAAAAGGACACCGCATCCATGTCGCTCTTTGCCGCCCTCAGGCTCCCGCGCGAGATTCTCTTCGGCAACGGTCAGCGCGCCGCCCTCGGCACGGTCGCCGGCCGGCTCGGCTCGCGGGCGCTCGTATGCACCGACGCGCGCCTGAGCGGCTCGGCCGATTTCCGGACGATGGTGGCGGACCTGGAAGCCCATGGGCTCGCGGTCCGGGTCGACGACAGCGTGCTTCCCGACGTGCCGCGGGACAGCGCCTCGGCGAGCGCGGACGCCGCGCGCGACTTCGCGCCCGATGTCGTGATCGGGATCGGCGGTGGAAGCTGCCTCGACCTCGCCAAGTGCACGGCGCTTCTCCTCGCGCATGGCGGCACGCCGGCCGACTACTACGGCGAGCGCAAGGTGCCCGGACCGGTCCTGCCGCTCGTGGCGGTCCCCACGACCGCCGGAACCGGATCGGAGGTCACGCCGGTCGCCGTCCTGTCGGACCCCGACCGCCTCCTCAAGGTCGGCATTTCCAGTCCCTATCTCGTCCCGCAGGCCGCGATCTGCGACCCCGAACTGACCGCGAGCTGCCCGCCTCTCCTGACCGCGATCGCAGGCGCCGACGCCCTGACCCATGCGGTCGAGGCCTTCATGGCCAAGCGCCGCGATCCGACACCGGATCTGGCCCAGGAACACGTCTTCGTCGGCAAGAGCGCGCTCACCGACCACTTCGCTCTACTGGCGATCGAGCTCCTCACGCGAAGCCTGGAGCGCGCCTGCCGGGACGGCGGCGACGCGGACGCCCGGGCCGATGTGATGATGGGCGCCCTCGCGGCCGGCTGCGCCTTCGGAACGGCCGGCACGGCCGCCGCCCACGCGATCCAGTATCCGATCGGCGCCCTCACCCACACGGCTCACGGCCTCGGGGTCGCGACGCTTCTTCCCTTCGTGATGACGTTCAACCGCTCGAGCTGCCTGCCGGAACTCGCCCGGATCGCAGCCGCCATGGGCCTGGAAGCACCGGGATCGACGCAAGACGCGCTGGCCGACCGCGTCATCGACCGGATCGCCTCGCTCCTGTCGGCCATCGGAATCCCGCCGTCCCTGAGCGCCCTCGGACTTGCCGCCGATCGCCGGGACTGGACGGCCGAGCAGGCACTCGGCATCGAGCGCCTCATCAAGAACAATCCGCGCCCTGTCGATCTCGCAGCGATGAAGCGGCTCGTGGCCGCCGCCTTCGAAGGCGATCGACGGGCCGTCGACTGAACTTAGCATCCAAGGATCCGATCATGAACGCCATCCCCTCCCGGCCCGTCGCCGATCCTCCCGCCGACCTCGACTGCACCGCGTTCGCAAAGGGGCTGTTCATCGACGGCGAATGGCGGCGGACTGTCGCCCGCATCGCCGTGGTCGATCCGTCCACCGAACGCGCTCTCGCTGAGGTCGCCGACGCCGGCGTCGCGGAAGCCCTTGCCGCGGTCGAGGCCGCCGATCGGGCAGCGCCCGCGTGGCGCGCCAAGCCGCCGCGCGAGCGCTCCGAGATCCTGCGTCGCTGCTTCGAGCTGATGGTGGAACGGGCGGACATGCTCGCCGCCCTCATCTCGCTCGAAAACGGCAAGGCGCTGACCGACGCCAGGGGCGAGGTCGCCTACGCGGCCGAGTTCTTCCGCTGGAACGCGGAGGAAGCCGTGCGCATCACCGGCGATCTCGGCACCGCGCCGTCCGGCGCCAACCGCCTCCTCGTCGACTACGCGCCGATCGGCATCGCGGTTCTCGTGACGCCGTGGAACTTTCCGGCCGCCATGGCGACCCGCAAGATCGCCCCGGCGCTCGCCGCGGGCTGCACGGTCGTTCTGAAACCGGCGAGCGAAACGCCGCTGACCGCGTACGCGCTCGCGGATCTCTACCGCGACGCCGGCGTCCCCGACGGGGTCGTCAACGTCGTCACGACGTCCGATCCCGGCGCCGTCACGGCCGCGATGCTGGACGACCCGCGGGTGCGCAAGCTGTCCTTCACGGGCTCCACCGGCGTCGGCCGGACACTTCTGGCGCAGGCCGCCCGCAGCGTGGTGAGCTGCGCGATGGAACTCGGCGGCAACGCCCCCTTCATCGTGTTCGACGATGCCGACCTCGAGGCGGCGCTCGACGGCGCGATGATCGCCAAGATGCGCAACGCCGGCGAAGCCTGCACGGCAGCCAACAGATTCTATGTCCAGAGCGGCATCTACGACCGCTTCGCCGCGGGTCTCGTGGCCCGTATGGCGGCCATGCGGGTCGGTCCCGGCAGCGATCCCGCCACGCAGTGCGGCCCGATGATCACGCGGAAGGCGGTCGAGAAGATCGAACGCCTCGTCGCCGACGCGACCAGCCGTGGTGCAAGGGTTCTGCATGGCGGCGCGGCGCTAGCTGGCCTGGGCTACTTCTACCCGCCGACCGTCCTCGGCGACGTGTCGGCGGACGCCATGCTGATGCACGAGGAGATCTTCGGTCCCGTTGCCGCTCTCCGCCGCTTCGAGACGGAGGACGAAGCGGTCGGGGCCGCCAATGACACCGAGTATGGTCTGGCGAGCTACATCTTCACCCGCGATCTCCAGCGGGGTCTGGGTGTGGCGCGGCGGATCGAGTCCGGCATGGTCGCGATCAACCGCGGCCTCGTCTCCGATCCGGCCGCCCCCTTCGGCGGCGTCAAGCAGAGCGGACTGGGTCGCGAAGGCGGACATCACGGCGTCCTCGACTATCTCGAGCCCAAGTACATCGCCGTGTCGTTCTGATCGCCGTGACCAAGGATCCGTTTCGCACGCGGGACCACGTCCCGGATTTCGACGCCATCGTCCGGGACTATGCGGAGCGGAGCGCGGCGACCCGCGCTCGCCATCGCTGCGTCCGGGATGTCGCCTATGGCCCCGGACCGGACGAGACGCTCGACCTTCTCCTGCCGCCGGCGCACGGCGTCCCCGCGCCGGTCCACGTCTTCGTCCACGGCGGCTATTGGCGGATGTTTGCCAAGGAGGACTTCTCCTTCGTCGCCGAGACCGTCCTGTCCGAGGGTGCGATCGCCGTGGTGATCGACTATTCCCTGATGCCTCGCGTGCGCCTGGAGCACATCGTCGATCAGGTGCGGCGCGCCGTGCGATGGGTCGCCGCCAACATCGAGGGCTACGGAGGTGATCCGAGGGCGCTTTCCGTCAGCGGCCATTCGGCGGGCGCACATCTGTGCTGCTGGCTTCTCGACGCGGGTTTTCCCGATCGATCCGTGAGGTCCGCGCTCCTTCTCAGCGGGATCTACGATCTGGCCCCTCTCCAGGCGTCGTTTCTCCATGATCTCATCGGCCTCACCGACGAGGAGGTCGGCCGCTGGTCACCGCTCCGTGCGAACATCGGTGCGGGGACGCACGTGACGATCCTGGTCGGGGAGCGCGAAACTCGCCCCTTTCACGAACAGGCAGGACGGCTGGCCGACGAGCTGGCCATGCGCAACGTCCGGCAGGAGTTCCGGGTGCTTGCGGGAGACGACCACATGACCGCGGTGAGGGCGCTGGGCGATCCCGAAAGCCAAGCGGCCCACGAACTCAAGCGCGTCATCAGGACGGCGCGGCTCCCGGCTCAAACTGGCTCATAGAGCGTCATCGGCGCCCGACCGAACGAAAGCGGCTCGAGCAGCTGGGCGAGAGCGTCGGGAATTTGGGAGCGGGGGGACGAAGCTCGTACCCATCGCCGCAAAGTCTTCCATGAACGCCGTACGCCGGTTGCCTGAAAGGTATCCCAATCGGGGGAGCGGCGGTCTCCGACACCGTGGAAACCTCAGATTGCGCCTTCAGGGATGGAGAGCTCGAACACCGGCGCTCCTGTCCTTTACGAAACCCTCGATCATATCACCAGCGGACACGTCTTGGCGTCCGACCTGCCTATTCCATGTTCTTCTGCTGGATCGCGTCGTCGTCCCAGATCGTGAGCGCGAACCGGCCAAAGGTCACTTGGATCGCAGCAATGTTCGCGGTCTCGATCCGCATCGATATGTCGGGCTTGCCGGAATCGTCTTCGACCACTTCCACGACCTCACGGACGATTTCGCCAGCAGGCGCCACGGCACCACCCACCTTACTCCCCGCGCGTCCCATCGCGTCGGCCGGTCTGCGCTTGATGACTTGCTGCTTGGTGGTACGAGGATGTTTCACCGGACGGACCAGCGCAACGGGCATGTTGCACAGACCCGCTGTACAGGCCGCACACCCGCTCCGTTGCATCGCTTAAGTCTCGGGCTTCCCTGAACAATCAGGGGAATTGGTGCCCAGGAAAGGACTCGAACCTTCACGCCTCGCGGCACACGGACCTGAACCGTGCGCGTCTACCAATTCCGCCACCTGGGCACTGGCGAGGTGATTAGAATTCCGATGCGCCCCTGTCAATCGGCTTGGCGAGAAAATGCGCCACCGGGGTCTCCGAGCGCCCATGCGGCGGTGTGGCGGGCTTTTCGCTCCGCGCGATTGCAGTTAAAGCGAAGCACGACAGATGATGCGGATGCGCGCGAGCCCGCGCCAGGTCCGGACGGGGATTTTGCCAGATGAAGGTCGATACCAGGAAGCAGGTCACGGTGTTCGGAGGCTCGGGCTTCCTCGGCCGCTACGTCGTGCATGCCCTGGCCCAGCGGGGCCACCGCATTCGCGTCGCCTGCCGGCGGCCCGATCTCGCCTACCACCTGCAGATCGCCGGGCGCCTCGGCCAGATCCAGGCGATCCAGGCCAACCTGCGCCATCCCTGGTCGGTGGAACGGGCCCTGGAAGGGTCGGACCATGCGGTCAACCTCGTCGGCATCCTGAACGAGGGCGGCCGGCAGACGTTTTCGTCTCTGCAGGCCGAGGGAGCGGGCCATGTCGCCGCAGCCGCCGCAAAGGCGGGCGTCGGTCTCGTCCACGTGTCGGCGATCGGCGCCGACGCCAACTCGCCCTCGCGCTATGCCCGCACGAAGGCGGACGGCGAGGCGCGCGTCCTCCACGCCGTCCCGGACGCCGTGATCCTGCGCCCTTCCATCGTGTTCGGCGCCGAGGACCAGTTCTTCAACCGCTTCGCCAACATGGCGCGGCTGTCGCCCTTCCTGCCGCTCATCGGCGGCGGAGCCACGCGGTTTCAGCCGGTCTTCGTCAACGACGTGGCGCGCGCGGTGGCAGCCGCCGTCGACGGCGAGGTGGCGGGCGGGCGCGTGTATGAGCTCGGCGGGCCGGAGGCGATGAGCTTCCGCGAGATGATGGAGGAAATGCTCCGGGTGATCGAACGGCGCGGCCGCTTCGTCTCGATCCCCGTCGGTGTCGCCTCATGGATGGCGGGCTGGATGAAGGCGCTGCCCGGCGCGCCGCTGACGACCGACCAGGTCGTCCAGCTGCAGATCGACAACGTGGTCTCGGAGGCGGCAAGGACCGAGGGGCGCACCTTCGAGGCCTTCGGCATCGCCCCGCGTACGCTGGAAGCCGTGCTGCCGACCTACCTTGTGCGCTTCCGCCCGCAGGGACAGTTCACCAAGCCTCAGCCGCACGACGACCGGCCGGCCGAGGACGAGAGCCTTCCCGGCGACGACGGGGTCGCCAAGGCCTGATCCAGCGGGACCATGAAAAAAGGGCGCTTCGGGCGCCCTTTTTTCATGGGAGTTCGTGGGGGTCAGCGATAGGCCAGAAGAACGCCGATGCCGATCGCGCCGACGGTGATGCGCCACCAGGCGAACGGGGCGAAGCCGTATCTCGAGACGAAGCCGAGCAGCGAGCGCACCACCACCAGCGCCGACAGGAAGGCCATCAGGAAGCCGACGCCGATCATCGCCGCATCGTCCGTCGAGAGGAGCGACCAGTTCTTGTAGAGGTCGTAGGCGAAGGCGCCGGCCATCGTCGGCATGGCGAGAAAGAAGGAGAATTCGGCCGCCGAGCGCTTGTCGGTGCCGAGCAGCAGCGCGCCGGCGATCGTCGCGCCCGAACGCGAGGTGCCGGGGATCATCGCCAGGCACTGGATCAGTCCGATCTTGAAGCAGAGCGAGAGCGGATAGTCCTGGATGTCGTGGTAGCGCGCGCGCAGCGGCATGCGGTCGATCGCCAGAAGGATCAGCCCACCGATCAGAAGCGCCACGCAGATCACCATCGGCGTCTCAAACAGGACGGTCTTGATGAAGTCGTGCGCCAGCGCCCCGATCACGGCGGCGGGCAGGAAGGCGAGAAGGATGCCGCCGACGAAGCGCCGGCTCTTCGCATCCGACGGCAGGGTCACCACGAGATGCCACAGCTTGCCGAAATAGACCGACAAGACGGCGAGAACCGCGCCGAGCTGGATCAGGACCTCGAACGTGTTGCCGGTGGAATGGAAGCCGAGGAGCTGTCCGGCGAGGATGAGGTGCCCCGTCGAGGAGACCGGGATGAATTCCGTCAAGCCTTCGATCAGGCCGAGCAGGAAGGCGTCGAAGAGCTGGAGGCTGTCCATCGGGAATCCCGCATGTTGACACGTCGAGGGGGAATGCCGCGCCGACAAGCCCGGGGTCAAGGCCTTTGCCGCACCGCACTCTGAACGGCGAAGCTTTCGCCGGACGGGTGCATCGTCCCCGCCCCGTCCGTCCTGCTGCTTGCTGTTCGCCCCGATCGGCTTATGTGCCGGATCCAGGGATTGCGGCGCGACACCCTCGCGTTCACGATCCGCCAACCATCTGCCCCTAAGGTCGCCTCAACCTTTGTGGCAGCGGACGTCCGGTCCATCTTCGAGAGTACAAGTTTTCGTCCTCCATGCTCATCCTGCACCACCATCCCATGTCCGCCGCCTCCCGTTTCGTGCGGCTGGTTCTCGGGGAATACGGCGAGCGGGCCGAACTGGTGGAGGAGCGTCCGTGGGAACGGCGCCCCGAATTCCTGGCGCTGAACCCGGCGGCCACGCTGCCGATCCTCATGGAGGACCGGAGCGTGGCGATCGTCGGCGGAACGGTGGTGGCCGAATATCTCGACGAGACGCGCGGCGCCTTCCAGCGCGAGAAGCGGCTTCTGGCCGAAAAGCCGGCCGAGCGGGCCGAGATCCGGCGCCTGGTGGAATGGTTCCTCGGCAAGATGGACGCGGAAGTGACGCGCTATCTCGTGCGCGAGCGGGTGTTCAAGCGCGAGATGCGCTCCAACGAGGGCGGCGGGGCTCCCGATGCCTCGGCCATCCGGGCCGCGCGGGCCAACCTGAAGAACCACATGCGCTATATCGGGTGGCTCGCCGAAAGCCGAAACTGGCTGTCCGGCTCGCGCCTCTCCTATGCCGACTTCGCGGCGGCTGCCGCCGTCTCCATTCTCGACTATCTCGGCGAGGTCGCCTGGGACGAGGAGCCGGCCGCCAAGGAATGGTACATGCGCATCAAGTCGCGTCCGTCGTTCCGTCCGTTCCTTGCCGAACGGGTGCGCGGCGTGCCGCCGGCGGCGCACTACGCCGAGCTCGACTTCTGATCCGCCGGGCGCCGCACGCGGTCCCCTCCCGCGTCACGGTCGATCGCAGCGGCGGGCTCTGCTAAAGTTCGGCCATGGCCGATGCCTTTTCCCCCGCCGCGCTGCGCCGTTTCCTGATGGCCGATGCGCACCGTCTCGGCTTCGACGCGATCGGCGTCGCGCCGGCCGCCGAGAACGCGCTGGCAGGCGAGCGCCTCGACGCCTTCGTCGCGGCCGGCTACCACGGCACCATGGACTGGCTGCCCGAAACGTCCGAGCGGCGCCGCTCGGTCACGGCGCTCTGGCCGGACGCGCGTGCCGTCGTTGTCCTCGGCTTGAACTATGGTCCGGACGAGGATCCGCTGGGGATCCTCGAGCGCCGGGATCGCGGTGCGATCTCGGTCTATGCCCGGCACCGAGACTATCACGACGTCATCAAGGGCAAGCTCAAGGAACTGGCCGGCCGGCTCGTCGCCCGCGCCGGCACCCGTGCGGACGGCCGGCCGCACGACGCCAAGGTCTTCGTCGACACCGCACCCTTGATGGAGAAGCCGCTGGGCGAAGCCGCCGGCCTCGGCTGGCAGGGCAAGCACACCAATCTCGTCAGCCGTCACTTCGGCTCCTGGCTGTTTCTCGGCTCGGTGGTGACGACGATCCCCCTCGAAGTCGACGAGCCGGCCGCGGATCGCTGCGGCTCCTGTCGCGCCTGCCAGGACGCTTGCCCGACCGGTGCCTTCCCGGAGCCCTACCGGATCGATGCCCGGCGCTGCATCTCCTATCTCACCATCGAGACCCGCGCCCCGGTGCCGAGGGATCTGCGACCCCTCATGGGCAACCGGATCTACGGCTGCGACGATTGCCTCGCGGTCTGCCCCTGGAACAAGTTCGCAACGAACGCGCGCGAGGCCAAGCTACAGGCGCGCGACGCTCTGCGCGCGCCAAGGCTCGCCGATCTCCTAGAACTCGACGACGCCGCCTTCCGCGCCCTCTTCTCCGGCTCTCCGGTGAAGCGGATCGGTCGCGACAAGTTCGTCTCCAACTGCCTCATCGCGGCAGGCAATTCGTGCGACCCCGCGCTTCTGGAGGCCGTGCGACGCCGCCTCGAGGACGCGTCCCCCGTCGTGCGGGCGATGGCGGTCTGGGCCTTCGCGGCGTTGGCGCGAGAAGAAGCCCTGGCGACGCGTGCCCTTGCCCTCCATAACGAGGGGAACGACGACGTCAGGAGCGAATGGCATGCGATCGACGAGTGAGGGACCGGGCGGATCGGAGGGGGCGCAGTCTCAGCGTCGCTTGCCGAGGGCGCTGCCGGAAGGGGACATCCGGGGCGTCCGCGCCGTCGGCGCTTCGGCGCAAGGCGTATCGGCGAGGGGCGCATCCGCCGTCGGCGCTCTGGCGATCGGGGCCCTGGCGCTGGGTGCCATGGCCATCGGAGCGCTGTCGATCGGGGCACTCGCCGTCGGTCGTGCCCGCGTGCGCCGCTTGAGGATCGACGAACTGGAGATCGGGCGCATCCGCCTGGCGGAGAGGGATCGGGATGATGCCGGCCGATGAGATGCCGCCGGGCTCGCCCGGCATCGCCGCCCGGCGCTTCTTCGTCTTCGGATGCGGCTATTCGGCCACCGCATTCTTGCGCACTCGCCCGCCGGGCGAGATTGCCGGCGCGACAACCCGTTCCCGCGAGAAGGCGGAGCGCCTTGCCGCCCATGGCTGGAATCCGGTGCTCTTCGACGGCACGCAACCGGCCGAAGGCCTTGCGGCCCCGATCCGCGAGACGACGCATCTTCTCGTCTCGATCGCGCCGGGCGAGGACGGCGATCCGGTTCTGCGCCACTGCGACGATCTTCTGCGGCACGGCGCCCCGGCCCTGCGATGGATCGGGTATCTGTCGACCGTCGGCGTCTACGGCGACCACGGCGGTGCATGGGTGAACGAGGACACGATCCCCGCTCCGGTCTCCCGGCGCTCGCGCGAGCGACTGGATGCCGAGCGCGCCTGGGCGGACTTCGCGCGCGCGCGCGGTGTGCCTCTCGCCATCCTGCGGCTCTCCGGCATCTACGGGCCGGGGCGCAGTCCCTTCGACAAGTTGCGCGCGGGCACGGCTCGGCGACTGGTGAAACCCGGTCAGGTCTTCAATCGCATTCATGTCGACGACATCGCGGGCGCGACCGCGCACCTTGCGACCCGCGAGATCGGGGGCGTCTTCAACGTGACGGACGACGAGCCCGCACCACCCCAGGACGTGGTCGCCCACGCAGCGCTGCTGGGCGGTTTCGAGGTGCCTGAAGAGATCGATTTTGCGAGCGCGGACCTGACCCCGATGGCACGTTCGTTCTATGGCGAGAACAAGCGCGTCGCGAATTACCGCCTCAAACAAGCGGGATATAGGATAATTTTTCCGACATTTCGTGAAGGGCTCGCTGCCTTAAAACCGGTCTAGCTCAGAGGTTACATCACGATAAGCCGGCTTACTGAAATACCAAGTTACCTATCGTGATGGAACCGCCACGTTTTGGCCTCTTCCGGCCGACACCCCTCCACCGTCGAGCGGCGGGGGCCACGAGGGGATTTCCATAACGAAATCAGAGATCTCGGTTCACGTCCGTATGAAACGGTGCAAGGACCGAACGATTGATCGCAAAGACCCTGACGGCGGCAGCCCTGGCAGGTGCCGCAATGCTGACCTCCCTTCCCGCGGAGGCGGCTGGCGGCAAGACCACCTGCGGCGGCGCTTCATGGTATGCCCTCACCTCACGCACCGCGTCCGGTGAACGCATGAACCCGATGGCCATGACGGCGGCCCACAAGACCCTGCCGCTCGGCAGCAAGGTCAAGGTCACCAATCTTCGCAACCAGCGCTCCGTCGTGGTTCGGATCAACGACCGCGGCCCCTTCGTGAAAGGGCGCATGATCGACCTGTCCAAGGGCGCCGCGCAGCGTCTCGGCTTCATCGACGCCGGCCATACCCGCGTCCAGATCGAGCCGGCCGACGGTTCGGGACGCGACGACTGCGCCTGAGAGAGGCGACGACCGGGTCGGCTGCGTGCGAAGTCCGGCGACGTCCGCGATCTCCGATCTGTTCGCGACCTCGCGGACCGGCGGTCCCTCCCTCGCCTTGCCTCCCGCCCCGCGATCCTGTACGAGAACGGCAGGGCGACGTGCCTGTCACGACGTCCGCCGCTTCTTGCGGCACGCACCCGTAGCTCAGCTGGATAGAGTGCTGCCCTCCGAAGGCAGAGGTCACAGGTTCGAATCCTGTCGGGTGCGCCATTCCTGAATACCAATGGGCACTTTGGTGTCCTTCCTATCATCGATCATAACCTGCTCACGCAGAACGTTTTTCCAACCAGTTATGATCAGCCTCTCATCATCCACGATCACGCGGTCAACGACGGATCGTAGATAGCTTTTACGAAACGGCACGTCGCCGTTGCGAATGCGATCTCGCATGAAGTTGGCGAAGGCAACGACGCGCTCCGGTGTAATCTCAACCTGAGAGCCAATTCGCCGTCGGATACGGTCCACACCAGCAAGAGCGATATTCCGGTCGCGCTGCGCGCTCCGCATACGCTCGGCAAATTCTGGATCATCCAGATCGGCTATACCACGTTCAGCCAACCCCATTAGTCGATCAACTCTCATCCTCGCATCGGCGAGTTCGGTTTCAAAGCGAAGAAGCTCAGTGGAGTCAGCCTCCCTGGTAAGGCGTTCGGTCTCTATGGACTCAAGAATGTTGGCGAGGCGATCCGGTTGGAAGGCATGAGTGACCAACGCCTCCGTGACAGCGTGGTCGATTTTTTCCATCCGATGCGAGCACCCCGCACAGGCGGTTGCGCCACGGGCCTGCCGGTTGGCGCAGGCGTAGTAGCGATACTGACCGGATTTACCGGTTCGCATGGTGAGGGCTGACTCACACTTTGCACACGACAGAAGACCCGTGAGGAGAATGGGACCTGCAACGACTTGCGGTGCGGCGATTTTCGGGTTCCGGCTTCGCAACAGGGCCTGCACGGCTTCGAACTGCCTTGCCTCGATAATCGCCGGGCAAGCGACTTTGATATGCTCGTGCTCAGGCCGTGGTAGCCCCGTGTTAGAGTCCGTGGTGTTGTAGCGATACTCGCCACGATAGGCGGTGTTCGTCAGCATCGCGTGCAAAGGTCCGATGTGCCATCGCTTATCGCGTCTGGTACGGTACCCCCGCTCGTTCAAATGATTCACGATGGCTTTGACACCCATCGGTCCCGAACGTTCATGACCTTCTTCAGCCAGTCGGAAGATGCGTTCGACGACGTCGCTCTCAACCTCGTCAATGACGAGCTTCTTCTTCTCCTTCTTGCCGCGCCGTTCAACGATCGTCGTCGTGAAACCGTAAGGCGGAACGGCACCGTTCCAGAAGCCCTGAGTGGCATTTTCACACATTGTCGCGCGGACGCGCTTTGCATTTTCTCGGCTAGCGTTCTCGTCAACCACGGCAATGATCTGCCGGATCATGTCGCTCGCTTCATCGCTGCCGTTCGGCTGGGTGACAGAGTAAACCTGGACTGCGTTGCGTCGCAGATCGCGGATTGTCGTTTCGGCTTGGGCAGCGTTGCGATAGAATCTGCTTCGGTCGTAGACAACAATGACATCAAAGGGAGATGGCCGGGCAGCTGCATCGGACAGCATTCTCTGGAACTCTGGCCTGCCGCCATCACGTGCCGAAGCCCCGCGATCGATATACGTCTCGTAGAGCGTCCAGCCATTGCCAGCGACGAAGTCGCTGATGCGGTCACGTTGGACATCAAGACTGACCCCCTCATTGGCTTGACGACGGGTCGAGACACGGATGTAGGCGACGGCACGCATCAAGCTTCTTCTTCCTTGTTTCCTTCACTGTTAGCTAGCGCGGCCTTCTTTGTTCGCGACTCGATCGAGCAGAACTCGGTCCACATCCGTGCCAGAAGGCGCAGCTCCTCATCGCCCGGCTGCGCATGCGCTACGTCTCTTTTGGGAGCAAAGGTTGGTGACCGGTTCGTCATGCCGAAAGGATGTCGGCAAGCTGCGCTCGGATCGGTGAAATAAGTCGACGTGCAGCTCAGCGACCCTTCATCGGGTGATCGCGACTTATCTCACCGATCCGCCCATACGGCCTTCGTAGACCTTCCGCATGCGCGACCTAACCCCGTATGCCAAGCGACTGGCAACCGCCGTCGAGATCCATCTGGAAGGTTCTTTAGGACCACGACGGATGACGGATCTCGTTGCTCGCTTGAAACCGCTTCTCGATGAAGCTCGGCGAGATAGCGAGCCATGGTCACGCATAAATACTGCGTTGTCGGAAGAGCTGTTGCGACATGGACGCCATCCGATATCAGATGCGACACTTCGTAAACTCTGGAAGCGCGTCTCTAACCGTTCACTGCTTGCAGAGAACTCCCCTGCGGCGATGGATTTGGCCGCTGTAAGAAGGGACGATCGAAGCTCGACGGCCGTTCCCAAACCCCATCCCAGCAAAGTTCTGGACTTAAATGACCGATCTTCCGATCGCATTGGGCTTGGCTCTGAAGCGCAGGGGGAACGCCTTGCCCTCATGCGCAAACTCAACCGAGATGGAGATGTTTAAATGGAACCCGCGATGTGGATTTTCCTATTTATTAGCGAGAAGGGGGGCGTGCGAAAAAGCTCGACGCTGATCGCATTCCTTGATTATCTTTCGGCATTGGTCAGCGACTTCCTGATCTACGAGATCGACGACCAGACGCGGTTGCGCGCGCTGTTCCCGGATCGCGTCACGACCATCCAGCTGCCGGACATTGAAGCGGTACGACACGACGACCTTGCCGACGTCGAGGCCCTATCCCCGCTGATCGACCAGATCCTGGATCGACGCTCGCCTATCATCGCCGTCGATGTCGCTGGGAGCGTCGATGCGCGCGTTCTCGAAACTCTGTTGAAACTTGATATCGCGGGTGCTGCATCCGAAAGCGGCTACAAGGTCGCAGTGTTCACCCCGTTCCTCCTTGAGCACGATGCCATGCTGCTCGCGACGCGCTCGATCAAGCGCGCGACGCTCGTCTTGCCAGATGCCGTGATTGTTCCTGTTCTTGCTGAGACGGGAGATCGTGTCGAAGATCTTTCCAAAGAGCACCAGCGCTTGGGAAAGGCGATCGAAGGAGATCGCCTTCTGATCAAGCATCCAAGACTCCTGCCGCGAGCCTTGGCGGCCGTCGAGCGGACCGGACAGTCGCCATACCGTCTGGCGCAGCTGTCACTGCATGAGGCAACCGCGCGCCTTATGGAGGCTGGCACCTCCCGCGCTCTGGCAAGGGGTATCTGGAGCGAACTCGTGACATGGCAGGACGCGCTCCGGAGGCAATTCGATCGCCTGCCGTTTCCCGGAGAGAACACCGTCTCGACCTAACCTACATCGTCAAGCATTCCGCAAGGAGCGGGCATCTGCACACGAACGTTTTATCGCCGCACGCTCGGAACAGGAACTGCTGCTAGCTCTCCTTCAAGCATCTGTCCACGCCGATCGCAGTACGTTCATTGAATGGCTGATAGAACGCGATCAGCTCGTTCGAGGTGAAGCTGTGAAGCGCTGGCGACGTGATCATCCACTAGCGTCGCAAATTTCAAACATCATCGACCGACTGAAGCAGTTCCTCGCGGCCTAATGGCCGCGGGGAACATCGTTTTTCGGTAGCAGCACCCTTGATGACGCTTCCTTGACAGGCTGACCCTGCCATTCGCGGAGTCCCCCTTTTTTCCTAAACCCGAATCGGCGACGGTGACTGCATCCAGGAGCTACGGCTTGTCGCACGAGCGACCGCTCTAGCCACTCCCGACTTGGAGACCACCTTGCGTCCACTGCAATTCTTGTATCGCAAAGCGTCGCCTGACGTACCGCCCATCGCGGATATGATGAGGTTTCGGGCCGAAGTTCTGCAGGCCTTCGCCAATCAGACCGCAGTTATCGAGGCCTTCTGGACTTCGGCCGCGTCCCGCGAAGCCACCTTTGAGCCAAGCGATGATCTCTTTGCAAAAGGTGCCCTCTCCACAGGGCATGGCGCAGCATCGCGTGAGGTCCTCGTCGAGCGCGGCCAGTATCTTGTCAGCCTCGGTGGCTTATCCGCGGCTTCAACGACTGACCCGCTTCCACCCTATCGGTCTCCCCGTGCGGATTCGGTTGAAGAAGATTTACACAGCGCGTTTGCGATGCAGCTCGATCGAACGATGACAATCCTCGTTCAACGGGCCGGAGGCAAGCCGAAGCGCGACGGCCCGGCTATTCGCGACGCGCTCGCACGGCATATCGAACCCGCATTACAACTTTACGCGAAGACCGGTCCTGATGCCGATCGAGATGGTCAGATCGGGGAACATTTGAAGCGACTCGCGCAAGAGGGACGAACGAAATTCCAACGACTTTTCAGCGATCCTGCCGACGCTGAAAAGGAGATTCGCGTCCCGCAACCGCTCAGACCAAGCAATATGCGAGATCTGTTGACGGAGGAAACGGTCTCGCTGCTTGAAAGAGAGCCGGATCCCAATGTGCAGCGAGAATTGGTAATTTTGATCGTACTCGCTCAAATGCGCGCGCTCGCGAAGACAGTCCACGATGGACACAAGTTGATGCGCCAAGAGGCAAACGAGTCGCCATTGAAGGGTCAGTCTGTCGAATATTGCCTGGAAAACAACCGCTACAGTGCCGGCGTCGCTCACGTAATCAGCGAACGACCCCACCAGATGCTACCTACCCTCGAAGCGATCGCGGCCATTGGTTTTCGAAATGCAGCCCTATACGAACCGTTCTTATTTTTATTACTGGCGATAGAAGTCGCGTCACGTTATGAAATTGACATTCTGAAGCTCTTCCCGAGCCGCGCATCCTTTCGAACTGTCACCCAAGCTGCCATTGCTGTGGCCCGATGCCGCCGGCGGGGTATTATACCTGCTCAAGGATCGCATCACGCGTATTTTGCGTATTGGGGCCTTCGATCAATGTTGGATAACGAAAAGCGTCTGGAACCGATGCGTGAGCATATACGCCCTGCATTCCTTGGGATTCCGATGCCGCTCGTAAATTTTGCTCTGTCGAACGAACGGCCCGTTTACGATATCAGTGCGTCGGAAGTTTACACGAACTGACGATCTGGCTTTGGCAATGCCCTCGTCATGCATTGAATAAGATACGGACGGCTCTGAGCGTGGCACTCAAGCCCCTTCATAAAACAGGACTCTGAGTGCCCCACCACTCAATATCCGCTTCGTATGAAGCTCGTCGGCGATCTCTCGAACGGCCGCCTGATACCGCAGCACGATCATCTGCGCTTCCCCATAGAGGCGCTGGAGACGCCGATCGATGTCCCGCGCATCGACTTGCTGTTGATGAACGAGCGAGCGGCCCAGACCCATCTGGCTTTCCAGATGAGCCAGGCGCTGTGTTGCCTGCGCAAGATCGGACAGGTCCCCACCACCGGCTCCTGCAGAAGCCTCGCCGAGGATGATCTCCTCCGCAGCCCGGCCAGCCAAAGCGACGATGACCGCGGCCTCGACATCTCGAAGAAGCCCCTCCCCTGAGCCGATCGAGCCGATCCTGACCTGTCCCCCGGACCCTTCGGGCCCCGGCAGGATGGATACGATGGAGGGACAAAGCCCCATCGACAAGAGCGCCACCGCGTGGCCCGCCTCGTGCACGGCAATGCGCCGCCGCAGGGCTGGAGAGCGATTGTCCGGCGGCATGGCAACCTGCAGGACATCACGAGAGGTGACCGGACGCCGGTCGCGCCTTGCCAGCTGCCGCGCCTCGCGCGCCATGCGAGCGATGTCCGCGCCGGTCGTCCTGCCCGCCAGCGCGTGCCCGATCTGCATGACTTCCGCTTCGCCAACCATCGGCAGGTAATGGCGCACGATCTCGCAAAGGTCCTGAGCCGTCGGAAGATCGATGAGGACAACGCGATCAAGGCGGCCGGATCGGACCAGAGCCGGGTCCAAGTGATCGGCGTCGTTACAGGCAGCCAGGACAATCAGGCCCTCACGGCCGCCGGTCCCGTCCAGCTCCTCCAGGAGAGAGTTTACGATCGCCCGCCAGTAGCCGTCGTGACGCCGGCTGCTGTCACGCTGTGGAACGGAGTCGATCTCGTCGATGAACAGAACCGTCGGCGACTGGCTGCGCGCCTCCTCGAACGCGCGCCGGATGCCCTGAAGCGTCGAGCCGAGATGCCCGTCGCCCGTGGCCTGCCAGTCGGCGAACGATGTCGCGATAAAGCGTGCACCGGCGCTCTTGGCGATTGCCGCCGCCAGGAGCGTTTTGCCCGTCCCCGGCGGCCCGGTGAGAAGTGCCCCGGGGTCGACGTCCTGCCAAGCCAACGTGCCCGCGGCAAAGGAACGGATGTCGTCGGCGAGCGCCTGCGCCCAACCCCGTACCGCCTCGTATGCCGGCAACTCGTCCAGCGCGAGGTTCTGAACAGTGCCCTCCCTTCCGCCCGCCGGCGTTCCACGCCGCGACGCCGACCACAGGCCGCGTGCCAAGATAGCTTCGGCGACCTCGATGCGGCCTGCCTTGGTGCAGGCGAGATCGAGAAGGTCCGGCGTCAGGGCCGACAGCCCGATCCTGGCCAGGCGCTCCGCAATACCCTTTGCTTGCTGGTACAGCGGGTCATCGATCGGGATGCGGCCTGCAGAGCGTGGGCCAGCATTCTCGTCACGGCCATCGCTGCTCTCCTCCCCTTCGTCCGGCATGGGCTGGAAGGGTCCCGCCTGCACCGCAAAGTGGTGGTAGAGCCCTGTCGCCACCGCGTCCGCATCGAAGCCGTCGATGCGAAGGCGCAGATCGGCGAGGTCATCGAGGGGATCGTGGCCGCCGTCGAGGATCGCAGCCACCGCCCGGTTCGCCGTAAAGGCGCCAGTCACCGCATGCCAGCGGTCACCCGTCTGCGACAGGATGCGGTCGACCTCGGTCTGGCGCAGCACGCTCCAGAACGAATGGCTCGGCAGGAATGTGGCGGGATCGGCGGGCAGCGCATAGGTCTGTAGGAACGCGGACAGCGCCGCCCCGACCGCATCTCGCCAACCTTTGGGGTCGGCAAGGTGCACGGTGACGAGACAGCGTTCGGGACCGGCGAGATCGGCCAACGCGCCATTGTCCATCTGCGCTTCGAGCTGGGCGAGAACGGCTGCCTCGCTGGCGGAGAGCTCGGCCCCCATCGACACCGCAAGGCGCCGATGATCGTCGCGGCGATAGCGCACCACCTCAGGGATGGCGTCGGGGATGGCGGACCGGGTCGTCGCGTCGACCGTAACGGCATCGCCAACATGACCGTCGCCGCCAGCGACCGTCGGTACAGCCGGATCATCCGGCTGTCCCATGCTGTGCACCGTTGCTGCGTTCATTGAGGTCGTGCGCGTCATTAGAGGTCGCCTCCCCTCTGCCCGGACACCAGCGGCAACAGACCCGTGAGGTGCCTCGCAAGCCAGTCTGCCGTCAGGCGCACGGCCGCATCCGGACGGCGCGCGTCGTACCGGCGCAGGGCGAGAAGGTGCAACCCCAGCTCGCACGGGTCAGCGCCGCGACGAGCCGCTCGGATGGCGGCCCCGATCAGGACGAACGGTCCGATCGAACAACACGGTGCGGCGGGTGTGTTGGGTCTGGCATCGATCGCGTCATGCGTAAGGCTCTGAGGCGAGCTGCTTCCCGTCGCGGGATCGGCGTCCGAAGTACGGCTCATGACAGGCGCCCTCCCCAGTTGCCGATCGACGGTCCGGGGAATGCCTCTTCGAACGGCTCGGACAGGATCGGGCGGACCCGGAACAGGTCGGCCGGCCGCGTGCTGGGCAGGACCTCCGTCTCGCCCCCTCCCGCGTGATCTTCGCCGAAGCCGGCCGATGTACCCTCAGCCGATCGGCCGACATCCCGGTGGGCGGACGCTTTGACAATATCGGTCAACGCGAGATCGCTGCGCACGCGCGATCCGAGCTCGCGCTCCACCATCGCCCGATAGACCGCATCCAACCGATCGAGCTCGGCTTCGATCGGCAGGCCGAAGAACGCGTCGAGCGACCTTCGATCGAGAATGTCAGGGCACGAAGAGTCGCCGTAGAGCGAGACGAGAAGGCTCTCGACACGCGAGATGCGATAGGAGCCGCGAAGGATCGGCAACGCCGACAGGCGGGCGATATCGAGTTGGCGCAGCATGCCCTTGAGGCGGTGGCCTTTCGTTGCCGCGTTCGCTCGTTTGACTTCGACGATCCAGGCGATGCCGAGCTCCTCGCTGATGATGACGAGGTCGAGGCGATACGTCCCCGTCCACGTCGCTTCGGACGGCAGGTCGATCGTGGCGAGACGTTCGCGAGCGTTCGCCGACACGAGATCGGCCGCCACGCGCGTCAGCGGTACGGTGACCTCGTGCAGCACCTCCAGGCGACCGGCCGACAGGCGGTCGATCGTGTGGCCGAGGACCGTCGCCGCGAGCATGCCATGGCGACGCACAAAGGCTTGCGCCATCGAGCTTGCTCTCGAGACGGCGCCGAGCACCGGATCGGGGGGATAGATCGTCGCGGCAACCGAAGCGCGGACGGCTTCGACCTCGCGGTCGACCAGGGCTTCGATGGACATGGGAACGCGCTGGAGCGGGGATGCTCCGGTGGGGGTGATACGTACGGACAAGGGATGTCTCCGCGCGTCAGGCACGGTGGGCCTGCGCGATCAATCGGACGAAGCGGGACGGACACCACGGCCTGATCGCGGCGCGAGCGGACGAGCGGGCGCGAGCACCCGCAGGGGGTGACGGCGCAGCGCAAGGCGACCTGCGTTCGCGGGATCAGTCGGTGGGGTGTCGGTCGGACGAAGTGGCCTGCGGTCGCGCGCTGGCGCTAGCCGATCTGTGCCACGGACGGGCTCGGTGCGTCCGGCGAGCCGGCGGTCATGAAACCGCGACCGACAGCGGGCGGCGCGCCGACGGCCGGATCGGCATCGGCGTGGGACCAGCCCGGGGTCAGCTTCGTTTCCGATGCGGGATTGATTGCGCGCAGAGGCGCGGCGTAAATGGCGTCAGCCATGGCGAATGCTCCTTACAAGCTTCGTTGCGGTCAGATCGCCTCGGGGCCGCTAACCCCTTGGCGATCGCCAGTGAACGGCGTGGTGCGCCGGCAGGACATGGACCTGCATCCAGCAACATAACACGCATCGACGGCTGAACCAGCTCCGGGCACGCTGAGTTGTGTTAGTGGTTAACGTTTGGTCTACCTTATTCTCAAAGTGGCAGCTTTGCGCCCATTTCAGCCGTTCAAGCTGATCCCGCGCGATCCTGAAACCTGCCGTTCATGACATGAGCTCCGAGCGGCTGTCAGATCGACTGGTATTGGGACGAAAGCTGCCACTCCCAGTCCTTCGCCGGGACGACCGCTAACGGCCCCAAAGCGAATTCGAATTGAGCGATGCTGACTGTTGCATCCGGCTACATTCATCGTGATTTCATTGCGGATGGGTGGCTGGCCAGACGCACGCGACCGCATCGGCCAGCCAATCAACAACTAGGCGAAGACGACAGTAAGTGCTCCGTCGATGGCTGCGGTGATGGTGTCAATTTCGGTCGCACTAGCGACGAGCGCAGGGGCTAGGCAAAGGACATTATTGAGCCCAGGTACTGAGCGGTTGGACGCGCCGATCATGACGCCGCGCGCCGTGGTTTCGGCGATCACCCGAGCTACGCTTTTTTCGTCCACCGGCTCCTTGGTGGCACGGTCTTTCACCAGTTCTGCGCCCTGGAAGAGGCCCATGCCGCGCACGTCGCCGATTACGGCGTGCTTATCCTTCAACGCTTCGAGGTTTGCCCGCAGGCGCGCGCCCATGATGAGGCAGTTGTCGAGAAGATGCTCGTCCTCGATGATGCGCATGTTTTCGAGTGCCGCCGCCGGCCCGCCAGCGCAGCCGCCGAAGGTCGAGATGTCGCGGAAGTGCGCCATCGGATCGGCGCTGTCCTTGAACATCTCGAACACGGCTTCCGTCGTCACGGTGCAGGAGATCGCGGCGTAGCCGGACGCGACACCCTTGGCCATCGTGACGAAATCGGGCTGGATGCCGAAGTTCTGGTAGCCGAACCAGGTGCCGGTGCGCCCGAGGCCGCAGACGACCTCGTCGATATGTAGGAGGATGTCGTATTTCCGGCAGATTTCCTCCACCCGCTCCCAGTAGCCCTTCGGCGGCACGATGACCCCGCCGCCCGCTGTGATCGGCTCGAGGCACAGGAGGCCGACGGTCTCCGGCCCCTCGCGCAAGATCACCTCCTCGATGGCATCGGCGGCGCGCTCGCCGTAGTTCTCAGCTTCCCACTGCTTGCGGTACTCCATGCAGTGGGGAACCATGACGAAGCCGTCGGGATAGGGCCCGTACATGGCCGCGCGCTCGGGCTGTCCGCCCGCGGCGAGCGTGCCGATTGTGGTGCCGTGATAATCGCGCTCACGGTAGAGGATCTTCCACTTGTTGCCGCCATGATGGCGCTGCGCGATCTGGCGCACCATCTTGAAGACCTTCTCGTTGGCCTCCGAGCCCGAGTTGTTGAAGTAAACGCGCGACAGGCCCGGCATCTTCTCCAAGAGCTTCTCGGCGAAGCGTGCGGCCGGAACCGAGCCGGCCGACTGGGCGAAGTAGTTCATGCGCACGAGCTGGTCGCGCACGGCATCGGCGATCGACGCGCGGCCGTAGCCGACATTCACCGTCCAGACGCCGCCCGACAGCGCGTCGATATATTCGCGCCCCGCCGCGTCCCAGACCTTCAGCCCCTTGCCCGCCACGATGATGCGCGGATCGTTGGTCTCCAGCGGTTTGTGCTGAAGCATGTGGTGCCAGACATGCCGGCGGTCGGCTTCGATGACAGGGCGCATGTCGTTGGGCTGGGGAACGGCGTTCATGGCAGGCCTCTTTCGGTCGGGGGAAGGGATCGTATCGGGGATCAGTGCATGAAATCGGGTTCGGAGCGCGCGAGTTGGCGCTTGGCACTTTCGAGATGCAGCCGCGCGCTTTCCGGGTCGCCCTCGCGCATCTGGCGGTAGGCCCGCTCGGCGACAGCGGGTTCGATGGGCTTCAGCGGGCGGCCGGTGGACAGAGCCTTTACCTGCGCCTCGGCGGCGCGCTCTAGGTAATAGAGGTCGTCGAAAGCCTCGGCGATCGTGGGGCCAAGCACCATGACGCCATGGTTCTTCATGAAGACGATGTCGGCCGCGCCGATCGTTCCGGCGATGCGCCGGCCCTCGCTCTCGTCGAGCGCGAGGCCGTTGTAGTCCTCGTCGACGGCGGTGCGGCCGTAAAACTTGAGGGCCGTCTGCCCGGCCCAGACGAGCGGCGGCCCTTCGGTCATGGCGAGCGCGGTCGCATAGGGCATGTGCGTGTGGAAGGCGGCCGTCGCGCGCGGCAGCGCCCGGTGCAACGGGGCATGGATGTAGAAGGCCGTCGCCTCCGGCTGGCCCTCCCCCGCAATCACGCGGCCCTCGAAATCGCAGATCAGGAGCTTGGACGCGCTGATCTCCGCGAAGGCCCAACCATAGGGATTAACGAGGAAGAGGTCGTCATGGCCGGGCACGAGGGCGGAGAAGTGGTTGCAGATGCCCTCCTGCAGCCCAAGCCGGGCGGCCATGCGGAAGCAGGCGGCCAGATCAATCCGTGTCTGGCGCACGGCGTCGGTGTCCAGCGACTGGTTGCGGAGCACCGCGGGGGCGCCGGATTGAACGGTGAATTCGTGGGCCAAGGTGGGTGGTCTCCTCTCAGGCGTTGGACGGAGCGGACGCGGGGCGTCCTTCGCCGGACGGTCGGTCCGGCGGCGATCGGGTGCGGACGGGCTCGGACGGCGCGCCCGGTCGGAGGATCAGATCCGGTCGAGACACCGGGCCAGCAGCTCGACCCCCTTGCCGATGCGCTCGGCCTCGATGGCGTTGAAGCCGAGGCGCATGAAATTCGTGGGGGCCGAGCCCTCGAAGAAGAACTGCTCGCCGTATTCGAAGACGACGCCCTGGCGCGCGGCCGCCCAGGCGAGCTTGCGCGTGTCGGTGGCGCCCGGCGCCGCGAGCCAGAAGGCGCTGGCGGTTGGCGAGCCGATCTGGCGGCAGGCGTCGAGGTCGCGCGAGAGCGCCCCATGCAGGAGGTCGCGCCGGCGGGCGTGTTCGGCGCGGAACGATCGCAGATGCGCGTCGTAATAGCCCTGCGCCAGAAACTCGGCCATCATGCGCTGGTTGTTGAGCGGCGGATGGCGGTACATCAACCGGCGCAGTGAGCGCAGCTCGTCGACGAGGTCCGCGTCGGCCACGAGATAGCCGAGGCGCAGGCCCGGCGAGAAGGGCTTGGACAGGCTGCTGAGATAGATGACGCGCCCGCCCGCATCGCCCGCCTTGATGGCGGGGAGCGCGTCGCGGTCGAGGTTGAGTTCGGCGTCGTAGTCGTCCTCGATCAGTATCTGGTCGTTGCGCCGGATGCCGTCCATCAGCCGGTCGCGACGCACGACGCTCATGACGATGCCCGTGGGCACCTGATGGCTGGGCGTGAGGTAGACATAGTCGCACTCGGCCATCCGCGGCGCGAGCACGATGCCTTCTTCGTCGATCGGATGGAGCTGCACGTCGGCGCCGTGCAGCTCAAAGATCGAGAGCGCGTCGCGAAAGCCCGGCGTCTCCATTGCCACGCGCGTCTGGCGGTTCATCAGAAGTGCGGCGATGAGATAGAGCGCGTTCTGCGAGCCCAACGTGACCAAGATCTCGTTGGGCTTGGCCCAGATGCCGCGCTTGGGGAGGACGCGGGTGCGCAGTTGCTCCACCAGCATGTCGTCGTCCCGGTCGAACCGGTCGTGCAGCCAGCAGGGCGCGGTCTCGCGGCGCAGCGCCTTGCGCGAGGCCTCGCGCCAGCGCTCCAGCGGAAACAGATCGCGCATCGGCTGGCCGTAGACGAAGGGATAGGGGAAGCGCGCCCAGTCCTGCGGCCGGAAGACGCCGGACGTCATGCCCGGCCGGAGCTTGAAGCGCCGCTCCCAGTCGGGCGCACCGGCGTCGCCTGCCTCCACCCCGGCGTTCTCGCCATCCTCGGGGGCCTGGCCCATTGGCATGGAAGCCCGTCCCTCGGCATAGGCGGGATGCAGGAAGAAGCCGCGGCGCGGCTGGCTGACGATGTAGCCGCTGTCGAGAAGGCTTTCGTAGACGAGGTTCACGGTGTTGCGGGAGACTCGCAGCTGGTCCGCCAGCTTGCGGCACGAGGGCAAGGGCTCGCCGGCCGGAAAGCCGCCGCCGAGGATGGCCGAGACCAGCGCCTCGCGCAGCTGTTCCTGCAACCCGCGCCCCAGCTCGAAACGGACGGGAAGGAAGTGGTCGATCATCTGGGTCTCCGCAGCACATGCGACGGAATCCCATGCAAAATCCACGCCAGACAGCCCGACACGGGCCGTCCCGTTCGGCACGCGGCGGCGGCGCGAAAGGCGGTCCACATCACGGGTCCGCCGAAGGGTCGGGCAGCGGCGCGACGGCGCCCCTGACGTGGAGGCGCCCAGGCTGTCTGCAGAATATGCAGTGCGCATGGGTCAGGTCCTGAGGTCCCCTTAGGGACGTGATCTGGGGCGCGGCGATCCCCGTTCCCAAGGGTCCGTCACCGGCCGTTCGCGATCCTAGGAGCGGATTTTTGTGGCGCGATAGGACCAGTTTCGCCTACCGATGGGACCAGGCAACCCACTGAAATTGCGAGAGGCCTGTGACGGCGGGGGCTCGGATCGTGCAGCGCACGCTGACACGAGCGCGCTGCAAAACTGGTCCTATCGCTGCCGGAATAGGCATTCCTATGATCCGCCCATTCCGGCAGCAATCAGGCCCACAGGCCGCGCTTTTCGCCGAGAGCGTTTCGAACAACAGGAGCCTCCGATGCGCATGACGACGATGGCCAAGGCCGTGAAGCCGATCAATCTCCTGCACGGCCTCGCCTTGGCCGGCGCACTCGTGTCGTCCCTGTCCGCCGCCCAGGCCGACATGGCCGACATCAAGGCCAAGGGCGTTATGACGGTCGCGACAGAGGACGACTACGCTCCGTTCAACTTCATCGTCGACGGCCAGCCGGAGGGCTTCCACAAGGAACTCCTCGAGGACCTGCAGGCGTTCGCCAAGAAACAGGGTTTCGAGGTCAAGCAGGAGATCCTGCCCTGGACCGGCCTCCTGGCCTCGGTCTCGTCCGGCCAGTACGACATGGCCTTCACCGGTGCGCTCGTCACGGACGACCGGCTTCGCGTCTTCAATTTCGCCCCGCCCTTCGCCTCCGCTCAGCACTACTACGTCAAGCGCAAGGGCGACGACCGGATCGGAGACATCGCCAGCCTGTGCGGGAAGACCGTCGGGCTCCAGGCCGGCAGTGCACTCCTCGCGCGGCTGCCCGAGCTCAAGAAGATGATGGCGGACAAGAACTGCGAAATCGGCGAGGTGGTCGAGTACCAGTCCTATCCGGAAGCCTATGCCGACCTCGCCAACGAGCGCCTCGACTACGTCATCAACGCGCTGATCTCGATTAACGACCTCGTCAAGACCAAGGGCGACGCCTTCGAGAAGGGCATCGCCGTCTCGGGTGCCGGCTTCGCAGCCTGGCCGATGCCGAAGGAAAGCCCTGAACTCCTCGAGTTCGCAACCGCCTTCATGAAGGAGGTGCGCGACAATGGCCGGCTCGCCGCGCTCCAGGCCAAGTGGTTCGGCGAAGCTTTTCCCAATCTTCCAACCGACCCGATCAAGGATGTGGAGCAGTTCCACACGCTCGCCGAGCTGAACTGACGTCGCCGGCCGCCCGCTGTCCAGGCGCGGCGGCCGACACCGGACACGACCATCTTCGATCGCGGGCCACATGACGCAAAAAGCTTGGCTACTGCTTCTGGAAGGCGCCTGGGTTACGCTCTGGATCTCGGGCGCCGCCATCGCCCTCGGCCTCGTCCTCGGCCTCGGCGTGGCGCTCCTGCGCACCGCCCGGGTCCCGGTGCTCGATCAAGTGCTTGCCGTCTATACCAGCCTCGCGCGCGCCACGCCGCTCGTCACGCTGGCGCTCTTCCTGTTCCTGGCCGCGCCCCGCTTCGGCATGCCCCTGGACCGGACGACGACCGCGATCCTCGCGCTGACGCTGAACACGACCGCTTTCAACGCTGAGATCTGGCGCACCGCCTTTCTGAACTTCTCGCGCGAGCAGCGCGAGGCGGCCTATGCCTGCGGGATGACGCCCGTGACCTTCTTCCGGCACATCATGCTGCCGCAGATGATCACGACGAGCCTTCCCGGCCTCGTCAACGAGATGTCGTTCCTCGTCAAAAGCAGCCCGGCCATCGCCATCATCGGCCTTGTGGACCTCACGCGCGTCACCAACCGCATCAGCGCCGTGACCTACCAGCCGCTGCCGCCCATCCTCGCCGCCGGGCTCCTCTACATGATCATGATCGGCATCCTCATCAAACTGCAGTCCCTGGCCGAGCGGAAGGCCAACCGGCTGGCGATGTGAGGAACGCTCGATGACCGAATGGACGATCCTCTGGGAAAGCCGCGACATCATCCTGTCGGGCCTTTGGATGACGCTGTGGATCTTCGCGCTCTCCAGCGTCGGTGCCTTCCTGATCGGCTGCCTCATCGTCTACGGCATGGAAGGGGGTGGCGCTCTGGCGGCCGCGCTGCGCGGCTATGTCAACGGGATGCGCGCCCTGCCTTTCCTCGTGCTGGCCTATCTCCTGTACTACGGCCTGCCGCAGCTCGGACTGCGCATGTCGGCCGTGACCGCCGGCCTTCTCGCCATGACGATCTATCACGGCGCTTATTTCGCGGAGATCCTGCGCGGCGCCCGCCTGGTGCTGCCGCCGGGAACGGTGGAAGCGGCCAAGGCCTACGGCTTACCGCCGCACAAGACGTTCCTGCGCATCGTCCTGCCGCAGCTCCTTCTGCGCACACGGCCGATGATCGGCAACCAGCTGATCTATGCGCTGAAGGACACGTCCTTCCTCGCCATCATCACAGTGCAGGAGCTGACGGCGGCCGCGAACGCGCTCCAGGCCCAGTACTTCATCCCGACCGAGGCCTTCGTCGTCGTCATCGCCCTCTACTGGGCCATCACCGTCTGCCTCGAGCTCGCCGTCAAGAAGGCCGGCGCGCTCGGCACCAAGCGAGGCTTCGAGAATGTCTGAGCGGCCGGCCGTCGAGATCCACAAACTCTGCAAGAGCTTTTCGGGCTTCGAGGTCCTGCGCGACATCGACCTCACCGTCGCCCGGGGCGAGGTCGTCAGCGTCCTGGGCTCCTCGGGGTCGGGAAAGTCCACCATGCTCCGCTGCATCAACTGGCTGGAGGAGCCCGACAGCGGCACGATCCGCATCGCGGGCGAGCGCATCGGCTTCAACGAATTCAAGAAGCGCAAGATGACCAACCGCGAGATGGCGGCCATCCGCGCGCGCGCCGGCATGGTCTTCCAGAGCTTCAACCTCTGGCCCCATCTCAACGTCGTCGAGAACGTCATGATCTCGCCCGTGCAGGTGAAGGGCGTCCCGAAGGCTCAGGCTCGCGAGGAGGCGATGCGGCTTCTGGAGAAGGTCGGCCTCCTGGAGAAGGCGGAGGTCTATCCCTTCACCCTGTCGGGCGGGCAGAAGCAGCGCGTGGCCATCGCACGGGCGCTCGCCATGAGCCCGGAGGTCATCCTCTTCGACGAGCCGACCTCGGCGCTCGACCCCGAGCGCGTGGGCGAAGTGCTGCAGGTGATGCGCGATCTCTCGGCGGAGGGCTACACGATGATCGTCGTCACCCACGAGATGGACTTCGCCAGAGCCGTGTCCGACCAGGTCGTCTTCCTCGACAAGGGCCTCATCATCGAGAAGGCGCCGCCCGAGAAATTCTTCGGCAACCCGGATTCAGATCGCGTGCGCAAGTTCCTTGAGCGGGTGGACTGACTCTCCCCCGACGCAGCCTGCCCCCTCTTTGCCTGCCACCGCGCCGTGCCCACGCGCGGCCGACCCCTTTCGACCCCAAGGACCCCGTCATGACCAACGTCGCCTTCATCACCGGTGCGACCTCCGGCTTCGGCCGCGCCGCCGCCCGCCGCTTCGCCCGCGAGGGTTGGTCGCTTGTCCTCACCGGTCGCCGCGTGGAGCGGCTGGAGGAACTGGCCGCCAAGCTGAAGGCTGAGGTGCCCGTCCACGTCGCCGCGCTCGACGTGCGCGACGCGGCGGTCGTCCAGGCGGTCGTGGATGCGCTGCCGGCGTCGTTCCGGGGCGTCACCGCGCTCGTCAACAACGCAGGCCTCGCGCTGGCGCCGGAACCGGCGCCCGAGGTGGCCCTGGCGGACTGGCACACGATGATCGATACCAACGTGACCGGCCTCGTCAACACGACCCATGCCGTCCTCCCGCTCCTGATCGAGACGGGCAAGGGCGCCAGCATCATCAACATCGGCTCGGTGGCAGGCGAGTGGCCCTATCCCGGCAGCCACGTCTACGGCGCCACCAAGGCTTTCGTGAAGCAGTTCAGCCTCAACCTGCGCTGCGACCTCCTGAAGACGGGCGTGCGCGTGACCGACATCGCGCCGGGCGCGGCGGAGACCGAGTTCACGCTGGTCCGCACCCGCGGCAATCAGGCGGCGTCCGACGCCATCTATCGCAACACGACCCCGCTGACGGCAGAGGACATCGCGGACCAGATCGTCTATGTCGCCACCCTTCCGGCGCACATCGCCATCAACCGGCTGGAGATCATGGCCCAGCGCCAGGCTTGGTCGCCCTTCGCCGTCGACCGGGACGCCTGAGCCGCGGCGACGACCGGCACCGGCCATGGACATCATCGGCACCATCATGGCCGCCGGGCGCTCGGCGGTGGAGCTTTGCCTCTTCACGCTGTTGCCGGTCATGGTCGTCATGCTGTCGATCATGCGGCTGGCGGAGGCGGCGAGCCTGCTCGACGCGCTGACGCGGCTTCTCGCCCCGGTCCTTCGCCCGTTCGGCCTGACGGGGCTCAGCATCATCGCTCTTCTGCAGGTCAGCTTCGTGAGCTTCGCCGCGCCGGTCGCCACGCTCGCCACCATGGACCGGCAGGGCACCTCGGACCGCCATCTTGCCACAACCTTCGCCATGGTCCTCGCGATGGGGCAGGCCAACGTCGTCTTTCCCATGGCGGCGCTGGGGCTCGACGTCGGACGCTTCATGGCGATCTCGCTGCTCGGCGGTCTCGTGGCGGCGACCTTGACCTACCATATCTTCGCACGCCATCTCTCCCGCGACGGGCCAAACGACGACACGCTCGTCCCGACGGCCGCCGTGGAGGATGCACGCGGCGTCCTTGCGATCATCAACCGGGCGGGAAGCGAGGCGTTTCGGATCGCCACGGGATCAATCCCGATCATGGCCCTCTCGCTGAGCATCATCGCCGGCGTGCGGGCCTTCGGTGGGCTCGATGGCCTTGACTGGCTGCTCTCGTCGACCCTGCATTGGCTCGGGATCGATCCGCGTCTCATCGCACCTACGTTGAGTAAGTATCTCGGCGGCGGCGTCGCAGCGTTAGGCGCCATGGCCACGCAGGAGGCGGCCGGCACGATCGACGCAGCGTTTGTCAATCGTGCGGCGGACTGGCTCGTCCATCCGTTGGATCTGCCGGGCATTGCCATCCTAACCACGGCTGGTAGCCGCGTGGCTAAGCTCTGGGTTGTTGCAGCAGTTGGAGCTTCTGCCGGCATTTTCGTGCGCGCGACGGCGGGAATGTTCATAGGAGGTTGAGACGAGTAGCGGGGTAAAGCACTTTCCAGTTACGTTTCAATATGGCTTTGGAGTATCGAACGTCACCGCGCGCAACACTGGACCCAAGATCTGCATCGTCGGTCGCTGTATCTGTACCAAGCCTAAGAACAGCGATAGGTCCACGTCAGTGTCGGCAAACTAGCCATATTGAATGACTGCATTTTAGGCTACTTGTACCGAAAGCGGCCTGTCAGCTATCGGCCCCTCATGAAAATGCCGGGAACGTCGAGATTGGGTAGAAGTACGAGCTCGGCTCCTCCAGACTTTCGGTCATGGGAAACGGAGCGGGCTGGAGTGAACGTTGATGGGTAGGTCGTGAACGCGCCCCGGAATCTTTCCACAGCCCCCGCGCACGAATCCGCACCGTTCCGGGCGATGGTGACGACCCCCCATCGGTTGGCCAGCGAAGCCGGCTCGCGTGTCCTGGCGAAGGGTGGCAACGCCGTCGAGGCAGCCGTCGCGGCGAGTGCTGCGCTCGCTGTCACCTATCCGCATTTTTGCGGGCTCGGCGGCGACGGCGTATGGATGCTGGCCGACCGGACGGGGCGTGCGGCATGCCTGCTCGGGATCGGTCAGTCTGCCGAACGCCTTCCGGACGTCGATCCGATCCCGACGCGCGGCCCCCTGTCGGCGCTCACAAGCGCCGGCCTCGTCGACTCCTGGAACGCGGCGCTCGAATGGTCACGGCGCGCTTGGAACGGGTCCGAAGGGCTCGACGTGCTGCTGGCGGACGCGATCGAACTGGCCGAAGGGGGGTTCCCAACCTCCGACTCGCAGCGTTTCTGGATGGATTTCCGCGCTTCCGAGCGGAGCGGCTGGCCGCACTTCGACGCTCTGTTCGCCACCGAGAGACATGCCCAGCCATTCCTTCAGCCGGGCGTCGCCGCAAGCCTTCGCGCCGTGGCCTTGAGGGGCGCGCGGGAGTTCTACGAGGGTGAGCTCGCGACGCGCATCGCCAAGGCCCTCGAGGACGCCGGCTCACCGCTGCGAGCCGCCGATCTGGCTGCGACGCGGACGCGCGAGACGTCGCCGCTTCGGATGCCGTATCGCGGGCTCGAACTGCTGGCGCCTCCGCCCCCGACACAAGGCGCGACGACGCTCGCCATCATGGGCATTCTCGACCGGCTGCCATCGCTGGCTGGCGTCGACGATCGCAGTGCGGACTTTCTGCACGTGCTCGTCGAGGCGGTGAAGCAAGCCTTTCTCGACCGTGGGGCAATCGCCGATCCCGATTTCTCAGCGGTGCCGGTGGAACACATGCTCGACCCCGAGCATCTCGGCGCGAAGGCGGCCGCCGTCGATCCCGATCGGGCGCTGCCCTGGCCGCATGTCGTCCGCACCGGGGATACCGCCTTCATCGGCGTCGTGGACGGCAAGGGCCACTCGGTCGCGCTTCTTCAAAGCCTGTACTACGACTGGGGAAGCGGCGTCGTCGCGGGCGACACCGGTATCCTCTGGCAGAACCGCGGTGCTGCGTTCGATCGTAGTTTGACCGGACCCAACCGCCTGCAACCGGGCAAACGGCCGTTCTACACACTCAACCCCGGCATCGCGCTGCGCGCCGGCGCACCCGCCCTCGTCTACGGCACGCAGGGCGCGGATGGCCAGCCACAGACGCTCGCGCTCCTGCTCGCGCGGCTGATCGATCGCGGCCTCGATCCACAGGCCGCGCTCGCTGCGCCGCGCTTCCTGCTCGGGCGCACGTTCTCCGATGCGCGCGACGCTCTAAAGCTCGAAGCGTCCGCCGGTGAGACGACCTTTGCGGACCTCGCTCGCCGTGGTCACGAAGTGTCTGCGCTGGTCGATCTCAGTCCTTTGGCAGGGCAAGCCGGCGTGATCGCGGTGGACGAGGCGGGCGACGTGACCGGCGCGCACGATCCGCGCAGCGACGGCTGCGCGCTGGGCCTGACCATGGAGACTTGAGCCGAATGGATTTCGTATTGCGCAACGCCCGCGTCGCGACGAGCGGCGACTTCGTCGATATCGGCGTCGAGAACGGGCGGATCGCGGCAATCACGCCAAACCTAGATGCCGCCGCGCCCGAATACGACGCGGCGGGACGGCTGGCGTTTCCGGGTTTCGTCGACTGTCATATCCATCTCGACAAGGCTTGCATCCTCGACCGCTGCGCGATCTGCGAGGGCACGCTGGCGGAGGCCGTCCGCGAAACGGCGCGAGCGAAGGCGGCCTTCACCGAGGAGGATGTCTACGCCCGCGCCGCCGGTCTGGTCGAGCAGGCGATCCTGCATGGGACGATGCTCTTGCGCACGTTCGTCGAGGTCGATCCGCGCGCCGGCCTTCGTTCGCTGGCTGCCATCCGGCGCATCAAGCACGATTACGCTTTCGCGATTGACATCGAGATCTGCGCCTTTGCGCAGGAAGGGCTGACACAGGAGCCGGAGACGGAATTGCTGCTGTCACAGGCGCTGTCCGCCGGCGCCGATCTCGTCGGCGGCTGCCCCTACACCGATCCGGATCCCGCGGAGCATGTCCGGCGTATATTCGACCTTGCGGAACGCTTCGGAACGCTGGTCGACTTCCACGTCGATTTCGATCTCGATCCCGAAGGGTCCGCGCTTCCCCATATCATGGCGGAAACGGAGCGGCGCGGTTTCGGCGGGCGCGTCTCGGTCGGCCATGCAACGAAGCTTTCGGCGATGGAGCCGGAGGCGGTGGCCGCCGTGGCACGGCGACTGGCTGCGACCGGCATAGCGGTGACCGTCCTGCCCGCGACGGATCTCTTCCTCACCGGCCGCGACGCCAGACGCCTCGTACCGCGAGGCGTGGCACCTGCCCACCTTCTGCGCCAAGCCGGCGTCACCGCGACGATCGCCACGAACAACGTTCTGAACCCGTTCACGCCGTTCGGCGATGCCTCTCTGATCCGCATGGCGAATCTTTACGCCAACGTCGCGCAACTCGCCCGCGACGAGGAAATGGAAGCCGTTTTTGCGATGGTCTCCGCTGATGCTGCCCGGCTAATGGCGCGCGACTATGGTCTGCGGATCGGCGCCCCGGCGGACTTCGTCCTGCTCGACGTTGCAACCCCAGCCGCGGCCGTTCGAGAAATCGCTACGCCGATCGCATCGTGGAGAGGCGGGCGTCTGGTCATGGAACGCCCGGCAGGTCGGATCTTCCATCCATGCGACGGTAACGCGGGCCAAGTGCCCTAGATCTTGAGCAATCACCTTCTCGCGCTTGGGTCGCGTCTCCTTCGCGCTGGAGATCGCACGGCAGCTTTCCCGCCGTTCGTGCCGTAAAGCTGCCGGTCTGCTCTCGGCCCCATCTCTCGGTTTCATCCCACAAGCCGTTCGCGCAGTCTCACACTCCCTTCGGCCAAACGGGCCATGGGAGAACGACAATGGGACATTCGACATTTGATCCGGCAACGAGCGTAAAGAGGGCCTGGAACGCAGGCCGGATGGTCGGCGTCAAGCGAGCGTTGAAGCCGCCACAGGTCTGGGCGATCCGCTTCTGGCTCGATCATCAGGGACGGTTGCGCGACAGGGCGCTGTTTGATCTCGCCATCGACAGCAAGCTACGTGGCTGTGACGTCGTGAAGGTGAAGATCGGCGACCTCGTGTCGGGCGGACGCATTCGAGCCCGCGCCATCGTGGTGCAGCGTAAGACGAAACGGCCAGTGCAGTTCGAACTCATGGAAGCAGCACGCACAAGCCTTCTGGCATGGCTTGAGCGACGTGGCGGAACGGTCGAGGATTACGCATTCCCGAGCCGCATCGATCACTCCACCCACCTCAGCACACGACAGTATGCTCGCCTCGTCGATGAGTGGGTGACGGCAATCGGTCTGCGGAAGGAGGACTATGGCACGCATTCGCTGCGGCGGACGAAGGCTTCGATCATCTACCGTGCGACCGGCAATCTGCGTGCTGTTCAAATCCTGCTCGGTCATACCAAGATCGAAAGCACGGTGCGCTATCTCGGCGTCGATGTCGAGGATGCGCTGACCCTTGCCGAGGGAACCGAGGTTTAGGATCCCACAGCAACGTAGCATCCCAATGCGGGACGGCCGCTTACGAGCCCTGTTGGCGACCGTTCCGATAGCGACGTCGGTGTTGGTGTTGGTGTTGGTGTCCGTGTCCGTGTCCGTGTCCGTGTCCGTGTCGAGGACGTACTGACGTTAGACGAAGGATCCCAAGTCGGTTCCTCGCAGTCAGCACTGTATCCCCGAGGGGAACGGCTGCACCGGAGATCCAGTATCCGTTCCCGCGCCTGTCGCACCTTGCCGCGTTCTGCCACGTTCTGCCGCGTTCTGCCGCGTTCTGCCGCGTTCTGCCGCAAAGTGTCACAAACTGTCTCATTGTGACGCACGAAAAGCGCCGAATAAGCTCCTCATACAGCAAGTCTCAACACCGCAGTAACATAGGTACTTCAGCATTCCCCCGTCCGCCGACGATCTAGACCGGACGTCTTACACGAGCCACCGCAACCATCCGCAACTGCGCGACTGCTACGATTCGACTGGAACGAGGTGCGTGCCACTGTGAGAGGCGTTTCATGATGGACAAAAGCCTCGCCTGCCTTATCGACGGCGATGACCGAAGTCGTTACCGGCCACCGAAACGACGCACTCGTTGTCCCGTGACCAGCTTTCTCACCCGTCGTGGCTTCAAGCAGGCCGCTTCGCAACCACGGACGCTTCAGGGCGATGGCATGGTCGTCTGCGATCTCGACCGCCTCGAGCATGCGAGTGTTATTTAAAGCCATGGAGCGAGGGATAACGTCCTGCAGGCGTTTGCTGAGCTAGAGCGCGAGATCGTCAGTTCGGCCGGATTTGCAGCGGGGACCGACGGCGAAGGGTTCGTGCTCAACTCTCAAGTGTGCCTGCCCAGCAGGTACGGTCGACCGCGAAGATCCTCCAAACGACCGCGCGTTGGTTCGACGGGTCGTCGACGGGCATCACAGGCAAACACACGGCCTCTCTCGGCGTGTCGATGCGATCGCACTCGGAAGCACTTGAGGATGGTCTTCGTCGCGTAGATCGCCTCGTTTATGAGGCCAAGCGGAAGGGCCGCGACCGGATCGAAGTCGATCTGTCGAACGGTGGGGCCACACTGTCTGTTGCGACCGCATGAGGACAGTACGTGGTGGGTCCAAATATCTGCACTGGCGAAAGCGCTGATTTATCGACTATCACTTGATGTATCGCTGCAGCATTTTGATTCGCTTACCCCCTGCAGCCATTCGCCTTCTGATTGTGGAGACGTATTGTGGATGAAAAATCCAATGCGGTCGGATTGGCCGTCGAGATCACGACTGCCTGGCTCTCAAACCCGAACACGCGGGTGGCCCCGGAGGACGTTCACACCTTCCTGAAGAACAGTCACGCGGCTCTCGTCGGCATGATCGATCCGCCGGTCAAAGCGTCGACTACTCAGTCAGAGGCGCCGGAGGAGTACCAGGGTGCCGTCAGTGCGCGAAAGAGCTTGGCGGATCCCGAGGTCATCATCAGCATGATCGACGGGAAGCCCTACAAAGCGCTTCGACGTCACCTCGCGACTCATGGCCTGACGCCTGAGACCTATCGTGAGCGGTATGGGCTGAAGGCGGACTATCCGATGGTCGCACCGAACTATTCGAAGCGCCGCGCGGAAGTGGCCAAGCAGTTGGGCTTGGGACGGAAGCGTGCGGTTCCTGCAGAGGCTGCGGCGGACGAAGCTGCGGCGTCCGAACCTTCGCCAGCACCTGCGCCCACGGCGAAGCCGAAGGGCAAACGGTCGACAAAGGCATCTACCAAGGCAGACGCCTGATAAGCCGTGACCGAGCTCGTCCATCAGAAGAGATCAGTCTGGCATGGGAGATGGGCCGCATTCTTCGCCCCTCCTACCGATCCCTTCCCTCGCCTGCCGGGCGAAGATCAGCATCTACCATCGATCAGATGTCGACGTGTGCAAGGGTCGCATGATGTCCGTACGCTTACGCACCAAATCCAACCGCGAGTATTTCAATTAAGCGCATCAGGACTGGAAGCTGACTGGCAGCTATCGATCCTCCGCGGACATTTGCAGCCTGTCAGCGAGTACCCGCAAGCGGTCCTTCCGCTCAGGCGGCGTGGCGTCCCGCCTCGTCATTTTCCTTCGCCCCCCTTCCGCGGGCGAGCCGTGCTTCGGCTTGCCATAGAGGCCGAGATTGGCGTCGCCCCATCCTTTCAGGGCGAGGAGGATCGGCTCCATCGTCCGCCCGAGCGGCGAGAGGCTGTACTCCACCTTCGGCGGCACCTGTGCATAGACCTTTCGCTCCACCAATCCGTCCTCCTCCAGTTCCCGGAGCTGGTTGGTGAGCATGCGCGGCGTCACGGTTGGAATCTGCCGCCGGAGCTCTCCGAACCGGAGCGTTCCCGACAAGAGGTGGAAGAGGACGACCGACTTCCACTTGCCGTCGATCAGACCAACCGCCGCTTCCACCGAACAGCCGGGACTGCAATCGAACCGCGAGAACCGCGCCTTCGCCATCACGGTATCCTTTTCGACACTATGGGCTGCATTTGTGCGTATTGAGCTTACGATAAGCTACCGCCAAGTTCCGCCTGCAGCAACGAACAAACCGGATGCAGGAGCACTCGCTATGAAGGCCATCGGCTACAAGACGCCCGGAACGATCGATCGAGCGGACGCGCTGGAGGACATCGAGCTCCCTCGGCCCGTTCCGACCGGCCGAGATCTCCTCGTCGCGGTCAGAGCCGTCTCGGTGAACCCGGTCGATACCAAGGTCCGCAACAGCGCGCGGCCGGCCGACGACTGCTGGAAGGTGCTGGGCTGGGACGCGGTCGGGCAGGTCGTCGAAGTCGGTGACGAGGCTGTTGGCTTCAAGCCCGGCGACGACGTGTTCTACGCCGGCTCGATCGCCCGCCCAGGGAGCAACAGCGAGTTCCATCTCGTCGACGAGCGCATCGTCGGGTCGAAGCCGGCATCGCTCTCGGATGCAGAGGCCGCCGCGCTGCCGCTGACGGCCCTGACCGCCTGGGAGATGCTGTTCGATCGGATCGACGTTGCCCGGCCGGTCCTGGGTGCCGCGAACGCCATCCTGATCGTCGGCGGCGCCGGTGGCGTCGGCTCGATCGCCATCCAGCTTGCCCGCGCCCTCACTGATCTCACCGTCATCGCGACCGCATCGCGGCCTGAGACCGAAGCTTGGGTGCGCGAGCTCGGCGCCCATCACGTGATCAACCATTCCCAACCTTTGGCCGAGCAGGTCGCGGCCCTCGGGATCGGCGCCCCCGCCTTCGTCTTCTCGACCACCGAGACGACCCGACACCTCTCCGAGATCGTTGAACTCATCGCTCCGCAGGGACGCTTCGGTCTCATCGACGATCCCGACGCCCTCGACGTCACACCGTTCAAGCGCAAGGCCGTCTCGATCCATTGGGAGCTGATGTTCACCCGTTCGATCTTCCAGACCGCCGACATGGGCGAACAGGGTCGGATCCTCGGCCGGGTCGCGCAGCTTGTGGATGGGGGCCGCATCCGCACCACCGCAACGAGCACGCTGACGCCCATCAATGCTGCGAACCTACGTCAGGCCCATGCCCTGCTTGAGAGCGGCAGGGCGCGAGGCAAGGTCGTGCTGGAGGGCTTCTGAAGTCGGACGCGGAGTTCCATACCCCGCGCAGGACCGAGCTGGGCCCTGGCCGCTTCTCGACCTGACTGGCTGGCAGCGGGCGAGACGCCCCTTGCTGGGTCGCTCAGCGTGGAAGGCCACTGCACCTATGACGACGCGCGGGATGCCGGCAGGTCGCCACTGTCTGCTTCCCGCGCGATCGATCTCGCAAGCGGACTGTCGTCTTTCCACCCCGTCATGCAACTCAGCGCGAGGTTAGCGGACGCTCGGAAGCGGTCCATCCGCTAACGACCCATGCCTGCCGCCGATCGGCATCGGACGTTTGACCAAAAGCGGACCTCGCGAAAGCGATGATACGCGTGCGGATTGGGGTCGACGTCCGGACTGGAGGCAGCTAGCAGACGGACGGATCCACGACCCTTCCGAGCGCTATGACAACGTCGACGCCAGTTACGCCCGCCGCCCGCCCATCGATCCCGCGCGGCATCTGGGCGCTCGGTTTCGTCAGCATGTTCATGGACGTCTCATCGGAGATGATCCACTCCCTTCTGCCAATCTACATGGTGACTGTGCTCGGCACCTCGACGCTCGCCGTCGGCATCATCGAGGGTATCGCCGAGGCTACAGCGTCCATCGTCAAAGTGTTCTCCGGGGCACTCAGCGACCGACTTGGCAAGCGCAAGCTGCTCGCCGTTGTCGGCTACGGTCTGGGCGCCTTTACCAAGCCTGTGTTCCCGATGGCGGGCGGCCTCGAAGCGCTGGTCGGCGCCCGCTTCGTCGACCGCGTCGGCAAGGGCATCCGCGGTGCGCCGCGCGACGCCCTCGTGGCCGACCTCGCCCCGCCCGAGGTACGCGGTGCAAGCTACGGCCTGCGCCAGTCGCTCGACACGATCGGGGCCTTCTCCGGCCCGCTTCTCGCCGTCGCCCTGATGTGGCTGTTCGCCAACGACTTCCAGGCCGTGTTCTGGGTTGCGGTCATCCCGGCCTTCCTGTCGGTCGCCATCTTAATGGCAGGCGTTCAGGAGCCAGCGCATCCGGCAGGACGCCGCCCCGCCCGGATCCCACTGCGCCGACGCGAGCTGGCGCAGCTTGGGCACCCGTACTGGATGGTGGTCGCGGTCGCTGCTGTGTTCACGCTCGCGCGCTTCAGCGAGGCCTTCCTGCTCCTGCGAGCGCAGGAGCTTGGCGTACCCGCCTTCTCAATCCCGCTCGTCCTGGTGCTGATGGGACTGGCCTACTCGGTGTCGTCCTACCCCGCGGGCGTCCTATCCGATCGCATGGACCGGACGCGGCTGCTTGGGGCGGGCATGGTCCTTCTGGCGCTCGCCGACATCGCGCTGGCCCTTGCCTCGAACCTTGCCGTCGCGGCGGTCGGGGTGGTGCTGTGGGGACTCCACATGGGCTTCACGCAAGGGGTGATCGCGGCGCTCGTCGCCGACGCCTCGCCGAAGGAGCTGCGCGGTACGGCCTTCGGGGTCCTCAACCTCGTGACCGGCGTCGCCCTGCTCCTCGCTAGCGTGGCGGCCGGGGGACTGTGGGAGGCGTTCGGATCCGCCGCGACCTTCCTCGTCGGCGCGGGACTCGCGGTCGCCTCGCTCGTAGTTCTTGGGCTCGCGCGTTCGGCACGGCCGGGGACATCGGCATGATGATTGCCGTCTACGCCGCGGTCTTCCGCAAGCTATAGGAAGTGTCCGCTTATCGAACGGCGCGACCGAAAGCTATCTGACCGGTTTCCATCCAGCCGAGCCGTTCGGCGCCAAGGAAGCGGACGCCCGGGAGCGGACAGCCCGCTTTCGACCCATTACAACCTTCCAACATTGGATCGTGGTTGCCGAAAGCGGACACCCAGGCAACTCAGTTCACGAGTCACCTCGTCATCTCGACGTAGAACGCTTGCGCCGTCCCGTCGGCAGATCACTTCGGTGCTCGGAGCGTCCGATCGGCTCCGCTTAGAGCGCATCGCGGTCGCCTTTCGCGTCGCTCGACCAAGTGATGCCGAATGTTCCCGAGACGCACTCAATCTGACCTGGCTACCCATGAAGACCTGACGATCAAGCGAAAAGGTCTGGACCATGGGATCGAGCGCCTGTTGGCGCACTCCACCTAGGAAAATGACCATGGACTCATCTCGGCCAAGGGACCCTAAGGAGCATCCGCCGAGGAAAAGTTGACGCAGCCGGTCCGCGACGCGGCGCAGGACATCAGCAACGCTTCGAAACTCCATCTCGTGAGGCCTTGTGATTGCCCTCTGCCTCCTCCTCGTCTAGCTGAAGCAAGGGCTTGTCGATCATCGCGAGACCGTGAACCCGATGAGATAGGCATGCACCGTTTCCCGGCCGGAGATAGTGAACAGGCTCGGCGGATCCGCGAGCATGATTGGAGGGGATCGCCGCTCGGTGCACCGGAGCTGTGGCCTGCGCCACTCCGAACGATCGTCCGACTGATGCTGGACGCCCGTCAGCCGATGCTCACAGTCTGGGGTCAGGCGCAGACCCTGCTCTACAACGATGAGCTGCGGCCGATCCTTGGCAATATGCATCCTGACGCGCTCGGGCGTCCTTTCCGAGAGGTGTGGCGCGAGGTCGCCGATGACATGCTGCCGATCGTTGAGGCGGCCTATACCGGCACTCCGACCTACATGGACGACATCCTGCTGATGGTCGACCGGAAGGGCGTTCTCAAGGAGACGCACTTCAACTTCTCCGTCACGCCGATCCGCTCCGAGGAGGACCGCGTCGAGGGTTTTTTATGTGCCTGCACCGAGAAGACGAAGGCCCACGCCGACGCCCGCAGCCTAACGCTGCAACAGGACGCATTTGACCGGAGCGAAGCCAAGTGGCGTACGGTCTTCGAGACGCTGCGTGAGGGCTTCGTCATCGGCGAACTGATCCGCGACGCCGCAGGCCGAGCGATCGACTGGCGCTACGAGGCGGTCAACGATGCCTGGCACGACCTCGTCGGCATGCCCCGCGGGACCGCGACGGGGCGCACCCTCCGGGACGTCGTTCCAGGCGTCGAGGACGAATGGATCGACGAGTTCGCCCGCGTCGTCGAGACCGGCGAACCCGCTCGCTTCACCCGCCGGGTCGGCACGCTCGATCGCTGGTACGAGGGCATGGCCCAGCCGATCGGCGGTGACCGTTTCACTCTGATTTTCGTCGAGGTCACGGACCGCATCAAACGGGACCGACGACAAGCGACACTGCTGACATTGGGTGACGAGCTGCGTGATCGCTCCGATCTCGACACGATCGTCACCGCGGCAGCGCGTTGCCTAGCTGACGGGCTGGAGGTCGATCGGGTCGGGTCCGGCCTCGTTGATTCTCGTGACGACAGGATCGACGTCCGATCCGACTGGTGCGAGCCCGGCATACGGAGCCTCATCGGCCAACACAGTCTCACGTCCTTCGGCTCCTATATCGCGAATCTACGGCGCGACGAGATCGTTGCAATCGACGACGTTCATGCGGATCCGCGAACGAGCGGCCGGGAGGCGGGGTTCAACGCGATCCAGACCCGGTCCCTCCTGAACCTTCCCGTCAGCTTCGACGGCCACCTTTACGCGATCGTGTTCGCCAACACGCGCGAGCTTCATCGCTGGACGGACGGCGAGTTGCAGTTCGTCCAGCAGGTCGGCGACCGGGTGCGTGTGGCGTTGGCGCGCCAGCGCATGGAGGACGCCCAGCGCGTTCTGACGCAGGAGATGGCCCACCGCATGAAGAACTCGCTCGCCATGGTGCAGGCGATCACAACGCAGACGCTGCGCCAAGCCGAGACCATGGAGGCCGGCCGCCTTGCCATCGCCTCGCGTCTCGGCGCGCTCGCCCGCGCCCAGGACATCCTGACGCTGACTTCGTGGGAAGAGGCCGACGTTCGCGATGTCGTCGCCGCGGCGATCGAGCCCCACCGCGTCGGCGGCAACCGGATCACCATCGACGGCCCCTCCTACCGCCTGACCTCGCAGCAGGCCCTCGGCCTCAGCCTCGCCATCCACGAGCTGGCAACCAACGCCGTGAAGTACGGGGCCCTGTCCACCGATTCCGGACGGATCCGCATCCGTTGGTCGCTGATCGACGGCGCGTTCACGTTCCGATGGATCGAAAGCGGCGGTCCGGCCGTTACGCAGCCGACGCGCCAGGGGTTTGGCTCCAAGCTGATCGAGCGGATTGTCGGTTCCTACTTCGATGGGACCGGCTGGCTCGACTACGCGCCTGACGGCGTTCGGTTCGAACTCACCGGGGCTGCGCCCTCCCGCTCTTCGTAGGTTTGCTGTTTCTCGTATGGCCCAATCCTTCGATCCGTCGCGATACGCCGTCCTCGTCGTCGAGGACGACCCTTTCATCCTTGCCGAAGCGGTCGACCTCGCGATCGAGGCGGGTTACAAGGTCTACGAGGCGCGCAACGCCGACACCGCGATCCGCATGCTGGAGCGGTATTCCGAGATCCGCATCGTCTTCACCGATGTCGAAATGCCTGGCTCTTTGGACGGGCTGAAGCTCGCGGCGGCCGTGCGCGAGCGCTGGCCGCCTGTGCAGTTCATCGTCGTGTCGGGACGGGTGAAGGTAACGCGCGAGGAGATGCCCGAACACAGCGTGTTCTTCTCTAAGCCCTATGACCCGAACGCGATCCTGCGCACCCTGACGCGTTTCGGAGAGCGGATCGACGCCTGAGCCCGAGTACGAATAGCTACTTTCAGTTGGCGGTAGATCTTGGTTAATTGGCAAGTGCTCTTCGGGCCGAGACATAACCCGTTGGATCGCTCTAGCGCGGCTCAGATCACCCTTAATCATGACCCGTCCCTAACCGATACAGCGTGAGGCCGAGATATCCTTCGGTGGAATGCCCGTTGCAGATGGCAAGGAGTTCGGTGGCAGGATGTCCCGAATGCGATTGGCCAATTGGCGTAGCGAGACTTCGGTCTTGGACAAGACTTGGTCAGCTGCAGTGTTCAGCGCATGGCGCTCGTCAGAACTCAGGTCCTTCGACGACAGGACGACGACCGGAATGTCGGTGCGGTCTGGGTCTGCGCGGAGTTCGGCGAGGAAGTCGAACCCGTCCATCACGGGCATGTTGAGGTCGAGCAGGATCAGGTCGGGGCGGCGCTCGTCGACGCGCTGGAGACCGAGACGACCGTTCGTCGCGGAGGCGAACTCGAATCCCTGCCTCTGCAGCATTACCGCGTAGCGGGCTAGCGTATCCTCGTCGTCGTCGATCGCGAGGACAAGGCCACCCGGCGCGTCGCGGTAGCGGTCCATGACCTCCTTCAGGCGCTCCCATTCGACCGGCTTCACGAGGTAGTCCGAGGCGCCGAGCGCGTAGCCGATGCGCTTCTCGTCTAGGCTCGACACCATGACGACGGGAACCGAGGACAGGACCGGATCGGCTTTCAGCTCGGCCAGCACCGACCAGCCGTCCTTCTTGGGCATGGTGACGTCGAGAAGGATCACGTCCGGAACCAGTGCCCGCGCCATCTCTAGGCCGGCGATCCCGTCGGATGCCGTGCGGACCGTGAACCCTTCCTTGGTCAGGAAGCGTGTGACGAGGTCGCGCGCATGCGGGTCGTCGTCGATTGCCAAAACCGTTCCGGCCGGACCGGCAACCGAGACGTCGCCGCCCGTCGGGATCTCTCCTTCCTCGATCGTCTCCTCGACGACAGCCGGAATGCGGATGGTGAAGGTGGTCCCGACGCCCTCCTCGCTCGTAACGCCGATGTCGCCGCTGAGCAGGCGGCAGAAGGCGCGGGTGATGGCGAGTCCAAGACCCGTGCCGCCGAACTTGCGGGTCGTCGTCTCGTCCGCCTGAGCAAAGCGCTCGAACAGTCGCTCGACCTGCTCGGGCGTCATGCCGATGCCGCTATCGGTGACCGACAGCGTGATCCAGTCCCGCGACGCGACGCTCGTGCGTTCGGCCGCCAGCGTGATCGTGCCGTCTTGCGTGAACTTCGATGCGTTCGACAAGAGGTTCAGCAAGCACTGGCGGATTTTGACCTGATCGCTGTGCATCTCGCCAAGCCGGCCGTCGTGCTCGATCGCGAGGGTGTTGTTCTTCTTGGCAATGAGTGAGCCGACGGTGGATCCGACCTCATCTAGGACGGTTGCCAGGTCGAAGGTCTCGGCGAACAGATCCATCCGCTCCGCCTCGATCTTCGACAGGTCGAGGACGTCGTTGATCAAGCTGAGAAGGTGGCGAGCGTTGCCCTCGATCTTCTTCAGGTCGGGCAGGAGATGTGTCTGGCCCAAGTCCTCGACTTCCTCCTCCAGCATCTCGGCATAGCCGATCACCGCAGATAGCGGCGTGCGCAGCTCGTGGCTCATGTTGGCGATGAACTGCGACTTCGCTCGGTTGGCGTTCTCGGCAACCTCTTTCGCCGCCAAGAACTCCTCTTCGAGCGCACGTTGCTTGGTGACGTCGGTGTTGGTGCCGAACCACCGGACAACGTTTCCGTCAGCGTCCTGGATCGGCACGGCCTGGGTCAGGAACCAGCGGAACGTGCCGTCGGCGGCGCGCAGCGGGAACGTGTCCTCCCAGGGCTCGCCGGCAGCCACCGCAGTCCGGTAGCCTTCATCGACGCGCTCAGCGTGCTCGGGTTCGATGACGTTGGACCAGCCGTCACGTGCCATGCTGTCGGCGTCGGTCCCGGTGTAGTCGAACCAACGGCGATTGTGCCAGACGATGCGGCCCGTCGGCTCGGCCATCCAGGCAAGCTGGGGGATGTTGTCGCCGATCGCCGCCAATTGCGCGCTCACCTCACCAAGCGCGGTCATCGTGCGCTGCTGCTCCGTGGTCTCCAGCACGAAGACGCCGACTCCGCCCTTCGCCTTGCCGCTTCCCCTAGTCGGGAACGCTGATACAACCGCCCGACGCTCGCCCGCTTCGCCGAAGGTGAACGCCCTCTCGTTCAAGCTGCTTCCCGTCGCCAGCACGCGGTCAAGGACCGGCAGCAGCCAGTCCTTCGCGGTCGTCGTGCCCGTGGCGGACACGACGGTGGCGAACTCGGCGTTGGCCCGGCGCAGGTGGCGGTCGGCATCGAAGAAGGCGACGCCGACGGGAGCAACCTCCATCACGTCGGTCAGGAGGTCGGCACCGGCCTGCACCTGCTCCTGCCGACGCCATGCTAGCAACGCGAGGTAGCCCGCCGCGCCGAGGGCCGGAAGCAGGAGGGCAAGCTGGCTCCATCCCAGCAGACGGCCCACCCGCATGTTGTTCTCGATCACCGCGTTGGACCCGGCGGTCAACTCACGCGTCGCGGACCGCAGCTCGGCCATGATCTCCCGGCCGACACCGTTCGCGACGAGGGCGGACGCGGCCTCGAACCCTTCCTGCGTGCGCGCCTCGACCACGGACTCGACGAAGGTCATCTGCTGTTGGGCGAGGTCCGAGACGACCTCGACCTCCTCACCATCAACCCGGGCCAAGGCGAGGGTCTGAGTTACGGCATCAAGCGCAGACGGCAGGGCCTCGGACGCCTGACGGTAGGGGTCGAGAAACGCGTCAGTGCCGGTGAGGACGAAGCCCCGCATGCTGCTCTGGGCGGTCGTCACAGTGTAAAGAAGTTCGGCGAGCGCTCCGTTCAGCCGTCCCTGCGCCTGGCTCGACATCGTGCGGGACTGGCTGGCCCAGACCGTCCACGCCAGGGCGACCGCGGTGAGCGCCAGCACGATGGCTGCCACGACGAACCATGTCGGCCGATCCTGTCGCACGGGTCTGGTGCCGGGAGATGCAGTCCCGATCGTCGCGGTCGTCATTTTGGGGATCCTTGCGATCAGGGTCATCAGTCGACGCCATGTACGCCCTTGAGCCCTGCGGCATCTATCTAGCGGTCGGTCCAGTCTTAGCCACTGCGGCTGGTGCCGGTGTTTGGACGGGGTGGTTTTTTGCGGAGCGATTAGCGATCTGGCCCGTTCCCTGTTCCCATCTGGAAGCGGGGGTTCATGGACAGCCACACCTCGGTTGATTTGTTGACGATTGCCTTGGAACTGCGTCTGGCAGCGCGGGATCCCGATTGCGCTAACCTGCGACTGACGCCGGCGAGGCTCTTGGAAATGGCAAGTGTGCTCGAGAGGGCGACCGACCGCATCGAGCCCAGCAATCAGAATGCTCAGATCGCAGCCCTACGTGCCCTGAGCCGGGCGCGGCGCTGAGGCTCGAAAGAACGCCTACACCACATGGCCTAGTCCCGAGCCCGTGAGGCTACCTGACAGATCGAATGGATGACGATCACCGGCACTGTGTGATGTATGTCCTTGAGATGACGTCACAGGAAGCCGAGGATCAGCGCCAGCGCATGAGGAAGGAGCGCTATTCGCATCAGGTCGCGGCCCTTCCCATCCGCCTCAATGAAGAGCGCCGGGTCGAAGTCTGTCTGGTGACGTCGCGCACGACGGGTCGCTGGATCATCCCCAAAGGCTGGCCGATGAAGGGCCTACGGGACGACGAAGCAGCCAAGGTCGAAGCGGAAGAGGAAGCGGGGTTGGTCGGAGCGATGCTCAAAGCGTCGCTTGGAGCCTACACCTACTGGCGCCGCACCCGCGTCGACTTTCGTCTTACCATTGTCGAGGTCTATGCGTTGCGTGTGAAGCGTCAGAAGAAGCGCTGGAAGGAGCAGAGCCAACGGAAGCTCATCTGGGCTCCCGTGTTAGACGCTGCAGACCTAGTCCTAGAGCCTGAACTCAGCAGCCTCCTCGTCGGCATCCCTGGCAATCGGCGGGCGTGTGCTTTCATCGGAAGAGACGAGCCCATTCAGTTCTAGTCCGAACACAGTGACCGTCAGTGCCCCTGGCGCTCACACTCGGTCATAACCATGTCGATCTCAGTCGGGTCGGCATTAACCTCGCTGTCCAGCCCTGCTTCAAGGCGCTGGTCCGCCTGTCGGTACTGCTCACACTGCCCGGTTCGCGCGAGATCAGCCGCGGTGTCCGGCGTGAACCAGCGATAGGCGTAGACGGCGATCGCACCGATAACCAAAACGAGTATCGCGATCTGGATGATGCGACAGATGACGAGCCTGCGGGCGGGCATCGGCATGAGACGGTCCGGCATGAGACAAAACGGCACTCTATCGCTCCACGCCTTGCCCCGATCCACTGCATGACGGTAGGGCACCGCCGAGTTCTGGACTGACGGATCGGCACGATGACCATGCTGCAACGAACAGAATACGACGCCGATCCCGCTGTGCCCCCGTGCGGCGACGTCGTTGTCGTACAGGCGGTCGGCGACAAGCACGCGCTGGTCTACATCCCACCGATCAAGGGCTCGGCGCCAACCGTGGAGGTGTATGCGCAGGCGAGCGAAGCGGAGGACCGTGCGGCACGCTTGTGCGAAACGGAGGGTCTGCCTCCGCATCAGCTCAGCACCGATCAATCCGGCGCGTGGTTGACGGGGCTCGTCGCCCGGCCAGCGACTTCCTAACCGGGCATCAGCCAGACGCCGATCCCGGACCGATCGTCCGACCAGGCAGCGTGGCCGATCAGCACGTTGGCCGCCTCGAACGTCGCCCGCAGTACAGCGAGGTCGGCAAGCGAGAGGCCGGGGCGGTTTCGTTCGAAGTCGCGCAGGGACGCGCTGCTGAGCCCAAAGCGCAAAGCGAGGCGTTTCAGCGACCAGTCCAGAAGGCCTCGTGCGGCGCGGCAGTGCGAAGGGGTGATTGGGGCCACGGCTAGCGTGACCAGTGACGTCGGGCTTGGGCAGGCGGACTGTTTCGTCACCCTTCGACTGCTGCCCGCACCGCTACAACCTCGGGGCCGCCGCCACCCCGCTGAAGGAACTCGCCTACGAGTGTGCGCGTACGAGCACCACCTGACGACGCGTTCGCCTGATGGACGACGGCGATCACAGTGCCGGACGGGTCCCGTTCCAGAAGCCAATCGTCACCGTTGGAGGAGCGGTAGACGGTCTCATGCGCGGTCATGAAAGGTACCCCTTCTTTTCCTCAGCTCATTGAGCTGTCGATCCAGGCGCTGGAGCTGACGTTACCTCCTGGACGCGCGCCTGCCCGTCTCGAATGCGGTGCGCCTCCTCCGTCTGGTCCGGCTGGAGGAAGTTCAGGAAGAAGAAGCCGAGCAGAACAAAGATGCCCACGCCAAGGCCCAAGAGCAGATAGCGCATCATACCCATTGCAGCGGTTTTCGATCGCATCGGTCTGCCTCCTCGAGATCAACTAACGATCCAAGCGATCAGGGTTCTTCTCGTTCCATTCGGCTTCGTTTGGCGAGTGCCTAGCGGTGGAGGCGCTACGAATTCCGATCCGCTTTGAAGCTGAACGCGATCTGCGCTCGTATTTTGTGCATCAGTCGCTGAGACGGCGGCTCGATCGAACCCTCAGGGAGAGACGACATGCTCAAGACCATGATCCGCAACGGCGCCCTTGCCACCGCCCTTGCGATCGGATCGCTCGGCGCCGCGTCCGGAGCGATGGCTCAGAACATGCCGATGGTCGGCGGTGCGCCGATGGATCCGGCGATGACGATCCCGGAGAACGCTTCGAAAGCCTCGAACCTGACGACGCTGGTCGCCGCGGTGAAGGCCGCGGGCCTCGCCGAGACGCTGTCGGGCCCCGGCCCCTTCACCGTCTTCGCCCCAACGAACGCTGCCTTCGAGAAGCTTCCGGCAGGCACAGTTGAGACCCTTCTGAAGCCGGAGAACAAGGACAAGCTGACCAAGATCCTGACCTATCACGTGGTCCCGGCCAAGGCGACGTCGGAAGCTGCGATGAAGATGATCAAGGACGACGGTGGCAAGCACAACGTCACCACCGTCTCGGGTGACACGCTGACGCTTCAGATGCAGGGCGACAAGCTGGTCGTCATCGACGAGATGGGCAACGGCGCGACCGTCACCCAGGCAGACGTCATGCAGTCGAACGGCGTGGTCCACGTCATCGACACGGTACTAATGCCGAAGTAAGGCACACGCCGATCAGTCGAACGGCTTGGAGCCGCCGGCACATTGTCGGCGGCTTCGATGTGTCCGCCTCGTGCAGCTTCGTTGCCCCCCGTCGGAGCCGGCGCGGTAAGCCGCCGCCAGTTGGAGCGTCCTGTTCACAACGTGGTGACAGAGGAAGCCCATCCGCTTCCCGGTCGTATCTTTAGTTATCTCAACGCATGATAACGGGAGATGACATGCACAAGATCACGATGCTTGCCGCCGGAGCGCTTTGCCTGACAGCCTCTGTGGCCTCAGCTCAGTCCATGACGCAGGGCGTGCGAGCAGCCGACCAGGATGTCTCGAACGGCATCGTCAGCGCCGAGGCCGTCATGGCCGCCAAGAATGGCTGGCTTGTCATCCATCGTACCGACGCCGCCATGAAGCCCGGTCCCGTCGTCGGCCATGCTCCCATTCGTGAAGGCACCACGAACGACGTGGCTGCGATCCTCACAGAGGACATCTCGTCGGGCGACATGCTGATGCTCATGGTGCACTCCGAAGACGGCGGCACGAAGCGTGGCGAGTTCGAGTACACGCTCGGAGCCAAGGAAGACGGCCCGGTACGCGTCGACGACAAGCTCGTCATGACTGTCATCAAAGCGCAGTAGCCGTCAGGCCTTCCGGCTGGCTGTTGGCAGGCCAACGCTGCAACAAGCCTGCGGATCACGAGCAAAGCTTGCGTGTCATGGAAGCCACACCTGTTGCATAGGCGTGTTGCGATCCCTTGCGGAAGCAGGTGTAGTTCCGATTTGATGTCGGAACCAAAACTAGTTCGCCCAGTGAGGGTGGACCCATCCAGGATCTCGCCCGTCATGAAGCGTCTCCTTCTCACCCTTGCCGCGACTGCTGCCTTCGTCGCTCCGGCCCTCGCCGCCGATGTCGTCTACGAAGAGCCCGCGGCGCCGATGGCGGTGATGGCGCCTGTGTCCAACTGGACCGGTCTCTACCTTGGCGTCCAGGCTGGCGGCGCGTTCAACCCGGACAACGGCGACGACCTCTCGATCGTCCCGAACTTCGGCGGCGCTGGCGCGACCTTCCTCAGCAACGCCTTCGGCAACAGCTTCTCGTCGGAGTTCGAGTCGAGCTTCATCGGCGGCGCACACATCGGCTACGACTACCAGATGGACCGCTTCGTGGTCGGCGCGCTGGTCGACATCAACGCCCTCGACATCGCGCAGCGCTCC
>NZ_BBWJ01000029.1 GCF_001463745.1 Aureimonas sp. AU22 | reverse complement strand
CCCGTTCGACGGTTCGGGCACGGCGGTGATCCCGGGCCAGTTCACGGACTTCCGCTCGAACGGCGACTTCGACTTCCACACGATCACCGCGAAGCTGTCCTACCGCTTCAACTAACGAGCGGCGGGCCAGACCGGAGAGGTCTCCAGTCCCTAACCGGATCGTCTATCGCTCGAAAGCCCGTCCCGGTACTCCGTGGCGGGCTTTTGCGTGGTGCTGGAGTCGTTGAAACTGCCGCCATCGATCGATGGAAGCGAGTGTCCGCTATCTTGTCTCATCGACGCAAAGCGGACTGACCGTTAACCACCCCATCGAGCGATAGGCGCTGGGGAAGCGGACGCCCGAGAGCGGTCGGACGGGTTTCGACCCAACCGAGCCGATCGGTGCCGCGGAAGCGGACACCTGGAAGCGGTCCATCCGCTCTCGACCCAATCCGGTCTTTCGAACTGCCGTTGAGGCTTCACTGAAGCGGTCGTTCGCAGCGCTTTGCCGACTTCGGATCGGGGTGGCAAGCGATCTGTCTCCCGGCGGCGTCACAGATCTTGCACGGAGGCTGGCGGCTGCATGAACTCGATCGTCGCGCCGTCAGGGCCAACAGCGTAGATCACCCTCGTTCCAGCCCGCGCACCGCTTGCGATCGGCTGCGGAATGCCCTGCGCCTTCCAGCCGTAGGCGTCGATCCGCGCAAGGAGCGCGTCGATGTCATCGACCACAAAGGCCAGATGCGCGAAGCCCGGATCGAACGGCTTGGCCGGCAGGTTTGGCCGATCCATCCCGCGGTATTCCAGGAGTTCGATCGTCAGATCCGCCAGCGAGACGATCGCCATGCGAACCTGTGCCCCATGTGCTCCCGTCACCTGACCGAGGAACTCGCCCCCCATCTCGCCCGTCCGCACAAGCTGCGCGCCGAGCCCATCGACCCAGAACCGAAGAGCCTCGTCGAGGAAGGCGACCGCGAAGCCGATATGATCGGCGCGACGCACGTGGATGCTCGTGTGTTCCGTCATGCGAAACTTCCTGCCGGCAAAGGGGTCAATCGCTTAGAACGGGTCGTCGCCGGTCTTCCGGCTATGTCCCTTCCATGCATTTGCCATTTGGATGCTGACCGGCACGAAACTACCCCGTCCTGTGTCCAGTAGCCGTGAAAGCGGACGCCAGGAAGCGGTCGATCGCCTTTCGACCCCCTGAACGTCGCAATTCCCGACATGGGCCCCACCGAACGTAGACTTGCCGGCGCAACATGATCAACCCGCCGCCGGATCGAGCTACACGCGCAGCCCGCGGCTGTCATGGCGCTGTCAGGCTTGGCGGTGGTTCACGATGGGTTCCTCGTGATGGGAGATGCTCTCGGCGCATTCCGAGCCGAGGCCACGGTCGGCGGCATCCCGCTCGAAGTCTCTGGCGACGTCCTCAACGGTGACCCGGGTGAACTGTTCGAGCAGGCGAGCCTCCGCCTCGCGCAAGGACGTGTCGAGACGGGCGTCGACGGCGCGCTCGACCAAGCACTCGGCCGGCTCCGCGCCGGACCCGATGTTAAACAGGGGCGGCGCGCCGACCGCCTCGTAAACATCCCGGAGCGTCACGTCCGCGAGCGACCGCGCGAGCTGCCATCCGCCGCCGTGCCCCTTCTCGGACGCGACGATCCCCCGATCGCGCAAGCCGGCCATCATTCGGCGGACCACGACCGGATTGGTGGAGATCATCCGGGAGATCTCGTCCGAGGTCGCAAGCGGCACGTGACGATCCAGGTGGATCAACACGTGCAGAATGCGGGACATACGCAGGTCGCGTGGCATGCGGGGAACCCTTCCTGTCTGCACGGACGTTCTAGTCGACACCACGCAACATGCAAAGTGTCATGTCTTGCGGTCCGACCGTCCGTCATGTAACTCGTCGAGTATCGTAATGGACGGGAAGGATCGACCCATGGACCACGATGTCATCGTCATCGGAGGCAACTTCGCGGGGCTGTCGGCAGCCATGCAACTGGCAAGGGCCCGACGCACCGTGCTCGTCCTCGACACGAACGCACCGCGCAACCGCTTTGCCGCGACCTCGCATGGGTTCCCCGGACAGGACGGACAGGGCCCGGCCGAGCTTGGCGCGGCCCTTCGCGCCGAACTTGCAGCCTATCCAACGGTGGCTTTTGCAAGCGAGGCCGCCGTCGCGGCCCGTCGGGAGGGCGGCGGATTCGTGGTCTCGCTGGCCACCGGAGGCGGGGTCGCCGCGCGCCGGCTCGTCCTTGCCTACGGCGTCCGCGACACCCTGCCGGAGCTGCCCGGCCTCGCCGAGCGCTGGGGCGTGAGCGTCCTGCACTGTCCGTATTGTCACGGGTACGAACTAGATCGGCAGCCCGTGGGCGTTCTGGCACGGACCGAGATGGCCTTCCACCAGGCGATGCTGCTTCCCGATTGGGGACCGACAACGCTGTTCACGCAAGGGGCGTTCGTGCCGACAGAAGATCAGCGGCGGGCCCTCGTCTCGCGAGGCGCGACTGTGGAGACGACACACGTCACGAGCCTGATCGGTCCCCTGCCCAAGTTGGAGGCGGTACGACTGACCGATGGCCGCACGATCCCCCTCTCGGGCCTGTTCGTCGCACCTCTGACGCTTCCGTCCAGCGATCTCGCCAACCAGCTCGGCTGCGCTATGAGGGACGGGCCGACGGGACCCTACCTTGAGGTCGACGCCATGCAGGCGACGACGGTTCCGGGCGTCTTCGCGGCCGGCGACCTCGCCAGCCCGATGCCGAACGCGACCCTGGCCACGGCGGCGGGCGTGCTGGCGGGTGGAGCGGCGCACCGCTCGCTGGTGTTCGATCGCGACTTGGCCGCGGCGGCCTGATGGATGCGTACGATGAACACCGAGACATTCTGGAACGACATCTACCGCCAAGGCTCGCCGACGACTTCGGGACAGCCGGGCTTGGCCCTTGCCCAGTTCGCCGGGCCGCTCATTCCCGGGAGCGCGCTGGAGCTCGGCTGCGGAAAGGGCGACGACGCAGTGTGGCTAGC
>NZ_BBWJ01000028.1 GCF_001463745.1 Aureimonas sp. AU22 | reverse complement strand
ACGGGAGAGCCGCGATCACGAGGGTGGCAAGGCTTGCGGCCAGAACCCGGCTCGACGACATCATTCGCTCTCCCTCCGGACCCCGGATATCCCCGCCATCGCAGTGATGACAACAAACGAACCGCCTTGCGGATCGCCCGATCAATCGAACCGTCGCCGCCTATTGAGAACTGCGTCCCGGCGCCTGTCAAGCACCTGTTGAACGCACGTTCAATTCTTGTGGCCGAAGACGTTCCCGGACCAATTCGAAGTCAGCGTGCACGAGTTTTGCGCATATTTCTCGCTCTACTGCCGGTAACGAAGCCGGTACGCTTGTGCGCCTGCGCGGCATCGGGGATTGCATCGGCCGGGTTTTCGGTCGATTGAATGGGTGATCAACCCGCTCTGCCCTTCGCATGCGACGGAGACTGTCTTCATGGGCCGCCCCAACACCGCCCCTCGTTTCGGCCTCGAAGACCAGCGCCGCAGGCAGCTGATCGAGGCAACGATCGAGGCGCTCGCCGATGTCGGCTTCGCGGCCGCGAGCCTCTCGGAGATCGCTGGCCGTGCGGGGGTCGCGCCCTCGCTGGTGTCGCACTACTTCGGAGACAAGGACGGCCTCCTCGAGGCGACGCTACGTCACCTGGCGACGCGCGTCTCCGACGGCACGCGCTGGCGCCTCCAACGGGCCGACGGCCCGCGCGAGCGGATCCAGTGCGTGATCGACGCCAACCTCGCGCCGGAAGAATTCGATAGCCGCACGGGCTCCGTCTGGCTCGCCTTCTGGGGGCAGGTGCTGCATTCGGCCCGGCTGAAGCGCGTTCAGCGGGTCTACCAGCAGCGCATGCTGTCCAACCTGCGTCACGACCTCCGGCAGCTGGTGGCGGCCGAGGACGTCGGCCGGGTCGCGGTGGCCATCGCCGCGGTGATCGACGGGCTCTGGCTGCGCTCCTCCCTGTCCGATGCCGGGGAAACCGACAGCGCGGCGGCTTGCGCCATCGCCACGAGCTTCACCGACGTGCAGATCGCCGAAGCAAGGCCGAAACCCGCGAACCGGCGCCTGGGCGCGACACCGCGCATGCCGGGCGTGCCGGTGCTCACCAGTCATGTCGGCGGAGCCTACCTGCCGCAAGAGGCCGAGACCGAGACCTTCGCCACGATCAACCCCGCGACCGGGAAGGTGCTGGCCGAGATCGCGATCGCCGGCGAGCGGGAGGTGAACGAGACGGTGGCGCTGGCGCGCGAGGCGCAGCGGGCCTGGGGCGCGATGACCGGCGCCGAGCGCGGGCGCATCCTCAACCGCGTGGCCAGCCGGCTGCGCGAGCGCAACGACGAGCTCGCGCTCTTGGAGACGAAGGACACCGGCAAGCCGATCCAGGAAACGCTCGCCGTCGACGTCCTGTCGGGCGCCGACTGCATCGAATACTTCGCCGGGCTCGCCGCCGGCATCGCGGGCGAGCACGTCGATCTCGGCCCCTCCGCCTTCGGCTATGTCCGGCGCGAGCCGCTCGGGGTCGTCGCCGGCATCGGCGCCTGGAACTATCCGCTCCAGATCGCCTGCTGGAAGGCGGCTCCCGCGCTCGCCGCCGGCAACAGCTTCATCTTCAAGCCGGCCGAACTGACGCCGCTGACCGCCCTGAAGCTCGCCGAGGTGATGGCCGAGTGCGGCGTGCCGGCCGGCGTCTTCAACGTCGTGCAGGGCGACGGGCGCACCGGGCGCCTCCTGTCGCGCCATCCCGGCATCGCCAAGATCTCGCTGACCGGCGAGGTCGGCACCGGCAAGAAGGTGATGGCCGACGCCGCCACCACCTTGAAGCAGGTGACGCTGGAGCTCGGCGGCAAGTCGCCCCTGATCGTCTTCCCCGACGCCGACCTCGATGATGCCGTCGGCGGCGCGATGCTCGCCAACTTCTATTCGGCCGGCGAGGTCTGCTCCAACGGCACGCGCGTCTTCGTCCACGACGACGTGCGCGAGGCGTTTCTGCGCAAGCTCACCGAGCGGACCCGCGCCATGGTCGTCGGCGATCCCGCCGACCCCGCGACGCAGGTCGGCGCCCTCATCTCCGAGGCGCACATGAAGAAGGTCCTGTCCTACATCGAGGCGGGCAGGCGCGGCGGCGCGACGCTCCTGGCCGGCGGCGAGCGCGCGACCGCCGGACCTCTGGCGGACGGCTTCTTCGTCGAGCCGACGATCTTCGACGCCTGCACGGACGACATGGCGATCGTGCGCGAGGAGATCTTCGGCCCCGTCATGACCGTGCTGCCGTTCCGCGACGAGGACGAGGTGGTACGCCGCGCCAACGACACGCGCTTCGGCCTGGCCGCCGGCGTCTTCACCCGGGATCTGGCCCGCGCGCACCGCGTCGTGGCGCGCCTCGAGGCGGGTACGACCTGGATCAACACCTACAACATCACGCCGATCGAACTGCCCTTCGGCGGCGCAAAGGAATCGGGGCTCGGCCGCGAGAACGGGCGCGCGGCGCTTCTGGCGCACACGCAGGCCAAGAGCGTCTACGTCAATCTCGGGCGCGTCGACGCCCCCTACTGACCGGAGCGGCAAGCCGTGGAGATCGAGAGCTTCGACTATGTGATCGTCGGCGCCGGCTCGGCCGGCTGCGTCCTTGCCAATCGGCTGAGCGAGGACGGCCGGAGCACCGTCCTCGTCCTTGAGTTCGGCGGCTCGGACCGCTCGGTGCTGATCCAGATGCCGAGCGCGCTGTCGATCCCGATGAATATGCGCAAGTACAACTGGGGCTATGCATCCGAACCGGAACCGCATTTAGGCGGCCGGCGGATGAACTGCCCCCGCGGCAAGGTGCTGGGCGGCTCGTCCTCGATCAACGGCATGGTCTATGTGCGCGGCGCGCCGGCCGATTTCGACCGCTGGGAGAACGAGGGTGCCGCGGGCTGGAGCTACCCGGACGTCCTGCCCTACTTCCGCCGGGCCGAGAACCGGCGAGCGGGGGGCGATCCCTATCGCGGGGCCGAGGGCGCGCTGCACACGACCTACGGCACGCTCGCCAACCCGCTCTACGACGCCTTCGTGCGCGCGGCGGGCGAAGCCGGCCATGCACTCAACGAGGACATCAACGGCGCGACGCAGGAAGGCTTCGGCCGGATGGACATGACCGTCCACAACGGCCGGCGCTGGTCCACCGCCAACGCCTATCTGAAGCCGGCGCTCGGCCGGCCGAACCTCAAGGTCGTCACGCATGCGCTGGTGGAGCGCGTCCTCTTCGACGGCACCGCCGCGTCCGGCGTCGCCTACCGGGTCGGCGGTGTGGCGCGCCGGGCGCTGGCCCGGCGCGAGGTGATCCTTGCCGCCGGGTCGATCAACAGCCCGAAGCTCCTGAAGCTGTCCGGCGTCGGACCCGGCGCCGAGCTGAAGAGCCACGGGATCGCCGTCGTGGCGGACCGACGCGGCGTCGGCGAGAACCTGCAGGATCATCTGGAATTCTATTTCCAGGTCGCCTGCCGCGAGCCGATCACGCTGTTCTCTGCGATGACGCCGTTTGCCAAGGGATCGATCGGCGCGCGCTGGCTCTTCACCAAGCGGGGTCTCGGGGCCACCAACCATTTCGAGAGCTGCGGCTTCATCCGCTCGCGCCCCGACGTCGAGCATGCCGACATCCAGTACCACTTCCTGCCGCTCGCCGTGACCTACGACGGGCGCGGCCTCGCTTCCGAACACGGGTTCCAGGCCCATGTCGGACCGATGCGCTCGAAGTCGCGCGGCCACGTGCGCCTCGCCTCCGGCGATCCGGCGGCAGCGCCCCGCATCCTCTTCAACTACATGAGCCATCCCGACGACTGGGCGGAGATGCGCGCCTGCGTGCGTCTGACGCGCGAGATCTTCGCGCAGCCCTCGTTCGACCGCTATCGGGGCCGCGAGATCCAGCCGGGCGAGGCGGTGCAGAGCGACGAGGAGATCGACCGCTTCGTCACCGAGCACGTGGAGAGCGCCTACCACCCGTCCTGCACCTGCAAGATGGGAGCGGTGGACGATCCGCTGGCCGTGGTGGACCCCGAAACGCGCGTGATCGGGACGCAGCGGCTTCGGGTGGTCGATTCCTCGATCATGCCCTCGATCACCACCGGCAATCTCAACGCGCCGACCATCATGATCGCGGAAAAGGCCGCCGACATCATTCGCGATCGCGCAGCGCTGCCGCGCGCCGACGTGCCCTACGAGCGGGTGGCCTTCCTGCCGATGCCCGCGCAAGGAGCGCTGTAGCGCCTCAACGCTTGGGCGCGCCACCCAGAATGCTGAGCGTCGCGGGGTCGGCCGCGCCGGCGAAGTACTTGTCCAGCGCGGCGGCGAAGGGCGGGTCACCGTCGGAGGCATGGTTGAACAGCGTCATGCTGGAGTGGAACTTCACGTCGTCCGGCGAGCCGAAGATCTCGAGAACGGAGCGTCCGGCGACGGCGTTGACGAGTTCGGTGCAGCGCCGAAGGCGGGTGCCGAGTTCGGGATGGGCGAGAAAGGCCTTTGCCTCGTCCAGCGACGCGATGGCGTAGTGCTGCGCCGTCGGGCTTCGACCGAGGCCCGCGATCTGAGGAAAAACGAACCACATCCAGTGGCTGCGCTTGCGGCCATTCCGGAGCTCGGCGAGCACGGCGTCCATCACGGGCTCCTGTGCATCGACGAAACGCTGCAATCGGTGGGGGTCGTCCATCTCGTTCCTCCCGAACCTCGTCCCGATCAGCTCCCCCAGGTCCGACGCAGGACCGACAGCCAGTTGCGCCAGGCGATGCGCTCGACGAGGTCGCGCCCGTAGCCGGCCGCCGCCATCGCTTCCAGGAGACGCGGCAGGCCGGCGGCGGTTCCGATCGCGGCGGGGATCGTCGCGCCGTCGAAGTCGGAGCCGAGCGCGACGCCGTCCTCGCCCAAGTGCTTCAGGAGATGGTCGAGATGGCGCAGCATCGGGTCGAGGCCGATCGTCTCGTCCATGCCCCCGTCGCCGAGAAATGCGGTGGCGAAGTTGAGGCCGACGAGGCCGCCCGTCGCGCGGATCACATCCAGCTGCCGGTCGGTGAGGTTGCGGCTGTGCGGCGTCACCGCATGGGCGTTGCAGTGGGTGGCGACGAGCGGTGCGTCGGTGAGGGCCGCGACGTCGTCGAAGCCCTTCTCGTTGAGATGCGACAGGTCGACCAGGATGCGCAGCTCGTTGCAGCGCTGGACCAGCCGCTTGCCGGCATCCGTCAGGCCCGGCCCGGTGTCCGGCGAAGAGGGAAAGCGCATGGGCACGCCATGGCCGAAATGGTTCGGGCGGCTCCAGAGCGGCCCGACCGAACGCAGGCCCGCGGCATGGAGGACGTCGAGCGCGTCGAGATCGGCGTCGATCGCCTCGGCGCCCTCGATATGGAGGACCGCGGCGAAGCGCCCCGCGATCATCGCCGCTTCGATATCCCCGGCCGTGCGGCAGATCGCGAACGCGCCCTTCGAGGCACGCTCCAGCCGCAGGAAGATCGCGACCATCCGGAGCGTCGTCTCGCGCGCTTCAGCGAGACTCGGCGTGTGCGGAAACGGCAGGGAGTAAGGCGGCACGCGCATCGCGTCGGAGAGCGAGGCGTCCATGTGCGAGGGCGGGAACACGGCGAAGAGTCCGCCGGCAAGGCCCCCTTCCCGCGCCAACGCCATGTCGATATGACCGCCCGCCCCGCCCTCGAAGAAGCGACGTTCGGCCTCGCCGGTCGCATCCTCCATCAGGCGGAGCAGCGTGTCGTTGTGACCGTCGAAGACGGGAATGCGGTCGGTATTCGACAAAATCTCGAGTCCTTCGGAAAGGCGTCACACGGCAGCGGGGCGCACGAAGCCCTCGCTCGCCTTCATCAGCGCCTGGGTATACGCGCTTTCCACCTGCCGTGTCGCCAGCGCCTCGGCGTCCAGTTCCTCCACGGCCTCGCCCGCGCGCATCACCAGGAGGCGATCGCACATGTGGTCGATCACCGCGAGGTCGTGGCTGACGAAGAGGTAGGTGAGCCCATGCTCTCGCCGCAGCCGCGCCAGGAGGTTCAGGATCTCGGCCTGGATCGAGGCGTCGAGTGCGGAGGTCGGCTCGTCGAGCAGCAGGACGCTCGGCTCGAGGATCAGCACCCGCGCGATGGCCACGCGCTGACGCTGCCCGCCCGACAGCTGGTGCGGCAGGCGGAAGCGGAAGGCGGGATCGAGCCCGACATCGGCGAGCGCCGCCTCGATGCGGCGGTCGCGGTCGGACAGGCCGTGGATCGACAGCGGCTCGGACAGGATGCGGTCGATCGTGTGGCGGGGATGGAGCGACCCGTAGGGGTCCTGGAACACCATCTGCACCTGGCGCGTGAACGCGCGGCTGCGACGCCCCGAAAGCGCCTCGCCGTCGAAGAGGACGCGTCCACCCGACACCGGCGCGAGGCCGCACAGCGCCCGGAGAACGGTGGACTTGCCCGATCCCGATTCGCCGACGAGGCCGAACGCTGTGCCCGGCTCGACGCTGAAGGACACGGCCTTCACCGCCTCGACCCGACGCGCGCCCTCGCCGTAGACGGTGGTAAGGGCGTCGACGGCGATACGCGGCACGCTCATGCTTCGCTCCAGGCGGCCTGGCGCTCCAGCACCGGCAGGTCGCCATGCCCGCCGCCGATGCGGGGCAGGCAGTTGAGAAGACCCTGCGTATAGGGGTGCGTCGCCTGGTGCAGGCGTTCGGCCGCGATCTCCTCGACGATCCGGCCGCGATACATGACGAGCACCCGGTCGCAGAAGGTCGAGACGAGGCGCAGGTCGTGGCTGATGAAGACGAGGCCCATGCCGCGTCGCCGCACGAGGTCGTCGAGGATGCGCAGGACTTCGAGCTGCACCGTGACGTCGAGCGCGGAGGTCGGCTCGTCGGCGATCAGGAGCTCGGGCTCGGTCACCAGCATCATCGCGATCATCACGCGCTGGCCCATGCCGCCCGAGAGTTCGTGCGGATAGGCGGCGAGCACCCGTTCGGGGTCGCGGATCTGCACTTCCGTCAGCATGTCGATCGAGCGGCGCCGGATCTCGGCGGCGGACGGGCGGCCATGGACGCGCAAAGCTTCCGCGATCTGCCGCTCGACCCGCATCACCGGGTTCAGCGAGTAGCGGGGATCCTGCATCACCATCGAGATGCGCCGGCCGCGGATCGTGCGCATCCGGCGCTCCGGCAGCCCACGCAGATCGGTGCCGTCGAACACGATGCGGCTCGCCTCGACGCGGCCGGGCGGGCGCACGAGGCCGAGCACCGCGCGCCCGGTCATCGACTTGCCGGAGCCCGATTCGCCGACGATGCCGACACGCTCGCGCCCGACGTCGAACGAGACGCCGCGCACCGCTTCGAAGGGTCCGCGCCGCGTGTCGAAGGTGACGCGAAGATCGAGAACGGACAGGAGAGGCTCGGTCATCGCGCGCCGCTCCGGGGGTCGAGGATGTCGCGCAGCGCGTCGCCCAGAAGGTTGAAGCCGAGGCTGACGGTGAGAATCGCAAGGCCCGGGATCGTCGCCACCCACCAGTGCGACAGCAGGAACTGGCGGCCCGTCGAGATCATCGCCCCCCATTCGGCCTGCGGCGGCTGTGCGCCGAGGCCGAGGAAGCCGAGACCGGCGGCGGTGAGGATGATGCCGGCCATGTCGAGCGTCACGCGCACCACGACAGAAGACAGGCACATCGGCATGACGTGGCCGATGATGATGCGCAGCGTCCCGGCCCCCTGCAGCCGCGCGGCGGCGATGTAGTCGGAGCGTCGCACCGTCAGCGTCTCGGCCCGTGCGACGCGCGCATAGGCCGGCCAGGCGGTGAGCGCGATGGCCAGCACCGCGTTGACGATGCCCGGCCCCAGCGCCGCCACGAAGGCCAGCGCCAGGATGAGGCGCGGAAAGGCGAGGAAGATGTCGGTGACGCGCATCAGGACGCGATCGGTCCAGCCGCCGAGCGTGCCCGACACCGTGCCGATCACGAGCCCGAAGACCGGTGCCGTCACCGCCACCAGCGCCACGATGTAGAGCGTCACGCGCGAGCCGTAGACGAGGCGCGAGAAGATGTCGCGGCCGAGTTCGTCGGTGCCGAGGAGGTGGCCGTTCCAACCCGGCGGGTTGAGGCGGCCTGCGAGATCCTGCGCGTTCGGCGCATGGGTCGCGATGACCGGCGCGAAGGCGGCCATCAGGACGAGGAGGACGATGATCCCGAGGCCGACCATCGCGAGCGCGTTGCCGGTGAGCGTCCTCCATCCGTTCCAGGCGGCGATGCAGCGCGCCTGAAGTCGCGAACGCGGCGTGTCCGAGCTGAGCCAGGCGCGCCAGGACGACGGGGGGGCCGGAACGCTCATCGCGCCCTCGGATCGACGAGCGTGTAGAGGAGGTCGGACAGGAGGTTGAGGACGATGAACGTCGCGCCGATCACCAGCGTGCCTCCCAGAACCGCGTTGAAGTCGGCGGCAAACAGCGCCTGCGTGATGTAGAGGCCGAGCCCCGGCCAGGCGAACACGGTCTCGGTCAGCACCGAGCCCTCCAGCAGGGAGGCGTAGGACAGGGCGATCACGGTGATCAGCGGCACCATCGCGTTGCCGAGCGCATGGACCCAGACGACGCGCCATTCCGGCACGCCCTTCACGCGGGCGGCCGTCACGTATTCCTGGCCGAGCTGCTCCAGCATGAAGGAGCGCGTCATGCGCGCGAGGTAGGCCATGGAGAAGTAGCCCAGGACGCCTGCCGGCAGCACGACATGGGCGAGCGCGTTGCGGAGCACGTCCCAGGCCCCGGAAAAGGCGCTGTCGAGGATCACCGAGCCGGTGTAGCGGGTGACGTCCATCTCGTAGGTGAACTGCTCCGTCACGTCGAGCCGGCCCGGGCCCGCGGTCCAGCCGAGCTGTCCGTAGAAGACGAGGAGCGCCACGAGACCCAGCCAGAACACCGGCATGGAATAGCCGAGCAGCCCGACGACGCGGATCACCTGGTCGGGCCAGCGGCCTTGGGTCACCGCTCCGACGACGCCGGCCGGAATGCCGAGGAGGACGCCGATGAGGGTGGCGAGCGTCGCAAGCTCCAGCGTCGCCGGAAAGGCGCGCGCGATATCCTCGAGAACCGGGCGGGAGGTGAGGTTGGACTGCCCGAGATCGCCGCGCACGACCTCCGAGACGTAGCGCACGAACTGCTCGGGCAGCGGCCGGTCGAGCCCGAGCTCGACGCGCGCCGCCTCGTACTGCGCCTGCGTCGCCCGGTCGCCGACCACCGCGAGCACCGGGTCGAGCGGCACCACGCGGGCGATCAGGAAGGTGACGAGGAGGAGACCGAACAGGGTGACGAGAAGCGAGAACAGGAGGCCCGCGCCGCGCGCCAGAATGCGCGGGGCGCCAAGACGGGCGAGCACTCCCGCGCGCGCGAAGGTCCCGCGCGGGGTCCCGGTATCGAACGTGCTCATGCCGGCGCGTTACTGCGTCTTGTGCACCGGCCAGTAGAAGGCCGAGGCGACGGCGCCGCCGGCCGTGAAGTCCGTCACGTTCTGGCGCATCGCGGTCTGCTCGATCCGCTGGAACATCAGGATGAAGGGCGAGGACTTCTGCGAGATGCGCTGCATCTCCTCGTAGAGGGCGCGCCGCTTGGCCTCGTCCTTCTCGACCACCGCCGCTTCCACCATCGGGGTCGTCTCGGTGGCGGCGTAGTCGTTGCGCCAGGCAAGGTTGCCGGTCAGCTGTGCGGCGTCCGAGTTGTCGGCATTGGCGGCGAAGACGGACGCGTTGGTGTGCGGGTCGGGATAGTCCGGCCCCCAGGTCTGGAGCGTCAGCTGGTGGTTGCGCGCACGGTAGATCGACAGGGCTTCCGCGCCCGTCGTCGAGCGGATCGACAGGTTGATGCCGGCCTGCGCAAACTGGCCCTGCAGCGCCTGGCTGATGTCGATCCGCTCCTGCTCGTTGCGGATCAGGACCTCGATGTCGAAGCCGTTGGGATAGCCCGCCTCGGCGATGAGCGCCTTCGCCTTCGCCGGATCGAACGAGAAAGGTTTGTCGTCGATGGCGCCCAGGAACCCGGCCGGCAGGAAGGACTGGTGGACGACGTTGGTGCCTTTCACGATCGTGTCGGCCATGCCCTTGTAGTCGATCGCGTAGCGCAGCGCCTCGAGGACCTTGGGCTTGGCCAGGATCTCGTTCTTCTGGTTGGCGGAGAGGTAGTAGATCTGGCCGCGCAGGTTGTCCTCGATCTTGACCCCGTCCTTGCCCTGGATCGCCGCGACGTCGGTGGGCGTCATGTTGCGCGCCATGTCGACGTCGCCCTTCTCCAGAAGCAGGCGCTGGGTCGCAGGCTCCACCACGTGGCGCACGAAGACGCGCTTCATCGCCAGTTCGCTGGCGCGGAACCAGTTGGGGTTGGCCTCCAGGATCACCGATTCGTTGGGCGACCAGGAACGCAGCGTATAGGGCCCCGATCCCGCCGAATGGCGCGACAGCCAGGCGTTGCCGAGGTCCTCGCCGGAGGCGTTCGCCATCACCGTCTCCATGTCCACCACGGAGCCGGCCTCCGCCGTCAGGGCGTTGTAGAGGAAGGACGGCGCGAAGGGGCGGTCGGTCTCGATCACCAGCGTCCGGTCGTCGGTCGCGCGCACCTTGGCCTCGACGTTCTCGGGCGTCAGCCCGAACTGGCCGATCACGAAGGCGGGCGTCTGGTTGAGCTTGACGACGCGCTGCAGCGAGAAGGCGGCGTCCTGCGCCCGCACCGGATTGCCGGAGGCGAACTTGCGTCCCTCCGTCATGACGAAGGTGAAGGTCTTGCCGTCCTCGGATACCGACCACTGGGAGGCGAGGCCCGGGATCGGGGTCAGCGTCTTCGGATCGAGCTCGACCAGTGTCTCGTAGAGATTGTTGACCTGATCCTGGCCGGAGAACTCGAAGCTCTGGGCGGGGTCGAGCGAGATCATGTCGTCGATCGCGTTGGCGATCACCAGCGTATCGGCCGGCGTATCCGCAAAGGCCGGAAGGTTGGTCGCCAGGGCGCCGAGAAGCATCGTGCCGGCGAACAGAGACGTCGTGAAACGGAACATGGGGGACCTCGCCTGGTGACCGCCGGCAGCATTGGCGCGCCGGCATGCTTCCTTGAGTCGCGACGCTATGCGATGCCGAAATTTCTGGCAATGCCTCTTCACGGGGCAGGTCGGCGGCAGCCTCCGGCCCCTTCTAGAGGGTGGCCAGAACCCCGCCGTCGACATAGACGATCTGCCCGTTGACGAAGTTCGAAGCATCGGAGGCGAGGAAGATGCAGGCGCCCTGCAGCTCCTCTACCCGCCCCCAGCGGCCGGTCGGCGTCCGCTGGGTCAGCCATTGCGTGAACGCCGGATCGTCCACCAGCGCCTGGTTCAGCGGCGTCTCGAAATAGCCGGGGCCGATGGCGTTGACCTGCAGCCCATGGCGCGCCCAGTCCGTGCACATGCCCTTGGTGAGGTTCAGCACCGCGCCCTTCGTCGCGGTGTAGGGGGCGATCGAATAGCGCGCGGCCTGCGCCTGGAGGCTGGCGATGTTGACGATCTTGCCGCGCCGGCGGCCGATCATGTGCCGGGCGACAGCCTGACCGACGAAGAACACCGAGTCGACGTTGGCGCGCATGATCTCGGACCAGGTCTCCGCCGGGTAGTCCTCCAGCGGCGCCCGGCGCTGGATGCCGGCGTTGTTGACGAGGATGTCGATCGGACCGATCCCGGCCTCGATGCGATCGACGCCGGCCTTCACCGCGGCGTGGTCGGTCACGTCGAAGACGGCGACCTCCGCCGCGATGCCCTCGGCCCGCAGGCGCTCGGCGGCCGCATCGAGCTTGGCCCCGTCCCGGCCGTTGAGCACGACGCGCGCGCCGGCCCGGCCAAGCCCTTCGGCGAGCGACAGGCCGATGCCCTGGCCGGAGCCGGTGACGAGCGCCGTGCGCCCACTCAGGTCGAAAAGCTTCAAGGACATATCCCCTCCCGGTCCCATGCCATCCCCTGCGATGCTGATAACCGCGCCCCGTCGATCGCGCGAGGGCGTTTTGCCGGGCCGGCAAGACGAACCGGCCGCCTGGCGGCCGTTCGGGCGGGATGGAGGGGCGCCGCATGCCGCAAGAGCGCGGACTTCCCGGGATGAAGACCGGACCGACCGAAACCCTTTCGTGGGAGGGAACAGACGAACCTTCAGGCGCCGAGGCCGTAGAATCGCGCGGCGTTTTCGCCGAACACCTTGGCCATCTCGTCCGGCCCGAAATGGCGTCCGAGAAGGGCCCGCGCCGCGTGGGCGACCTCGCCGTATTCGGCGGCGAGCGTCGCGACCGGCCAGTCCGAGCCGAACAGGAGCCGGTCCGCGCCAAAGCAGCGGGCGACGTGGTCGACGTAAGGCGCGAGATCGTCGAGCGTCCAGTCGGTTCCTGCCTCCGTCACCATGCCGGACACCTTGCACGAGACGTTCGGAAAGGCCGCGACCGCCGCGATGTCGGCGGCCCAGGGGTCGAGGTCGCCGGTCGCGATCGCCGGCTTGGACAGGTGATCCACCACGGCGCGCAGGCTCGGCACCCCCTCCAGCGCCTTGGCGACGTTCGGCAGATGGCGCGGGAAGGTCAGGATGTCGAAGGCGAGACCGCTGTCGGCGACCCGCCGGAGGTTGTCGAGGACGCGCGGGCGCAGGATGAAGGCGTCGTCCTCGAGATCCTGCAGCATCGGCCGCAGCCCGACGAAATACGGGTTCGCCCGGTAATGCGCGAGGCGCTCGGCAAAGCCGTCCGCATCCATGTCGAGCCAGCCGACGACACCCGCGACGAAGGGCGTGCGGGCCGCGATCTCGAGGAGGAAGTCGGTTTCGGCTTCCGTTTCTGCCGCCTGGACGAGGATCGTCCGGTCGATGCCGGCGCGGCGCAGGAGGGGCTCGAGATCGCCCGGCATGAAGTCGCGCAGGAGCGGCTTCACATGATCGCCCATCCAGCCGTAGTCGCCACGCGAGGTCAGCCAGAAATGCTGGTGGCTGTCGATGGCACTCGGCCGGATGGTGGATGTCATGGATGCAGCATTCCCTTGCGAAGCAGAACGTCACCATACAGCCGCCGCTCGCCAGTGGCGATCAGGGCGGCGGCATTTCGGGATGCCTGATGACCTCGGCCGGCGATCGCCGACGGAGCCGCTCCGGAACAGGCGATCGCCGGGAATGCAGGCGGTCCATAGGCGCATCGGGCCCCGGCGATGCATGCGGGAGACCCATTCTCGGTCGACGGCGACGGAACGTGCGCGACCGGCTTTTCGGCGCGCGGGTAGGGTTAACGAACGGTTGCGACTGGTCCGCCCGACGCCTCGCGCGATATGCATCCCGGCGCCCCGTCCATTTCCGAAGGAGACGTCCGATGTTGCCCCCCATGCCCGGGCCGAACCCGAATGCTCTAGGGGCGCTGGCGCTCGTGCTTGCCATCGGCGCGGGCGGCACGGTTCTGGCGATCGCCGCGCTCCTCGGCTGGACCGCGCTCGAACTCGCCTGTCTGATCGAGCACTACGGCGAAGCGTAGGGCGGCGCCGGTCCGCCCGGACGCCTAGCGCGGCGCCGCGTTCTCGTGGCCGCTGCCCCCATCTTTCGATTTTGCGCGCCGCGCCCGGGAGCCGTAGACTTGGTTCCGGCAGCTTGGGAGGGCGCGTTGACGGACCTGGATTACGGCCTCGGGGAAATGGCGGATACGATCCGCAGCACCACGCGACGCTTCGCGCTGGACCGGATCGAGCCGATCGCAGCTGAGATCGACAGGCAGGACCGCTTCGCCCGCGAACTCTGGCCGCAGATGGGAGCGCTCGGGCTCCATGGCATCACGGTTGAGGAGGCGGACGGCGGCCTCGGGCTCGGCTATCTCGAGCACCTCGTCGCCTGCGAGGAGGTGAGCCGCGCGTCGGCTGCCATCGGCCTTTCCTACGGCGCCCACTCGAACCTGTGCATCAACCAGATCCGCCGCTGGGCGAGCCCCGAGCAGAAGGCGCGGTATCTGCCGGGGCTCGTGTCCGGCGAGCATGTCGGAAGCCTCGCCATGTCGGAGGTGTCAGCCGGCTCCGACGTCGTCTCGATGAAGCTGCGGGCCGACCCTGTGGACCGCGGCTGGCGTCTCAACGGCACCAAGTTCTGGATCACCAACGCGAGCCACGCCGATACGCTGGTGGTCTACGCCAAGACCGATCCGCAGGCCGGCTCGAAGGGGATCACCACCTTCCTGGTCGAGAAGGGGATGGCCGGCTTCACCATCGGCCAGCATATCGACAAGGTCGGCATGCGCGGCTCGCCGACGGCCGAACTCGTCTTCGACGACTGCTTCGTTTCGCACGAACAGGTGATGGGCCCGTTGAACGGCGGCGTGCAGGTGTTGATGTCCGGGCTCGACTACGAACGCGTGGTGCTGTCCGGCATCCAGATCGGCATCATGCAGGCCTGCCTCGACGTGGTCGTCCCCTTCGTGCGCGAGCGCCGGCAGTTCGGCCGCCCGATCGGCGAGTTCCAGCTGATGCAGGCGAAGGTCGCCGACATGTATGTCGCGCTGAACGCCTCGCGGTCCTACTGCTACGCGGTGGCGAAAGCCTGCGACGCCGGCCGCGTCACGCGCTTCGATGCGGCGGGATGCATTCTCCTCGCCTCCGAAAGCGCGGTGCGGGTGGCGGGCGAGGCGATCCAGGCGCTCGGCGGGGCCGGCTATACGCGCGACTGGCCGGTGGAGCGCTACTGGCGCGACGCCAAGCTCCTCGACATCGGCGCCGGAACCAACGAGATGCGGCGCATGCTGGTCGGCCGCGAGCTGATCGGCCAAGCCGCGCCGCGCGTGCAGTAGGCCGACGATGCCGACGCTTCGATCGCTGGTCGACACCCGCTCCAACACCTTCGCCGCCCAGGCCACCCACAACCGCGCGCTGGCAGAGACCCTGCGCGAGACCACGGCCAAAACGGCGCTCGGCGGCTCGCCCGAGCACCGCGCCCGCCACGTGGCGCGGGGCAAGCTCCTGCCGCGCGACCGGGTCGGCCGCCTCCTCGACCCGGCCTCGCCCTTCCTCGAAATCGGCGCGCTCGCCGCCAACGGCATGTATGGCGACGGCGCGCCCGGCGCCGGGATGATCGCCGGCATCGGCCGCATTGCGGGGCGCGAATGCATGATCGTCGCCCACGACGCGACCGTGAAGGGCGGCGCCTATTTCCCGATGACGGTGAAGAAGCACCTGCGCGCGCAGGAGATCGCCTGGGAGAACCGCCTCCCTTGCGTCTATCTCGTGGATTCGGGCGGGGCCAACCTGCCGCATCAGGCCGAAGTCTTTCCCGACCGCGACCATTTCGGCCGCATCTTCTTCAACCAGGCGCAGATGTCGGCGACGGGCATTGCGCAAATCGCCTGCGTCATGGGCTCGTGCACGGCGGGCGGCGCCTATGTGCCGGCGATGTGCGACGAGACCGTGATCGTCCGCAACCAGGGCACGATCTTCCTCGCCGGCCCGCCGCTGGTGAAGGCGGCGACGGGCGAGGTGATCTCGGCGGAAGACCTCGGCGGCGCCGAGACGCACGGCCGGCGCTCCGGTGTCGTCGATCATGTCGCCGAGAACGACAGCCACGCGCTCCTCATCGTGCGCGACATCCTCGGCACGCTCAACCGGCCGAAGGCCGTGGACATCGAGCGCCAGCCCCCGCGCCCGCCGCTCCACGACCCGGCCGAACTCTACGGCATCGTGCCGACCGACCTTCGCACCACCTACGACGTGCGCGAAGTGATCGCTCGACTGGTGGATGGGTCCGAGTTCCACGAGTTCAAGGCGCTCTACGGCACCACGCTGGTCTGCGGCTTCGCCCATCTCTGGGGCATGCCGGTGGCGATCCTCGCCAACAACGGCGTCCTGTTCTCTGAGAGCGCCTTGAAGGGCGCCCATTTCATCGAGCTCGCCTCGCAGCGCCGCGTGCCGCTCCTCTTCCTCCAGAACATCTCGGGCTTCATGGTCGGCGGCCGTTACGAGGGCGAGGGCATCGCCAAGAACGGCGCCAAGCTCGTGACGGCTGTGGCGACCGCCACCGTGCCGAAGATCACCGTCCTCATCGGCGGCAGCTTCGGGGCCGGCAACTACGGCATGTGCGGGCGGGCCTACTCGCCACGCTTCCTGTTCTCCTGGCCGAACGCGCGCATCTCGGTGATGGGCGGCGAGCAGGCGGCGAGCGTTCTGGCCACCGTCCACCGCGATGCCGAGAGCTGGAGCGCGGAAGAGGCAGAAGCCTTCAAGGCACCGATCCGCCGGAAATACGAGGACGAAGGCAACCCCTACTACGCCACCGCCCGGCTCTGGGACGACGGTATCATCGACCCGGCCGAGACGCGCGACGTCCTTGGCCTCGCCTTCTCGGCGACGCTCAACGCCCCGATCCCGGAGCGCCCGCGCGCCGGCCTGTTCCGGATGTGACGATGATCGAGAGCCTCCTGATCGCCAATCGCGGCGAGATCGCCCGCCGCATCCTCCGCACCGCCCGGCGGCTCGGCATCCGCACGGTGGCCGTCCATTCCGACGTCGATGCCGCGATGCCCTTCGTCGCGGAAGCCGACGAGGCCGTCTGCATCGGCACCGCGCCCGCCGGCGACAGCTACCTCCGGCAGGACCGCATCCTCGACGCCGCCCGCAGGACGGGGGCCGAGGCGATCCATCCCGGCTACGGCTTCCTGTCGGAGAATGCCGAATTCGCGGAAGCCGTGGCTGCTGCGGGTCTGGTCTGGGTCGGCGCCCCCGCCGCCGCGATCCGCGCCATGGGCCTGAAGGACGCCGCCAAGGCGCGGATGATCGAGGCCGGGGTCCCCGTCACGCCGGGTTATCTCGGCGCCGACCAGAGCCCCGAGCGCCTCCTGCGCGAGGCGGAGGCGATCGGCACCCCGCTCCTGATCAAGGCGGTGGCGGGCGGCGGCGGCAAGGGCATGCGCCGCGTCGACGCGCTGGCCGACTTTCCCGCCCTCCTGGAAAGCTGCCGGCGCGAGGCGGCCGCCGCGTTCGGCGACGACCGCGTGCTCTTGGAACGTTACATCACCGCGCCCCGGCACATCGAGGTGCAGGTCTTCGGCGACACGCATGGCAACGTCCTCCACCTCTTCGAGCGCGACTGCTCGCTCCAGCGCCGCCACCAGAAGGTGATCGAGGAGGCCCCCGCCCCCGGCATGGACGAGACGACGCGGCACGCCGTGTGCGAGGCGGCGGTGCGCGCGGCCAAAGCCGTCGACTACGTCGGGGCCGGTACGATCGAGTTCATCGCCGACGGGTCGGAAGGGCTGCGAGCGGATCGCATCTGGTTCATGGAGATGAACACGCGTCTCCAGGTCGAGCACCCCGTCACCGAAGCGATCACCGGCCAGGATCTCGTGGAGTGGCAGTTGCGCGTGGCCTCCGGCGAGCCCCTGCCCCTCGCCCAGGATGACCTTTCGATCAACGGGTGGGCAATGGAGGCGCGTCTTTACGCCGAGAATCCGGCGACGGGCTTCCTCCCCTCCACCGGCCCGGTCGAGCGCCTGCGCTTTCCCCCGGGCGTTCGCGTGGATAGCGGCGTCGACGAAGGGGATGCAATCACGCCTTTCTACGACCCGATGATCGCCAAGCTCGTCGTGCACGGCGCGACGCGCGTGGAGGCGGCGCGGCGTCTGGCGAAGGCCGCGCAAGGCGTGCAGGTCTGGCCGCTGAAGACCAATGCGGGATTTCTCGCCCGGGCCGCCGGCCATCCGGATTTCGTGGCGGCGGAGGTCGACACCGGCTTCATCGAGCGCCACGCGGAAGCGCTGGTCCCCGCAGCCGAGCCGCCGGATCGTGTGGTGGAAGCGGCCGCGGCCGCGCTCCTGCCAGCCCACACCGGCGACCCGTGGACCGACCTCGCCGGCTTCCGCCTCAACGCCCCGCCCGAGAGGGCCGTGGAGCTCGACATCGCCGGGATGCCCTATCGCGGCGATCCGAAGCGGCATCCGGCCGTCGCGATCGCGGGCGGCGTCGCCTTTCTCGACGGCGAGGCCTGGCCCTTCGGCCCTCGCCGAAGCGCCGGCGCCGGGACACAGAGCGAGGGCGACGGCGCCATCCTCTCGCCGATGCCGGGCACCGTCATCGCGGTCCATGTCGGCGAGGGGCAAAGCGTCGCCAAGGGTGAAAAGCTCATGGTGCTGGAGGCGATGAAGATGGAGCAGGCGCTTGTCGCGCCCTTCTCCGGGATTGTGACCGCGTTGAAGGTGGCGCAGGGCGCGCAGGTGCCGGAGGGCACGCTGCTCGCCCGGATCGAACGGGAGACGGTCTGATGGCGGGGCGCCCCTTCGAGGACTGGACCGTCGGCGAGCGGATCGTCCACGACATCCGCCGCACCGTGACGGAAACGGACAATCTTCTCTTCACGGTGATGACCCACAACCCGCAGCCGCTCCACCTCGACGCCGAGGCGGCGCGCGCGAGCGAGTTCGGCCAGATCCTCGTCAACGGCACCTTCACCTTCGCGCTGATGGTGGGCCTTTCGGTCGGCGATACGACGCTCGGAACGCTCGTTGCCAATCTCGGCTACGACAAGCTCGTGATGCCGAAGCCGGTCTTCCTCGGCGACACGCTGCGCGCCGAGACCGAGATCCATGCGCTGAAGGACAGCCGCTCGCGCCCGGAGGCCGGCATCGTCACCTTCGCGCACCGCATGCTGAACCAGCGCGACGAGATCGTGTGCGAGTGCCTGCGCACCGCGCTCGTGAAGCGGAAGGCAGTTGCGTGAACCTCCGCTCGCTTCTCTTCGTGCCCGGCGACCGGCCGGACCGATTCGCGAAGGCGGGATCCAGCGGCGCCGACGCGGTGATCCTCGACCTCGAGGACGCCGTCGCCCCCAGCGCAAAGGATGCCGCCCGCGCCGCAGTAGCGGATCGTCTCGGACAGGAACGCGGCCGGGCGCGCCTCCTCGTTCGGGTCAACCCGCTGGGAACGCCGCTCTTCGAGGCCGATCTCCGGGCGCTGCGGGGTCTTTCACCGAACGCCGTGATGCTGCCCAAGGCCGAAGGGGCGGCGGATGTCCGCGCCTGCGCCGCGCGGCTAGCGGAGGCCGGGATCGACGCGCCCATCCTGCCGATCGCCACCGAGACCCCCGCCGCGATCTTCGGGCTCGGCAGCTACGCCGAGGTCGGGGATCGGCTGGCCGGACTCACCTGGGGCGCCGAGGACCTGCCGGCCGCGATCGGCGCGTCCGCGAGCCGCGAGGCGGACGGCCGCTTCACGCCGCCCTACGAGCTCGCCCGCTCGCTCGCCCTTTTCGCCGCCCACGCGGCGGGCGTCGCCGCGATCGAGACCGTCTACCCGGACTTGCGCGACGAAGCCGGCCTTCTCGCCTTCGCGACCCGCGCCGCGCGCGACGGCTTCACCGGCATGATGGCGATCCACCCCGCCCAGGTCGCCGCGATCAACGCCGCCTTCACGCCGGATGCGGCGGCCGTGGCGAGCGCCCGGCGCATCGTCGCCGCCTTCGCCGCCGCGCCGGGGGCCGGGGCGCTTCAGGTGGACGGGCGCATGGTGGACGCGCCGCACCTTGCCCAAGCCCGCAAGCTTCTCGCCCGTGCAGGGGACATCGCATGACCGACCGACCCGGTTCCTATTTCGAGCGCGAGGGCGCCCGCGCCTTTCGCGCGACCCGTCTCACCGAAGGCGCATGGAACCCCGCCGAGCAGCACATCGCCCCGGCGCTCGGCCTCGTCGCCCATGCGATCGAGGCGGACATGCGGGAGCGGCGCGGCGCCGATCCGCTGGTGGTCTCTCGCGTCTCCTACGACATTCTCGGCGTCGTCCCGATCGGCGTCGTGACCGTCGAGACGAGCGTCCTGCGCCCCGGCCGAACGATCGAGCTCGTCGAGGCCCGGCTTCTCTACGACGGACGGCCGGTGCTGCTCGCGCGGGCCTGGCTGCTCAAGGCTTTCGACGCCTCGAGCATCGCCGGCACGGCCCTCACACCGCTCGCGCCCCCCGAAGGACTGCCCGACCACGCGTTCGACGGCTCATGGGCCGGGGCCTGCGTCGCCTCGATCGAGGGACGCCGCGAGCCGCTCGGCCAAGGCCGGGCACGAGGCTGGATCCGCACGCCCCACGCCCTCATTGGCGGCGAGAGCGTCAGCGGCACGGCCTGGGCGCTCGGCATGGTGGATTTCGCCAACGGCATCACGCCGCGCTTGCGGCCGGACGAGGCCTTCTTCCCCAACGTGGACCTGACCGCGCATCTCCTGCGCGTGCCGGCGCCGGGATGGCTCGGCTTCGACACGAGCGTCACCTTCGATGCCGGCGGGATCGGCCTGACGCACTCGATCCTGCACGACGCGAACGGCCCGCTCGGCTCGGTGGCGCAGAGCCTCACGGTGCGACCGCGCTAAGGACCCCGCAGCGAAATCCGGCGCGGCCTTCGGGTTCGCTGGGTGCGGCAAAGGAGGCTCAGTCGCGCTGCGCCTCGACCAGTCGATCGAGGAAACGCGCCACGCCGTCCTCCTCGTTGGACGCGGTGACGAACCCAGCCGCCGCGCGCACCGCCTCCCCGGCCTGTCCCATCGCGACGCCGAGCCCGGCGCGCGTCAGCATCGGGATGTCGTTCGGCATGTCGCCGACCGCCGCCGTCCGTTCGAGCGGCACGTCGTGGGCCTTCGCCAGGAATGCCGCCCCGTCGCCCTTGTTGGCGACCTTCGCGGTCACGTCGAGAAAGTAGAGCTGCGAGCGGACGACGTTGGCGGTCCGCCCCAGCGTGGCTCCGATCTCCCGCTCCATGCGCTCGACCAGGGGATGGTCGTCCGACACGCCGACCACCTTGTCCGTCCGGTCGAACCAGGGCGAGAAGTCCTGGACGATCGTCGGATCGACGCACGCCGCCTTGCGCTCGCGGTCTCCGTGGAGCGCGTCCTCCGAACGGGCGAGCCACAGCCCGTCGGCGAAGACCCAGACCGGAACTCCGGCCGCATCCAGACGCTCGACCGCCTCCCGCGCGTCCGCCGCCGCCAGGCGATGGGCCTCGATCACCTCGCCGTCCGCCCGGAAGAGAGTGCCGCCGTTGAAGGCGCCGACAGCACCTGCGATCTGGAGATCGCGCACGATGCTTCCGAGTCCGCTCGCCGGCCGCGCGCTGATGAGCGTGACCGCGATGCCGGCCTTCTGCGCACGGGCGACGGCCTCGACCGTGGCGTCCGCGAGGGTCTTGTCGTCGCGCACCATCGTGCCGTCGATGTCGCAGATGACGAGGCGGATGGACCTGGCGAGATGGAGGTCGAGCGTCGTTCCCATCCTATTGCGGGATCTCGACGTGGCCGCCGAAGCCGTAGCGCATGGCCGACAGCATCTTGTCGCCGAACGTCGCCATCTGGCGCGAGCGGTAGCGGGCGTAGAGGGCGGCCGAAAGCACGTTGACCGGCACCGCCTCCTCCATCGCCGCTTCCAGCGTCCAGCGTCCCTCGCCGGAATCGGCGACATTGCCGGAGAAATGCTCGAGGTTCCGGTCGCCTGCCAGCGCGATGGCCGTGAGGTCGAGGAGCCAGGAGGAGATCACCGAGCCGCGGCGCCAGACCTCGGCAATGTCGGGGAGGTTGAGGTCGAACCGCTCATCGGCAGGAAGATGCTCGGAATTCTTGGTCTTCAGGATGTCGAAGCCCTCGGCATAGGCCTGCATCAGACCGTATTCGATGCCGTTGTGGACCATCTTGACGAAATGGCCGGCGCCGGCCGGTCCGGCATGGATATAGCCCCGCTCGGCGCGGTCGTCCGGGGCATTGCGGCCTCGCGTGCGCTCGATGTCGCCATAGCCCGGCGCCAGGGCGTCGAAGATCGGATCGAGCTCGCGCACCGTATCCTCCGGCCCGCCGATCATCATGCAGTAGCCGCGCTCCAGCCCCCAGACGCCGCCGGAAGTGCCGACGTCGACGTAGCGGATGCCCTTCGGCTCCAGTTCCTTGGAGCGCCGGATGTCGTCCTTGTAGAAGGAGTTGCCGCCGTCGATCACGACGTCGCCGGGCGAGGCCAGGTCGGCAAGCTCGCGGATCGTGGCCTCCGTCGGTTCTCCGGCGGGCAGCATGACCCAGAAGACGCGCCGTCCGGTGAAGAGGCCGGCGAGCTCGCCGAGCGACGAGGCCCCCTTGGCGCCCTCGCCAGCCAGGCCCGAGACTGCCTCCGCGTTGCGGTCGAAGACGAGGCATTCGTGGCCGTGCGCCATGAGGCGGCGGGCGATATTGCCGCCCATGCGGCCGAGGCCGATGATCGCGATCTGCATGATGATCCTGCGGTTTTTTCTGGAAGATCGGTGGGAAGTGGCGGACGGCGTTGGGGGGAGCACGCCGCCCGAAGGCCCGTCAGCGGCCGGCGGCCGCCTGCTCCTTGGCAAGCTTCACGACGTTGTCGACCGTGAAGCCGAACTTCTCCTGGAGCTTGGCGATGGGAGCCGAGGCGCCGAAGGTCTTCATGACGATCTTGGCGCCCTTCGAGCCGGCATACTGGTCCCAGCCGAGCGAGCCGCCCTGCTCCACCGCGACGCGCGCCATGACGTCCGGGGGCAGAACCTCATCGCGGTAGCTCTCGTCCTGGCGTTCGAAGAGGTGCCAGGACGGCATGGACACGACCCGCGCCTTGATGCCCTCGCCGGCCAGCCTGTCGCGCGCCTCGACGCAGAGCGACACTTCCGAGCCGGTGGCGAGAAGGATCACGTCCGGCTTGCCGCCTTCGGCCTCGGCCAGGATGTAGGCGCCCTTCCGAAGCCCGGAGGCGGGTGCGAACTTCGAGCGGTCGAGCGTCGTCAGCGGCTGGCGCGAGAGCACCAGCGCGGTCGGCTCGTGCGTCTGTTCCATCGCGACGCGCCAGGCTTCCGCCGTCTCGTTGGCGTCGCAGGGGCGGATCGTGTTGAGGCCGGGAATGGCGCGCAGGCTCGCCAGGTGCTCTACCGGCTGGTGGGTCGGCCCGTCCTCGCCGACGCCGATGGAATCGTGCGTGTAGATCCAGACCACCGGGATTTCCATGATCGCCGACAGGCGCACCGGCGCCCGCATGTAGTCTGAGAAGACGAGGAAGGTCGCAGCATAGGGCCGGACGTAGGAGAGCGCCATGCCGTTGGCGATCGCCCCCATCCCATGCTCGCGGATGCCGAAATGAAGGTTCCGGCCGCCGTAGTCGTCGGCCTCGAAGGAGCCCGCGCCTTCGAAGCCGAGCTTCGACTTGTTCGACGGCGCAAGGTCGGCCGAGCCGCCGATGAGGTAATGCACGCGCTCGGCGATGGCGTTCAGCACCTTGCCCGACGCGTCGCGCGAGGCGACGCCCTTGGCATCCGGCTCGAAGGTCGGAATGCCGGCGTCCCAGCCGTCCGGCAGCTTGCCCTCGCGCATGGCGTCGATCTCGGCGGCGAGGTCCGGGTGCGCCTGCCGATAGCGGGCGAAATCGGCTTCCCAGGTCTCGCGCGCGGCCTTGCCGCGCGTCTCGACGCGCGAGCGAAAGTCCTGCGCGACGCCGTCCGGTACGTAGAAGCTCTTGTCCTCGGGCCAGCCGTAGGAGCGCTTGGCGCCTTTCACGTCCTCGGCGTCGAAGGCCTCGCCGTGGGCGGCGGCCGTGCCCTGCTGCTTCTTGAGCCCGTAGCCGATCACGCTGTCCACGACCACCAGCGTCGGCCGGTCGTCGGTCCGGCGGAACTCCGCCACCGCCTCGCGGATCGCGCCGAGGTCGTTGGCGTCCGAGACATGCAGCGTCTTCCAGCCGTAGCCCCGGAACCGCTTCGCGACGTCCTCGGAAAAGGCGAGGCTGGTGAAGCCTTCGATCGACACCTTGTTGTTGTCGTAGATCCAGAGAAGGTTCGACAGCTTGAGGTGGCCGGCGAGCGAGGCGGCCTCGGAGGACACGCCCTCCATCATGTCGCCGTCACCGCACAAGACGATCACGTCATGGTCGAAGACGGTGGCCTCCGGCTTGTTGTAGCGCGCCGCCAGCCAGCGCTCGGCGATCGCCATGCCGACCGAGTTGCCGCAGCCCTGGCCGAGCGGGCCCGTGGTCGTCTCGACGCCCGTCGTCATCCGGTATTCCGGGTGGCCCGGCGTCTTCGACGAAAGCTGGCGGAACTGTTCGATGTCCTCCAGCGAGACGGCAGGCTTGCCGGTCTTCTTGCCGTGGGCGTCGATCTCCTCGACGCCGGTGAGATGCAGCACCGAATAGAGCAGCATCGACCCGTGGCCGACGGAGAGCACGAACCGGTCGCGGTTCGGCCAGTCCGGCCGGCCGGGATCGTAGCGCATGAACTCGGTCCACAGCGTGTAGGCGACGGGGGCAAGGCCCAGCGGCGCGCCGACATGGCCCGAATGGGCCTTGAGGACGGCATCCATCGACAGGGTGCGGATCGTGTCGATGGCCTTCTGCTCGGGCGAGCCGGCTCCAGTCGATCCGTGATCGGGTGCGGCGGCGGGGTTCGCGCTCATGGGCGGTCCTTCCTTCGAGGCCGGGCACATCGCGGCGGTTCGATCCTGCGGCGCGGCGTCCCTTGATATTTGCGCCTTATGGTGGGGCGCATCGCGACCTTGTCGATGGGGGCGACCCTCGGAGGGGGCCGTCGAACTGGCAAAGCCCTGCGGTGGGGAGAGTTGGAACGGGGGCTTGTGCGATGGGGACCCGGTGCGTATGGAAAACATGACTTCATGGTTCATGTATTGCAGCCAAGCAGTCGGCGCCCCCCCGCCGGCGGCACTGCGGCACGGGCGACGCCTCGCCCGATCGACGAAAAGGTCGACGATGGCACACGACACGGTCTCTTTCGCAGGGCGCCCCCGGGCCGGGCGCGCGCTCCTCGGCGCAGTTCTCGCCCTGCCCCTCCTGATAGGCGGCGCCCTCGCGCAGGACGCGGCAAGCCCGGCACCCGCCGCACCCGCGACGGCTTCGGCTCCGTCCCCGGCCGCCTCGTCCCCGGCTGCCGCTCCGGGATCGGTGATGCCCCAGACGCCGGGCACGGTCTTCCCCTCCGGCATGCCGAGTTCGATCCCACCGCTCGGCAGCCCCCCTGCGACAGCCGACGAACCGGCCCAAAGCGCGGACAGCGTCCCCGCCACGGCGCCGGCGGCCACGCCGGTCGTGCCGTCCGGCACCCCGGAGACCGAAGCCCCGACGGTAACTGGTGCCGCCAGCCTGCCGCACGACCTGTCCCCCTGGGGCATGTTCATGGCGGCGGACTACGTGGTGAAGGCGGTGATGATCGGCCTCGCCTTCGCCTCCGTCGTCACCTGGACGATCTGGCTCGCCAAGGTACTGGAGCTGACCGCGGCCAAGACGCGCGCCGGCGCCGGTGTTCGGCGTCTCGGCCGGGCCGAGGGGCTGCCGTCCACCGACGCGGTCGATGCCGAGGGCTGGAAGCGCGGGCCCGTCGCCGCGATGGTGCGGGCCGCGGCCGACGAGCGGTCGCGCTCCGCCGGCCTTCCCGCCGACGGCGTCAAGGAGCGCGTCGCCGCCGCCCTGCAGCGCATCGAGGCGCGGGCCGGCCGGCGCATGGCGCGCGGCACCGGGCTTCTGGCGACGATCGGCTCCACCGCGCCCTTCGTCGGACTGTTCGGCACGGTCTGGGGCATCATGAACTCGTTCATCGGCATCAGCCAGGCCAACACGACCAACCTCGCGGTGGTCGCGCCCGGCATCGCCGAGGCGCTGCTCGCCACCGCCATCGGCCTCGTCGCCGCCATTCCCGCCGTGATCATCTACAACGTCTTCGCCCGCGCGATCTCGGGCTACCGGGCGGTGCTTTCCGACGCTTCGGCCGCCGTGCTCCAGCACCTGTCGCGCGACCTCGATCGCGCCAGGATGGCCGCGCCGCGCGCTGTCTATCCCCACTCGGCGGCGGCGGAGTAGGCGCGATGGGTGTCAGCCTGAAAAACTCCGACGACGACGATTCCGGCGAAGTCTCCGAGATCAACGTCACGCCGTTCATCGACGTCGTGCTCGTGCTCCTCATCATCTTCATGGTGGCCGCGCCGCTCTCGACCGTGGACGTGCCGGTGGACCTGCCGGTGTCGAACGCGCAACCGCAGCAGCGGCAGGACGAGCCGCTCTACCTCACCGTGCAGGACGACCTGAACCTCGTGATGGGCGAGGAGGCGGTCGCGCGCGAGACCTTGCGCACCGCGCTCGACGCGCGAACGGGCGGCAACCGCGACGAGCGCATCTTCCTGCGCGCCGACGCCGCGGTCGACTACGGCGACCTGATGGGGGTGATGAACGCCCTTCGCGACGCCGGCTATCTCAAGATCGCACTGGTGGGCCTGGAGAACGCCGGCGACGCCTCGCCGCAGGCAGCCGGAGCCGGAGCCGCCCCGCAACCATGACGCTCGCCCGCCCGCACGACATCGAGCGCGGCTCCGGATGGGCCAGCGCGGCGCGCTGGGGCACGGCGATGCTCGCCATCGCCACGGCCCATGCGGCGGCGGCCTGGTTCTTCGTCCACATGCCCCCGGTGGCGACGCCGCCCGCCGGCGCGCCGGAAGCGCCGATCCTGATCGAGCTTGCGCCGCCCGAGGCCGCCGCTCCCGCCGCGCCGGCGATGGAAGCGCCGGAGCCGGAGGTCCAGCCGGAGGAAACGCCGCCCGAGCCTGCGCCGCCGGAGCCGCCGCCACCCGAGCCGCAGCCGGAGCCCGAACCGCCCCCGCCCGAACCCGTGCCGCCCCCGCCGGAGCCAGAGCCCCCGCCCCCGGTCGAGGAGCCCCCGCCGCCCGTCGAGGAGCCGGAACCCCTGCCCGAGCCGCCGCCGGAGCCCCAGCCCGAGCCGCCGCCCGTGATCGAGCAGCAGGCCGAAGCCGTCATCAACGCGCCGGTCCCGCGCGCCCGGCCCCGTCCGCCGGAACCGCGTCGCGAGGTCGCCGAGAAGCGTCCCGAACGTCGGCGCGAGGTGGAACGGCCGCGCCAGCGCGAGCGTCCGCGGCCGGAACGCCGCCAGCCGGCCGCGCCGGCGTCCAGCGCCTCGCGCGCCGCGCCCGATGCCTCGCAGGGGCAGCGTTCGCGTCCAAGCGTTTCGCCGGCCCGGTGGCAGTCCCAGGTCCAGGCCCGGCTCAACCGCTTCAAACGCACGCCGCGCGGAGGCGGAGCGGGCACCGTGCGCGTGTCGTTCACCATCACCGCCAGTGGGGCGGCGAGCGGCATCCGCCTTGCGGGCTCGTCGGGCAATCCGGTGCTCGACGAGGCGGCGCTCTCGCTCGTGCGCCGCGCCAGCCCTTTTCCCGCCCCGCCGGAGGGCGGCAGCGTCTCGATGACGGTGCCGATCGCCTACACGCGATAGGTGCTCAGGCGACCTTGCCGACGAACCTCTCGTCCGCCGCATCGAGCTCTCGGCGGACGCGGGTGATGTCCAGCGTCTCGTCGGGCGCCGCGTTGGCGTAGGTGATCGTTTCGCCGGCCCGGATCGGCGCGGTCACCCGCGCGCCCTCCGCCAGCCCGAGCGGCAGGCCGCCGGCCGCGCGCGCCTCCCCCCAGGTCATCGCGAAGCCGCGATACCCCGTCTCGCCGATGCGCCCGAGCACCTCGCCGGGCCGGAGGTCGCGCTTGGCGACCGCCACGCATTCCGCCACCGGCCGGTCGAGCGGCTCCATGTGCGGCCGGCGATGGACGCTCGCATGGATCGCCGAGAGCGGCACCTCGATGGAGGTGAGGTGGAAGGGACGGAACAGCGCGAAGCAGGGCCCGGGACCTACTTTCAGGTCGGCGATGCGCTCGGTGACGCGCGGATGCCGGCCCTTGACCACGCAGAAGACGCCCGGCGCGACGCCTCGGCCGATCGTGTAGTCGACGCAGCCCGTGCGCGACAGGATGCCGCCGTCCTCTCGGGTGCACAGCACCTGCGCCAGATCCTCGGCCGTGGCGTTCGGTCCGTGCATGCCGGGCACGTCGGGCACGAGCCCCGTGGCGTTGGCGATCGCGACCATCTCCACCATGGTCTTGGAGCCGTCCACGAACTCCACCAGCATGCGCGCGTTCATGTTGCGCCGCGCGGCTTCCTCCTCGTAGTCGGCGGGCACGGCGTCGAAGTCGAGCGGGTTGTTCTTGCCCTTGCCGGCCGCGACGATCTCGAGACCGAGCGACTGGGCGAGGCCGATCAGCTCGATCGTCGCGTGCGGCTCATCGCCCGCCGCGCCGGTGTAGACGACGCCGGCGGCTTTCGCGGCGGCGTTGAGGTGGCGCCCGACGGCGATGTCGGCCTCGACGTTCAGCATCACCACGTGCTTGCAGTGGGCAAAGGCCTTCAAGGCCAGCGTCGTGCCGAAGCTCGGGCTGCCGGTCGCGTCCACCACGACGTCGATGCGCCCGGCCTCGCACAGAAGCGCGGCATCCGGCACGATCGCCGCGCGTCCCGCCTCGACGGCGGCATCGACCGCCGAGGCCTGCCCGGCGCGCACGCTCTCTTCCGGTGCGTAGCCGGCATAGCGCAACGCGGCTTCCGTCTCGGCCGGCCGGGAGGTCGACACGGCGCCAAGCCGGACCCCCGGCATCAGTTTCAGCTGCACCAGAAGATCGATGCCCATCTGCCCGGCGCCCGCGACCCCGACCGTCACCGGCCCGTGCCGCTCCGCATGAGCCAGGAGATCGGCCGCCAGGCCGACGCGCGCGATGGAATGCATGGGAGGCCAACCTTTCGGATGAGCGCCGCCGGGTTCGACGTCGTCGTCGACCGATAGCGGCAGGGCACCCGCGGAATCAACCATCCCGCCCCTCACGCCTTCGCCATGGTTCCCAAGCCGCACGCCGGTCCCTATGGTCGGCGCTTTCCGATCGTTCCGCGAGACCGGCCGTTCATGCGCATGCTCCTGGTGGAGGACAACGAGGGACTGGGCGATGCGGTGAACCGCCACCTGCGGGGCGCGGGCCATGCCGTGGAATGGGTGCGCAGCGCCGAAGACGCGGTGGAGGCCTTCGGGCTCGACACGTTCGACGCCGTGATCCTCGACCTGACGCTGCCCGGCCGCGACGGGCTCTGGGTGATCTCGCAGGTCCGCCGTGCCCGTTCGGCCGTCCCGATCCTGGTGATGACGGCGCGCTCCGAGATCGACGACAAGGTGAGCCTCCTCGACCAGGGCGCCGACGACTACCTCGTGAAACCCTTCGACCTTCGCGAGCTGGACGCCCGCCTGCGGGCGCTTCTGCGCCGCCCGGCCGGCCAGACCTCCAGCGTCTCGGCCTTCGGCGACGTCACGGTGGACCTTGCGGGTCACGCGGTGAGCCGGAGCGGCGAGCGTCTCGACATCGGGCGCCGCGAGTTCCGCCTGCTCGAGATCCTCCTGTCGCGGCCGGGCGTCGTGGTGGGCAAGGAACAGCTCATGGCGCAGCTCTTCTCCTTCGACGAGGCGGTCTCGATCAACGCGCTGGAGCTCTACGTCTCGCGCCTTCGCCGCAAGCTCGAGGGCTCGGCGCTGGAGATCGGCACCGTGAGGGGTTCGGGATACGTCGCGCGGGTGCGCGAAGGTGGATAGCGCTCGCAACGACGCCTCCGCAGAGAGTCCGGGCGGGACATCGTCGCCCCACGGCGAGGCGCGTGACGCGGCCGATGGCGCCGGCGGGCAGCGGCAACGCTCCGGGGGACCGGACGAGACTTGCGGCTCGCTCCCTGGTGAGGGGCGAAACGTCGCGGCCGACCGATCCGGCAAGGCCCCGGTCCGGGCTCCACGGTCCGTTTCCATCCGGCGCCGGGTGCTCGTCGCCGCGACGCTTCTTCTCTTTCTGGCCGCCCTCGTCCTCGTCGCCTTCGTCCGCGACTATGCCGAACGCGCCTCCGAGCGGGCCTTCGACCGGCTGCTCGGGGCCTCGGCGCTCACCATCGCGGGCGCCGTTCAGCTCGAGGAGGGTGAGGTGACGGTGGAACTGCCGCTCGCCTCCTTCGCCATGTTCTCCGGTCGGGACCGCATCTTCTATGCCGTGGAAGCGCCTGATGGCACCAACGTCACCGGCTATCCCGACCTGTCGCAGGGCCTGGCGCCGGAAGACGACAGCGAGCCGACCTTCGCGGATGCCGTCTATCGCGGCGAGCGGGTGCGCGTGGCGAGCGCCGGGCGCCTCGTCTCGACGGCGTCGGGCACCGGCTGGGCGACGGTGCGTGTCGCCGAGACGCTCGGCGAGCGGCAGGCGCTCGCCCGCGAGATCTTCGGCAACGCGCTGCTTCCCGTCGTGGCGCTCCTGCTCCTCGCCCTCGCCATCCTCTGGTTCGGCATCGGCCGCGCCTTCCGGCCGCTCCTAACGCTGGAGCGCCACCTGCGGGCCCGCGCGCCGGAGAACCTTGCCCCCCTGGACCTGCCGGTGCCGCTGGAAGCGGCCCAGCTCGTCGGCGCGCTTAACGACTTCATGGCCCGGCTGGCTCTCGCGCGCGAACGGCTGGAGGCCCTGGTGGCGGAAGCCGCGCACGAGGTGCGCACGCCGCTCGCGTCGCTGCGCCTCCAGGCCGAGGTGGCGCGCAGCGAGCGCGACCCCGAGGCCCTGCGCGCCCAGGTCGCGCGCATCCACGACGAGGCGGTGCAGGCGAGCCAGCTCGTCTCGCAGCTCCTCATGGACGCCACCATCTCGCATCGCCTCGACACCGCCCCGGTCGGCGCGACGCCCATCGGCGCCGTGGTGGCCGAGGTGGTGCGCCGGCTGGATCCGGACCTGGCCGATCGCGTCACCGTGCGGATCGAGACGGGTCTCACCGAAGCCACGCTCGGCGCCGACCGCGTGGTGCTTCGCGAGATGCTGCGCAACCTCGTGGACAATGCGCTCACCTACAGCGACGGGCCGGTGGAGATCGCCGTCTCCGCGCTCGCCCACGGCACGGTCGGCATCGATGTCGCCGACCGGGGACCGGGGATCGCCGTGGACGAGCGCGAGGCGGTGTTCGCGCGCTTTCGCCGCGGCGCGGCCTCCGGCGGCACCAACGGATCGGGCCTCGGCCTTGCCATCGTCCGGCGCGCGGTCGAGGCGCAGCGCGGGCGCATCAGCCTGGAGGACAGGCCGGGCGGTGGGCTCCTCGTGCGCCTCGCCCTGCCGCGGGCGGACACCGGCGGCGGCAACGGCCCGCCCCGCGCGCTCGCGGCTCTCTTGCTTCTGGCCGTCCTGCTGCTGCCGATCGGGGGGGCCGGCGCCGCCGAGACGATCTATCCCGCGCCCGACGGATCGCAGGGCGCGCGCCTCACCATCCTCGGCGCCACGGACACCGCCCTCTTCGCCCATCTGGTGCGCGGCTTCCAGATGCAGCGGCCGGACGTCACCGTCGCCTACGACGAGGGCGAGACGCTGGGCATCTACGAGGCGTTCGCCAAGGGGATGACCCCGCAGCCCGACATCATGATGAGCTCGGCCTCGGACCTGCAGGTCAAGCTCGTGAACGACGGCTTCGCACGAGGCCTGACCCTGTCCGGCGCCGCGTCCCTGCCGGGTTGGGCGCAATGGCGCTCGGAGCTCTTCGGCTTCACCTTCGAGCCGGCGGTGATCGTCTACAACCCCGACATCATCTCCGAGGACGAGGTGCCGCGCAGCCATCTGGAGCTTGCCGAACTCCTCGAGCGCCAAGCCGTGCGCCTCGCCGGCCGGATCGCGACCTACGACGTCGCGCGCTCCGGGGTCGGCTACATGCTGGCCGCGCAGGATCAGTCGGTCTCGTCCTATTTCTGGCGTCTCGCCAGCGCATTCGGCCGAGCCGGCGTGCGCCTGTCGGGCGCGAGCCCCGCCATCCTCGACGGCATCGAGCGCGGTGACCTCGCGCTCGGTTACAACGTTCTCGGCTCCTATGCCTTCGCGCGCCAGGCGGCGGGCGCGCGCATCGGCATCGTGGTGCCAGACGATTACGTCCTCGTGGTCACCCGCTCGATGTTCGTGCCGGTCGGGGCCAGGCGTCCCGATCTCGGCGAGGCCTTCCTCCAGTTCGCCCTGTCGGCGGACGGCCAGGCGATCCTCGCCGGCTCCGCCGCGCTCGGCGCCGTGGTGCCGGGATCGCCGGGGCGCTGGACGGCGGAGAGCATCGCGGCGCTGGGGCGCGGCGCCGTGCAGCCCGTGCCGCTCGGGCCCTCGCTCTTGGTCGGGCTCGACCGCCAGCGCCGTGCCCGGTTTCTGGACACGTGGATGGAGATCGTTGCACCGCAATGAGGCACGGCCGAGCCGTGACAGGTTTTTGACAGGAACACTTTGTTAGGATGTTTCCAGACGGCCGGGGAGGCTGGATGCGACCGCGGGCGGCCTGAGGCCGCCGATCGACCGAAGAGCCTGGAGGGGCGACGCGGTCACCCGAAGCCGACGCGATCATCGTGCGCCGCCCTCCCCGCGACCATCCATCGTTGTCCTGGGACGCCACGCGTCGCCATTCGGGAGGATCTATTCATGAAGTCCATGCTTCTGGGCGCGCTCGCCGCGCTTCTCGTGTCCACCAGCGCCTTCGCCCAGGCGCCCGCCTACGAGATCATGGCGCCCGCCTCGCCGGGCGGCGGCTGGGACCAGACCGCCCGCGCCATGCAGAACGTGCTGCAGGAATCCAAGCTCGCCAGCAACGTGCAGGTCGTCAACGTCCCCGGCGCCGGTGGCACGATCGGCCTCGCGCAGTTCGTGTCCACCAAGTCGGGCAACCCGAACGCCCTGCTCGTCGGCGGCTACGTCATGGTCGGCGCGATCCTCACCAACAAGTCGCCCGTCACCCTCGACCAGGTCACGCCGCTCGCCCGCCTCACCGGTGAGGACGAGGCCATCGTGGTGCCGGCGTCCTCGCCCTACCAGACGATCGACGATCTCGTGAAGGCGCTGAAGGAGAACCCCGGCGCCGTGGCGATCGCCGGCGGCTCGGCCGGCGGCACTGACCACATCGCGGCCGGCCTTCTGGCCCAGGCCGTCGGCGCCGATCCGAAGGCGATCAACTACATCGCCTTCTCGGGCGGCGGCGAGGCGCTCGCCGCCATTCTCGGCCAGCAGGTCGCGGCCGGCATCTCGGGCTACGGCGAGTTCGAAAGCCAGGTGCAGGCCGGCACGCTCCGCCTTCTCGCCACCACCGGCGCCGAGCGCGTCAAGGGCTCGCAGGCGCCGACGCTGAAGGAAGCGGGCATCGACATGGAACTGCAGAACTGGCGCATGGTCGCCGGCGCGCCCGGCATCTCGGCCGAGGAGACGGCCGCCGTCATCGCCAACATGGAGAAGATGGTGCAGACGCCGGAATGGAAGGCGGTCCTCGAGCGCAACAACTGGGTGGACACGTTCCTCGCCGGCGACGCCTTCAAGACCGAACTCGCCAAGAACATCGAGGACACCCGGACCGTCCTCACCGCGATCGGCCTCGTCCAGTAATGACCGCCCCGTCGGACCATGAGCCGACCGAACGCCGCCCCGACCGGGCGGCGTTTGCCATCGGCATAGGCCTGGGAATTCTCGGCCTTCTCGTGCTTCTGGACGCCAGCCAGATCGGCGGCGGCGCCTATGCGCGCATCGGGCCGGCGACCTTTCCGTTCCTGATCGGCGCCGCGCTCCTGGGGCTGGCCGGCTGGACGATGGTGGAGGCCTGGCGCGGCGATTTCCCGGAGCGGGACCACGACGAGTTCGCTCCGATCGTCTGGATCGTCGGCGGCCTCGCGGCCCAGCTTCTGCTCCTGACCACCGCCGGCTTCTCCATCGCCACCGGCCTTCTCTTCGCGGCCACCGCCCGCGCCTTCGGCAAGCGCAAGCTCTACGTGTCGATCCCCGTCGGCATCCTTCTCAGCCTCGCCATCTGGCTGATGTTCACGAAGGTCCTGAACCTTGCGCTGCCGGCCGGTCCGTTGGAACGCCTCTTCGGCTGAGCCGTCCGCCTCCGGCCTTTCGTCGGAGGCTTAAGTCCTTCTCCGGCGCCGCCGCCCACGGCCGGCCGCGCCCGCTCGAACCACGGGTCTCAAGCGATGGATACCTTCGCGCTTCTCGGTCAAGGCCTGGCGACGGCCGCCCAGCCGATGAACCTCCTCTACGCGCTGATCGGCGTGACGCTCGGCACCGCCGTCGGCGTGCTGCCGGGCATCGGCCCCGCGCTGACCGTCGCGCTTCTCCTGCCCGTCACCTACCAGCTCGATGCCGCCGGCTCGCTGATCATGTTCGCGGGCATCTACTACGGCGGCATGTACGGCGGCTCGACGACCTCGATCCTCCTCAACACGCCGGGCGAGAGCGCGTCGATCATCACCGCGCTCGAGGGCAACAAGATGGCCCGCAAGGGCCGCGGCGGACCGGCGCTCGCGACCGCCGCGATCGGCTCCTTCGTCGCCGGGCTCATCGCGACGCTCGGACTCGCCTTCCTGGCGCCGGTCATCGTCTCCTTCGCCTTGTCGTTCGGCCCGGCCGAGTATTTCGCGTTGATGCTGCTCGCCTTCGTCACCGTGTCGGCGGCGTTCGGCGACTCGGCGCTGCGCGGCCTCACCGCGCTCGTCCTCGGCCTGACGCTCGGCCTCGTCGGCATCGACCTCCAGACCGGACAGGCCCGCCTGACGCTGACGCCGATCGCCCAGTACTTCCAGGGCATGGCCGCCGACCCCGCCGCCTCTATGCACGGTCTCTGGGCCTCACTCGCCGGGCTCTTCGGCGGCATCTCGGCCAATCTTCTCGACGGCATCGAGGTGACAACGCTCGCCGTCGCGCTCTTTGCCATCGGCGAGTGTCTCGTGGTGGCGGCCGCCGCGACCCGCACGCCCGACACGGTCCAAGCGGTGACGGGCTCGCTCTGGATGACCAAGGAGGATTGGAAGCGGTCCTGGAAGCCGTGGCTGCGGGGCACCGCGGTCGGCTTCCCGATCGGCGCGATGCCGGCCGGCGGCGCCGAGATCGGCACCTTCCTTTCCTATTCGATGGAAAAGAACCTCACGAAGTACCCGGAGGAGTTCGGCAACGGCGCGATCGAGGGTGTGGCGGGCCCGGAAGCCGCCAACAACGCGTCCGCCGCCGGCACGCTGGTGCCGCTCCTCACGCTCGGCCTGCCGACCTCGGCCACCGCCGCAATCATGCTCGCCGCCTTCCAGCAGTTCGGGCTCCAGCCCGGCCCGCTTCTCTTCATCACCTCGCCGCAGATCGTCTGGGGCCTCGTCGCCAGCCTCCTGATCGCCAACCTGATGCTGGTGGTGCTCAACCTGCCGCTGATCGGCCTCTGGGTGCGCCTGCTGACGATCCCGCGCCCCTGGCTCTACGCGGGCATCCTCGTCTTCGCGACGCTCGGCTGCATCGGCGCCAACCCCTCGCCGGTCGAGCTCGGCATGCTGCTGCTTTTCGGTCTGATCGGCTACATGCTGCGCCGCTTCGGCTATCCGATCGCCCCGGTCGTGGTCGGCCTGATCCTCGGGCCGATGGCCGAGCAGCAGCTCCGCCGCGCACTCGCCATCAGCCAGGGTGATCCGTCGATCCTGGTCCATTCCTGGCTCGCCATCGCCCTCCTGACGCTCGCGGTGCTGGCGCTGGTGGTGCCGATGATCCTGCGCGCTCGCGGTCGCGGTCAGATCCTGTCGCAGATGGCGGCCGACGAGGACTGACCTCGCTCCTTGTTTCCAACGAACGAAAAAGGGCGGCTTTCGCGAGAAAGCCGCCCTTTTCATGCATGGGTCGTTAAGATGTCGGCGTCAGCCGAGGTGGACGTCGTCGAACGCGTTGGGCTCGATCCCGGCCGCCTTGAGTGCCGCGCGCGACGGGCGCTTGCCGGCCTCGGCCGCCGCCGCGCAGGCCGCGATGCCGCCGAAGGTCTCGGTCATGCTGCGGAGCCGCTGGCCGAAGGAGCGCGTGCGGTTGTTGCGGGGGCTCATCGAGATCGTCCTTTCAGGGGGTTTGTCTCTGTTCGTCTGACGGGAAGATGGGCCTTTCCCCCACGACTTTGAAGCGGTGTTTCGGCGCGGCAGCCATACGGATCCTGCATAGCTGGCCGAGATCGACCGATTTGTGCGTCGCGCGCCGCCATGGGAACCGCTCGGCCGGTCCTGCGTTTGGCCGAGTTCGCGTCGCTTTCGTCCGACGCCATGCAGGAGTTGCCGGGCGTTGGATATCGTCACTTCGCAGATGCTGCGCCGCGCGCTTCCCCTGTTCACGGCGCTGGCGATCGGCGTCCTGACGCTCACCATCGCCGCGATCCTGACGCTCGGGCGCGAGATCTTCGTGCCCTTCGCGCTCGGCATTCTCCTCGCCTTCATCCTGGCGCCGATCGTCATCAAGCTGCAGCGCATGCGCGTTCCACGCATGCTGGCGATATCGGGCGCGATCCTGGCCGCCACGGTGGTCATCGTCGCGCTGGGCTTCGTGATCGCGACGCAGATCACGTCGCTCGTCGGCGAGATCCCCTCCTATCGCATCACCGTCCAGCAGAAGCTCCAGTCGCTCTCGGCCTCGGCACAGGCGACCGGCAACGGCCCCTTCAGCCGGGCTGCCGTGGCGCTCGAAGAGATGGCGGCCGATATCCAGGCCATGGCCGGCTCGTCGCCGGCCGGCGGAGAAGGCGAGGAGGGAACGGCGACGCCCCACCCGATCCCGGTCACGGTCGAGAACGACAGTTCGATCCTCAGCACGATCAGCGCCATCGCGCTGCCGCTGCTCCAGCCGCTCGCGACCTTCGGCGTCGTCATCATCTTCGCGATCTTCATCCTCCTCCAGCGCGAGGACCTGCGGAATCGCTTCATACGCCTTGCCGGCACCGACGACCTCCAGCAGACGACCGCGGCCATCGACGATGCCGCGAGGCGCCTGTCGAAGCTTCTCCTGTTCCAGCTCGGCGTGAACGCCGCCTTCGGCGTCGTCACCGCGCTCGGCCTCTGGCTTCTCGGCGTGCCGAGCCCGGCGCTCTGGGGAATCCTCGGCGGCATCCTGCGCTTCATCCCCTATGTCGGCGGCTTCGTCGGCGCGGGGCTGCCGATGCTGCTGGCCTTCGCCGTCGATCCCGGCTGGTCCATGGTGATCTGGACCGCGGTGCTTTACCTCGGCGCGGAGGCCATCCTGTCGAACGTCGTGGAACCCGTCCTCTACGGCCATTCCACCGGCCTTTCGCCGGTCGCCATCCTCCTCGCCGCCACCATCTGGGCCTTCCTCTGGGGACCGGTCGGCCTGATCCTCGCGACGCCGCTGACGATCTGCCTCGTCGTCATGGGGCGCCACGTGCCGCGCCTATCCTTCATCGACGTGATGTTCGGCGACCGGCCGGCGCTGTCGCCCGCGCAGATCTTCTACCAGCGCATGCTGGCTGGCGGACCGCGCGAGGCGATCGATCAGGCGCACGAGTTCCTGCGCGAGCGCGAACTGGCGACCTACTACGACGAAGTCGCCCTCGAAGGCCTGCGGATCGCCCACGAGGACGTCGCGCGGTTCGCCGTCGAGGGCGAGCGTCTGGAGACGCTTCAACGCTCGACGCTGGAACTGGTCGACGGGCTGAAGAACGTGCGCACCTCCGCCCAGCGGGGACGGCGCTCCAAGAAGAACCTGACCGCGGAGGCCGCCGCGGCCGTCGATGCCGCCGGGCCCGACCAGGAGGTCACGCGCATCGTGCAGCGCCGGCAGGATCTCCTGCCGGCTTGGCGGGGCGAGCGCCCCGTCGTGTGCCTCGCCGGCGTCAACGCGCTCGACGGCGCGGTCACCGCCATGCTGGCCCAGGTCCTGACGCGTCACGGCCTGCGTGCGGAAGCGCTGGACCTCGCGACCCTTCAGAAGAACCCGCCGAGCCCGCAGGACGCCGAGGGCGTGGCCCTCGTCTGTCTGTCCTTCGTCGAGCCGCTGTCCACGGTGCACCTGCGCCAGGCAGTGCGGCGCGTCCATCGCGTGGCGCCGCGCGCGCGGATCCTGATCGGCATCTGGCGCCAGCGCGACCCGGCCATGCTGCAGGAGTTGAAGCGCCGCGTCCATGCCGACGCGCTGGTCACGACGCTGAACGGGGCGCTTGCCGCCGCGCTGGAGATGTCGGGACAGCAAGGGCACGTGCCCGAGCCGGAAGCGCCGGCCGCCCCCGACGTGGCGGACGAGACCAGGGTGGAGCCGGCGATCGCGGCGACGGCCTGAGACGATCGTCATCGAGTCATAGCCGAGCGGTCACGTTCGGGCGGCGGTTGGCGCCGTCCGGACGCCTCATGCCACACCGTTTCGGGCGCAAGACATGCACGGCGCGACCGGGATCGCGCGTTCCACGAACCCTCGCTGAACGACGAAGGCCGCCCCGGATCGGGACGGCCTTCGTCATGCGTCTAGGTCTGGTTTGCGTGCGTCAGCCCTGTTCGGGTCGCACGATGTGGACCTTCTCGGCCGCCGCACGCTGGAAGGCCTCCGACACGTGGGCGAAGGCCTGGTGGGCCTCGTCCGACAGGGAGTAGCCGTCCTCCGGCTCCAGGATGAAGGCCAGCACCGACCGGCCGGTCACCATGTAGTCCGTCTCGAATTCGAAGGGCATCAGCTCGTCGCGATCCGGCATGTTGGTGTCGATGATGCAGTGCCAGCGATGGCCGCCGGGCGCCGTCGGCAGCTTGAAGTTCACGACGTCATGATGGGCGTTGAGGATGAGCAGCATGGTGGCGTCGGAGCCGACACGCTTGATGCCTTCCGCCTGCGCGCGACCGTCGAGGAGGACGCCGAAGCAACGCGCGCCCGCGTCCTCCCATTCGGCCTGCTGCATCTCGCCGCCCGAGGGCGACATCCACGTCACGTCCTTGGCGCCGATCTCCTCATCGAAGCGGCCCTGCAGGAAGCGTCCGCGACGCAGCATCGGCAGCGCCTGACGCAGCATGATCAGCTTCTGCACGAACTCGGCGAGGTCCTCGCCCTCCTTCGAGACGTTCCAGTCGACCCAGCCGATCTCGTTGTCCTGCGCGTAGGCGTTGTTGTTGCCCCCCTGCGTGCGGGCGAACTCGTCGCCGGCGAGGATCATCGGCGTGCCGCGCGACAGGAGCAACGTCGCAAAGAAGTTGCGCAGCTGGCGGAAGCGGACGTTGTTGATCTCGGGATCGTCCGTCGGCCCCTCGACGCCGTAGTTGTTCGAGAGGTTGTGCGAGTGGCCGTCGCGATTGTCTTCGCCGTTCGCCTCGTTGTGCTTCTCGTTGTAGCAGACCGTGTCGTGCAGCGTGAAACCGTCGTGGGCGGTGATGAAGTTGACGCTCGCCCAGGGCTGGCGGCCGCGATTGTTGAAGAGGTCGGCCGAGGCCGAGATCTTGCCCGCCACCGCCGGCACCTTGCCCTCGTCGCCGCGCCAGTAGGCGCGCACCGTGTCGCGGTAGCCGTCGTTCCATTCGGCCCAGCCCGGCGGGAAGCGGCCGACCTGATAGCCGCCCGGACCGCAGTCCCAGGGCTCGGCGATGAGCTTGACCTGGCTGAGGAGCGGATCCTGCATCGTGGCGTGGAGGAAGGAGGATTCCTCGGAGAAGCCGGTCGGCTCGCGCGCCAGGATCGTGGCAAGGTCGAAGCGGAACCCGTCCACCCGCATCTCGCCGGCCCAGTAGCGCAAGCTATCCATCACCAACTGCATCACGCGGGGATGCGAGGTGTTGACCGTGTTTCCGGTGCCGGTGTCGTTGATGTAGTAGCGCTTGTTGTCCGGCAGGAGCCGGTAGTAGGTCGCGTTGTCGATGCCCTTGAAGGACAGCGTCGGACCGTTCTCGTTGCCTTCCGCCGTGTGGTTGTAGACGACGTCGAGGATGACCTCGAGGCCGTTGTGATGGAAGGTCGACACGAGTTCCTTGAACTCGTTGACGAAGGGCGTCGCCATGTAGCGCGGGTCGGGCGCGAAGAAGCCGAGCGTGTTGTAGCCCCAGAAGTTCCTGAGGCCCTTCTCGACGAGATAGCTGTCGTCCACGAAGGCGTGGATCGGCAGCAGCTCGACCGACGTGACGCCGAGGCTCTTGATGTACTGGACGACGTCATGGTGCGCGAGGCCGGAGAACTTGCCGCGGTCGCGATCCGTCAGGCTCGGATGGCGCTGCGTGAAACCCTTGACGTGGGTTTCGTAGAAGATGGTGCGCTCCCAGGCGACGTTCGGCCGGCGGTCGTTGCCCCAGGTGAAGGCGGGGTCGACGATCTGCGACTTCGGCACGAAGGCGGCGGAGTCGCGCTCGTCGAACGAGAGGTCGCCGTCGGCATGGCCGATCGTGTAGCCGAACAGGGCGTGGTCCCACTTCAATTCGCCCAGATGCTGCCTGGCATAGGGATCGAGAAGCAGCTTGTTGGGATTGAACCGATGGCCGGCATCGGGCTCGTAGGGACCGTGAACGCGGTAGCCGTAGACGAGACCGGGGCGCGCGTCCGGCAGATAGCCGTGGAACACCTCGTTCGTGTATTCGGGCAGGACGATGCGCTCGAGTTCGGTCGTGCCCGTCTCGTCGAAGAGGCAGAGCTCGACCTTCGTCGCATTGGCGGAGAACAGGGCGAAGTTGACGCCCAGCCCGTCCCAGGTCGCGCCGCGCGGGAAAGGCCGTCCCGCCTCGACCCGCGAGCGCTTCAAGCCCGGCTTCGCGAGGGTGGACGCAAAGTCGGATTCATTCGGTTGAATGTTCAAGGGATCGATCCCGTCATAAAGGAAACACGCCGAGGAGAAGAAGATCGCAGTGCAGCTTTTGGTTCCCGCATCGCCGAACCCTTCGCGCCCCGATGCGTTGAGGTCACACCTTCCCTGTCAGGACCCGAGCCCTTGAAGATCCAGGACGTGATGAACCGGCATGTCGAGTTCGCCGGCGCCGACGAACTCGTGACCGAACTTGCCGTCACCATGGGCGACCTCGATGTCGGATCGCTGCCGATCGGCACGCCGGAGGATCCGAAGGGCGTCGTCACCGACCGGGACATCCTCTACCGCGTCGTGGCGCGTGGCCTCGACGCCTCACAGGTGCGGGCGCGCGACGTGATGTCGTCGCCCTTGATCTCCTGCCGGGCGGACGACAGTCTCCAGGCGGCGATGGATCTGATGACGGCGCACCGGGTCCGACGCCTCGCCGTCACGCAAGGCGGCGGCACGGTGGTCGGCTGGGTGACCCTGGCGGACCTGTCGCGGGTGCTTCTTCTGGACTCGCAGACCCTTCAGGCCGGCCTTCGCGAAATCACGCGCGAAAGCGCCGGTTGAGGCTGCCGACGACATTGCTGGTGAGCCCGAGGCGCGCGGCGAGATAGGTCAGATAGGCCTGGGCCACCGCCGATCGGTGGCCGAGGACGACGAGCGAGACGGCATAGGCGTGCGCGGCCTTGTCGAGCCGCCGCGCCGTCTCGACCATCGAGCCGACCGAGCCGACGGGCATCGAAGGCGCCAGCAGTGTCGCGCGCTGCTCGGGCGAAGCGCCGAGCCGCGCCAGCGTTTCCGCTGCCTTCTCCCGCCGCCCCGCATCCGCCCAGCCGCCATCGTCGGCCTCGAGCGCCAGGGCCGCGGCCTCCATCACCAGCGCCGCTTCCTCGTTCGAGAAGGACCGGAAGTCCAGCGTGAGGGGAAAGGACACCTGCCGGAAGTTCGCCAGATGCGCCGACAGGACCTTGAGGGCGAGCGATCCCTCGATCTCGTCGCGCCGCGACCCAGCGGGAAGCGCGATCGTGCCGCCAACCGCCTCGATGCCCGGAAGGTCCATGGCCTCGAGGTTCAAGCCCTGCCCGTCACGAGGACCCGCCTGGCGCCCCGCAAGACGCCACAGCCATTCGAAGCTCAAGCCCGCCGCCCCTATTGCGCCGCCGCCGCTTGCGGCAGCAGGGCCTCGATCTGGCCGAGGAGCTTGGAGAAGTCCACCGGCTTGGCATGATAGTCGTCGCAGCCGGCAGCCAGCGTCTTTTCCTTGTCGCCCGACATGGCATGAGCGGTGAGAGCGATGATGGGAATGCGCGGGATCGAGGCGTCGGCGCGCATGGTGCGCGCGGCGGTCCAGCCGTCCAGCACCGGCAGGTTCATGTCGAGAAGGATGATGTCGGGCGCGGTGCCGCGCGCCTTCTCGATCCCGTCCTGCCCGTCGTGCGCGAGCACGACCTCGTAGCCGCGCCGCTGGAGGCGGCGGGACAGGAAGTCCCAGATTTCTTCGTGGTCCTCGACCAGCAGGATGCGTGTCATGATGTCGGCTCCGATCCGGACTGTGCCGTCTGCGCAAGGTCGCGCGCCCCGGACGGGGTGCCTTGCGCGACCATAACGCGGATCTGGGCCGCAAGGTCCCTGAGATTTACATCGCCCTTGGCGAACACATCCTCCGCCTGCCCCTGCAGGAAGCGCATTTCCTCGGCGGTCAGGTCCTTGGACGTCAGGACCACGACGGGGATGTCGCGCAGGTCGGCGCGCTCGCGCATGGCGCTGAGAAACGCGAACCCGTCCATTTCCGGCATCACGAGATCGAGGAGAATGAGCCCCGGCCGCTCGTGCTCGATGCGCGCCAGCGCTTCGCGCCCGTTCAGCGCGGTGATGACCTTCAGCCCTTCACGCTCCAGCATCGTGGCGGTGCGGTGAAGCCCGTCCTCGTCGTCGTCGACGGCGAGGACCAGCCCGTTGTCCGCGGTGCGGAAGCGGTCGAGCACGCCCTTCAGGCGGTTCCACTCCACCGGTTTCAGAAGGTAGTCGGCGGCGCCCAAGGCATAGCCGAGACTGTGTTCGTCGATGATGGTGATCATCACGACCGGAATGTCGGAAACGTCGGGATCGCCCTTCAGCTCGGTCAGCACCGCCCAGCCGTCCATCTTGGGCATGGTCACGTCGAGAAGGATCACGTCGGGTTTGAGCAGCCGCGCCATTTCCAGGCCGCTGAGGCCATCGGCGGCCGTGCGCACCGAGAACCCCTCGCGCAGGAGGAAGCGGGTGACGAGCTCGCGGGCGTGCGGATCGTCGTCGATGGCCAGCACGAGACCCGCCCCGCCCTCTGCGGGCGGCTGCGCGGTCGCGGTCTCGGCCGGCAGTTCCTCGACCGGCGGCTCGACTTCGGCGGGAATGCGGATGGTGAAGGTGGTTCCCCGCCCAGCCTCGGACGTGACGCCGATGTCGCCGCCGAGCAGCCGGCAGAAGGCACGTGTGATCGCAAGCCCGAGGCCGGTGCCGCCGAACTTGCGCGTGGTGGACTCGTCGGCCTGCGCGAAACGCTCGAACAGGCGCTCCACCTGATCCGGCGTCATGCCGATGCCCGTGTCGATCACCTCGAGGCGGATCCAGTCGCCGCCATCCTGCGGCTCGCGGCAGGCCGACAGGGTGATCGTGCCGTTCTCGGTGAACTTCGCGGCGTTCGACAGGAGGTTGATGAGGCACTGGCGCAGCTTGACCTGGTCGGTATGGACCTCGCCGAGCTCGCCCTGCTTCTCGACCACGAGCTGGTTGTTCTTCTTGGCGATCAGCGAACCCACGGTGGAGGCGACCTCGTCGAGAACGTCGGGAAGCGCGAAGCTCTCGGCATAGACGTCCATCCGCTCGGCCTCGATCTTTGAGAGGTCGAGGACGTCGTTGATGAGGCTGAGGAGGTGGCGGGCGTTCTGCTCGATCTTCTTGAGGTCGCCGAGGAGATGCGCCTCGCCGAGATCCTCGACCTCCTCTTCGAGCATCTCGGCATAGCCGATCACCGCCGAAAGCGGCGTGCGCAGCTCGTGGCTCATGTTGGCGATGAACTGCGACTTGGCGCGGTTGGCGTTCTCTGCCGCCTCCTTGGCCGCCGCAAGCTCCTGCTCGGCTGCGCGCTGCGCGGTGATGTCCGTGTTGGTGCCGAACCAGCGGGTGATCTGCCCCGTCTCGTCGCGGATCGGGATCGCCTGGCTGAGGAACCAGCGATAGTGCCCGTCCGCGCCCCGCAGCGGGAAGGAGTCCTCCCACTTCACCCCTTCGGCGAAGGATCGCATGAGCTGCTCGCGCACGCGGTCGAGATGGTCGGGATGGTGGACCTTCGTCCAGCCATGACCGCGCATCTCCTCCATCGTGGTGCCGGTGTAGTCGAACCAGCGCTGGTTGTACCAGTCGATGTCGCCCTTCGGATCGGCGATCCAGGCGAATTGCGGGATGTTGTCGGCGATGATGCGGAACTGCTCGCTGGAATGGCCGAGCTCGGCCGCGATCCGCTTCTGGTCGGTGATGTCGGTATGGGTGCCGACCCACTCGGCGATGGTCCCGTCCGGGTCGCGGATCGGAACGGCGCGCGCCAGCATGTCGCGCCATTCGCCGTCGGCGCGGCGCACCCGGTGCTCGATCTTGTAGGCCCCTTCGCGGGCGACCGCGTCCTTCCAGGTCTGCGCGCTGCGCTGCCGGTCGTCCGGGTGCACGGCGTCGGTCCAGCCGAAATCGGCGTACTGCTCTTCCGTCTGGCCGGTGAAGGCGGCCCAGCCGGGCTGATCGCCGCTGAAGCGGCCGGAACTCGGCACCGACCAGACGATCGCCGACGTGGCCTCGATCAGCGAACGGAAGCGCGTTTCCGAATAGGCCAGGCGCCGCTCGGCCCGCAGTCGCTTGGTGGCGTTGGAGAGGACGACGCCCGCCCCCACCGTCTCGTGGTCGGCGCGGCCCTCGGTGCGCAAGGGATAGAGGCTGGCGAGGTAGATCTGCTCGTCCGCCCCCTCGCCCGCCCGCAGCTCCACGCCGTTGTGGACGCGCCCCCAGCGCAGGGTCTCGTCCAGCATGCGCTCCAGCATCACTCGGTCGCGCGGGAAGAGGTCGAGAAGGGGGTCGGCAACCGCAACCTCCCGGCCGAGGCTCGCGCCGGCCTGGGCGAAGGCCGGATTGATGCGCCCGAGGCGCCCGTCCTTGTCGACGAAGCCGATGGCGACGGGCGAATTGTCGAGGACGGCCGACAGCATGCCCGAGGCCCGCCGGCTCTCGATCTGGCGGCGGAAGGCGACGACGGCAAGGGCCCCGGCCGAGAGGATCGCGGCCAGGAAGGCGATGTTGGAGATGAGGTCGTTGCGGCGGGCCGTCGCGTTCGCGAGATCCACGCGCTTCTGCGCGTTCGTCTGCGCCATGCCGACCTCGGCCCGGATGTCGTCCATCAGCCGCTTGCCGGTGCCCGTGCGCACGAGTTCGGCCGCCGGCTCGATGCCCTGTTCGGTGCGAACGCGCACCACCTCGGTCTCGACGGCGATCTCCTGCTCCGCAAGCTCGCGCAGCCGCGACAACCGCGCCGGGTCGCCGGCCCCTTCTTCCCATACGCTTTCCATGCGCGTCAGCTGGGCGGGAAGATCCGCGACGTTCTGGCGGAAGGGCGACAGGAAGTCTTCCGTGCCGGCGATGACGAAGCCGCGGGTCGAGGTCTCGATGCTGGTCATCATCGAGAGGAACCGCTCGGCCTCCGCGACGATGGCGCCGTTGCCGGCGGCTGCCGCCTCGCGCCGCGTATCCTGTGCGACGGTCCATCCGAAGGCGGCGATCGCCAGGGCGAGTAGCAGTCCGGCCAGGACGGCCGTGCGACCGAGCGCCGCCTGCTTCGGTGCGACGCCCTTATTGCCGGATGCGATCCCGGCGCCACCTTGTGTCATGCTCGAAAGTCCCCCGAATGCGGACGACGGCGCCGCACCGATCGGGGTAACGGCGATGGCCGGATTTCGTTCGACGGGCACGGTCCTTGCACGCAGATTTTCGATCGTTCCCCGCCGCCCCCTTCCGTGAGCGCCATGACACTCGACCAAGCCCTCGCCTTTGGCCTTGTCGGCCTCACCGTCGCCGGCTTCGTCTGGGGGCGGCTGCCCTACGACCTGATCGCGCTGCTCGGCCTCCTCGCAGGGGTCGTCACCGGCATCGTGCCGGTGAAGAGCGCGTTCACCGGCTTTGCCGACGACGTGGTGGTGATCGTGGTGGCCGCGCTCCTCGTCAGCGCCGCGATCGCGCGTTCGGGCGTCGTCGAGGACATCATGCGCCCCCTCATGCCGCACATGAAGACGGCGCGAAGCCAGGTGTTCGTACTCGTCGGCGCGGTGACGCTGCTCTCCATGGTGACCAAGAACGTCGGCGCGCTCGCCATGTTCATGCCGATCGCCGCGCAGGTCTCGCGCAAGAACGGCACGTCGATCTCGCAGCTCCTGATGCCGATGGCCTTCGGCTCGCTGATCGGCGGCCTCGTGACGCTGGTGGGCACCTCGCCCAACATCATCGTCTCGAAGATCCGCCAGGACATGACGGGCCAACCCTTCGCCATGTTCGACTACGCGCCCGTCGGTCTCGGCGTCGTGGTCTGCGGCTTCCTGTTCCTGTCGCTCGCGTCCGGCCTCATCCCCAAGCGCAAGCCCGCCGGCGGCATGGGCGAGGCCTTCGCGCTCGACGCCTATACCGCGGAAGCCGAGGTTCCCGAGACCTCCGCCATCGCCGGCCGCACGGTGGCCGAACTGGAATCCGCCGCCGACAACGACATCGCCGTGCGGCTCGTGATCCGCGAGCGCTTCCGCCGCCACGAGCCGACGCCCGGCATGGTGCTGAAGGCGGGCGACCTCCTGCTTCTGGGCGGCGAGCCGGAGGGCATCGAGCGCGCGGTGGCACGCGCCGGCCTTCATCTCACGGGCGACCTGCCGGCCGGTGGCGACATCGAGACGGAGAGCGTCGTCGAGGGCGTCGTGACGCCGCAGTCGCCGGTGATCGGCTCGCGCCTCGGAAAGCTTTCCCTGGAATCCGCCCACGGCGTGGCAGCGCTGGCCGTCAGCCGGTCGGGGCGGCCGATCGGTCAGCGCCTCGCCTCGCTCCGCCTTCGCGAGGGCGACGTCCTCGTCCTCAAGGGCACCAGCGAGAGCGTGCCGGCGGCGCTCGCGAACTTGCGCATCCTGCCGCTCGCCGAACGCTCCATCGTGCTCGGCCGCTCGCGTCGGTCCTTCATTCCGCTGGGAATCCTCGTCGCCGCGATGGTGCTGACGGCGACGGGCTACGTTCCGGCCGTCGCCGCCTTCTTCGGCGCGGCGGTGATCCTGCTTCTCCTGCGCGTCATGAGCATGCACGAGGCCTATCAGACGGTGGAAGCCTCGGTGATCGTGCTCCTCGCCGCGCTCATCCCGCTCTCGGAGGCGATCCAGACGACGGGCGGCACGGATCTCATCGCCGGATGGCTGTCCACCGCGCTGCACGGCCTGTCGCCGCTCACCTCGCTGTTCATGGTGACGTTGCTCGCCATGGCTGTCACGCCGTTCCTCAACAACGCGGCGACGGTGCTGATGCTCGGGCCGATCGCCGGCAGCCTCGCGATCCGGCTGGGGCTGAACCCCGACCCGTTCCTGATGGCGGTGGCGCTCGGCGCGGCTTGCGACTTCCTCACCCCGATCGGCCACCAGTGCAACACGATCGTCATGGCGCCCGGCGGCTACCGGTTCGGCGACTACTGGCGCCTCGGACTGCCGCTGTCGGTGATCGTGCTGGTCGTGGGCGTGCCGCTGATCGCGCTGTTCTGGCCGGTGGGGGGCTGATTCCCCGTCAGAGGCCGAGTTCGGCCGTGCGACCGGATTCCTCCAGCTCCCAGGCAGCCGTCCAATGGCCGGCGCGCCGGCGCAGCACGAGGTAGTTGCGCTCGGCGGTATAGACCCTTGCCTGCCCCGGCAGGCGCTTCAGCCGGATCGGGCGGCCGGGGAGCGGCGAATGGCCGAGCCGCGACAGGAGGCCGAGGCCGAGCCCGAGCGCCGCGGGGGGCTTGGGATGGGTGATGCCCGACGCCACGAGCTGGTGCAGCGAGGATCCGTCCGACAGGCGCATCTCGCCGCGCGTCGCCAGATGGATCTCGCCCGAGACCACCGTCACCGGGCCACCGCGAGTCACGGCTTCGCGTTCCATCGCGAAGAGGAAGCGCGCCCATTCGGCCCGGTGGCCCCGGCTCTGCCACTGGTCGCGCAGGTCGTCCTCGTATTGCTGCTGTCCGGGATAAAGGTCGAGCAGCGCCTCGACGAGCGACAGGCGCGGCCCGAGTGCGGGAACGCTGGAGACCACGATCCGCCGATCGCCGTCCGGTGCGGCCTCCAGTCCCGCCTCGAAGGCCTCCCAGCCCCGTTCCCCCATGACGCGCTCCGGCGTGCGCTCCGAGCGAAGGTCCGGCAGCAGCACCGAGAAGCCGGGAAAGCGCGCGTCCTGCGAGAAGCTCGCGCCCGACCGGTCGCGGCAGGTGAGCGGCAGGGCGGCGGGGTCGGCGCCGAGCTGGAACAGCATGAACATCTCGCGCGCCGCCCGGAAAAGGCCGAGCGCCACCGGGCTCTCCTGCAGGCCAGCGGGATGGCTGCCCCAGCCGTCGAAGATGTCGTGGTCGTCCCAGATCATCAGGGAGGGTACGCGGGCGCCGAGCTCGGCGAAGGCCGGCTGGCGCATCAGCGCGAGATAGCGGCGGAAGAAGTAGCCGCGCACGGCCTCCTCCATCGGCGCGTCGAAGGCGACACCGGGCTTCTCGTTGATCGACAGCGCCGCCCAGCGGCGCGTCTCGGGATGGGCCTCCACCGCCTCGTCGGCATAGAGCTGGTCGCCGCCGTGCAGCAGGAGGGCGAACGGGCGGGCGCGGTGCTCGGTCGCCAGCCGCCGCCACATGACGTCGCGGTCCTCGTGGCTGCGGCCTTCGTCGCCGTTCTCCTGCCCGTTGCAGGACACGAAGCCGACCGCGACGTCGCCCGACAGATCGGTCACGACGGGGAAACGGCGGCCATCCAGCCGGTAGCCGACGTCCTCACCCGTAGGCAGCGAGAATTCGGCGCCCCAGACGGCATGGCCGAAGAGTTCCGCGCGCAGCGCGAGGGCGACGGGTTCCGCCCCGTCGGCTTCGAGACGCGGCGCCGGCGCGCCCTCACGGGTGACGGCGACGAGGCCGAGCCGCACGCCCTCGCCGTCCGCCCCGCGCGCGTAAAGGACGGGGCCGGCGACAAGGGTCGGCTCGTGACGATCGGGAGTGCTCAATGGTCTTCGGATCCTCGGCTCGGCGGCCCTTCAGAGGCGCACATGTCGTGCGCGGGGCCACCGAAACAAGGTGGAAAGCCGACCTCAGACCGCGAGGGGTGCCCGAAGCCCCGCCGCGGGCGCCTGCGAGCGGGGTCCCGAATTGGACGCTCCGGGTTCGGCGCCCAGGCACAGGACATCGGTGGGCGCGAAATGCACCGCCACCGTCTCGCCGTGTCCCGGCGGGGGCATGGCGGGATCGTTGAACGTGTCGATCAGGAGCTCGTCGCGGCCAAACCGGGCGCGCAGGCGTACGACGGAGCCGAGGAAGGCGACGGCGGTAATCTCGCCGCGCAATTCGTTGGAGCGCTCGCGGCTGGGGTTGAGCGACAGGGCCTCGGGGCGCAGCGCCAGCGTCACCGTGTCGCCCACCCGCGCCTCGCCGGCATCGGCCTCGATCTCCTGCCCGTCGACGATCACCCGGTCGCCATGGACGACCTCGCCCTTCAGAAGCCCGAGCGTGCCGACGAAGGAGGCGACGAAGCGGGTGCGCGGGCGGTTGTAGATCTCGAACGGCGTGCCGACCTGCTCGATGCGCCCTTCCGACATGACCACGATCCGGTCCGACATGGAGAGCGCTTCCTCCTGGTCGTGCGTGACGAAGATCGTGGTGATGCCGAGCTCGCGCTGGAGGTCGCGGATCTCGGTGCGCAGCGAGACGCGGATCTTGGCGTCGAGGGCCGAGAGCGGCTCGTCGAGCAGAAGGACGCGCGGGCGCGGCGCGATGGCGCGGGCGAGCGCCACGCGCTGCTGCTGGCCGCCCGACAACTGGTAGGGGTAGCGGTCGGCGATGTGGGGCAGGCCGATGAGGCGCAGCATGTCCTCGACGCGCGTCCGGCGCTCGGCCTTCGGCACGCCCGCGACCTTCAGACCGAAGGCTACGTTGTCGGCCACCGTCATGTTGGGAAAGAGGGCGTAGGCCTGGAACACCATGCCGATGCGCCGGGCGTTGGGCGCAAGGTCGGTGACATCCTGCCCGTCGATGCGCACCGTGCCGCGGCTCGCGGTCTCGAAGCCGGCGACGATGCGCAGCATCGTCGTCTTCCCGCAGCCGGAGGGGCCGAGGAAGGTGACGAACTCGCCCTTCTCGACACCGAGGTCGAACCCATGCAGCACCGTGTTCGGTCCGAAGCTCTTGGCGACGCCCGCGATCTCGAGAAAGCTCATGGAACAGCCCTCGCCTTGGGTTTGAAGAAGGAGCGCGCGCGGCCCGGCCCGGCGCCGCCAAGGAGATGCAGGCAGACCATGCAGCCCCAGGTGACCGCGAAGGCGATCATCGCGAGCGCCGCCGGCTCGTAGGCCCGGTTGGCGCCGACGTTCTGGAGATAGGGCCCGAAGGCCGGGCGGTTGAGGAGGCTCGCCAGCACGAACTCGCCGATCACGATGGCGAATGTCAGGAAGGCGCCCGACAGGACCGCCGCCCGGACGTTGGGCAGGATCACCTGCGCCATGATGGTGGAGCGCTTGGCGCCGAGACTTTCCGCCGCCTCGGTCAGCGTGCGGATGTCGATCGCCTGGAGGCCGGTGTCGACGGCGCGGTACATGTAGGGCAGCGCCAGCACCGTGTAGCCGAACACGAGGATGACGTTGGTGCCCCAGACGGTGCCCGTGAAGGGCAGCCACGAGGAGGAGTTGTAGAGCCGGAGATAGCCGAACACGAGGACGATCGGCGGGATCACGAGCGGCAGGAGCGTGACGAACTCGACGACGGGACGCAGCCGCGGCAGGCGCAGGCGCACCCAATAGGCCGTCGGCACCACCAGGAGCGCACCGAGCACGATCGTGGCGAGCGCGCAGATGCCGGAGAACAGGAAGGTGTTCTGGAACCGGTCGTCGGCGAAGACGACGCGGTAGGCCTCGAACGTCCACTGCCCGCGCAGCATCGACAGCGAGAACTGGAAGGTGGCCCAAAGCGGCAGAAGAAAGTAGAGCGCGGCCAGCACCACCGCGATCGTGGCGAGGATGCGGGGGGCCTTCATCGCAGCCACCGCTCGGCGCGCGAGCGCAGCCAGATATAGAGGAGGTTGGAGCAGCCGGTGATGACGATCATGCCGAAGGCCAGCGCATAGCCGAGATTGGGGTTGTAGAGGACGTCGCCCCGGATCTGCGCATAGAGCAGGATCGGCACGATGTTCAGCGAGGAGCCGGTGAGCGCGTAGGCTGTGGCGATGGCGCCAAAGGCGTTGGCGAAGAGCAGCAGGAAGCAGCCCATGATGCTGGGGAACAGGACGGGCAGCGCCACCATGCGCCAGTACTGCCAGTTGGAGGCGCCCAGAATCGAGGACGCTTCGCGCCATTCCCGCTTCAGGCCGTCCAGCGCCGGCGTGATGATCAGCACCATCAGCGGGATCTGGAAGTAGAGATAGGTGATCGTCAGGCCCCAGAAGCTGAGGAGGTTGAAGCCGAGGCGGTAGATGTTGATCCCGAACGCCTCGTTCAGGAACCAGGTGACGAGGCCGATGCGCCCGAGCGTCGCGAGGAAGGCGAAGGCGAGCGGGATGCCGGCGAAGTTGGACGCGACGCCCGAGAAGGTGACGACCGAGGAGCGGATCCAGGACGGCAGCCCGCCATGCACGATGGCGTAGGCCAGGAAGAAGCCGAGCAGCGTGCCGAGGCCGGCGGAGGCGAGGCTGATGCGGATCGAGATCCAGTAGGCCGACAGGATCTGCGGCTGGAAGAGGCCCGCGATGTTGTCGAGCGTGAAGGCGCCGGCCGGGTTCTGGAAGGCGCCGACCACGAGATAGAAGGTCGGCGCGATCAGGAACAGGATGGCGAAGGCGAAGAAGGGGACGACGCCGAGCCAGGCCAGCGATCCCTTTCGCGCGCGCTCCACAGGCGGGCCGGCGGCAGCGACCGCGCCGCCCATGCCGGGATCGAGGGCCTGGACACTCAACGACGGACCCTTTCACTGGAGCCGCGAGGCGGCGGGAGGAGACGGGACCGCCGCGCGGGCGCGGCGGACGTTGGAGCACGTCCGTCGAACCCGAGGTTCAGGGGACGTGCTCCAGACATTTCTTCGTCGCGTGGCCCGGGCGCGAAGGCCCACTTGGCCTTCGCCGGAATGCTCCGGCGGTTGCGACCTTACTGGACGTTGGCGCCGACGACCTGATCCCACTTGGTGGTGATCTCCGCCTTGGCGGCGTTCTGGTCGTCGAGCGAGGGGAACTTGGCGGCCTCGTAGCTTGCCGCGGGCGGCAGACGGTCGAGGAGATCCTGCGGGATCTTGCCGGCCTTGGCCATCTCGTTGAAGCGGATCGGGTGGCAGTAGCCCTTGAGGTAGGTCAGCTGGCCCTCGTCGGAGTAGATGTACTCCATCCAGAGCTTGGCGGCGTTCGGGTGCGGCGCGTAGGCGCTGATCGCCTGGACGTAGACGCCGGCGAGAACGCCGGTCTTGGGCACCACGACCTCGACCTCGGGGTTGCCGTTCAAGGTGTCGCGGCTCGACAGGGCGTTGTAGTCCCAACGGATCATGATCGGCGTCGTGCCCTGCGCGAGCGAGGCCGGCTTGCCGATCACGGGCACGAAGTTGCCGGCGGCGTTGAGCTGCTTGAAGAAGTCGAGGCCGGCATCGGCGATCTCGGCGGCCGAACCGTTCGGCGACTTGGCGAGACCCGCGGCGTAGACGGCCTGGATCGCCTGCGCCGAGGCGCGGGGGTCACCGGCGAGCGCGACGGAGTTGGCGTAGTCGGACTTCAGGAGGTCGGCCCAGTCCTGCGGCACGTCGGACACGATGTCCTTGTTCACCTCGAAGGTGAGCACGCCGTAATAGTCGCCGTACCAGTAGCCCTCGGCATCCTTGGCGTCGGCCGGGATCTCGTCCCAGGTCGCGACCTTATAGGGCTGGATGAGCTTGTCGGTCTTGGCCTGCGGGCCGAAGGACAGGCCGACGTCGATGACGTCGGGCGCCTGCGGGCCGGTGTTGCCCTGGTTGGCCTTGATCGCCTCGATCTCGTCGGCCGAGCCGGCGTCGGGGTTCAGCTCGTTGACCTCCAGGCCGTACTTGGCCTTGAAGCCCGAGATCATCTCGCCGTAGTTGCACCAGTCGTGCGGCAGGGCGATCGTGGTGAGCGAGCCTTCCTTCTTGGCGGCCGCGACCAGCGCGTCCATGTCCTGTGCCCGGGCGCCGGATGCGGCCGCGCCCAGCGCGAAGCTCGCGAGAACCGCCAGCGACACGCCCTGTTTCATTGTCCCGATCATCCAGCTCTCCTGAGAATTCTCTTGCTATGGGCATGCCGCGCGGCGAGCGCCTGCGATCGGCCGTGCGGGGGACTATCACCGACGCGTGACAGTTCCGTGTCGCTCGCCGAAGCGCAGGATCCCTTGCGTCAACGCCCGTATGTGACCGGGAAATCGACGGAAGGGCAAGTCCCCCGCGGCAGGCCCCGCGCCCCAGCGCAGGCCGAGGATGCGCGCACGAAAAAGCCGGCCCCGAAGGGCCGGCTCTCGCTGTATGCCGAAGCTGTGGAAAGCCCGGTCTTCAGTGGGCCTTCCTGCCGTCCGACCGGCTCTTCAGCAGGCTCGCCACGGTGGTGACGACGAGGATGCCGACGATGACCATGAGCGAGGTGGTCGTGTCGACATGCATCCAGGCCGGCACCGCGATCGGCTCACCCCCGTTGACGAAGGGCAGCGTGTTGGCCTCCACGGCATGGACGATCAGCTTCAGGCCGATGAAGGCGAGAATCAGCGACAGGCCGATGCCGAGATACACGAGGCGATCGAGCAACCCGCCGATCAGGAAGTACAGTTGCAGCAGCCCGAGCAACGCGAAGGCGTTGGCGGTGAAGACGATGTAGGGCGCGTCCGTCAGACCGTAGATCGCGGGGATCGAGTCCAGCGCGAACAGGAGGTCGGTCATGCCGAGCGCCAGGATCACGATGAACATGGGCGTGAATAAGCGCTTGCCGTTCTCGATCACCCAGAGCTGGTTGCCGCGGAAATCGTCCGTCGTGTTCAGGTGCCGCTGGAAATACGTCACGATGGCGTTCGGCTCGTATTCCTCGTCCGTCGACTTCTGGTGCTTCAGGCTTTCGACGATGAGCTTCCACGCCGTCCACAGGAGGAACAGGCCGAAGATGTAGAACACCCAGGAGAACCGCTCGATGGCCGCCGCGCCCAGCGCGATGAAGATGCCGCGCATGATGAGCGCGATCACGATGCCGATGAGAAGCGCCTTCTGCTGGTAGGCCCGCGGCACCAGGAAGCTCTTCATGATGATGACGAACACGAAGAGGTTGTCGACCGACAGCGACTTCTCGGTCACGAAACCGGCGAAATACTCGATACCGTGGTCGCGGTCCCAGAAGTGCCAGACGCCCCAGCCGAACAGGAGCGCGAGACCGACGTAGAAGGTCGACCACAGGGCCGATTCCTTGAAGGTCGGCTCGTGCGGCTTGCGGACGTGGGTGACGAAGTCGAAGACGAACAACGCGGCGATGCCGGCGACGGTGGCGAGCCACACCCAGGTCGGCACAACGTCGGGCGAGATGCCCGTCGCGGCCGTCTGCGCCGCCGCGTCCGAAAGTGATTGCTCCAACGATCCCTCCTTCACGCCGTCCATCCCGGATCGGCACCAAAACTCACACAGCCGCGCACGACCGATCCATCGATAGAGGACCGGACCGGAGACGATCGCCCTCGGCCCCGGTCCGGTCACGCGGCCGCTTAGGTGTGTAGTCCATATCGCAATGCAATATCCCGATCGCACAAATCTTGGAGATGTGCCCGGGCGGCATGAAACGCCCCCGCCCATATCGGCGACGAACCGGTTGAAAGGAGGGGTGTTGTCGGAATTACTTGCCAGCCATCACGCTTTGTTGACCTCGGCGTGCTTCCGTAAGGCTTCAATATTATCCCGGTAATGATTCTCGGTCCCGCCGCGATAGATGGCGGAACCCGCCACGAACGTGTCCGCGCCCGCCTGCCGGATGGCGCCGATCGTGTCGGGCGCGACGCCCCCGTCCACCTGCAGGCGGATGGGCCGGTCGCCGATGAGGGCGCGAAGGCGGCGGATCTTCTCCAGCGTCGCCGGAATGAAGCTCTGGCCACCGAAGCCGGGGTTCACCGTCATCACGAGCACGAGGTCGACGCGGTCGAGGACGTATTCGATCGCGGTCTCGGGCGTCGCCGGGTTGATCGCGACGCCGGGCTTGCACCCCAGCCCCCGGATCGCCTGGAGCGTGCGGTCGAGATGGGTGCAGGCCTCGGCATGGACCGTGATCCCGTCGCAGCCCGCCTTGGCGAAGGCCTCGAGATAGGGGTCGGCCGGCGCGATCATCAGGTGCGCGTCGAAGAACTTCTTCGAGGCGCCGCGCACCGCCGCCACGACCGGCGGCCCGAAGGTGATGTTGGGCACGAAGTGCCCGTCCATCACGTCGAGATGGATCCAGTCCGCTCCCGCCCGGTCCACCGCCGCGATCTCTTCGCCAAGCCGAGAGAAGTCCGACGACAGGATGGAGGGCGCGATGAGGATGCCGCCGGCCATCTCAGATCCCCCCGATCGGGCGCTGGCCGAAGAGCGGCGAGGTCTCGGTGAGGCTGGCGGGATCGGCCATCACGCGGGCGAACTCCACCACCTCCTCGCGCGAGCCGAAGACGACCGGCGTGCGCTGGTGCAGCCCCTCCGGCACGATGTCGAGGATCGGACGAAGCCCGTCGCTCGCCGCGCCCCCCGCCTGTTCAGCGCAGAAGCCGACCGGGTTCGCCTCGTAGACGAGCCGGATGCGGCCCCGGTCGTAGCCCTTCCGGCGGTCGCCGGTGTAGATGTAGATGCCGCCGCGCACGAAGATGCGGTAGGCGTCGGCCACCATGGAGGCGACCCAGCGCATGTTGAAGTCGCGACCGCGCGGGCCTTCCGCGCCGGCCTGCGCCTGCTCGATATAGAGCCGCACCGGCTCGTCCCAGTGGCGGGCGTTGGAGGCGTTGATCGAATATTCCTTGGCCACCGGCGGGATGGTGAGCGGGCCCATCCGTGTGAAGACGCCCGTCTCCGGCGACCAGCCGAAGGCGTGCGTGCCCTCTCCGAGCGTCACCACCAGCATCAGCCGCGGGCCGTAGACGAAGAAGCCGGCGGCAAGCTGCGCCCGGCCGGGCTGCCGGAACACGGTGTCGGGGGCCGCGCGATGCGCGTCCGTCACGGGGAGAACAGAGAAGATCGTGCCGATCGAGACGTTGGTCTCGATGTTGGACGAGCCGTCGAGCGGATCGATCGCCATCGCAAGGCTCGAGCCGAGGTCGAGCGGCACCGCCTCGTCCTGCTCCTCCGAGCCGTAGAAGGCGACGGGCGCGGCTCTCGCGGCCGCCAGGAACAGGCGGTCGGCCTCGCGGTCCAGGACCTTCTGGATGTCGCCGCCGCCGTTGGGATCGCCGCCCGGGCCCGTGGCCGCCCCCGCGTCGCCGGTGGCGCCCGTCGAGATCAGGCGCTGCAGCTCGCCCGCCGCCGCCGCCAGCTTGCCGATCAGGACGGCGACGTCGCGCCGCTCGGGGGACGCGGCCCCATGGGCGTCGAGATACTGGGTCAGCGTCGTCATGCGTCCTCCGTGTCGAACCTTGCGTCCCCTGCGGGATTAGCGGATCGCGCGCACAACGGGCAAACGGAAAGCGGCGCTCACCCCACAGGCGGCAGGAGGCGGGCGCACCGCAAGGCGGCGAGATCGGGCGAACCCGTGCAGAAGCAGGCGATGCGCAGCTCGGCGATCACCTGTTCGAAATGCGCCACCACGGCCTCGGCCGAACGGTCGGCGGCCGGCAGCCCGGCCGCGGCCTGCCCGACGAGGTCGGCGCCGAGGCGAATCGCGCGCGCGGCGTCGAGTCCGTTGCGCACGCCGCCCGAGCCGATCACCACCGCGTCCGGGCAGGCCGCCCTCGCATCGGCGATCGCCTGCGCCGTGGGAATGCCCCAGTCCGAGAAGAGGAGCGCCGCGGCCCTGGCGCGCGGGTCGCCCGTGCGCTCGGCCTCGATCGCCGCCCAGCTCGTGCCCCCCGCCCCGGCGACGTCGATCGCCGCCACGCCGGCGTCGACGAGCCGGCGCGCCAGCGTGCCGGAGATACCGGCGCCGACCTCCTTGACCACCACCGGGAAGCGGACGGCCTCGACGAGCGCCGCGATGGCCGGCAGGACGCCGCGCCAGCGCCGGTCGCCGCCGGGCTGGAGCGCTTCCTGCAAGGGGTTGAGGTGGACGATCAGCGCATCGGCCTCGATCATGCCGACCGCGCGCCGGGCCTCCTCCGCCCCCCAGCCGGCGACGAGCTGGGCGGCGCCGATGTTGGCGAGCAGCGGAACGCCGGGCGCCAGGCGGCGCAACGCGCCGTCGAGACCGCCCGAGCCGCGACCCTCCAGCGCGATGCGCTGCGAGCCGACGGCGAGCGCGAGGCCGAGATGCTCGGCGGCCTCGGCCAGCCGCTCGTTGATCACGCCCGCCCGCTCCGGCCCGCCCGTCATCGACGAGATCAGGATCGGCGCCCGCATCGAGCGTCCGAGAAACCGCGTCCCGAGGTCGATCGCGTCGAGATCGACCTCGGGAAGCGCGACATGCTCGAAGCGGACCGCATCAAAGCCCGAGGCCGCGCGTGGCCCGGCAAGGCGGGGCGACAGCACGATGTCGAGATGATCAGCCTTGCGCTCGGCGATGCCGCCGGTCCTCTCGTCCATGCCTGCCTTGCCCTCGCCCGCCGTCATTCGTTTCCCTGCATGCCATCACCGCAAGCGTTTTCGCGCTACGTCGATTCGTCGCATTCCTGCCGCCTCGGGACGCCGCCGCTTCCAGCGACGCCTGCCCGTGCTACAACCTCGTAACGAACGCCAGTCCTTCGTGACATTCAGACATGTCCCCGTGCCGGAAAGTGACCAAGACGCGATGAGCCCCTCACCCGACGGCCCGAACTCCGCTCTCCTCTCCCGCATCGACGCGCGTCTGGCCGATCTGGTTCCCGTCGTGCTGGCCGGGCAGCAGGGCCTGGAGGCGGCCATGCGCGACAGTCTGCTGGCGCCGGGCAAGCGCCTGCGCCCGCTGATTGCGGCAATCGTGGCGCAGGACCTCGGCGGGCCGCTGGACGCGGCGCTCGACGCCGGCTGCGCGGTGGAGATGGTGCATGCGGCGTCCCTGATCCTCGACGACCTGCCCTGCATGGACGACGCGACCCTGCGGCGGGGGCGCCCGGCGATCCACCGCGGGCACGGCGAGGACGTCGCGGTGCTCGCGTCCATCGCCATGCTGACGGAGGCCTTCGCCGTCCTGTCGCGCATTGAAGGCCTGAGCCCGGAGCGCCGCAACGCGGCGGTCGGCGTCCTTGCCTCGGCGGTCGGCGCGCTTGGTCTCGTGGGCGGCCAGTACCAGGACCTTCGGGGCGGCCGGGGTCCCCGGTCGGCGCAGGACATCGGCGACGCCAACGGGCGCAAGACGGGTGCCCTCTTCCTGTCGGCGGTGGAACTCGGCGCGATCGTGGCCGGCGCGACGCCCGGCCAGCGCGCCAACCTCAGCGCCTTCGCCGCCGAACTCGGCCTCGCCTTCCAGCTCCTCGACGATCTCCTGGACCTCACGGCGGATCCGGCCGCGATCGGCAAGGACGTCGGGCGGGACGCCGGCAAGTCGACGGTGGTCGCGCTCGTCGGCGTGGAGCGCACGCAGCGCCTCGTCGAGCGGCATATCGGCGCGGCGCGCGCGCATCTCGAAACCGTCTTCGGCGCGGATTCGCGGCTCGACGCGCTCGTCTGCTCCCTGGCGCTGTCGGCCCGAAAGGGCTCCGGCGAGCCCGCCCAGGCCCTGGAACAGGAGAGCGGACGGCGCTGACCGCGCCAGTCCGGAATCATTCCAAACCCCTGATTTGCAAGGGCATCCCGCAAATCGCGGGGGGTTTTTCGCCGCCTCCCGATCCTATATGGATGCCTTGTCTCGACCGGAAGGGATCGCTCGACCCATGGACAGCTGGCCCGCCCTGATCGCGATCGCGATCGCCGTCTTCTTCGTCATGGAATGGGTGGCCTGGGCCGCGCACAAATACATCATGCACGGCTGGGGCTGGGGCTGGCACGAAAGCCATCACGAGCCGCACGACGATCTGTTCGAGAAGAACGACCTCTACGCCGTGGTCTTCGCGATCTTCGCGGTCGCGCTCTTCGCGCTCGGCACATTCGCGGACCTGCCCGTGGTGACGGCGATCGCCACCGGCATCACGCTCTACGGCCTGTTCTACTTCATCGTCCACGACGGGCTGGTGCACCAGCGCTGGCCGTTCCGGCACATTCCCCACCGGGGCTATGCCAAGCGCCTCGTCCAGGCGCATCGGCTGCATCACGCCGTGAAGGGCAAGGCCGACTGCGTGTCGTTCGGCTTCCTCTACGCCCCGCCGGTGGACAAGCTCTCGGCCCAGCTCAAACGCTCGGGAAAGGTCGCAGCGGAGGCCGAGGAGCGACGCGTGGCGCGCTAGCGCGGACGCGTCCACAGAAGGGGCGAGCGGGCGGTCCCGCCACCCCGGCGCAGGGCCATGGCGCCACCCCGGCCGATCTCGGCGAGCTTCTCCGCGCCGGTTGTCGAGACCCGTCCGGGAACGGGTTGGGGTCCGAGGGCGACGAGCTTCAGTCCGATCCGCCGATACACGCCGAAAGCCGTGCCGACGGCCCAGGCGGAACGGCGCGGCAGGGCCGCGATGCCGATCCGCGCCGAGGCGTAGTAGGGCTCGGCCGCCTCCACCAGGCGCCGGCGCAGCCGGAACACGGCCTCGGCCTTTGCCGGGTCGGTGAGGTCGCGCGCTGTCAGCCCCTCCTGTTCCAGCCATTCCAGCGGCAGGTAGACGCGGCCCGCCACCGCGTCGTCCACGACGTCGCGCGCGATGTTGGTGAGCTGGAACGCGAGGCCGAGATCGCTCGCCCGGTCGAGCACCGCCTCGTCCCGCACGCCCATGATGCGTGCCATCATCACGCCGACGACCCCGGCCACGCGCCAGCAGTAGAGAAGGAGGTCGTCGAAGGTCCGGTAGACCTCCTCGTCGACGTCCATCGCAAAGCCCGCCAGATGCTCGGCGGCGTCGGTGCGGCTGAGGTCATGGCACCGGGCGACCTCTGCAAGCGCCGCGAACGCGGGATGAAGGCCCGCCGTTTCGCCCGCGAAGGCGGCCTCCGTATCGCGACGAAGCTCGGCGATGCGCTGGCCGGCGGGGCGCTCGTCCGCATGGCGAAGCGCCGATCCCGCCTCCTGGTCGTCCACGACGTCGTCGCAGTGGCGACACCAGGCATAGAGCATCACGACGCTCCGGCGCGTCTGCCGGTCGAAGAGCCGCGAGGCAGCGGCGAAGCTCTTCGAGCCCTTGGCGATGGAAGCGGCCGAGAAGGCCGCCAGATCAGGCTCGCTCATGCCCGAGCATCAGGCCTGCCGTCGCCTTGGCCGAGCCGACGACGCCCGGCACCCCGGCGCCGGGATGGGTGCCCGCGCCGACGAGGTAGAGATTGGGAATCGCGTCGTCGCGATTGTGGGCACGGAACCAGGCGGACTGGGTGAGCACCGGGTCGAGCGAGAAAGCCGAGCCGTGGTGCGCGTTGAGTTCCGACTGGAAGTCGTTCGGGGTGAAGATGCGCTGTGTCACGAGATCGGCGCGCAGGCCCGGCATGTAGCGCGCTTCCAGGTAGTCGAAGATACGGGTTGCGTAGCGCGGCCCCTCCACCGACCAGTCGATGTCGGCGTTGCCGAGGTGCGGCACCGGCGACAGGACGTAGTAGCTGCCCATGCCGGGCGGTGCGAGCGAGGGGTCGGTGGCGCAGGGGCTGTGCAGATAGAGCGAGAAGTCGCCCGCGAGTTCGCGGCCCTTGAAGATCTCGTCGATCAGCGCCCGGTAGCGTGCGCCGAACAGCACCGTGTGGTGCTGGAGCTGGGTCTGGTGCCGCTTCAGCCCGAAATACAGGACGAAGAGCGACATGGAGAAGCGCTTGCGCTTGAGCTTGGCCGCCTGCGAGGCTCCGCGCGTCGTGCCCTTCAGGAGCTTGTCGTAGGTGTGGACGACGTCGGCGTTGGAGGCGACGGCGTCCGCCTCGAAGCTCCGCCCGTCGTGGAGGACGACGCCGGTCGCGCGCCGCCCGTCCACCGCGATGCGCGAGACCTCGGCATTCAGCTCGACCCGCCCGCCGATGTCGGTGAAGAGCCGGGCCATGCCGTTGATCAGCGCGCCCGTGCCCCCCTTCGGAAACCAGACGCCCCATTCGCGCTCCAGCGCGTGGATCAGCGCGTAGATCGAGGAGGTCGCGAACGGGTTGCCGCCGACCAGCAGCGAATGGAACGAGAAGGCCTGCCGGAGCTGCTCGTCCTCGATGAACTCGGACACCTTGGCATAGACCGAACGCCAGGCCTGGAGCTTGGCGAGCTGCGGCCCCGCGCGCACCATGTCGCGGAACTGCAGGAAGGGCACGGTGCCGAGCTTGAGGTAGCCCTCCTCGAAGACCGCGCGCGAGTAGGCGAGGAAGCGTCGGTAGCCCTTGACGTCCCTCGGGTTCTTGGCGCCGATCTGCCGGTCCAGCTCGGCCTGGTCGTTGGCGTAGTCGAAGCTGTAGCCGTCCTCCCAGCAGAGCCGGTAGAACGGGCTGACGGGCAGGAGCGTGACATAGTCGGCAAGCCGCTTGCCGGCCACCTCGAAGAGCTCTTCCAGCGCGGACGGGTCGGTGATGACGGTGGGACCGGCATCGAACACGAAACCTCCATCCTCGTAGACATAGGCGCGCCCGCCCGGCTTGTCGCGCTTCTCCAGAAGCACGGTCTGGGTTCCGGCCGCCTGGAGCCGAATCGCCAGGGCCAGTCCGCCGAAGCCGGAACCGATGACGATGGCCGTCTTCGGGGCGGTGGAGCGGGCGGACGGGATCTCTTCGTTCATGCGGATTCCTTGGGCAAACGGGAGGCGGCGAGCACCCGCAGGGCGCTGAACACCGGGACCGGGGGCTTGCCGGCGAGAATGCGGACCTTGTCGGCAAAGTCCAGCCGTGCGGCATAGAACCGCGCCACGAGCGGATCGGGCAGGCGGTGGAAATGCTCGAGGATCCGGTAACGCTCTTCCGGGCGTCCCGCATGGAACAGGAGCCGGTTGAGCATCCGGAAATAGCTGCGGTCGCTCCAGATGTTGCGGGCATGCGCGTCGAGAAGCCGCGCGAGCCCCTCCGGCGAGATGTCCGGCGCGCGCGAGACGAGATCGGCAACATGCACCGCGTCGGGCAGTGAGTACCCGGTGGTCGGATGGAACAGCGCGTGGGCAAGGCCCACCGTCGGCATGCCGTTCGACGACGCGATGAGGGCGTCGATGTCGCCGCCGAGCGCGATGGGCAGAATGCCGTGCTCCTCGCGCACGAGCCGCCCCTCGCCCCAACCGGCTCGCGTCGCGTAGTCGGCGAGATGGCCGCGCAGGACCTCGGTGTCGAGCGTGCCTCGGTCAGCGTAGTACGTATCCTCCACCAGAAGGCGCGTCGGCGAGAAGGGCAGGACGTAGACGAAGCGATAGCCGTCGCGCTGGGGCACGGTGGCATCCATGATGACGGGACGCTGCAGCCCGTGCGGCCGATCGAACTCCCATTCCTGGCCGAGGAACTTCTGGAAGCCGAGATCGAGATGCGGGCTCGGCCGTGCGCCGCGACCGTCGATCACCGCGCGCGCGCTGAAACTGCGCTGATCGGCCAGCGTCACGCTCGTCGGAGTGACGTCGACAGCGGGGATGCCGGCGAGGATGCGCTGTCCGAGCTGCCGCGTCAGCAGTTCCCGGAAGCGCTCGGACGAGACCGAGGCATAGCCCGTGCCGAAACGCCGCTCGCGCCGCGGGAACCGCACGTCGTAGTCCGTCCAGCGCGCAGCCACGAAGGGCGCGATCCACTCGTGCTCGGCTTGGCTGAGATCGCCGTCGTGGAAACTCCAGGTGTGATTGCCGCCCAGCGTCTCGCCGCCCTCGATCACGAGGATGCGCAGGTCCGGCCGGCGCGTGGCCAGCCGATGGGCGATGAGGCCGTTGGCAAGACCGCCGCCGAGGAGGATCAGATCGGCATCGAGGCTCATGCCGGCTCCGCCTTGCGGGCCGGGCGCCGCATCGGCCGCGCCTCGGCGATCCAGTCCTCGATCGCGTCGGCCGCGCGGGACACACCCCCCGCCTGTCCGATCGCCGCGCCGATCGCCTCTGCCCGCTCCCGGAAGCGAGGCTCGTTCAGGAGCCGTTCCAGCGCCGTTTCCACGGCGTCGGGCGCAAGGCGCCGGCGCGAAAGCTTCAATCCCGCGCCGTGATGCACGAGACGGGCGGCGACGCCCGGCTGGTCGTAGGCGATGGGGATGGCGAGCGTCGGCACGCCCGCCTCCATCGCATCGAGGACGGTGTTGAGCCCGGCATGGGTGACGCAGGCGCTTGCCGCGCGCAGGACGGCGCGCTGGGGCAGGAAGTCGGTGACGACCCGTGCGTCGATCGTCGCCGCCTCGTCCGCACTCAAGCGGCCGCAATGGGCCACGGCAAGGTCGAGGCCGAGCCGCCGGCAAGCCTGCGCGACGGCGCGAAACAGGCCCAGCCGATGGCCCTGCAGCGTGCCGAGCGAGGCGAAGACGAGCGGCCGCGCCGGGTTGGGCGCGAAGGGCAGCGGCTCCTCCCCCTCCCCCGGCGCGCGCAGCGGACCGACACCGAGGATCCGGCGCCGCCCGCCATAGGGAAATTCGAACGCGAGCGGGGTCTGCGAGATCGTTCCGAGCGGCGAGAGCCAGTCTTCCATCGTGCCGTGCGGCGGCAGGCCGAGCGAAAGAGCGCTGCGGCGGATCGTCTCGGCCTGTCGACGCAGAAGCAGGTTGGCGATCCGCCGCCCCCCGCGGTTGCGCTTCAACCCTTCACTGCTGGGGTCATAGGACCAGTCGAGATAGGGCGGCGGCGTCGCCAGGTCGGGATCGATGGCGAGCGCCGAGGCGATCGACACGAACGGCAGGCCGAGACGGGCGGCGAGAAGCCCGGAGGCCGGCTCCATCTGATCGCCGAGAAGCGCGTCGACGCCCATCGCTTCCAAGGCCGCTACACCCCCGACCGCCAGGCTTTCGGTGCGCCGGGCGGCGTCCGCCACGGTGCGCAGGATGCCGAAGAGCCCGGTGGAGCCGGCGGTCCCTGCGCGTTGTGCGGGACCGGGGCCGACCTCGCGGACCTTCCAAGGTCCGGACCGTACCAGCGCCCCCGCACCGGCGTTGAGGAGAAAGCTGGCCCGGTGGCCGCGAGCGGTGAGCGCACAGGCGATCGCCTCGAAGACGCGCACATGGCTCGGGAACGGAGGACAGACGAGGCCGAAATGCAAAATGGTGCCGGAAGTTCGTGCGGGCGACACCGCTAGAGATAGCGTGGATCGGCCAAGAAGCGACGCAGAAGACTGTGGACGGCGCCGAAGTGCGGCAACCGTGATCGGGAGGTGCGCGTTCTCCCGCCATGACAGATATGGCCCCCCGCCCCGGAACGAACGCGCCACACGCTATTTTCGGCAGTTCGGGGGGGCAGATCCTCGTCGGCGCCGCGATCGTGCTCGCGATGGCGGCCATTCTCGACCTCTTGGGGCGCCCGATCGCCTGCGATTGCGGCACGATCCGTCTCTGGGACGGCGACCCGCATTCGCCGGGTTCCTCTCAGCAATTCGCGGACTGGTATTCGGCGCTTCACGTCGTCTACGGCATCGGCCTGTTCCTGGCGCTCGACCGGGCTCGTCCGCACTGGCCGACGAGCTGGCTTTTCCTCACGGCGCTGGCCTCCAGCGCCGCATGGGAGATAATGGAGAACACGCCGTGGATCATCGCCTTGTTCGGCGGGGCGGTCGGCGCGCCGGACTACCATGGCGACAGCGTTCTCAACGCCGTCGGCGACACGGTGTTCGTGGCGCTGGGATTCTTCGCCGCGCGCAGGCTGCCCCTCAAGGGCACGATCGCGCTCGTCGTGCTCCTGGAACTCGCCATCGCCCTCGCCATCCGCGATGGCTTCATCCTCGGCACGCTGCGACTTCTCGGCGTCTCCGTGCCGCCGGTATGACGGTCAGCGCGTCCGGGCGAAGATCCAGCAATCGCGCGGCGCGTCCTCGACGTTCGGATGCACCATCCAGCGCTTGAGAAGCCCCTCGCGCAGAAGGCCGGCCTTCTCCATCACGCGTGCTGCCGCGACGTTGTCGACGTCGCAGGTCGCGCCGACGCGCCAGACGTCGCGCTGCTTCATGGCCCAGCCGACGACCTCGGTCAGAGCCTCGGTCATCAGGCCCTGGTTCCAGGAGCGGCGCGACAGGACGTAGCCGAAGCCGATTCGGCCCGGCACATCGCGGCGGATCGTCAGCGCGCCGCGCAGCTGGCGGTCGCGCCGACCGAGAAGGGTGAAGGTGCGCGAGGTCTCGCTCGCGATGCAGCCGGAGATATAGTCCTCGGTCTCGCGCACGGACGCGTGCGGCGACCATGTGAGGTAGCGCGTGACCTCGGGGTCCTGTGCATACTCGTCGAAGATCGCGCCCGTATCGCCGAGGGCGATGGGTCTGAGGATCAGGTCTTCGGTCCAGAGCGTGTCGGGAAACATGGGGCCCTTCTGGCACGGATCTGCGGCGGGGACGAGCCCTGACCGTTCCTCACTTCACGCGGCGCAGGCGCGGCGCGGCTTGACCGCCGCGCGGCTTGGCGCTTCCCGCGCCCGTGCGCCAGTTGTTGCCGGCGATGGTGACGACGCGGTTGCCCCGGAAGTCGGTCTCGGCGGCGATGTAGCCGCGCTCGGCCATCCAGGTCAGGAGGAAGCGACCGCGCGAGGGCGAATGGCTGCCGTAGGCGCGCGCCAGAACCTCGTCGCCGGGACAGGGTTCGGCGTCGCGCGCGGCCTTGGCGAGCATGAGGTAGACGCCCTGCATGTCGTCGGGGAGTTCCTCCGAGCGCGCGACGACCTCGGCCCAGGCATCGTCCTCGCCGTCCGACCCGACGCCGGCACGCGCCAGCGCCAGCTTGCGGCGGAAGCCGGCAAGGTCCAGCGCGCCGGGCGACAGGCGCTTCAACCGGCAATGGGTGAGGAAGTCCTGGTAGAGCGTCTGGACGGGGCGGAAGGCGGCTTCGGGATCCGCCATCAGTTCGGCGAAGATCGCATCGATGCCGGCCTGACGCTCGGCGACCGTCTCCTCGTCCTCTTCGGGGTCTTCCTCGACGGGGGCAAAGCCCGCGACCCGGGGCGCGGAGACGCGCTCCAGAAGCTCACGCGTCGCCACCGCCGGCTCGCGCCGGACGGGCGCCGGCAGCGCGACGGGCTCGTCGGCGCCGGCCGTGAAGATGAGATCGGCCATCTCGGCGGCGCTCGCCTCCGGCAGCGCCATCAGAACGGGGCGCCCCGAGCGCCCGGCCGTTTCCACCGGACCTATGCGAAGCGGGATCGGCTTGCGCGAGAGCGCCGGCCCGAGCGCCACGAAATGGCCGGGCTCGAGATCGCGGAAGCGCTCGGCCTGCCGCCGGTCCATGCCAAGGAGATCGGCCGCGCGTGCCATGTCGATGTCGAGGAAGGTGCGGCCCATCAGGAAGTTCGACGCCTCGGCCGCGACGTTCTTGGCAAGCTTTGCGAGGCGCTGCGTCGCGATCATGCCGGCCAGCCCGCGCTTGCGGCCGCGGCACATAAGGTTCGTCATCGCGCCGAGCGAAATGCGCCGCGCCTCGTCGCCGACGTCCCCGGCGATGGCGGGCGCGAAGATCTGCGCCTCGTCGACGGCAATCAGCATCGGGAACCAGTGGTGCCGGTCGGCGTCGAAGAGCCCGTTCAGGAAGGCGGCGGCGCAGTTCATCTGCACCTCGGCGTCCAGCCCCTCGAGGTTGAGAACGACGGAGGCGCGATGCTGGCGGATGCGCGTCGCGATCCGCGCGAGCTCCGCGGGCGTCCGGTCGGCGTCGACCACCACATGCCCGAACCGGTCGGAGAAGGAGACGAAGTCGCCTTCCGGGTCGATGATCGCCTGCTGCACCCAGCCGGCGCTCTGCTCGAGGATGCGGCGGAAGAGATGCGACTTGCCCGAACCGGAATTGCCCTGCACGAGAAGGCGCGTGGACAGGAGTTCCTCCAGGTCCATCTCCGCCGGCTCGCCCGTGGCGGTCGTTCCGAGATCGACGGCGACCTTGGTCAAACGGCTCTTCTCCGCAATGCGAACGGTCCCGCGCGCGAGGGATGGCGCGGGCCCGGATTGTTCATGGTCGAGGACGACTTAACCTAGCGGAGGGCACGCCATTTCTGGAGTCCCGCAGCCTGCGGCGTCCACAGTTATCGGTTACCGCCAAGCCAGGTGTCGTAGTCGGAAACCAGAAGGTGCAGCGGCTCCTCGTCCTCCTCGATCTCGGAGAACCGGCCGATCGGCTCCGCGAAGACGTTGTCGGTCATGTCGTCGTTGACGGTGGAGACCTCGCCGATCAGCACGTCCCCGCCTTCGCCCCAAAAGGCGTGCCAGTCGGTGCGCGGCATCAGGGTCACGCTCTCGCCCGGCGACAGACGCAGGATATCGCCGCCCTTCATCTGCCGCCGCATGCCGTCGGTGACGACGTTCACGGGCAGCGATTTGTCGATCTCACCGTCCGGCCCCGCCGTGTAGAGCTTCAGCGCCAGCGTCGCACCGCCCCGGTTGATGATGTCCTCGGCCTTCAGGTCGTGCCGGTGCATCGGCGACAGCTGATCTTTCCGCGAGATCATGATCTTCTCGGCATAGAGCATGCCGCGCCCCGCCTTCAGATCGGCATTGTCGCCGTTGCGCGTCGTGAACAGGAAGAGGCCGAGCCCGTCGAAGTCGCCGCGCCCGTAGTCGGTGATGTCCCAGCCGAGCCGCCGATCCACCACCGCCTGGAGATCGCCCCGCCGCGCCCGCATCTCGGCCGGCGACAGATAGGCGAAGGGCGGCATGACGTAGCCGAACGAGCGGATGAACTCGTCGCTCTGCCGGATGATCTCGTTGACCCGCGATCTCTTCATGATGCCCTCCTCCGGCATGCCTCATCGCCGATGCCCTAGCACGAGATGGCGCCGGGGCGAGAGGGCGAACGTCGATGGCAGGGGCGCGGCCCCTGCACCCCGCCAGGGGAAATGATTTCCCCTGGACCCCTCATGTGTTGAGAGATGTCCGAGATTGGGGAGGGCCGACGGCCCTCCCCAATCTCGGAAAAGTCCCAAGGCAAAAGAAGGGTTCGGGAATTCTTTCCCGAGCGGGGCTCGGGGCGGCAGCCCCGCCAACCCACGTCCGCGCCCTCACCCCAGCGCAATCGCGGGCACGTAGGCCTTGGCGCGGTCCATGTCGGCGTGGAAGGCGGCGCGTTCGCGGGCCTGGGCGTCCGGGTCGGGCAGGCGCAGGATGTAGGCAGGGTGGACGGTGACGAGGAGCTTGGTGTCGACGCCGGGCAGGTCGATGAGCTTGGAGCGCGTGTCGCGGATCGTGACGGTCTTGCCCAGCACCGAGGCGGCGGCGGTGGCGCCCAACGCCACGATGAGCTTCGGCTTGATGAGCTCGCGCTCCTGTTCGAGCCACCAGCGACAGACCTTCACCTCGCCCATGTTGGGCTTGGCGTGGATGCGGCGCTTGCCGCGCGGCTCGAACTTGAAGTGCTTGACGGCATTGGTGACGTAGGCTTGCGAACGGTCGATGCCGGCGGCGGCCAGCGCCTCGTCGAAGACCTTGCCGGCGGGGCCGATGAAGGGCTCGCCGGCCAAATCCTCCTGGTCGCCCGGCTGCTCGCCGACGAAGATCACGGGTGCGTCCGCCGGGCCCTTGCCGAAGACGGTCTGGGTGGCGGGCTCCCAGAGCGGGCAGGCCTTGCAGTGCCTGGCCTGTTCACGGGCCTCCTCAATATCTTCCGGCGGCTTGTTGAAGCCGTTGAAGGCCGGGACCGTCGATGCCGCACGTGCCATGTCGTTGCGCTCCGCCTGTTTCTCGTGGCGGAAACTCGGCAGGGTCGGCTGGGTTTCGATCATGCGGCGCTGCGCCGCCTCGGCACCCCGGATCAGGGGTTCGATGAGCGTGGCTTCCGGCAGGTTGTGCCAGTATTTCTTCGGCATTTCCGCCTGCATCGCCTTCACCTTCAGCCGCGCCGGGTTGAAGATCGAGGCGTAGTAGGTGAGCCAGAGCGCTTCCATGTCGTCGTCGGCGGGCTTCTGGCTCACGTCCGCGCCGGGGGCGAAGACGAGATCGACGCCGTCCCAATGGACGGAGCGCTTCGGCGTCAGGATGCTCCAGATCATGCCGGGGAAGCGGCGCATGAAGAAGGGAGCGGTGAACTCGACGACGTGGTGGAAGGGCTCGAACCAGGCGATGTACTGGCGCTCGCCCTTCTCGTCCTCGATCTCGCGAAAGCGCACGAAGGCCTTCATCTTGTGGCTGTCGCGATAGACCGCCTTCTGCATCTCGACGGCGCGGCGGGTGTCGGGGTCGGACACGATCTCGAGGAGCTTCTTCTCCTCCTGCAGGCGCCAGAGGAGGCGATAGGCGAAGAGGAAGCGTTCGGGGTCGGCGTGGCAGATCAGCTTGCGCGCCACATCCGGAAAGGCCTTCGGCACGTTGAAGGGCGGCGCGTCGGCCGGGCGTTCGGGCAAGGGTTCGGCAAAGAGCGGCACGGGCTCCTCGCCCACCGCGAAGGCCATCTCCTCCGGCGGCACGTGGAGGGCCAGCGCCGTGCGGGCCGCCTCGCGCCAGCCGTCGAAATCGGCGGGGTGGTCGAGGCGCGCCAGATACATCAGAACAGGCTCAGCTGCTGCGCCTTCGGCGCCACCAGCCCGCGCAGGTTGTCGCGGTCGGTGAGCCCGCCCGGCGTCCAGTCCAGAGCCTGCACGAAGGGGCGGACCTTCTCGACGGAATGGCAGAGGCGGGCGACGTCGTCGAGCCGCAGCGTCCGGTGGCGGCGGGTGGAGAGGATGCGGTCGACGGCCTTGGTGCCGAAGCCCGGCACGCGCAGGAGCATCTCGCGGTCGGCCCTGTTGACGTCGACGGGGAAGCGGCCGCGGTTCTTCAGGGCCCAGGCGAGCTTCGGGTCGATGGCGAGGTCGAGCATGCCATCCGTTCCACCGGACACGATCTCGTCCTTGCCGAAACCATAGAAGCGCATCAGCCAGTCGGCCTGGTAGAGCCGGTGCTCGCGCATCAGCGGCGGCCGGGACAAGGGCAGGCGGGAGGACGAGTCCGGGATGGGGGAGAAGGCCGAGTAGTACACGCGCCGCAGACGGTAGTTGCCGTAGAGGTTCTCCGAACGGCCCAGGATATCCTCGTCGTTGGCGGCGTCGGCGCCGATGATCATCTGCGTCGACTGGCCGCCGGGCGCGAACTTCGCAGGTCTGGCGCGGTCCTTCGCCTCGCCCTTGTGCTCGTCGATCTTGAGCCGCAGGTGGCCCATCGAGCGCTTGATGTCGCGCGGCTTCTTCTCGGGCGCCAGCGCCTCCAGCGCGATGTCGGTCGGCAGTTCGATGTTGATCGACAGGCGGTCGGCGAAGAGGCCGGCCTCTTCGATCAGCTTCGGCGAGGCGTCGGGAATGGTCTTGAGGTGGATATAGCCGGCGAAGTTCTCCTCCATCCGCAGCTTCCTCGCGATGCGCACCATCTCCTCCATCGTGTAGTCGGAGTTGCGGATGATGCCGGACGAGAGGAACAGGCCCTCGATGTAGTTCCGCTTGTAGAACTCCATCGTCAGCTTCACGACCTCCTCCACCGAGAAGCGCGCCCGCGCGACGTTGGAGGAGGAGCGGTTCACGCAGTAGACGCAGTCGTAGATGCAGAAGTTGGTCATCAAGATCTTGAGCAGCGAGATGCACCGCCCGTCCGGCGCATAGGCGTGGCAGATGCCCGACCCTTCCGTCGAGCCGATGCCCTTGGTCTTGACGGAATCGCGTTTCGACGTGCCGCTGGACGCGCAGGAGGCGTCGTACTTGGCGGCGTCCGAGAGGATCGCGAGCTTCTGCATCAGGGTCGGCTTGCTCATCGCGACGATATAATGTTCCCGCTTCGTTCGGACCATGGCGGTATCCGACTTATCCACCGGCCCTTGATCGGAGCGCCAAAGCGCCGCACCCGTTCACGCCCGGTTCAGGTTGCAAAGCCCACCTTACGACCCATCGATGGAACCGGACGCGACCTTGCCGGTTCCTGCGGTCCGCCGCGCCGGCCGAACAGCCGCCGCGGCCTTCCGCTTCCTTGGGAGAAAGTCCTTCATGCGTAAGCTGTTCCAGTCCTTCATGGCGGCCGCGGTCCTGGCCACCGGTGTCGTCACGTTCTCCGCGCCGCAGGCCGAAGCCCAGAGCTTCCGCGAGCGCCAGCGCTTCGTGGAGCGCTTCTGCGCCCGCAACCCCGGAGCACGCGACTGCCGCGACTTCCGCCGTGACGCCCGCCGTTGGGACGACCGCCGCTACAACCGCTGGTACCGCGAGAACTACCGCGACCGGAACCGCGGCGACGCGGCCGCCGCCGCGATCTTCGGCTTCGCCGCGGGTGCCGCCGTCGGGGCTGCCGCCAACAGCAACCGCGCCCCGGCCTATCGCGGCAACAGCCGCGACCATGTCGCCCGCTGCGCCGCGCGCTATCGCACCTATGATCCGCGCACCAACACCTACGTGGCCAACAGCGCGGGCGAGCGTCGCATCTGCAACCTCTGATCCGGCTAGCCGGAGAGACGCGCGAGGCGCCGGGCACCCGCCCGGCGCCTTTCGCCGTTTTAATGGTCGGCGCGGGAAACCTCGGCGTTCAGTTCTCGTTCATGTGAACTCGTGCTTCATCACCGTCGACAAGCGGGCCGGTGCCCGCTTCCGAACGAACCGGCGGTGCCGGATGGGAGTGTTTCCATGCGCAAGACGCTTCTTGCTCTCGTAACGTCGGCCGTGGCCTTCACCGCTGCCGTTCCCGCGGCGCAGGCCGATCCCTGGCGCCATCGCGACCGGTCGAACACCGGCGACGTGCTGCTCGGCGGCGCGGTCGGGCTCGCGGCGGGCGCCCTTCTCGGCTCGGCGCTGTCGCAGCCCCGTCAGCCGGAATACTACGCGCCTGCGCCGGGCTACTACGAGCCGCCGCCGCGCCCGGTCTATGTCGCGCCGCCGTCCTACGAGGACACGATCCCCGCGCCGCCGCGCTACTACCAGCCGCGCCAGGCGCGCTACTACGACGACTACGGCACCTACACGCGGGGCGGCGGCAGCCACGTGGAGCGCTGCCTCGCCCGTTATCGCTCCTACGACCCGCGCAGCGACACCTATGTCGGCTACGACGGCTATGAGCGCCGCTGCAATCTCTGACGGGTGCACCCGTCAGGCATGAGGAGGGCGGGCCCGACGGGCTCGCCCTTTTTTCGTCGATCGACCGGTATCGCCCGGCTCCCGTCACTCGCCCCACGGCGTCACGACCCCGTCGACGCCTTGCGCGACGCAAGGTCGCGGTGGGTCCGGCGCAAGCCCGGTGGGCGGGAACGCGAGTGTGGCGCAACTCCCACAAAACCTCCCGCGAATCTTGCGCCAGGCTCACCAAGCGGTTGTTATTTCGGCCCGGTCCGGCATTTTGAAGCCTTGTCGCTCGGGGAGGGCGACGGGCGTTTCGCCGCCTTCGGACGGGGAGCGCACCGCCAGAAACCGGTCGCGAAACCGGCCTCCGCCCCGAAACCGCAAGGCCGACCAGGCGAAGAGAGAATCCGCGTTGATTTCTGGATTGAAGCGCCTCGCCCGCCGACCGGCGGTCTCCGTCCCGCTGACCCTCGCCTTCGCGTTGCTGCTGGGTGCGCCGTCCGCCCGGGCGCTCGACCTCGGCTTCCTCGATCCGTTCAACCTCTTCGGCCCCTCGAAGGAGGAGCAGGCCGCCGCCGAACTGCCCGATCCCGTCCGCTACGAGGTGACGGTGAACGTGTCGCCGGACGAGGACGACCTGCAGGACAAGATGGAGGCGGCTTCCTCGCTGAAGGCCGACGAGGACGAGCCGGTGTCGGGCTCCCTCGGCCTTCTCGCCAAGGCGAAGGGCGACCGCCGCCGCCTCGTCGGCACGCTCTACGAGAACGCGCGCTACGACGGACTGGTGACGATCCGCATCGAGGGGCAGGACATCGCGGATCTCGCGCCCGACGCGACCTTCGACACCTCGCGGCCCGTGCCGGTGACGATCGACGTGACGCCGGGCCCGCTGTTCCAGGTCGGCACCGTGCGGCTCGACGCCAACGGCGTGCCGCTCGATCCGGCGACCTACGAGCTGACGCCGGGCTCCGCGGCCGATTCGGTGCGCATCCTGCAGATCGAGAACCGCATCGTGCAGGACCTGCGCAACGAGGGCCGGCCCTTCGTCGCCGTGACGAAGCGCGACGTCGTGGCCGACTCGGCGACGCAGCGCCTCGACATCGCCATCACCCTGTCGCCCGGCGAGACGATTCCCTTCGGCCAGACCTTCGTGACCGGAACCGAGCGGATGAATCCGGGCTTCGTCGCCTACATGACCGGCATCCGGCCGGGCGACACCTATTCGCCCGCCGCGCTCGAAAAGGCGCGCGAGCGGCTTCGCAAGCTCAACGTCTTCTCCACCGCCACGATCCGCGAGGCCGACGCGCAGGCCGCCGATGGTACGCTGCCGATCCAGGTGACGGTGGCCGAGCGACCCCGCCGCGTCTTCGGCGCCGGCGCCACCTTCTCCAACACCGAAGGGGCGGGCGCCAACGCCTACTGGGAGCACCGCAACCTCTTCGGCCGCGCCGAATCCCTGCGCATCGAGGGCGCCGTCTCGCGCATCGGCGCCAATACATTGTCCGATACGGGACGCGAGACGGACGGCTTCGACTACCGGGCCTCGGCCGTCTTCCGCAAGCCGGGCGTGCTCGGTCCCGATTCGGTCTATATCGGCTCGATCACCGGGATCTCCGAACAGCCGCTCGCCTACGACCGCCAGTCCATCGCGGTGAGCAACGGCGTCGAGTACATGATCGACGACCAACAGAAGCTCGTCGTCAGCGTGGTGGCCGAATACGAGAAGGTCGGCACCTATCTCGGCGAGGACGAGTTCCTGCTGGCCTCCGTGCCCGTCACCTACACCTACGACGGGCGCGACAACGAGCTGAACCCGACGACCGGCTTCCTCGCCAAGCTCTATGCCGAACCGACCTACGAGATCGAGGACGGCACGCCCTTCATCAAGGCGCGCGGCGACGTCTCGGCCTACCTGTCGCTCGACGAGCGCGACCGTTTCGTCGTCGCGGGGCGCGTCGGCTACGGGATCATCGCGGGAGCGGACCTTCAGGACGTGCCGGCCGACCGGCGCTTCTTCGCCGGCGGCGGCGGTTCGGTGCGGGGCTACGTCTTCCAGTCGATCGGCCCCTACTATCCGCCCATTCCCTTCCCCGGCACCGACCCCGACTTCGTCAACACGCCGATCGGCGGCCTGTCCGTGTTCGAGGCCTCGGCCGAATTGCGCTTCAACGTCACCGACAAGATCCAGATCGTGCCCTTCGTGGACGCCGGAACGGTGGGCGACGACTTCGCGCCCGACTTCGGCGCGCTGAAGATCGGCGCGGGCGTCGGCGCGCGCTACCTCACCGGCTTCGGCCCGATCCGCGTCGATGTCGGCATTCCCCTCGACCCCGGCCCGCGCGACGGGTCGTTCCAGATCTACGCCGGCATCGGACAGGCCTTCTGAATGATCGCGATGCGCCTCCTTCCCGCCGTTCTCCTGAAGCTCCGGCTCGCGGCCCTCGTCGTGGCCACGCTCCTGTGCGCCCAGCCGGCCCATGCGCAGTTCCTGGCCGGGCAGCTGGAAAACCTCCTGTCCACCGAGGACCGGCAGGTGAAGATCCAGGGCCTTTCCGGCGCGTTCAGCGGCGAGGTGCGGATCGACGAGGTGACGGTGGCCGACCGCGACGGCGTCTGGCTGACCTTGCGCAACCTCGCGCTCGACTGGTCGCCGCTGGCGCTGGTGCGCAAGACGGTGGATGTCGAGACCCTGACCGCCGGGCAGATCGTGATGGACCGCCTGCCGCGCGCGGCGCCCCCGACCACAACGGAGGAAAGCAGCGAGCCCTTCTCGCTGCCCTCGATCACCGCCCGCATCAACCGCATCGCGATCGACGAATTCGTGCTGGGCGAGGCGGTCGCCGGGATTCCGGCGCGCCTCTCCGCGGAAGCTTCGCTCAATCTCGCCCCCGATCCGGCCCAGCTCGACGCCGCAGCGACGATCCGGCGTCTCGACCAGGGCGGCGACATCGCCCTGAAGCTCGGCTTCCAGCCGGATGCCAACCGCCTTGAGATCGCGATCAACGCCAGCGAGCCGGCGGGCGGCATCGTCGCCGGGCTCCTGAAGCTGCCGGGCGCGCCGCCCGTGCGCCTTGCGGTCAACGGCACGGGTCCCTTCGACAACTTCGCCGCCGACGGCACGCTGGACCTCGGCTCCGAACGGGCCGCCACCTTGCGCGCCACCGTGCAGAACGGTGCCGAGGGCCGGCGCATCGGCGTCGATCTCACCGCCCTGTCCGCCCCCTTCGTGCCCTTGGCGTACCAAGGCGTCGTCGGCGAGAACCTGACGCTTGCCGCCAACGTCCTTCTGCGGCCCGACGGCGTAATCGGCATCGATGCCGGCCGCCTCCAGTCCGGCCCGCTCGACCTTGTCGCGTCGGGCACGTTCGATCAGGCGGGCGCCGGCAACGATCTCTCCGTCCAGCTGCGAACCGACGCCGCCAATCCCGTGCCACTGGCGTTCGGCTCCGACGGGGCGCGCACCGCGCTCGAAATCTCGTCGGTCGACGCGTCCTTGCGAGGCAGCCTGTCCTCCGCCGCGCTCCAGGTCGCGGCCGCGGCTCGCACCGCCGGCTTCGAGGACTACGTCGCCAACGCGCTCACGCTGAACGCGACCAGCCCCGGCTTCGACCTCAACAATCTCGTCGGCGCCGTGGTGGTGGACCTCGATGCGCAGTCCGCCTCCGTGCCGGACGGCATCGCGACGCGCGTCCTCGAGGGGCCGATCGCGCTCGACGCCGACGGCGCCCTGACGGCCGACGGGCTCACCTTCAACGCAGCCAAGCTGACCACGGGCGCGGCGAACCTTGCCCTGTCGGGCAGCGCCGCCCTGAACTTCTCGACCTTCCAGCTTCGGATCGACAGCGACTTCGAGACCGCCGCACTGTCCGCCGATGCCGTTCCCTATGTCGGCCCGCGCGTGGCGATCGCCGGCGACGCACGACGCGCCGCGGACGGCTCATTCGGCGTCGATGCCTTACGCGTCGACGGCGACGCGCTCGACCTGTCCGGCTCGGCCAGCCTCACGGGCGAGGAGATCGCGGCCGCGATCACCGGCCAGCTCAACCAGGCCGCCATCGCCGACTCGGCCCTCGACGGCCAGGCGCAGTTCGACCTCAAGGCGTCCGGCACGACGAGCGCCCCCGTGGTCGATCTGACGGCCACCGCGTCCAACCTCGACGTCGTCGGCCGCCGGCTCACCGATCTCCAGGCGCGGGTGCAGGGCACCTTCGCCCCCGAGGCGCCGAGCGGCACGGTAGCGCTCGACGGCACGTTCGACGGAGCGCCGCTCGCGCTTTCCGCCGACCTCGCGACGGAGGGCGACGTGCGTCGCCTCACCAACCTTCTCCTTCGCCAGGGCGAGAACCGGGTCGAGGGCGAGGTGGCGCTGGACGGCGAGAACCGCCCGACCGGCGCGATCCGCCTCGCCATCCCCGATGCCACGACCCTGCTCTCGCTCGCCGGCCAGGACGGCTCGGGCGACCTCAACGGCACGATCGGGCTGGCGGTCGGCACCGGCGGCACCCCGGTCGTCGATCTCGATCTCACCAGCAACGCGCTGACGCTGACGCGCAACGATGCCGAGACCGCCCTTCGCGGCGCCCGCATCCAGCTTCGCGCCACGGATTACCTGACCGCTCCGCGCGCCGCGGGCACAGTGGCGGCCGCTTCGCTCTCCAGCGGCGGCCTGACGGTGGAGCGCCTCGACGCCACGCTGGAGGAGATCAACAACGCCACGGCGCTGAACGCTTCGGCTCGGCTGAACGACGTTCCCACCGAGCTCGCGGGCGACCTCGCCTTCACCGACGCCGGCACGGTGATCGAGCTGCGCCGACTGAACGCCGCGATCCCGGACGCCGCCCTGTCGCTGGCAGCGCCCGCCGCCGTGACGCTCGGCTCGTTGCGCACCACCTTGAGCGAAGTCCGCCTCAACGCCGGACCGGGCTCCCTGACGTTGTCGGGCTCGGCCGGCGACCAGCTCGACCTCGACCTCGCGCTCGACCGGTTCCCGCTCGCCATCGCCAACCCCTTCGTCGCCGGGCTCGATGCGGCCGGCAGCGCCAGCGGCACCGTCGCCGTCGGCGGCCTGTCCGCCGCGCCGGACCTCGACTTCGACCTGCGCGCCAATGGCGTCGCGACCTCGCAGACCCGAGCCGCGAACCTCGATGCGATCGACGCCGCCTTCGCCGGCCAGTATCGCGACGGCACGGCGACGCTCTCGGCCGCGCGCGTCGACCTCGGCACCGGCTCGGTGGAGGCGACCGGCACGGTCGGCAAAGCGCTCGATCTCGACCTCAACATCACCGATCTGCCCGTCGCGCTCGCCAACGGCTTTGTGGACGGGCTCGGCGCCGAGGGAACGATCAACGGCACGGCCTCGGCCACCGGCTCCCTGGAGAACCCCGCCGTCACCTTCGATCTCGCCGGGCGCGGCATCACCGCGACCGAGGTGCGCCGCGCGGGCGTCGAGCCACTGTCGCTGGACCTTGCGGGCCTTTATCGCGGCGGCACGGCACGGCTCGACCGGGCGCTGCTCACGGCCGGAACGGGACGCATCGAGGCGACGGGCACGGTGGGGCGTGCGCTCGACCTCCGGCTCGGGATCAACGAGCTTCCGCTGGCGCTCGCCAACGGCCTGCGCCCCGGGCTCGACGCGCGCGGCACGCTGAACGGCGAAGCGACGGCGACCGGCTCCATCGCCGATCCCAGCGCCACGTTCCGGCTCGCGGGCAGCGGCCTGTCGGCCGCGCCGCTGCGGCAGGGCGGCATTGAGGCCGTGACGCTCGATGTCGCCGGCACGTTCGCACAAGGGACGGCGCGCTTCGAGCGTGCCCGGATCGATACGGGTGCCGGCTCGCTCGAGGCGTCCGGCAGCGTCGGACGCGCGCTCGACCTCCGGCTCGTCCTCGACCAGCTTCCGGTCGCGCTCGCCAACGCGGTGCAGCCGAGCCTCGACGCGCGCGGCACCCTGTCGGGCAACCTCGCTGCGACCGGTACGTTGGCGGCGCCCTCCGCCACCTTCGACCTTCGTGCCGCCGATGTTTCAGTGGCGCAGACGCGTGCCGCCGGCGCGCCGGCGATCGACGCCACGGCGGCCGGCTCATATGCCGACGGCTCCGTCCAGCTTCAGACCGCCCGCATCGATCTCGGTACCGGCTCGGTGACGGCCACGGGCACGGCGGGCCAGCGGCTCGACCTCAACGTCGCCTTCGACAACGTGCCGGCCTCGCTTGCGGCGGCCGCCGCGAGCGGCATCGACCCGCAGGGCACGCTGAACGGCACGGCGCGCGCCACCGGCACGCTGTCGGCGCCGCGCGCCGAGTACGACCTGCGCCTCACCGGCTTCTCCGTCACGCAGACCCGCGAGGCCGGCGTCGGCGCGCTCGACATCGCCGCGCGCGGCGCCTTCGCCGACAACCGCGTGAGCGTGGACGGCTCGCTCTCGGGGAGCGGCCTGGCCTTCACCGCGGTCGGATCGGTCGGCATCGCGGGCACACCCTCCTTCGACCTCGCCCTCAACGGCACGGCGCCTCTCTCGCTCGCCAACCGGATCCTCGCCGAAGGCGGTCGCTCGGTGCAGGGCACGGTCCGGGTGGACGCGCGCGTGCAGGGCACGGCGGCAGCGCCCGACGTCACCGGCACGATCTCGACGGCCGGCGCGTCCTTCGTCGACACCGGCCTCAATCTTGCTGTTAACAACATCAACGCGCAGGTCTCGCTGAACGGCCGCACCGCGACGCTGACCAGCGTCACCGCCCAGCTCGGCGCCGGCGGCACGGTCAGCGTGGTTGGTACGATCGGCCTCGACCCCGGCTTCCCCGCCGACCTCCGCATCCAGGTCGCGGACGGGCGCTATGCCGACGGCGAGCTCGTCACCGTGCGCCTCGACGCAGGATTGACCCTCACCGGGCCGCTGACCGGCGACGCGCTTCTGGCCGGCACGATCGACGCCCGCGAGATCGGGATTCTTGTGCCGGACAACCTGCCGAGCTCGGTGGCTGAGATCGACCTCAAGCGGCGCAACACCCCGCCGGCCGTGGTCCAGCAGATCCGCGAGATCGAGCCGAAGGGCTCGAGCGGCGAAGGCGGGGCGAGCGGGGGCATCCGGCTCGACGTGACGCTGAATGCGCCCAACCGCGTCTTCGTGCGCGGTCGCGGTCTCGATCTCGAGCTCGGCGGCACGATCCGCATCACCGGGCCGGTGTCGAACCTCGGCATATCCGGCGCCTTCGAGCTGCAGCGCGGCCGCTTCCAGCTCCTGTCGCGCCGGCTCGACTTCCAGCGCGCCACGCTCACCTTCGACGGCAACCTCGTGCCGACGCTGGACCTTCTGGCCGCGTCCGACACGGGCGAGGTCACGGTCTACATCGCCATCACAGGCCCGGCCAACAATCCGAGCTTCAACTTCACCTCCTCCCCTGCCCTGCCGCAGGACGAGGTGCTGGCGCGGCTGATCTTCGGCCAGGGAACGGCCGACCTGTCACCGCTCCAGATCGCTCAGCTCGCCTCGGCGGCGGCGCAGCTGTCCGGCGTCGGGGGCTCGACCGGGCTTCTCGACAACCTGCGCTCGCAACTCGGTGTCGACGACATCGACATCCGGACCACTGCCGACGGCCAGGCGGCTGTCGGCGTCGGGCGCTATCTCAACGAGAACACCTATGTCGGCGTCGATTCGACCGGTCGCGTCTCGATCGACCTCGAGCTCGGCGCCGACATCAAGGCGCGCGCGGCGGTCACCGCCAACGGCGGCGGCGAGGTCGGCGTCTTCTACGAAAAGGAATATTGAGCGGCGTTTTCGGACGGTTCCGGCGAAGCACCGGCAAGACCACCGCGGAGCAGGTCGGCACGACGGACCGACCCGCTTGGCGTGTCAAAACCGTCTGCAAAGGGGCAACCGCCTCGTCGGCTCGAACGTTTCGAACGGCACCCCCTGTGAAGGGTGCCCGTCAGGAGTCCCAGCCATGAGCACCGAGTCCCTTAAGCACGCTAAGTTCGACCGCGAGGACGGCACGTCGTTCGATTCGCCCATGGCCGTGGTGGAGGACGGGTTCCTGGACGCGCACGAGAAGCGTTCGATTCTCGGCGAGTGGAAGCGCCGCGTGGACGCGGAGAACCGCGCCGACGGCATCGACCCGATGTCGCAGACGCTGGATCACGCCATCGAGAAGCTGGCCGGCCTTCGAACCTGAGGTTTTCACCTCTCACGGGCCTGTGACGGGTAGGCAATTCCGTAATGGCTTTCGGCTATTGATCATCCCCGCCCGGTGCCGAGCCGGGGCGGGAGAGCCGAGGCTGTTCGGGAAACTGTTGGGCACGGCTGCGAAACGCTCTATCCTTCGGCGCCCGAGCGCGAGCCTGTCGGCTCGCCGACGCAGCCATGGATCGAACGCGTGACCGACCCGATCTCGAACGACGTAACTCTCGATCAGCTGAAGGCGCGGGGCGAAGCCGCGGCGCAGAAAGGCATCCGGGCCCTCTTCGCCGCCGACCCGGATCGCTTCCGCCGTTTCTCGTTCCGGCACGACGACCTCCTCCTCGACGTATCGAAGACCGCGCTGTCGGGCGACGACCTCGCGGCGCTTCACGCCTATGCCCGCACCGTCGGGGTCCTGGAGCGCCGCGACGCGATGTATGCGGGCGCGCGCATCAACACGACCGAGAACCGCGCCGTGCTCCACGTCGCCCTGCGGGCGCAGGTGGAGGACGGGTTCGCGGTGGAAGGCCAGGCGGTCGGCGCCGAGGTCGAGGCGGTCCTCGTGGCCATGTCGCGCTTTGCCGACGGCATCCGCAGCGGCACCACGAAGGGTGCGACCGGCAAGGCGATCACCGACATCGTCAACATCGGCATCGGCGGCTCCGACCTCGGGCCGGTGATGGCGGCGATCGCGCTGAAGCCCTATCACGACGGCCCGCGCGCCCATTTCGTGTCCAACATCGACGGCGCCCATATGGCGGACACGCTCGAGGGCCTCGATCCCGAGACGACGCTCTTCATCGTCGCCTCCAAGACCTTCACCACGATCGAGACCATGACCAACGCGCAGACGGCGCGCGCCTGGGTCGCAGCCGCTCTCGGCGAGGCGGCGGTCGGCGCCCATTTCTGCGCCGTCTCGACGGCGCTCGACAAGGTCGGCGCCTTCGGCATCGGCGCCGACCGCACCTTCGGCTTCTGGGACTGGGTTGGCGGTCGCTACTCCGTCTGGTCGGCGATCGGCCTGCCGCTGATGATCGCGATCGGACCGGAGCGCTTCCGCGAGTTCCTGGCCGGCGCGCGCGACATGGACCGCCATTTCCGGGACGCGCCGGCGGCGGAGAACTTGCCCTTGATCCTCGGCCTCGTCGGCTGGTGGCACCGCGTGCCGCAGAAGCACCGCACGCGCGCCGTGATCCCCTACGACCAGCGTCTCGCCCGACTGCCGGCCTATCTCCAGCAGCTCGACATGGAATCCAACGGCAAGCATGTCGGCCTCGACGGACGACGCGTGGCGACGGCGACCGGCCCCGTGGTCTGGGGCGAGCCCGGCACCAACGGCCAGCACGCCTTCTTCCAGCTCCTGCACCAGGGCACCGACATCATTCCGGTCGAGTTCATCGTGGGCGCCAACGCGCACGAGACGAGCCCCGAGATGCGCGTCCACCAGGATCTCCTTCTCGCCAACTGCCTCGCCCAGTCGGAAGCCCTGATGAAGGGCCGGACGCTGGAGGAGGCCCGGCAGCAGCTTCTGGACGCGGGCCGCTCGGAAGGAGAGGCCGAGCGCATCGCCCCGCATCGCGAATTCTCCGGCGACCGGCCCTCGATCACCATCCTCCACGATAAGCTCTCCCCCTTCGCCTTCGGCCGCCTCGTGGCGCTCTACGAGCACCGCGTCTTCGTCGAGGCCCAGCTCTTCGGCATCAACGCCTTCGACCAGTGGGGCGTCGAGCTCGGCAAGGAGCTGGCCACCGGCCTCCTGCCCGTGGTGCGCGGCGAGGCCTCGACCGACACCCGTGATTCCTCCACGGCGGGCCTCGTGTCCGCCATCGCCCATCTGAGGACCTGAGACCTGTCATGACCCCATCCAACCTCGCCGTCCGTCAGGCCCGCACGGAGCCCGGCGACAAGTCGCAGCCCCGGCTGAACGACACCGACACGATCGCCAAGGAGATCGTGGAGAAGCTGACCTACTCGATCGGCAAGACCACCGGCGCCGCGCGCATGCACGACTGGCTGGAAGCCACCACGCTCGTGGTGCGCGACCGAGTCATCGACAACTGGTTCAACTCGACCATCGAGACGCGGCGCAGCGAAGCCAAGCGCGTCTGCTACCTGTCGATGGAGTTCCTCATCGGCCGCCTCCTGCGGGACGCCATCTCCAATCTCGGCCTGACCGATCCGATCCGCGAGGCGCTGGCGCGCTACAATGTCGAGCTCGACCTCGTCGAGCTGCTCGAGCCGGACGCAGCGCTCGGCAACGGCGGTCTCGGGCGCCTCGCCGCCTGCTTCATGGAATCGATGGCGTCCACCGGCGTGCCGGGCTACGGCTACGGCATCCGCTACGTGCACGGCTTCTTCCGCCAGGAGGTGGTCGACGGCGCGCAGGTCGAACTGCCCGAGACCTGGCTCAAGCACGGCAATCCGTGGGAGTTCGAGCGGCGCGAGAGCTCCTACGAGATCGGCTTCGGCGGCAAGGTCATGAGCATCGAGGAAGGCGGGCGCATGCGCTCCGTCTGGCGCCCGGCCGAGCGCGTGCTCGCCGTCGCCTACGACACGCCCGCCGTCGGCTGGCGCGGTGCCCACGTCAACACGCTGCGCCTCTGGAGCGCCCAGTCGCTCGATCCGATCCTGCTCGACGCCTTCAACGCGGGCGACCACATCGGCGCGCTTCTGGAATCCAACAAGGCGGAGGCGATCACCCGGGTACTCTACCCCGCCGATTCGCACCAGGCCGGCCAGGAGCTGCGCCTGCGCCAGGAGTTCTTCTTCTCCTCGGCCTCGCTGCAGGACATCATCCGCCACCACCTCGCCCAGTACGACGACCTGACCAATCTCGCCGACAAGGTCGCGATCCAGCTCAACGACACCCACCCCGCCGTCTCGGTGGCGGAGCTGATGCGCCTTCTGGTCGATGTCCACGGCATGGAATGGGACGAGGCCTGGACGATCACGCGGGCGACCTTCTCCTACACCAACCACACGCTTCTTCCGGAAGCGCTGGAAACCTGGCCGATCCACCTCTTCGAGCGGCTTCTGCCGCGCCAGATGCAGATTATCTACCAGATCAACGCCGGCGTCCTGCGCGAGGCGACGCAGAACCAGGGCTTCGACGACGCCACCATCTCGGCGATCTCGCTAATCGACGAGGGCAACGGGCGCCGCGTGCGCATGGGCCAGCTCGCCTTCGTCGGCAGCCATGCCGTCAACGGCGTCTCGGCCCTGCACACGGAGCTGATGAAGCAGACCGTGTTCCATGACCTGCATCGGCTCTACCCCACCCGGATCGAGAACAAGACCAACGGCGTGACCCCGCGTCGCTGGCTGCACCAGGCCAATCCCGGCCTGTCCAAGCTGATCGACGAGACGATCGGCCCCGGTTTCCGCGACGACATCGACGAGATCGCCAAGCTCGACGCCCACGCCGGCGACGCGGCCTTCTGCGAGCGCTTCGGGGCGGTGAAGCGTCGCAACAAGGAGCGGCTGGCGACGCTGGTGCAGGAGCGGCTGGCGATCACGCTCGATCCCGACGCGCTCTTCGACATCCAGGTCAAGCGCATCCACGAGTACAAGCGCCAGCTCCTCAACATCCTGGAGACGGTGGCGCTCTACGAGCAGATCCGCTCGCTGCCCCATCTCGACTGGACACCGCGCGTCAAGATCTTCGCGGGCAAGGCGGCGCCCTCCTACGTCCAGGCCAAGGAGATCATCCACCTGGCCGGCGACGTCGCGCGCGTCGTCAACTCGGACCCGACCGTGCGCGGGCTTCTGAAGGTCGTCTTCATCCCGAACTACAATGTCAGCCTCGCCGAGATCATCATGCCGGCGGCCGACCTCTCGGAGCAGATCTCGACGGCCGGCCTCGAGGCGTCGGGCACCGGCAACATGAAGTTCGCCCTCAACGGCGCGCTGACCATCGGCACGCTCGACGGCGCCAATGTCGAGATGCTGGAGCATATCGGCGAGGACAACATCTTCATCTTCGGCCTGAAGGCCGACGAAGTCGCCAGGATGCGCACGGAAGGACATAGCGGTCAGGCGGTGATCAACAGCCAGCCGCTCCTGCGCTCGGCGATCGAGTCGATCTCGTCCGGCGTCTTCAGCCAGGGCGATCCCGGCCGCTACGCCAACCTGATGAACTCCATCCGCGACCGCGACTGGTGGATGATCGCCGCCGATTTCCGCGCCTACTGGGACACGCAGCGCCAGCTCGACGTCCTGTGGAAGGACCGCGCGGCGTGGAACGCGATCGCCACCCGCAACACCGCGCGCATGGCCTGGTTCTCGTCCGACCGCTCGATCCGCGAATACGCGCGCGACATCTGGAAGGCCGGCCCCGGCGCCTGAGGCCACGGCGGCTCGCGAGCGATGCCTCGAAGGCCCCGGCGGACGCACCGCCGGGGCCTTTTGGCGACATGGGTGCCGCGCGCCGCAAATTCTCTGTGCAAACCGCCGGGTGCGCCGGTTGCCGGTTGCGCCTCGGCCCTATCTTTCCCTGGCGGAAACACAGAAGAGTGGACCCGGGGCGCCCTCCGGCGGGAGGCCGAGGGCGGACGGCGCAGGAGGAGACGAGGATGGCTGACCACCGGCGCGCAGGGCCGATCTCCCGTGACACGATGGCCTATGTGCTGGCCGGCGGGCGCGGCTCGCGCCTCATGGAACTGACCGACGACCGCGCCAAGCCGGCGGTCTATTTCGGCGGCAAGTCGCGCATCATCGACTTCGCCCTGTCCAATGCGATCAACTCCGGCATCCGCCGCATCGGCGTCGCGACGCAGTACAAGGCGCATTCCCTGATCCGCCACCTCAACCGCGGCTGGAACTTCCTCAGGCCGGGGCGCAACGAGAGCTTCGACGTCCTGCCCGCCTCGCAGCGCGTATCCGAAGACCAGTGGTATGCCGGCACCGCGGACGCCGTCTACCAGAACATCGACATCATCGAGGCCTACGCGCCCGAATACATCGTCATCCTGGCAGGCGACCACGTCTACAAGATGGACTACGAGATCATGCTCCAGCAGCATGTCGACACGGGCGCGGACGTGACGATCGGCTGCCTGGAAGTGCCGCGCATGGAGGCAGTCGCCTTCGGCGTGATGCATGTCGACGAGAAGAACCAGATCACCGCCTTCGTCGAGAAGCCAGCCGATCCGCCGGCCATTCCGGGCCGTCCGGACACGGCGCTGGCCTCGATGGGCATCTACGTCTTCAACACCAAGTTCCTCGCCGAGCAACTGCGCCGGGACGCAGCCGATCCCGGCTCCAGCCGCGACTTCGGCCACGACATCGTGCCCTATGTCGTCAAGCACGGCACTGCCTACGCCCATACCTTCTCCTCCTCGGTGGTGCGCTCGGAGGCGGAGTACGGGTCCTACTGGCGGGATGTCGGCACCGTGGACGCCTACTGGCAGGCGAACATCGACCTCACCGACGTCGTGCCCCAGCTCGACATCTACGACCGCGACTGGCCGATCTGGACCTATGCCGACGTGACGCCGCCGGCCAAGTTCGTCCATGACGAGGACGGGCGGCGCGGCATGGCGATCTCCTCGCTGGTCTCGGGCGACTGCATCATCTCCGGCGGCTCGCTGCACCGCTCGCTGCTCTTCACCGGCGTGCGACAGAACTCCTATTCCGTGCTCAACGAGGCCGTGGTCCTGCCCCATTGCCATATCGGCCGGGGCTCGCGCGTGACGAAGGCGATCCTCGACCGGGGCGTCCACATCCCCGACGGGCTGGTGATCGGCGAGGATCCCGAACTCGACGCGCGCCGCTTCCGCCGCTCGGCCGGGGGCGTGTGCCTCGTCACCCAGTCGATGATCGACCGGCTCGCCCAGGGATGACCGCGGTCCTCTCCGTCGCGTCGGAGGTCTTTCCGCTGATCAAGACCGGCGGCCTCGCCGACGTCGCGGGCGCGCTGCCGCTGGCGCTCGGCGCCATCGGCGTCGACGTGACGACACTCTTGCCGGCCTATCCGTCCGTGCTCGGCCAGATCGAGGGCGCGCGCGAGGTGGCCGATATCGACGACCTCTTTGGCGGTCCGGCGCGCATCCTCCAGGCCGAGGTGGCAGGCCTTGCCATGCTGCTTCTGGACGCGCCCCACCTCTACGACCGGCCGGGCGGTCCCTATGTCGGGGCGAACGGCTACGATCACCCGGACAACTGGGCGCGCTTTGCCGCCCTCGGACGGGCGGGCGCCCTCATCGGCACCGGGCTCCTGCCCGGCTACCGGCCCGACATCGTCCATGCCCACGACTGGCAGGCGGCCCTCGCCCCCGTCTATCTCGAGCACATGGGGCCCGATCGGCCCCGCACCGTCATCACCATCCACAACCTCGCCTTCCAGGGCGCCTTCCCGCAGACGATCTTTCCCGAGCTCGGCCTGCCCGAAGTCGCCTGGGGCGTCGACGGGGTCGAGTACTACGGCTCGGTCGGCTTCCTGAAGGGCGGCCTGCGCGCCAGCGACCGGATCACCACGGTCAGCCCCAACTACGCCCGAGAGATCCTCAGCCCCGAGGGCGGCATGGGGCTCGACGGCCTGCTGCGCGGGCGCGAGGACCGCCTGTCCGGCATCGTCAACGGCATCGATGTCGAGACCTGGGACCCGAACACCGATCCCCATATCGAGGCCGGCTTCGACCGCGACACCCTGTTTCGCCGCGCGATCAACAAGCGGGCCCTGGAGGCTGAGTTCGCGCTTGCGGAGGACGACACGCCGCTTCTGGCGGTGGTCAGCCGCCTGACCTGGCAGAAGGGCCTCGATATCCTGGCCGAGAGCTGCGACGACATCGTGGCCGCCGGGTGCCGGCTCGCCGTGGTCGGCTCCGGCGACCGGATGCTGGAGGGCGCGTTCCTGTCGGCCGCGGCGCGCCATGCGGGGCGGATGGGCGTCCGCATCGGCTACGACGAGATCCTGTCGCACAGGGTGCAGGCCGGCGCCGACGCGCTCCTCGTTCCCTCGCGCTTCGAGCCCTGCGGCCTGACGCAGCTCTATGCGCTGCGCTACGGCTGCATGCCCGTGGTGGCCCGCGTCGGCGGCCTCGCCGACACGGTGATCGACGCCAACTTCGCCGCGCAGACGGCGGGCGTCGCCACCGGCATCATCTTCGCCCCGGTCACGCGCGAGGCGCTGATGGAGGGCATCGGACGCCTCCTGACCCTCTACGCAGACGCGCCGCTTTGGCGCGACATGCAGCGCACCGCCATGGCGAGCGACCTGTCCTGGACCGCCAGCGCACGCCGCTATGCCGACCTCTACCAGAGCCTCGTCGAGGAACGACCCTGATGATTTCGACCGTCGCGACCAAGCCCTTCGACGACCAGAAGCCCGGCACGTCGGGCCTGCGCAAGAAGGTCCCGCATTTTGCGCAAGCCAACTACGCCGAGAACTTCCTGCAGGCGATCTTCGACGCGACCGAGCGCCCGGCCGGCTCGGCGGTCGTGATCGGCGGCGACGGGCGCTTTCTCAACGCCACCGTGATCCGCAAGGCGATCCGCATGGCGGCGGCCAACGGCGTCGCCAAGGTGATCGTCGGCCAGAACGGCCTCCTGTCGACGCCGGCCGCCTCCAACCTCATCCGCCAGCGCAAGGCCGCCGGCGGCATCGTGCTCTCGGCCTCGCACAACCCGGGCGGGCCGGACGGCGACTTCGGCATCAAGTACAACATCGCCAACGGCGGCCCGGCCCCGGAGGGCGTCACCGACGCGATCTACCGCCGCACGCGCGAGATCCAGGACTACCGCATCTGGGACGGCGAGGCGCCGGACCTCTCGGTGATCGGCACGAGCCGCCTCGGCGACATGGAGGTCGAGATCGTCGATCCCGTCGCCGACTACGCCGCGCTCATGGAGACCCTGTTCGACTTCGCCAAGATCCGCGCGGCCATCGCGGGCGGCCTGACGCTGCGCTTCGACGCCATGCACGCCGTCACCGGCCCCTATGCCACCGAGATCTTGGAGCGACGGCTCGGCGCGCCGGCGGGCACGGTGCTGAACGGCGTGCCGTCCGAGGATTTCGGCGGCGGGCACCCCGATCCCAACGTCGTCTGGGCCGCCCCGCTCGTCGACATGCTGATGGGCCCGACCGCGCCCGACTTCGGCGCGGCGTCCGACGGCGACGGTGACCGCAACATGATCCTCGGGCGCGGCATCGTCGTCACGCCCTCCGATTCGCTCGCGATTCTCGCCGCCAACGCGCATCTGGCGCCGGGCTATGCCAAGGGCATCGCCGGCATCGCCCGCTCCATGCCGACCAGCCAGGCGGCCGACCGCGTGGCGCAAAAGCGCGGCATCGGCATCTACGAGACGCCCACCGGCTGGAAGTTCTTCGGCAACCTCCTCGACGCCGGCAAGGTGACGATCTGCGGCGAGGAGAGCGCCGGCACCGGCTCCGACCACGTGCGCGAGAAGGACGGGCTCTGGGCCGTGCTCCTATGGCTCAACATCCTCGCCGAGCGGGGCCAGTCGGTGGCCGAGATCGTGAAGGCGCACTGGGCCGAGTTCGGCCGCAACTACTACCAGCGCCACGACTACGAGGAGGTCGACAAGGCGGCCGCCGAGGAGCTGATGCACGATCTGCGCGGGCGCCTCGCCTCCATGGCCGGCCAGCGCTTCGGCACGCTCGTCGTCTCGGAGGCCGACGACTTCTCCTACAAGGATCCGATCGACGGCTCGGTCTCCACCGGTCAGGGCGTGCGCATCGTCTTCTCCGGCGGCTCGCGCATCGTCTTCCGCCTGTCGGGCACCGGCACGGTGGGGGCCACCTTGCGCGTCTATCTCGAGCGCTTCGAGCCCGATCCGTCCCGCCACGACCTCCCCGTCGAGGAGGCCTTGAGGGAACTCGTCGAGACGGCGGACGCCATCGGCGAGATCAAGGCCCGCACCGGCCGCGCCGAGCCGGACGTGCGCACCTGAGCGCATCGTCCGCCCTGCCGGGCGCGCGGCGCATCTCGCCGCGCGCCGTCGCCCTCGTCCTCGGCGCCGTGGCGGCGACGGCCGCCATCCTTCTCTGGATGGGCCGGGTGCCGATCTGCGCGTGCGGCACGGTCAAGCTCTGGCACGGCACGGTGGTGAGTTCGGAAAACTCGCAGCACCTGTCGGACTGGTATTCGCCCTCGCACCTCATCCACGGCTTCCTGTTCTACGGGCTTCTCCACCTCCTCGCCCGGCGGTGGTCGCTCGGAAGCCGGCTGGTGGCGGCGACGCTCATCGAGGCCGCCTGGGAGATCACGGAGAACACCAATGCCGTGATCAATCGCTACCGCGAGGCCACGATCGCGCTCGACTATTTCGGCGACAGCGTCGTCAACTCGATGGCCGATATCGGCTTCATGGTGGCGGGCTTCCTTCTCGCCTCCCGCCTGCCGGTCTGGCTCACGGTCGCTATCGCGATCGGCTTCGAGATCCTGACCGGCTGGCTGATCCGCGATAACCTCACCTTGAACGTCCTGATGCTTCTCTATCCCCTCGAGGCCGTGCGCGACTGGCAGGGCGCGCTGTAGGGACGGGAATCCATGGCAACCATCACGGCAGAGCGCGGACTGCCCGAGCGGCTGGGCGCGAGCCTCCAGGCGGACGGGGCGCATGTCGCGGTCTTCTCCGCCCATGCGACCCGGATCGAGCTCTGCCTCTTCGATCCCGGCGGGATCACGGAAGCCAAGCGGCTGGCGCTGCCCGGTCGCGCGGGCGACGTCCATTTCGGCTTCGTGCCGGGACTGGACGAGGGCGCGCTCTACGGGCTACGCGCCCATGGGCCCTACGACCTCCGCCGAGGCCATCGCTTCGATCCGTCAAAGCTCCTGGTCGATCCCTATGCGCTGCAGCTCGACCGGCCCTTCGTCTACCACACGGCGCTTGGGAGCCCGGCCGTGCGGCAGCTCGACACCGCGGCGCTGGTGCCGCGTGCCGTCGTGTGCCGGCCGGAAGCCGGAGCGCCGGTGCTGCCCCGCCGCGCCCCCGGCTTCACCTACGAGCTTCTGGTCCGCGCCTATACGCAGCGCCACGACGGCGTGCCCGCGGAGTTGCGCGGCACGCTCGGGGGGCTCGCCGAACCCGCGGTCCTCGACCACCTCTCGCGCCTCGGTGTCGAGACCGTAGAGCTGATGCCGCTCACGGCCGCGATCGACGAACGGCACCTCGTCCACCTCGGCCTCTCCAACGCCTGGGGCTACAACCCGGTCTGCCAGATGGCGCCCGACCCGCGCCTCGTGCCGGGCGGCTGGGCGGAGGTGTGGCGCGTGACCGGGGCGCTCCACGCGCGCGGCATCCGCGTCCTTCTCGACATGGTGCTGAACCATTCGGGCGAAAGCGACCATGGCGGGCCGACGCTGTGCTATCGCGGGCTCGACAACGCCACCTACTACGCCGCCGACCCGGACGAGCCAGACCGGCTCGTGAACGACACGGGCACCGGCAACACCTTCGCCTTCTGGCGCGAACCCGTGATCCAGCTCGGGATCGACGCGCTGCGCGCCTGGGTGGAGTTCGGCGGGGTGGACGGGTTCCGATACGATCTCGGCACGATTCTCGCCCGCACGCCGGAGGGCTTCCGGCCCGACGCGCCGTTCCTCCAGCGCCTCATGGCCGATCCGGTGCTGCGGGATCGGCTCCACGTGATGGAGCCCTGGGACATCGGCCCTGGCGGCTACCAGGTCGGCGCCTTCCCCGCGCCGTTCCTCGAATGGCAGGACCGGTTCCGCGACGACGTCAGGCGTTTCTGGCGCGGCGAAGGCGGGCTTCTTTCCGCGCTCGCCACCCGCCTCGCCGGCTCGCCCGATCTCTTCGCCGGGCCGGGTCGCAATGCGGCAGCGGGCGTCAACTTCGCCGCCGCCCATGACGGATTCACGCTGGCCGACATCGTGGCCTTCGCCGACAAGCACAACGAGGCCAACGGCGAGGGAAACCGCGACGGGCACGGCGAGAACCACTCCTGGAACAACGGTGTGGAAGGCGAGACCGACGACCTCTCGATCCGCGCCGCCCGCCGGCGCGACATCCGGGCGCTGCTGGCGACGCTCTTCGTCGCGCGCGGCAACCCGATGATCGTCATGGGGGACGAGATGGGCCGCACGCAGCGCGGCAACAACAACGCCTACGCGCAGGACAACGAGACCGTCTGGGTCGACTGGGCGGCCGCGGATGGGGACCTCGCGGCCTTCACCGCACGGCTCGCGACGTTGCGCGCGGCCGTTCCCGCGCTTCACGCCCCCGCCTTCCTGACCGGCGCCGGCGTCGACGGTGCACCGGATGTCGCCTGGCTGGGGATCGACGGCGCGCCGATGGGACCGGACGACTGGCAGGACGGCCGCCGGCACTGGCTCGGCGCGCGGATGGCAGCGCACGGCTCGGCGGCGCTCGTCTATCTCAATGCCGGCCGCGACGGGCTCTCCCTGCGTCTGCCGCCTGCCCCGCCGGGACGCTCCTATCGCCTCGCGCTCGCCTCGGACCGGCCGGACGAGGCCGAGCGGACCCTCGACCCGGACGCGGCGCTCGCCGTCGGGCCCCGGTCCGTCGCGATCGTCGTGGAAGGCTGAAAGCCGCCGTTTGCCCCGGCGCGCGCCACAGCCTATGTGACAGGCAGTCCCCCGCGCCGAAGGCCCGCGATGCCGATCCGCCAGCTCTCCGAAACCCTGATCGACCAGATCGCCGCCGGCGAGGTGGTGGAGCGGCCGGCGAGCGTCGTGAAGGAACTCGTCGAGAACGCGCTGGATGCGGGCGCGCGGCGCATCGAGATCGTGACGGCGGGCGGCGGCAAGAGCCTCGTGCGCATCACCGACGACGGCTGCGGCATTCCCGTGTCCGAACTGCCGCTCGCCGTGCGCCGCCACTGCACCTCCAAGATGGACGGCGGGCTTCAGAGCATCGAGACCCTCGGCTTCCGGGGCGAGGCGCTGCCCTCGATCGGCTCGGTGGCGCGTCTGTCGCTCCGCTCGCGGGCGCGCGGCGCGGACGCGGCGCACGAGATCCTCGTGAATAGTGGGCGCCAGGACGGACCCCGGCCGGCGGCCCTCTCGGCCGGCACGGTGATCGAGGTGCGCGACCTCTTCCATGCGGTGCCGGCGCGCCTCAAGTTCCTCAAGAGCGACCGGGCGGAATCGGCTGCGATCACCGAGGTCGTGCGCCGCATCGCCATCGCCTTTCCCGGCGTGCGTTTCGAGATTTCGGGCGACGACCGCAGCCCGCTCGTACTGCCGGCCGTGGCAGAGACCCAAGCCCTCGAGCGCATCGGCGCAATCGTCGGCGAGACCTTTGCCGAGAACGCCTTTGCGCTGGATGCCGGCCGCGAGGGCGTGTTCCTCACCGGACATGCGGGCCTGCCGAGCTTCCATCGGGGCACGGCGCAGCACCAGTATGTCTACGTCAACGGCCGGCCCGTACGCGACCGGCTGATCCTGTCGGCGATCCGCGGCGCCTATGCCGACGTCATGCCGCGCGACCGGCATCCAGTCTGCGTCCTGTTTCTCCAGGTCGACCCGCGCGACGTCGACGTCAACGTCCATCCGGCGAAGGCCGACGTGCGCTTCCGCGATCCGGGCCTCGTGCGCGGCCTCGTGGTGGGCGCGATACGGGCCGAACTCGCGCGCCTGTCCTTGCGCGGCTCGACCGAAGGGGCGGACGGCCTGATGGCGCGCTTCCGGGCGGGCGGCATGGCGGGCGCCGCGCCCATTGGGCC
>NZ_BBWJ01000027.1 GCF_001463745.1 Aureimonas sp. AU22 | reverse complement strand
CATTGGGCCGGCGTCATCCGCCCCCGCCGCTCATGCGCCGCGTCCCGCCTTCTCGTTCTCCGAGCGCCCGGCGACGCCTTACGATCCCGCCCGATCGCCGTCGCGCCCCCTGGACGGGCCGGCGGCAAGCTTCGCCGGTCTCCAGCCCTCGGCGCGCGCGGACGCCCCCGAGGAAAGCCAGGCCGCCCCGATCCGCGCGGAGTTTCCGCTTGGCGCCGCGCGCGCGCAGATCGGTCGCGCCTTCATCGTCGCGGAAACACAGGACAGCCTCGTCCTCATCGACCAGCACGCCGCCCACGAGCGTCTCGTCTACGAAGCGCTGAAGGAGGCGATGCACGCCAAGGCCCTCGCCTCGCAGATGCTCTTGATCCCCGAGGTGGTGGACCTCACGGAATCGGAGGTCGAGCGACTGGTTGCGGAAGAGGAGATCCTCCAACGCTTCGGCCTCCATCTCGAGCGCTTCGGCCCCGGCGCGGTGATGGTGCGCGAGACGCCCGCGATCCTCGGCGAGGTGGACGCGCCGGCCCTGGTGCGCGAGATCGCCGACGAACTGACGGAGGCGGGGTCTGGCGCCGGCCTCGGCAGCCGCGTCGATCATGTCGCCGCCACCATGGCCTGTCACGGCTCGGTGCGCGCCGGGCGCCGCCTTCAAGGGCCCGAGATGAACGCGCTCCTGCGCCGCATGGAAGAAGTGCCGGCCTCGGCCACCTGCAATCACGGACGCCCGACCTTCATCGAGTTGAAGCTCGCCGACATCGAACGCCTGTTCGGGCGGCGTTGACATGAGCGACTGTCCGGCGCCGTTGACTTCCCCGCCCGATGGCCCGAACAACGGGCGGACGATTTCGGAAAGATGACGGCGATGATGAACCGGATGGACAGCGGCGGCGAGGCGAAGCTGCGCTACGGGGACGGCGACTTCGAGGTGCTGCGCCCCGGCGCCTTCGTGCGCTGCGCGGTGACGGGCGAGGCCATCGCGCTCGACCTCCTGAAATACTGGAGCGTCGAGCGGCAGGAGCCCTATGCCGATGCCGCGGCCTCGCTGGCTGCCGCGACGCGAGAGGGCGAACGCGGCTAGAACACGTCCGGTGAACTCCGGTTCACCGACGTATTCCAGACGCTTGGCCGTCGCATTCCCCGAACGCGAAAGCCGACCCGGCTTTTGCTGCAAATGCTCTAGGCCGCTTCGGCTCGCGCCCGAAACGCTGCGCGCGCCGCATCGATCAGCGCGGCGGGCGCATCCGCATCGGCAAAACGCAGGGAGACGCGAAGGACGCGCGCGGCGTTTGCGAGCGCGCGTGCGCGTGGGCCGCCACCTGCGAGCCGCACATGGTCCTTGGCCGTGGTGACGGGCACGAGCCCCTGCGCTCCGGCCTCGGCCAGAAGCGCGTCGGCGTCCGCCTCGCCGAAGGGATGGTGGTCGGGAAAGTCGCGCCGCGCCTCCACCAACGCCCCGGCCTCCTCCAGCGATCGCTGGAACTTGGCGGGGTCCGCGATGCCGGCGAAGGCGAGGCAACGGGTGTCGCGAAGCCCCGCATCGTCCGTGACGCCGAGCCTCGCCCGATAAAGAGACTTGCCGTCCTCGCGCGCGCGCCGCGCGACGGCCTCGCCCGCGTCCCCTTCGCCCACCACCAGGATCGCGTCCGCCAGCGGCCACTGCGCGCCGAGCGGCGCGCGCAAGGGACCGGCCGGAAAGGTCCGGCCGTTGCCGAGACCCCGCGTCCCGTCGACCACGAGGAGCGCCAGGTCGAAGCGAAGCTGCGCGCTCTGGAAGCCGTCGTCCATCAGGAACAGGTCGCAACCGGCATGGCGCAGGAGCAGCGCGCCGTCCGCGCGGTCGGGCGAGACGGCGGTCGGCGCGGCGTCCGCCAGAAGCAGCGCCTCGTCGCCGACCAGCGCCGCGCCGTGCCGCTCGGGATCGACGAGAAGCGGCAGGCGGGCACTGCCGCCGTGGCCGCGCGTCAGGACGCCGGGCCGGAGGCCGAGGCCATGCGCGGCCTCGGCGAGCGCCAGCACGGTCGGGGTCTTGCCGCCGCCGCCCAGCGTGAAGTTGCCGATGCAGATCAGGGGCGCGGCGACCGGCCGGCGCGGGGCATGCGTCATGCGACGGGCCGCGATCCGGCCGTAGAGGAGGCTTGCCGGCGACAGGGCCGACGCCTGCCATCCCGCCGGCGCGAACCAGAAGGCGGGCGCGCGCAGGCGACGGATCATCGCGCCTCGCCCCGCCGATCGCCCTGACGATCGGATTGCCTGTCCCCCTGGCGATCCATCGACACCGCCAGTCGCAACGGCAGGAGGAAGGGGTCGAGCGCGCCGAGCGTCCGGCGCAGCGCCCCGCCCATCTCCTCGACGCTCTCGCGCGCGGCCACCGCCATGGCGCGCCGCGTCTCGGGATGGGCGAAGAGTTCGGCCACCGCCGTCTCAAGCGCAGCGGCGTCCGGAACGATCCGCGCGCCGCCCCGCTCGATCAGCCGGCCGTAGATGTCGCGGAAGTTCTGAACCAGCCGGCCGGACAGGATCGCCGTGTTCAGCCGCGCGGCCTCCAGCGGGTTCTGCCCGCCTTCGGAATGGATCGACTTGCCGATGAAGGCGATGTCGGTGAGGCGCAGGTAGAAGCCCATGTCGCCGATCGTGTCGCCGAGAAGCACGTCGGCGGTCGGATCGGGCAGCTCCCCCCGGCTCCAGCGCGCGACGTTGAGCCCCTTGGCCGCCAGCATCCGGTGCAGCGCCTCGGCCCGTTCCACATGGCGCGGCACGATGATCGTCAGAAGGCGCGGACGGTCCTGGCGAAGGCGCAGATGGATGTCGGCCGCCATCGCCTCCTCGCCCTCGTGGGTCGAGACGGCGGCCCAGACCGGGCGCAGTCCGATCATGCGGCGCGCTTCGTCGAGATCCTCGCGGTTCACCGGCGGGGCGGCGATGTCGGCCTTGAGGTTGCCGACGGTCGAGACCGAGCGCGCGCCGAGGAGATGGTAGCGTTCCGCATCCACCTCCGACTGGGCGGCGACGAGCGCGAAGCTCTCCATGATCGATTCGGCGAGCCGCGGGGCCGAGCGCCAGCGGCGGAACGAGCGGTCCGACAGGCGCGCGTTGACGAGCACCTGGGGAATGCGGCGGCGCGCCAGCTCGCCGAGCGTCACCGGCCAGATCTCGCTCTCGGCCACGAGAGCGAGGTCCGGCTGCCAGTGATCGAGGAAGCGCGACACGCAAGGGCGCAGGTCGAGCGGCACGTATTGATGGATCATGCCGGGCACGAGCCGTTCGGCGATCATCGCCGCCGAGGTGACGGTACCGGTGGTGACGAGGATGCCGATGCCCTCAGCCGCCAGCGTATGGGCGAGCGGCATGACGGCGAGGCTCTCGCCGACGCTCGCGGCATGGATCCAGACCAGCGGGCGATCGTGCGGGCGCGGCTCGGACGGCACGCCGTAGCGCTCGCGACGGCGCGGACGCTCTTCCTTGCCCTTGGAGGCGCGCCAGGCGACGTAGGGCCCGATCACCGGGTAGGCGAGCGAGCCGGCGAGGCGGTAGGCGCCGAGCGCCCGGCGGGCCCAGAAGTCGCTCATGGCCGGTCTCCGTCCGCGAGCCGCAGGGCTTCTCTGTTCGCCGCCTCGATGGCGTGGGTGACCGCCTCGCGCAGGCACTCCATCTCGTCCGGCCCGGCCTCGGCGGGCACGAAGATCGGGTCGCCCATGACGACTGCGATGCGGCCGAAGGGCAACGGCAGGGTGGTCTTGTCCCAGGAGCGTTCGATCACGCGGCGCCGGCTGGTGACGGCTGCGCTCGGAATGATCGGTCGCCCCGACAGCTTGGCGAGCGTGACGATGCCGAGCCCCGCCTCGCGCGGCGTGCCCTTGGGAACGTCCGCGATCATGCAGACGCCGAAGCCTTGCGCCAGGCTGCGCTTCAGCTGGATCAGCGCGCGCGCCCCCCCCTTCTGGGCCGTGGCCTCGCGCACCCGTCCGCCGGAGCCACGCACCGTCGCGATGCCGAAGCGTTCCACCACGGCGGCGTTCATCTCGGCGTCCGCGTTGCGCGACAGGAGGGCGACATAGGGAAGCTCGATCGGCCGGAAGAAGGGGGCGAGAAGATGCTGGCCATGCCACAGGCCGACGATGGCCGGATGATGGCGCGTCAGGATCGCGCGGTGGTCGCTGGAGCCGGGCGCGAGGCTCTGCGTGCGCCGGATGAAGCGCAGCGCGCCGTGCACGAGCCCGGCGCCGAGGCCGACCACGGCAGGCGCGCGCAGCCACGCCTTGGAGCGGCGCTGAAGGCGCACACGCAGCCGCTTGGCGGTCTTCTTGGCGCCTTTCGAACCCGCGATCTCGTCCACGCGCGGCGCGGTCCCGCCCGCCCCTCAGACCGTCTCGGGATCGAGCAGGCGGTGCAGGTGGACGATGAAATAGCGCATCGAGGCGTTGTCGACCGTCGCCTGCGCCTTGCCGCGCCAGGCGGCGAGCGCCGAGGCGTAGTCCGGAAAGATGCCGACGATGTCGAGCGCCGACGGGTCGCGGAAGTCGACGCCCTTGAGCGAGGAAAGCTCGCCGCCGAACACGAGATGGAGGCGCTGGCGGGACTCGGCTTCGCTGACCATGGGATAGGATCCGATCGTTGCGGCGGCAAAGGGCCGCCGGGAGTGGTGTCAGGCCGCGAGGGCGGCGAGGGAGCGCAGGCGCTCCACGATGTCCGGCGCGCCGGCGACGAGAACGCCATGCCTTCTGGGGACGGGATTGTAAAGGTGGGAGCCGGTGCCGAGCCCGGCGAGATGGCCGCCCGCCCGCTCCAGGATCAGGTCGGCCGCCGCGATGTCCCAGTCGTTGGCCCGCGCGCCGACGAGCGTCCCGTCCAGCTCGCCGCTCGCGACCATGGCGAGCCTGAGGGCGAGCGATGGGATGTTGGGCGCGAAGTCGAGCCCCAGGTCCGGTCGCCCGGAGAGCGGACGGCGCATCGGCTCGGGCATGGCGAGCCTGAGACGCTCGCCGGGCCCATGCCCCGTGCGCACCGCGATCGCGGCGCCGTTCAACGTGGCGGGGCTACCGGCCGAGGCCCTGAAGACGTGTCCCAGCGACGGCGCGTCGAGGACGCCGGCCACCGGCCGCCCGTCCGCCACCACGGCGATCGAGACGCACCAGGTCGCCTCGCCGCGCAGGAAGGCGCGCGTGCCGTCGATCGGATCCACCACGAAGAAGCGGCCACCGGCATCCTCGGCCGGGCGCGCGGCCGTTTCCTCGGAGATCCAGCCATAGCCTGGCCGTGCGGTCAGAAGCGCGGCGGCGAGATATTCGTCGACCGCCATGTCGGCCTCGGACACTGGCGACTGCCCCTTCCACCAGACGCGCGGGTCCTTGCGCCAGAAGCGCTGCGCGATGCGCCCGGCCTCCGCCGCGACGGCGGAGAGGAGATCGAGATCGTCTCCCGGCTCCGCCGCGCTCAACGGCCCGCCACCGTCATCTCGCCGATCCGGAGCGTCGGCACCACGACGGAGAAGCGCTCGTCCCGGTCGTTCGCCGGCTCGATCGCCAGCAGCATGTCGAGGAGGTTGCCGGCCACCGTGAACTCCGACACCGGGCCGGCGAGTTCGCCGTTCCGGATCAGGAAGCCCGAGGCGCCGCGCGAATAGTCGCCGGTCACGAGATTGGCGCCCGAGCCGATCATCTCGGTCACGTAGATGCCGGAATGCGTGTCGCGGATGAGTTCGGCCACCGAGCGCTCGCCCGGCGTCAGCGTGACGTTGGTGGACGAGGGCGAGACGCCGGACGAGGAGCGCGAGGCCCGGCCGTTGGTGCGCAGCCCCAGCTCGCGCGCCGTCGCGCCGTCGAGGAGCCAGTGCTGCAGCACGCCGTCCTCGACGAGCGCCAGGCGCTCGCCCGCGACGCCCTCGCCGTCGAAGGGACGCGAGCCGGCGCGGCGCTGGAGGCGCGGCTCGTCGAGGAGGTCGAGCCCGGCGGGCAGGACGGGCCGTCCCATCCGGTCCTTCAGGAAGCTGGTGCCGCGCGCGATCGCCGCGCCGTTGATCGCGCCCAGCAGGCTGCCGATCAGCCCGCGCGAGACGCGCGGGTCGAGCACGATGGGATAGCGGCCGGTCGCGACCTTTTCCGGGTTCACCCGCCCCACCGCACGCTCGCCGGCCCGCCGGCCGATGGCGGCGGCATCGTCGAGGTCGGCGGCGTGGATGCGCGAATCGAAGTCGTAGTCCCGCTCCATGCCGGTGCCCTCGCCCGCCACCGCGCTGACGGAGCGCGAGAAGCCGGAGCGCTGGCGAGAGCCGGAGAACCCGGTGGAGGTGACGAGCACGAGGCCGGTGACGCCGTAGCCCGCCGTGGCGCTGCCCGAGTTGGTGACGCCCGGCACGCCGAGCGCGGCCGCCTCCAGCGCGCGGGCGGTCTCGACCAGCGCCTCGCTGGCGATCTCGGTGGGATCGTAGAGATCGAGGTCGGGCCGATCGGTGGCGAAGAGGGCGGGGTCGGCAAGGCCGGCATATGGGTCCTCGGGCGAGACACGCGCCATGGCGACGGCGCGGGCGGCGAGCGAGCCCAGGTCGGCGCGCAGGTCCGCCGAGACGGTGGCGACGCGCCGGCCCACGAAGACACGGAGCGACAGGTCGTCGCTCTCCGACGATTCCAGCTCCTCCAGCTTGCCCATCCGCACCTGCGCACTCTGCGAGCGCGAGCGCACCACGGCGGCATCCGCGGCATCCGCCCCGGCGCGCCTCGCAGCCTCGATCAGCCGCGCTCCGAGGTCTTCGAGCCGTCCGATGTCGTCATTCATGGGGAAACCGCCGAACCTTTTGCATCCGCACCATCTATTATGCCATTGGCTGCCTTCAAGCCGACGTCAAGCCGCGCCGCCCGGGCGCCGGCGCCGGCTTGCCCCGGAGAAGGCCATGGCAGAGACCGCCCCGCTGTTTCTCGAGATCCTCCTGATCCTCGGCGGCGGCATCGTGGCCGGGACGCTGTTCAAGCGGATCGGGCTCGGCACCATCCTCGGCTACCTCTTCGCCGGCATCGTGATGGGGCCGATCCTGCGCCTCGTCCAGCACGGGCAGGACGAGATCCTCCATATCGGCGAGCTCGGCGTCGTCTTCCTCCTCTTCATCATCGGGCTGGAACTGAAGCTCTCGCGCCTCTGGGCACTGCGCCGGCAGATCTTCGGCCTCGGGCTGGCGCAGGTGGTGGTGACCGGCGGCATCCTGACGCTCGCGCTCGCCCTGATCCTGCCCGGCTGGAACGCGGCGGTGGTGATCGGCTTCGGTCTCGCGCTGTCCTCCACCGCCTTCGCGCTGCAGCTCTTGGAAGAGTCCGGCGAGATCAACCTGCGCTTCGGCCAGACCTCGTTCTCCATCCTTCTGTTCCAGGATCTGGCGATCGTGCCGCTCCTGGCCATCCTGCCGGTCCTGGCGCCGGGCGTCGACGACGGCGCGGGGTTCGACCCCTGGGCGATGGCGCGCTCGGTGGGGGCCCTCGTCGCGCTGGTCGCGGCGGGCCGCTATCTCATCAATCCGCTCTTCCGGGTGCTCGCCAATTCGGGCGCGCGCGAGGTGATGATCGCCGCCGCGCTCTTCGTGGTGCTGGCCTCGGCGCTCCTGATGGGCCTTGCCGGCTTCTCCATGGCGATGGGCGCCTTCATCGCCGGCGTGCTGCTCGCCGAGTCCTCGTATCGCCACGAGCTCGAGGCCAATATCGATCCGTTCCGCGGCCTCCTTCTCGGCCTGTTCTTCATCGCGGTCGGGCTGACGCTGGATCTTTCGGTGATCACTGAGAACGCCTGGATCGTGCTTCTGGGCGCGCCCGCGCTGATGGCGGCGAAGGCGGCGATCCTCTATCCGCTGTGCCGCCTCTTCGGCGAGAGCCACGCCGTCGCCTTGCGAACCGCGCTCGTCCTGCCGCAGGGCGGCGAGTTCGCCTTCGTCCTGTTCTCCGCCGCCACGGCCTCGGCGATCCTCGACGGGGCGACGGGCTCGATCCTCGTGTCGATCGTCACCCTGTCCATGGCGCTGACGCCGCTCGCCGACGGGCTGGCGCGCCGCCTGACGCCGGACGAGGAGCGGCCGGATGAGATGGTCGAGGATTTCTCGGGCGCCGACCAGTCCGACGTCCTGATGATCGGCTTCTCGCGCTTCGGCCAGATGGCCGCGCAGGTCATGCTGTCGAGCGGGCTGGAGATGACGATCATCGACTCCTCTGCCGAGCGCATCCGCGCCGCCGGTCGCTTCGGCTTCCGGATCTATTTCGGCTCGGGGCTCCGCCGTTCCGTGCTGGAGGCGGCCGGGATCCGGCAGGTCAAGATCGTCGCCGTGTGCACCAACAAGCCGGAGATCACCAACGCGATCGTCGACCTCATCCATTCGGAATTCCCGAACGTGTCGATCTTCGCGCGCTCCTACGACCGCAACCATTCCTTGTCGTTGCGCGAGCGCGGCGTCACGTTCGAACTGCGCGAGACACTGGAATCGGCGCTGCGCTTCGGGGGCAAGACGCTGGAGACGCTGGGCGTCGAGCGCGATGAGGCCATGCGCATCGTCGAGGACGTGCGCCGTCGCGACGCCGAGCGCCTGGCGCTGCAGGAGGCGCGAAGCGCCGGCACTGGCTCGACGGTCCTCGGGCGCGGTCGCGTCTCGCCCGAGCCGTTGGTCAAGCCGAAGGAGGGTGGCGCCCGCACGCGCCAGCCGCGCGGCGCGGCGCCTGCCCACCTCGCCGCCGCCGCGGGCGAGGACCGGCCCGCCGAAGCGCCCTGACGGCGCTCGACGCGCCTGATCGGAGCGCCGTCAGGGCGCTCAGTGCACCGGGTTGGAGCGCCGCCAAGGCGCTCAGTGAGCCTTCTTCTTGTGGACTTCGCTTTCGCTCTTCAGCGCCTTCGATCCCGTCTTCGCCTTCACGAGGACCGCGGGCTCGTCCTTCGACGCGTTGCGCGTGATCTCCTTGCCCTTGATCGTCTTCGTCACCTTCTTGGTGAAGCGCTGCTCCACCTTTCCCTCGGCCTTGCCCTTGCCGTAGGACCACTCCACCGTGTCACCCTTGGAAACCGTGCTCATCGCAAGCTCTCGCCGATCCGTTTCGATTGCCGGGAACAAGCACCGAACCCGCCCGGCCGTTCCCGCGCTGGAGGCCTCGTCCACGGACATTCGGCCGCACCCGGCCGCGTCGGAACCGCGCCGGGCGGCATGGCGTTTCCACCGGCTGACGCCACTGGTGACCCGGTCTCATGAACAAGCGCCTCGACTTCCACGCCGAACGGTTCGGCCTGACCCTCGTCGACCCCGCGGACTTCGGGGTCGAGATCCATCCGCATGGGCGCGGCCAGCGCATCTGCTTCACCAACGGCGAGACGATCACCGACAAGACGCTGCGGGCGCGGGTGAAGGCGCTCGTCCTGCCGCCCGCCTGGCGCGACGTGAAGATCTGCGTCGAGGAGAACGGCCACATCCAGGCGACGGGACGCGACGAGAAGGGGCGCCTCCAGTATCGCTACCACAACGACTGGGTGAACGTGCGCAACGCGGTGAAGACCGAACGCCTCCTTCGTTTCGGTCGCGCCCTGCCGAAGCTGCGCAAGCGCATCGCGCGCGACCTCAAGCGCCAGGGCTCCGATCGGCGGGGCACGGCGGCGGTCGCCGCACGCCTCATCGACGTTGCCGCCATGCGCCCCGGGCATGAGAAATACGCCAAGGACGGTGGCCGCGGCGTCGCCTCGCTCCGGCGCGAGAACCTCAAGATCGCCAAGAAGCGCGCGGTGCTGAAGTTCGTCGGCAAGTCCAACAAGGCGCATGTGATCGAGATCCAGGAACCCGCCCTCGTCCGCTCGCTCGACCGGATGCGGCGCGAACGCGGGGCCAAGCGCCTGTTCCGTTTCCGCGAGAAGGGGGCGTCCGCCGGGAAGGACCTGACGGCCAACCTCCTCAACGAGTACTTGCGCGAATCGTCGGGCAAGAAGATCTCGGCCAAGGACTTCCGCACCTTCCACGGCTCGGCCGAGGCGCTGCGCTTCCTCTTGGAGGATGTCCCGCCGGAAAAGGCCGACACGGCACCCAAAAGGAAGCGCATGGTCGCCAAGGCGATGAAGTCGGTGTCCGAACTCCTGCGCAACACGCCGACGGTGGCGCGCGCCTCCTACGTTCACCCGGAGATCGTGGCCGCGTTCGAGGAGGAACGCCTGCCGGCCGACCTCATGAAGGGGCGTGTGCGCGAGGGGCTGACGCGGGTCGAGACCGGCCTCATGCGCTTTCTGGAGGAGACGGCGACGCAGTAGCCTCGCGAGCCTCCAGCAGCGCACCGAGACGCCGCTTGACGTCCTCCCGGATGCCCCGCGTCTCGGCGAGGATTCGGCGCGCCTGCAGGAAATCGAGCACCCGGTAGGTCGAGACCGGCGGCTGCACGAGGATATCTGGCGCCTTGCAGGCGAGCTTGGCGCGGATCACCGCCGACATCATCAGTTGCGAGGCACCGAACATCGCCTCGGTGGGCGTCGGCAGGGGAAGCACCCCGCGCTCCGGCCCGCCCGTGACGTCGCAGGCGACGATCACCTGCGTGGAGGCACCGAACACGTCGAACGGCAGGGGATTGGTGATGCCGCCGTCCACCAAGACGAGGCCGTCGCGGCGCACGGGTCGGAAGATCGCCGGAAGAGCCGCCGACGCGGCGAGCGCGCTGACGAGATCGCCCGTCTCGATCGCGCATTCGCTTGCGCCGTAGAAGTCCGTCGCCATGACGGTGAGCGGGATGGCGAGCCGCTCGAAGTCCGGCGGCAGCCCGGGCGGCAGGAAGGCGGCGACCACCCGCTCGGCGTTGAGCTGACCCAGGCGGAAGCCGCCCTCGGCGCGGAACTCGGCGAGCGTCGGCGGCCGGGTGCGCCAGAGCGTGCCGAAGACGTGGCGACGCGTCGCCAGCACCGCGAGGACATGGTCCTCGATCGCGGCGGCGGACAGACCGCTCGCCGCGCCCGCGCCGACGATGGCTCCGATGGAGGTGCCCGCGATATGACCGGGTCGAAGCCCGAGATCCTCAAAGGCCGCCAGGACGTGGAGATGGGCGAGCCCCCGTGCCCCGCCGCCGCCGAGCGCAAGCGCGATCGTCGAGCCGGACGCGGCTCGGCCGCCCGCAAGGGACGGCCGCTCGGGTTCGGACTGGATCACGATCCCGGCTCAGGCGTCGGCGGGGCCGACCGTGACGATCGTGGGATCCACCGATAGGAGACGCTTGGCGATCGCCTTCACCTCGTCCAGCGTCACCGCGTCGATGAGGCCCTGGCGCTTCTCGATGTAGTCGATGCCGAGATCGTCGAGCTGGATGCCGACCAGCGTCGAGGCGATGGAGAGCGAGGACGACAGGTTCTGCACGGCGTAGGAGCCCTTCACGAAGGCCTTGGAGCGATCGAGCTCCTCCTGGCTCGGACCTTCCTCGGCGAGACGCTTCAGCTCGGCGCGGATGATTTCGATGCTTTCCTTGGCCTTGTCGGCGCGGGTCGCCGTCGCGCCCGCCAGCATCGCGGCGTGGTCGTAGTTGGTCAGATACGAGCCCGCGCCGTAGGCAAGGCCCCGCTTCTCGCGGATTTCCTTGTAGAGGCGGGAATCGAACGTGCCACCGCCCAGGATGTGGTTGGCGAGATAGGCCGCGAAGAACTCCGGCGCGTCGCGCTTGACGCCCGGCAGCGCGAACTGGATCTGCGTCTGCGGCAGATCGAGGACGACGTCGTCGCGCTTTCCCGTCACCGGCTGGACGTCGGGGACCGCGACGAGGTCGGCCTTCTCGCGCAGCGGCAGGAAGATTTCGTCGAGCCGCGTCTTGAGCGTCGCCTCGTCGATCGCACCGACGACGCCGACCACGAGGTTGTCGCGTCCGAACGTCTTCTGCCGGAAGGCTCGGAGGTCGTCGGCGGTCACGGTCTTCAGCGTGTCCACGGTGCCCTCCGAAGGGCGCGAATAGGGATGGCCGGGAAACACCGTGTCGCGGAACGCCTTGGCGGCCAGCGTGCCGGGATCCTGCTCGTTGGCAAGGATTCCGGCAGCGATCTGGCCGCGGATGCGCTCCACCGGCTCGGCGTCGAAGCGCGGCTCGTTGACGGCGAGGCGCAGGAGGTCGAAGGCCGCGTCCTCGTTCTCGACGATGGTGCGGAAGTTGCCGGAGAAGTTGTCGTAGCTGGAATCGAAGGAGAGCGACACGCCGAGCTCGTCGAGCTTGGCCTGGAACGCCGCGCTGTCGATGGTGCCCGCGCCCTCGTCGAGCAGGCCGGACAGGAGGTTGGCCGTGCCCTCCTTGCCCGCCGCATCCTGCGTCGAGCCGGCGCCCTTGAAGGCGAAGCGCATGGCGATGAGCGGGTTGGTGTAGTCCTCGACCAGAAGGGCATGGATGCCGCCGGGGCTCGTGACTTGCTTGATCTCTACGGCCTCGGCCAGCGAGACGAGGCTCACGGAGAAGCCGGCGACGAGACCGAACACGGCACTGGCGCGGCGAAGGGGCTTCAGAAAAGCGTTCATGGGTGCGGATCCGTCGTCGCGTGAGATCAGGAGCGGGTGTCGCCGGGGACGGGCGCGCCCTCGGCGGGCTCGACAGCGCCGGCCGCTTCCGGCGAGCCGGCCGGCGCCTTCGCCTCGGCACTGTTGTCAGCGCCCGCCGGCAGGAGGTAGCCCGTCACCGACCGCTTCTTCTGCAGGTATTCCTTCGCGACGGCGTTCACCTCGGCCACCGTCACCGCCTCGATGCGGTCCGGCCAGGCTTCGACGTCGGCGATCGTGCGGCCGGTCGACAGCGCCGCGCCGTAGCGGCGGGCCATCGAGGTCTGGTTGTCGCGCTGGTAGATCAGCGCCTTGCGCACGCGGTTCTTGGCGGCCTCGAGCTCGGCCTCGGTCACGCCCCCTTGCGCGATCTTCTCGACTTCCGCGTCCACCGCCTTCTCGACCTGATCGAGCGTGGCCTGCCCGCGCGGCGTGCCGTAGGTCATGAACTGGCCGTCGTCGAGGGCGGTGCCCTGGTAGTAGGCGCCGGTGCCGGCGGCGATGCCCTGATCCACCACGAGCGCGCGGTAGAGCCGGCTGGTGGAGCCCCCGCCGAGGATGTCGGCGAGAAGATCGAGCGCTTCGGATTGACCCGGCTTGCCGTTGTTGTCGGAGGGCACGAGCCAGGTCGTCTGGACGCTCGGCTGAGTGACGCGCGCGTCGGTGAGGGTGACGGTGCGGGCCGCCAGGGGCTCCGGCTCCTGTGGGCGCACGCGCGTGCCCGGATCGGCGCGGCGCGGCACCTTGCCGAAGGTTTCCTCGGCATAGGCCTTCACCTGATCGAGCGTCACGTCGCCGGCGATCAGGAGCGTCGCGTTGTTGGGGGTGTAGAAGCGATCGTAGAAGGCGATGGCGTCCTGCCGCGACAGCTTCTCCATCTCGTTCCGCCAGCCGATGACGGGCGTGCCGTAGGGATGGTTCTGAAAGAGCGCGGCGTCCGCCGCCTCCGAGAGCTGGGCCCCCGGCTCGTTGTCGATGCGCATGCGGCGCTCCTCGAGGATCACGTCGCGCTCGGGCAGCACCACCTCGTCGGTGAGGATGAGGTTCTCCATCCGGTCGGCCTCGAAGCCCATCATCTCCTTGAGCGCCTCGACCGGCACCTGCTGGTAGTAGGCGGTGTAGTCGTAGGAGGTGAAGGCGTTCTCCTCGCCGCCGATCGCGGCGACGGCGGCAGAGAACTCGCCGCCCTTGTGGGTCGTCGTGCCCTTGAACATCAGATGTTCGAGGAAGTGGGCGATGCCCGACACGCCCTTCGGCTCGTCCGCCGAGCCGACCTTGTACCAGATCATCTGGGTGGCGATCGGCGCGCGATGGTCGGGCAGGACGACGACGCGCAGCCCGTTGTCGAGCGTGAAGCTCTCGATCGCCGGGCGCATCGCCTCGGCCTTGGCGGCGGCCGCCTCGCCGGCGGGGCTGCTGGCGGCGGGAGGCTCGGCCCGGGCGGGGACCGGCTCGGCCGTCTGGGCGAGGACGGAGGCCGAGAGCGCGACCAGAATCGCGATCGCGGAGGCGCCGGCACGTCGGATCGGGAAGCTCATAGAGGCGGGTGTCCTTGGGCTCAAATGTCCGGTTCGTCCGGGGATATGGCGGAGCGCGAGAAAAGGCACCAATTACGATTTTGTAAGGGCGCCCTTCACCCGGCGGGTCGCAGGAAGCGAAGGCGCGTTTCGCCCATCGCGCGCTCGTCGATCAGCTCGAGTCCGGCGATCGGTTCGAACGGCGCATCCAGCGCTTCCTCGAGCACGATCGTGGCGCCGGATGCGAGCCACCGGCCGGCGAGAGCGCTCGCCAACGCCGCCTCGCCCAGACGTTTTCCGTAGGGCGGATCGGCCAGCACGAGGTCGAACGGCTCGATCGTGCCCGCCTCTCCCAGACGCGTGGCATCACGCCGCAGGATCTTGGTGCGCCCCCCGAGGCCGAAGGCCTCGATATTGGTGCGGATCAGCCCGCGCCCCTCGGCGCTCTCCTCGACGAAGACGCCGGTGCGACAGCCGCGCGACATCGCCTCGAGGCCGAGCGCCCCGGTGCCGGCGAAGAGGTCGAGCACCCGGCCGTCCTCGAAACGCACCCCGAGGCCGTGGGCGAGGATGTCGAACAGGGCGCCGCGATGGCGCTCCGACGTCGGGCGGATGGCGTCGTTGGATGGAGTGGCGAGCGGGCGCCCCTTCAGGGC
>NZ_BBWJ01000026.1 GCF_001463745.1 Aureimonas sp. AU22 | reverse complement strand
CCCGCCACGATGCGCATGGCCACGCCGGATCAGCCCTTTCGCGGGCCGGATCGAGGCGGCCCCGAGCGGGACGGACCCGAGCGCGGGCCGTCGCCCTTCGGCCGGAACGGCTTGTCGCCCGAGCGCGGGCGCTCGCCGCCGGGCCCGCGCCCTTCGCCGCGCCCCTCCCCCCGGGGCGGGCGCGATCCGCGCCCTTCGTCCTCGGCGGCACGCCTTGCGGCGCGCTCCTCGCGGGCGGCCTTCGTCTTCTCGCCGACGGCGCGCGCGCCCGGCGCCATCCAGACATTGGCCGTGCGCTTGGGCGCCGACGGCGGACGGCGCGTCGAGCGATCGCCCTCGGCCGCATCGCGATCGCGCGGCGGCTTGTCACCGGGCCCACGCGGCTTGCGCTCCCCGAACGGCTTGTCCCCCCGCTTCTCGAAGGAGCGGCCCTCGCCGCCCTCGCGGCGTGCGCGCGGGGCCTGCGTGTCGAGGCGTCCGAGGGCATCCTCGCGCTTGGCATTGCCGAACTTGCGGCGGTTGGGCCTCGGCGCTTCTTCCGAATTGCTGACCCACTCGCTTTTGGGCGAACTCGCGCGCTTCGCGTTGTCCCCGCCCTCGTCCGAGCGTCGCTTCTCGGCGGCCACCGGCTTGTTGGAGAACGGGTTGACGATCGGCGCGTCGAAGTCGGCGCCGGACTCCTCGATCAGCGTCGGCCCGAGCTGGTCGCGCAGCATGCGCCCCTTGATCTCCTGCACCGCGCCCTCGTCCAGCTCGCCGAGCTGGAAGGGCCCGAAGGAGAGGCGGATCAGGCGGTTCACGTCGAGGCCGAGATGGCCGAGAACGCGCTTGACCTCCCGGTTCTTGCCCTCGCGCAGGCCGATCGTCATCCAGACGTTGGAGCCTTGCGTGCGGTCGAGCGTCGCCTCGATGGCGCCGTAGAACACGCCGTCCACCGCGATGCCCTGGCGCAGCTCGTCGAGCTTGGCCTGGTCGATCTCGCCATGGGCGCGCACGCGGTAGCGCCGCAGCCAGCCGGTGGAGGGCAGCTCCAGGATGCGCGCGAGGCCGCCGTCGTTGGTGAGGAGCAGCAGCCCTTCGGTGTTGATGTCGAGCCGCCCGACCGTGAGGACGCGCGGCATGTCGGCGGGCAAGCGATCGAACACGGTCGCGCGCCCTTCCGGGTCGCGATTGGTGGTGACCACCCCGGCCGGCTTGTGGAAGAGCCAGAGCCTCGTGCGCTCGATCGCCGGCAACGGCTTGCCGTCGATCTCGATGCGGTCGGAGGACGTGACGTCCTGCGCCGGACTGTCGAGGCGCTTGCCATTCAGTGTCACGCGGCCGTCGGCGATCATGCCCTCCGCGTCGCGGCGCGAGGCGATGCCGGCACGCGCCAGGCGCTTGGCGATACGCATCGTGCCGGGCGCGCCGTCCTCGCCCTCGGCTTCCGGCCGGGCGCTGCGCGGCCGGTCGCCCGCGGGACGGGCGCGGCGCTCGCCGCCATCGGCGCCGTCGTGGCTGAGGCGCCCGTAGGAGCGCGGACGCTCAGCCCCCTCGCCCTCGCGCTTGGCACCGGCGTGGGAGAACATGCCGCGCGAGCGGGGGGTGAAGGGCTTGTCGCCGTCGCGGCGCGCGGGACGATCACCGCCCTCGGGACGGTCGCCACGCGGCTTGAACGAACGGGCGGGACGATCACCGCCCTCTTCGCGCGGACGGAACGGCCGGTCGCCACGCGGCGGGCGATCACCGCCCTCCGAACGCTCGGCGCGCGGCTTGAACGAACGGGCAGGACGCTCGCCGCCTTCTTCGCGCGGACGGAACGGCCGGTCGCCGCGCGGCGGGCGATCACCGCCCTCCGAACGCTCAGCGCGCGGCTTGAAGGCACGCGCAGGACGCTCGCCCCCCTCGCTGCGGTCGCGGAACGGACGCTCGCCGCCCTCGGGACGATCGCCGCGCGGCTTGAAGCTGCGTGCGGGACGGTCCCCGCCCTCCTCGCGCGGACGGAACGGCTTGGCGCCGAAACGCTTGGGACCGCCGGAACGCTCGGCGCGCGCCTCGCCTTCGCCGCCCTCGGGGCGCGGCCGGAAGGGGCGCGACGGCCGGTCGCCGCCGGACGCTCCCGGACGCTTGCCCTTGAAGCCGCCCGGCTTTCCGCCGCGCGGCCCCGAGCCGCCCTTGCCCCCGCCCGGACCGCGGCCCGCGCCGCCACGGCCCGAACGGCCGCCCTGGTTCTCGTCGCTCATCTTTTCGCTATGCCTTGTGTTCTCGGGCACGCATAGCAAACTCCCGGCCATCAAACGAGAGACCTTGCATGTCGCGCTTGAATTCCATGGACGAGGCGCTCACCGAGGCGCGGGCCGCCGGCGCGAGGGGCGAGACCCCGGTCGGCGCCGTCGTGGTACTGGATGGCGCGGTCATCGGCCGGGGCGGCAACGAAACGCGGGCGCGCCTCGATCCGACGGCCCATGCCGAGGTCCTGGCGATCCGGCGCGCCTGCGAGGCGATCGGCTCGGAGCGGCTGGTCGGCGCCGACCTCTACGTCACGCTGGAGCCCTGCGCGCTCTGCGCCGCGGCGATCTCCTTCGCGCGCATCCGCCGCCTGTATTTCGGAGCGGCCGATCCGAAGGGCGGCGCGGTGGAGCACGGACCCCGCTTCTACGGGCAGGACACCTGCCATCATGCGCCGGAGGTCTATTCCGGCATCGGCGAAGGAGACGCCGCCGCGTTGCTGCGCGATTTCTTCCGCGCCCGCCGCGACTGAGGGCGTCTTCCGGACCTGCGTCGATCAGAACGGCCAGAGGTTCTTCAGCTTGGAGCCGACCGAGGACGTTCCGCTCGCGCGGCGCTGCTTGACGTCCTCGTCGACGCCGGGATCGCCGACCGGGGCCGTGGCGGCGGGCTGGCGATAGGTCAGCGGCGGTTCGGACAGGTAGCGGCGCTGGGTCGGATCGCCCTGGCGGCCGGCGCGCGCGCGATCGTTGGCGGCCACGCGCTGGCTGGCCATCTGCTTGGACGAGAGCCAGCTGCCTTCCATCTGGGTGCGGCGGCCGACGGTGGAGGACGCGGTCGGCGTCTCGCGGTCCATGCCTTCCTTGTCGGCCGCCATGAAGCCGACCGGCAGGGCGCTGTCGCTGCCGTCCGGCGCGGCGGCCCGCAGGCGGGCGCGGCGCTGCTCGGGCGATTCGGGCCAGTTGGCGTCCGCCACGGTGGTGGCCGCCTCGCGGGGGGCCGGCAGGACGTCGCGCTTGGCCGACTTCACGAGTTCTGGGCGCGGCGTGTAGTCGACCCGCTGCCTACCGGAGGTGCCGAGCGTCAGCATGCCGTCGAGATCGTTGAAGAGCTGCTGGCCCTGGCTGGTGCCCGTGCCGTAGGTCGGCCCCATGCAGCCAGTCAGCGCAAGCGCGGCGCCGCCGATGGCCAGCATGCGAAGGCTCGCGCGAACGGTGGAGTGTGTCATGCCGGGCCATTCCCCTTGTCTACAAACCGCGCGACATCCCGAACCGGGACGGCGCGGGTCCCCTCCCCCGCGCCTATACCCAGGACAATCCGGCGAATTTACGGAGCGCTTCTAGGCGAGAGCGCCCGTTAAGTCCAGAAACGGTCACGAATCCGTTGACGAAGACCGATGCCCGCCCGGCGTTCAGGCCGCCAACGCCTCCGCCTTCAGCTCGCGCAGCGCGTCGGCGTCGCGCGGGGTGACGTCCGGATATTCCGCGTCGGTGCCGACCAGCGGCGAGACCTTCCAGGAGCGCGCGCACTTGCGACCCTCGGCCCTCGCCGGCACCACCGCGATATCAGGCGTGTCCGGCAGGGCGAAGGCTCCGTCCGGCGCGGTGTCACCGGTCAGCACGATGTCGCTGGTGATCGCGATCTCGGCCAGGTCGACGCCCGACAGGAGCGCGCGCAGGCTCTCGTCGGCGACGTGCACGACCGGCGCGGCCTCCAGCGAGGAGCCGATGCGCTTGGCGCGGCGCTCCTCCTCGAGAGCGCCGGTGACGACGCGGCGCACGCGCCGGATCTGGCGCCAGCGCTCATCGAGCGCCTCGTCGGTCCAGGCGGGATCGCACGGCCGGAACGCTTCGAGATGCACCGAGCGCGCTTGAGGGTAGCGGCTGAGCCAGGCCTCTTCCATCGTGAAGGGCAGGAGCGGCGCGAGCCAGGTCACCAGCCGGTCGAACAGGATGCGCACCACCTGCAGCGCGGCCCGGCGGCGACCTGAGGACGGCGCGTCGCAGTAGAGCGCGTCCTTGCGGATGTCGAAGTAGAAGGCCGAGAGCTCCACCACCATGAAGTCGAGCAGCGTGCGGGCGATGCGCTTGAAGTCGAAGGCGTCATAGCTCTTCAGCACCACCGCCTCGATCTCGGCGAGCCGGTGCAGCATCAGCCGCTCGAGCTCGGGCATCTCGGCGAGCGGCACCTCGTCGCCGCGGTCGTGCGCGAGCGTGCCGAGCATCCAGCGGATCGTGTTGCGCAGCTTGCGATAGGCGTCGACATTGGTCTGGAGGATCGTCTTGCCGAGGCGCAGATCCTCGGAATAGTCCGACGACACGACCCAGAGGCGCAGGATGTCGGCGCCCGACTGCGAGATCACCTCCTGGGGGGTGACGACGTTGCCGAGCGACTTCGACATCTTGCGCCCCTCCTCGTCCATCACGAAACCGTGCGTGAGAACGGCGTCGTAGGGCGCGCGGCCGCGCGTGCCGCAGCTCTCCAGAAGCGAGGAATGGAACCAGCCGCGATGCTGGTCGGAGCCTTCGAGGTAAAGATCGGCCGGCCATTTCAGGTCGGGGCGCTTCTCCAGGCAGAAGGCGTGGGTCGAGCCGGAATCGAACCAGACGTCGAGGATGTCGCGCACCATGGTCCAGCGGGCGGCATCGTGCTCGTTGCCGAGGAAGCGCTCCTTGGCGCCGTCCGCGAACCAGGCGTCGGCGCCCTCCTTCTCAAAAGCTTGCGTGATGCGGGCGTTCACCGCCTCGTCCTTCAGAACCTCGCCGTCCTCGTCGACGAAGACGCAGATCGGCACGCCCCAGGCGCGCTGGCGCGACAGGACCCAGTCCGGCCGGTCGGCGATCATACCGCGCAGGCGGTTCTGGCCGGAGGCCGGCACGAAGCGCGTCTCGTCGATGGCGCGCAGGGCGCGCTCGCGCAAGCTGTCGCCGCCAACGGGCTTCGCCCCTTCGAGGCCGTAGCCGCCGAGATTCTTGTCCATGTGGACGAACCACTGCGGCGTGTTGCGGAAGATCACCGGCTTCTTCGAACGCCAGGAATGCGGGTAGGAGTGCTTGAGGCGACCGCGGGCGAGCAGCCGTCCGGCGGCCACCAGCGCGTCGATGACGCGCTTGTTGGCGTCGCCCTTCTTGCCCTTGTCGTCGATGACGCGCGCGGCCCCGCCCTCCGCCTCCGGTCCGAAGCCTGGCGCGTCCTTGGTGTAGAAGCCGTCGTCGTCCACCGGGAAGGGGATCGCCGAATCCAGTCCGCGCGCCTCGATCGCGCGGCGCGAGGCGATCCAGACGTCGAAGTCCTCGCGGCCGTGGCTCGGCGCGGTGTGCACGAAGCCGGTGCCGGCCTCGTCGGTCACGTGGTCGCCGGCGAGAAGCGGCACGGCGAAACCGTAGGCGCCAGCCAGACCCTTGAGCGGATGGTCGCACAGGATCGCGTCCAGCTCGGACGCCGAAACATCGCGCAGGCGGCGGACGCCGCCGTCGGGCACGCGCGCCTTCGCGAAGACGTCCGCGGCCAGCGCATCGGCCAGCACCAGCCGCTCGCCCTGGCCCGCCCAGCGCGGGTTCTGCGCTTCGTCCGGCGCCGTGACCTCGTAGAGGCCGTAGGCGACGCGCGGGGAATAGGCGATCGCGCGGTTGCCGGGGATGGTCCAGGGTGTGGTCGTCCAGATCACCACGCTCGCCCCGTCGAGCGGCCCGACGTCGGGCGCGCCCGCCTTCGGAAAGCTCGACATGCCGCTGCCGAATGCCGCCGCATAGCCGTTGGCCGCCGGGCGCACCGGGAATTTCACCCAGATCGTGTCGGACTCGTGGTCGTGATACTCGACCTCCGCCTCGGCGAGCGCGGTCTTCTCGACCACCGACCACATCACGGGCTTGGAGCCGCGATAGAGTTGGCCCGACATGGCGAACTTCAGGAGTTCCCCGGCGATCACCGCCTCGGCCTCGAAGTTCATCGTGAGGTACGGATTCCGGAAGTCGCCCTCGACGCCGAGCCGGCGGAACTCGCCCGACTGGACGCCCACCCAGTGTTCGGCATAGGCGCGGCACTCGCGGCGGAAGGCGATCATCGCCGTGGAGTCGAGGAGGTCGGGCTTCTGCCGGCCCTTGGCGCGGTAGTTCTCCTCCTCGATCTTCCATTCGATCGGCAGGCCGTGGCAGTCCCAGCCAGGCACGTAGTTGGCATCGTATCCCCGCATCTGGAAGGAGCGGGTGATGACGTCCTTCAGCACCTTGTTCAGCGCGTGGCCGATGTGGAGATGGCCGTTGGCGTAAGGGGGGCCGTCGTGGAGGACGTATTTCGGCCGGCCGGCGGACTCGGCCCGCAGCGTCCCGTAGAGGTCCATCTCGTCCCAGCGCTCGATCCATTTCGGCTCGGCGGCGGGCAGGCCCGCGCGCATCGGGAACTCGGTCTCGGGCAGGAACAGGGTCTTGGCGTAGTCGGTCTCGGGACGGTCGGTCATGGCAGCGATCTTTTCGAAGGAGCGTCGCGACGCGTCTGCGGGCTCGAGCCCGGTGCATGCGGCGACGAAGAAGGCAGGGCGTCCGAAACGCGGGGGCGTTCGGGCGCGGCACGTCGTCCCGGCTCCGGCGGCGCCTGTCAGCGCCGGCGCGGAACCGGGCGGCTAATTCGCAGGCGCAAGCGCGCGGGGGCGCCGTGCGGCAGGGCGGCCGTTCTGTCCATCGCCGCTCTCTATCAAACGGAGCGGCTCCGTTCCAAGGACTTTTCGTGTTTCAGAACGCGACGGCGGCATCCAGGGCCGAAAGAGGCCGGGCGCCCGCAAGAAGCGCGCGCGCCTCCTGCGCGTCCACATCCATGCGCGCCACGAGAGCCTCGGCCGTATCGAAACGCTCCTCACCCCGGATGAAGCCGAAGAGCGAGACCGACACCGCCTCGCCATAGAGGTCGCCCGAGAAATCGAACAGAAAGGTCTCGAAGAGGGCCGCGCCGTTGTCGAAGGTCGGGCGCCGGCCGTAGCTCGCCACTCCGTCGTGCAGCGTCCCGTCGGCCCGCCGCAGACGCACGGCGTAGATGCCGTGCGCGAGCAGCCCGTCGTCGGGCAGCACCATATTGGCGGTGGGATAGCCGAGCGTGCGCCCCAGCTTGGCGCCGTGGCTGACCGTGCCCTCGATCGTCCAGCGGTAGCCGAGGAGGCCGGCGGCCGCCGCGACGTCGCCGTTCATCAGGTCCTCCCGGATGCGGCTGGAGGACACGGTGTTCCCGCCCTCGTCGACGAAGGGGGCGATCGAGGTGACGCCGATGCCGAGTTCGGCGCCGCGCGCACGCAGGAAATCGACGTCGCCCTGCCGCCGGGCGCCGAAGCGGAAGTCGTAGCCGACGACGAGATGACGCGCGCCGAGGTCGCGATGGAGCGTTTCCGCGATGAAGGCCTCGGCGGGATGCGAGGCGTATTCCATGTCGAAGCGCTGCTCGACGACGGCGTCGACGCCCAGATGCCCGAACAGGCGCGCCTTCAACGGCGCCGGCGTCAGGCGCGGCACGGGATGCTGCGGCCGGAACGCGGTGCGGGGATGCGGCTCGAAGGTCAGAACGAGGCGCGGCGTCGCCTCGGCACCGCAAAGCGCCGACAACGTCTCCACCACGGCCTGATGGCCGCGGTGGACGCCGTCGAAATTGCCGATGGCAACGACGCCGCCCCGCAGCTCGGACGCGAGCGCCCCGGCGCCCGGGACCCGCCTCGCCGGTCCGCCCGTCGCGGCGTGAGCCTCGCTCATCGCAGCGCGGGCATGACGTAGCGCGCCCCGACGCCGCGCGCGAGAAGCTCGGCGGACAGGAGCACGGGATCCCCGATCACGTCGGCCAGCTCGTCGCGATGAATGCCGTGCGAGATGAAGAGGCAGTCGGCGCCGTGATTGTTGGCGCCCAGCACATCGGTCATCAGTCCGTCGCCGATGCACAGAACGCGCGCCTCCTCGCCGCCCGCCCGGCGCGCCACGGCATAGATCGGCGCGTGCGGCTTGCCCGCCAGATGCACCGTGCCGCCGATCTCCGCGTAGATCGCGGCGACGGCACCGGCGCAGGGGATCAGCCGGTCGCCGACATGAACCACGATGTCGGGGTTGGCGCAGATCATCGGCAGGCCGCGATCGGCGAGCCGCTCGAGAAGCGGGCGGTAGGTCTCCGGATCCTCTGAGCGGTCGTCGGCGAGCCCGGTGCAGACGATCACCTGCGCCCCCGCCTCGCTCTCCAGCGACAGGCCGAGACCGCCGAAGATGTCGAGGTCGCGCTCGGGGCCGATGTGGAGGACATGACGCGAGCCGGCCTCGATCAGGGCGCGCGTCGCGTCGCCGGAGGTGACGATGGCGTCGAAGGCCTCGCGCGTCACGCCGAGGCCCGCGATCTGCCGCTCGACGCCGTCGTTCAGCCGCGGCGAATTGGTGAGGAGAACCACCTTTTTGCCGGCGCGGCGTGCGGCCGTCAGCGCGGCCACGGCCGCCGGGTGGCTCGCCACTCCGTCGTGAACCACGCCCCACACGTCGCAGAACAGGGCGTCGTAGCCGGACAGCACCTCGTCGAGGCTCCGGATCGCGCGCATCGCGCTCTCGGTCATCACGTGGCTCCGCCTTCCCGCAAACAGGGCCCCGCGATACTGGAGCGCAGGGTGCCGGGTCAAGCGATGCGGACCGCTTGCGACCTTGTGCGAAACTGGTCCCGCCCTTGACAGAGGCGGGGCCGATCCCCTATCTCCCGCCTCGTTAGCACTCGAGGCTCTTGAGTGCCAGAGATCGGAACGGGCGCGCCCCGGCGGCCTGTTTCTTCATCAAGCCTTTTGAGAAGGTTCGACCGAGATGGCCAATGTGAACTTCCGCCCCTTGCATGACCGCGTCGTCGTGCGGCGCGTCGAGTCCGAATCGAAGACCGCTGGCGGCATCATCATTCCGGACACCGCCAAGGAGAAGCCGCAGGAAGGCGAAATCGTGGCGGTCGGCGCCGGCGCGCGCGACGAGACCGGCAAGGTCAACCCGCTGGAGGTCAAGGCCGGCGACCGCATCCTGTTCGGCAAGTGGTCCGGCACCGAGATCAAGCTCGGCGGCGAAGACCTCCTGATCATGAAGGAATCCGACATCCTCGGGATCGTCGGCTGAACCTTCGGTTTCGAACAGCAATTCTCAAACCCTAACGGGAGCAGCAGCCTGAAAGGCCGCGCCCCAGGAGAGAACGAAAATGGCAGCCAAAGAAGTCAAGTTCGGCCGTGACGCGCGCGAGCGCATGCTGCGCGGCGTCGACATCCTCGCCGACGCGGTGAAGGTCACGCTCGGCCCCAAGGGCCGCAACGTCGTGATCGACAAGTCGTTCGGCGCTCCGCGGATCACCAAGGACGGCGTGTCCGTCGCCAAGGAGATCGAGCTCGAGGACAAGTTCGAGAACATGGGCGCCCAGATGGTGCGCGAAGTGGCCTCGAAGACCAACGACAAGGCCGGTGACGGCACCACCACCGCGACCGTTCTCGCCCAGGCGATCGTTCGCGAGGGCGCCAAGGCCGTGGCCGCCGGCATGAACCCGATGGACGTCAAGCGCGGCATCGACCAGGCGGTCGCCAAGGTCGTCGAGACGCTCATTGCCTCGGCCCGCAAGATCGAGACCTCCGACGAGGTCGCCCAGGTCGGCACCATCTCCGCCAACGGCGAGAAGGAAATCGGCCAGATGATCGCCTCGGCGATGCAGAAGGTCGGCAACGAGGGTGTCATCACCGTCGAGGAAGCCAAGACCGCCGAGACCGAGCTCGAAGTCGTCGAGGGCATGCAGTTCGACCGCGGCTACCTCTCGCCGTACTTCGTGACCAACGCCGAGAAGATGGTGGCCGACCTCGAGGACGCCTACATCCTCCTGCACGAGAAGAAGCTCTCCAACCTCCAGGCGATGCTTCCGGTCCTCGAGGCCGTGGTGCAGTCGTCGCGTCCGCTCGTCATCATCGCCGAGGACGTCGAGGGCGAGGCTCTGGCCACGCTCGTCGTCAACAAGCTGCGCGGCGGCCTGAAGATCGCCGCCGTCAAGGCGCCGGGCTTCGGCGATCGCCGCAAGGCGATGCTCGAGGACATCGCGATCCTCACGGGCGGCCAGGTCATCTCCGAGGACCTCGGCATCAAGCTCGAGAACGTCACGCTCGACATGCTCGGCCGCGCCAAGAAGGTCTCCATCACCAAGGAGAACACCACCATCGTCGACGGTTCGGGCGAGGGTGACGGCATCAAGGCCCGCGTTTCGCAGATCAAGCAGCAGATCGAGGAGACCACCTCGGACTACGATCGCGAGAAGCTCCAGGAGCGCCTGGCCAAGCTCGCGGGCGGCGTCGCGGTGATCCGCGTCGGCGGCTCGACCGAGGTCGAGGTCAAGGAAAAGAAGGACCGCGTCGACGACGCCCTCAACGCGACCCGCGCGGCCGTTGAAGAAGGCATCGTGGCCGGCGGCGGCGTCGCCCTCCTGCGTGCCTCCAACTCGGTCGATCTCAAGGGCGAGAACGCCGATCAGGACGCCGGCATCGCCATCGTCCGCAAGGCGCTCCAGGCCCCGATCCGTCAGATCGTCCAGAACGCCGGTGGCGAAGGGTCGATCGTGGTCGGCAAGATCCTCGACAACACGTCGGTGACCTTCGGCTACAACGCCCAGACCGCCGAATACGGCGACATGATCCAGGCCGGCATCGTCGACCCGGTCAAGGTCGTGCGCTCGGCGCTGCAGGACGCGGCCTCGGTCGCGGGTCTCCTCGTCACCACCGAAGCCATGATCTCCGAGGCCCCGAAGAAGGACTCGGGCGCTCCGGCGATGCCGGGCGGCGGCATGGGCGGCATGGGCGGCATGGACTTCTAAGTCCCGCTGGATGCGGAAGGCCGTAAAGCCGCCCATTCCCAGGGGTGCTGAAACCGGGCAGGCCCGGTTTCAGGTGGCGGCATGGACTTCCAAGTCCGATAGGACGCGGAAGGCCGTAAAGCCGCCCACTCCCAGGGGTGCCGAAACCGGGCAGGCCCGGTTTCAGGTGGCGGCATGGACTTCTAAGTCCGATAGGATGCGGAAGTCCGTAACGCCGCCCATTCCCAAGGGTGCCGAAACCGGGCAGGCCCAGTTTCAGGCGGCGGGATGGACTTCCAAGTCCCGGGCTACTGCTCATCGAACACGACAAGGCCCGGCGGAGCGATCCGTCGGGCCTTTTGCATGAAGCCTGGATCTAAGGTGAGCCTGCCGAATTCCCGTTCTCAATCCGGCAGGAAATCCTGGTCGCGAAGCTGGTCGAGCGAATAGGGGCAGCCGAGCGGAAATGTTTCGAGCGGCAGGCGGGTCTCGACGGATGCCTCGCGTCGCGCCGTTCGATAGGCCTCGTCCGCAATCGCCTCGGCGATCGCCCTCAGGGACGGGTTGTCCTGTTCGCGGTCGATGATGTTGCCGCGCTCGCGCAGGATCGTCAGTTGCCACGACCGCGAGCGCCGCGTCGGTTGGAACTGCCCCTTGAGGAGATGCGCGATCAGGACGCGGTAGCTCGAACGAAGGGCATGCCGCTGCTCGCGCCCCATGCTTTCCACCTCTTCCACGAGATTGGCGAGATCCACTTCCCCGAAGCGCTTGAGGCGCAGGAGCTCGGCCTGCTCGAAGGCCCAGGCGTGGAAGTCGTCCTCGTAGTCGGTGGGCGAGGCGAAGTAGGGCTTCTCCTTGGCAAGGCTCATGGGCGGCGTTCCCTTATCCCGTCCTCTAACCTAGCGTCCCTCCTACGGATTTGCACGGGCCTGTGCATTGCCACGCCGGCCCTCCCGCCCCCATAAGCCCTCGGGGCGCATGACGGGGGCGGGTTTGAGCGAGTTCTTCATCTTCTTCTTCGTCGGCGCGCTGGCCCAGCTCGTCGACGGCGCGCTCGGCATGGCCTACGGCGTCATCTCCTCCACCGTGCTTCTCGGGTTCGGCGTGCCGCCTTCGGTCGCCTCCGCCTCCGTCCATACGGCCGAACTGTTCACGACGGCGGCGTCCGGCACCGCCCATATCGCCAACCGCAACATCGACTGGAAGCTGTTCTGGCGCCTCGTGCCCTTCGGCATCCTCGGCGGCGTCCTGGGCACCTATGTCCTGACCTCCGTGGACGGCTCCACCATCCGCCCCTTCGTCGCCGCCTATCTCGGGGTCATCGGCGCCATCCTGACGCTTCGATCGTTCCGCCGGATGCCGCGCGCGGCCACCCCGATGCATCTGGTGCCACCGCTGGGAGCCGCCGGCGGGTTTCTGGATTCGGTCGGGGGCGGCGGATGGGGGCCGATCGTCACCTCGGGCCTTCTCGGGGCCGGCGGGCAGCCGCGCTACGTCATCGGCACGGTGAACGCGGCGGAGTTCCTCGTCACCCTCGCCGTTTCGCTCTCGTTCCTCCTGGCCCTCGTGACCGGACACTGGGAGGAGGCCGGCGACCTGTCGGACCACGCCCTTTCGGTCCTTGGGCTGATCGCCGGCGGAATCCTGGCGGCGCCGCTCGCGGGCTACGCCGTGCGGCGGATCCCCGAGCGCCTTCTTCTTCGCATCGTCGGCCTTCTGATCTGCGTCCTGTGCGTCCAGCAGATCGTCGCGCTCCTTACACAAATGTAATCTTGAGCCAGGAACCGATCAACGTCGCTCCCGTTCTTTAGCCGACGCCAGCAACGCTGGCCCACAAACGAACGGAGCGAAGTCATGGTCGACAAGAATCAGGTCCAGGGTGGCGCCAAGGAACTCGGCGGCAAGGTCAAGGAAGCGGCCGGCAAGATCGTCGGCAATGACCGTCTTCAGGCCGAGGGCATGGCGGATCAGGCCGAGGGCAAGACCCAGAAGAACTACGGCAAGGTCAAGGACGCCATGAAGGACGAGATCGGCCTCAAGAAGCACTGAGCGCATACGAATCGTTTGAGTGGGAAAAGCCGGCCGGAAGGCCGGTTTTTTCGTATGCGGAACGGGTTCCGCCGCCCTGCGCGGCATGGTAACCGCGCCCCTGACGGCCCGGCCCATCCCGGGCGGCTTCCAAGGGGAATGCGATGACCAGCACCAGGCGCGAGACCGATTCCATCGGCGCGATCGACGTGGCCACCGACCGCTATTGGGGCGCCCAGACCGAGCGCTCGCTCAACAACTTCCGCATCGGCACCGACCGGCAGCCGATCGCCGTGATCCACGCGCTGGCCACCGTCAAGAAGGCGGCCGCGCGCGTCAACCAGGGCTACGGCAAGCTCTCGCCCGAACTTGCCGACGCGATCGTCGCGGCCGCCGACGAGGTGATCTCCGGCGCGCTCGACGACCATTTCCCGCTCGTGGTCTACCAGACCGGCTCGGGCACGCAGACCAACATGAACGTCAACGAGGTCATCTCCAACCGCGCCATCGAGGCGCTGGGCGGCGAGATGGGCTCGAAGAAGCCGGTCCATCCGAACGATCACGTCAACATGGGCCAGTCGTCCAACGACGTGTTCCCGACCGCGATCCACGTAGCCGTCGCGATCGAGGCAACGAAGCGCGTGCTGCCGGCGATCGACAAGCTGCATGCCGCGCTCGACGCCAAGGCGAAGGCCTTCGACCACATCATCAAGATCGGGCGCACGCATACACAGGACGCGACGCCGATCACGCTCGGCCAGGAGTTCTCGGGCTACGCCGCCGCGCTGAAGCTCGGCAAGCGCCGCATCGAACAGGCGATCGAGGACGTCTACGCGCTGGCGCAGGGCGGTACGGCCGTCGGCACGGGCCTCAACGCCCCGGTCGGCTTCGACGTGAAGATCGCCGACGAGATCGCCAAGCTCACGGGCCTGCCCTTCCGCACGGCGGAGAACAAGTTCGAGGCGCTCGCCTCTCACGGCGCGCTGACCTTCTTCCACGGCTCGCTCAACGCGCTGGCGACCGATCTCTTCAAGATCGCCAACGACATCCGCTTCCTGGGGAGCGGCCCGCGCTCTGGCCTCGGCGAGCTGTCGCTGCCCGAGAACGAGCCCGGCTCCTCGATCATGCCGGGCAAGGTCAACCCGACGCAGGCCGAGGCCCTCACCATGCTGTGCGCCGAGGTGTTCGGCCACGAGACCACGGTGACGGTCGCCTCGTCCCAGGGGCATTTCGAGCTCAACGTCTTCAAGCCGGTGATCGCCAACGCCGTCCTGTCCTCGATCCGGCTTCTCGCCGACGGGATGGACTCGTTCCGCGAGCATTGCGTCGACGGCATCCAGGCCAACGAGGACCGCATCAAGTCCCTGATGCAGCAGTCGTTGATGCTGGTGACGGCCCTGGCGCCGACGATCGGCTACGACAACGCCGCAACGATCGCCAAGACCGCCCACAAGAAGGGCACGACGCTGCGCGAGGAGGCCCTCGCCTCCGGCCTCGTATCGGGCGAGGACTACGACCGGATCGTCGATCCGGCGGCGATGACGCGTCCGGGCTGAGCGGCTCCTCGAATCGAATGGAAAAGGGCCGCCTCGCGCGGCCCTTCTTCGTTTCAGGTGCGGGCGGCCGGGGAGGCGGTGTAGAGCTGCGTGCTCTGCGCCTGCATCAGCAGCTGGTAGCGCTCGAACTGCGCCAGGACGTCGGCCAGGAGGTCCGCCTTGGTGAAGCCGATCACGTCGTAGCCGCGGCTGCCGTCCGAAAAGAGCGTGCGGGCCGACCAGACCATCCGCCGACCGGCCGGGGAGACCCGCGTGTCGGCGGCCGAGAAGACCATCGCCGGTTGCGCCGTCGGCTCGATCCCGTAGAGGAAGTCGCGCGCTCCCTCCGCCGGAACGGTGAGGGCCACCTGCCCGTCCTCGCCCACCGTCAGTTCCGCCGGCAGGCCGCGCCGCACCAGTTCGTCCCGCACTTCGGTGAGGGCGGGCTGCGCCGTGGTCTCGACGAAGCGCGTCACGTCGCGCCTCGTCGGCTCGTGGAGGATCGCGCCGAGGCGCGCCTGCCAGTTCGCCCCACGCACCGCGATCGCCGGCTGTGCCTGTCGATGCTCGGTCAGGCGTGCCACGTCGGCCTGCATGCCGCGCAGGAGGCCGAAGGCGAGCAGGAGCAGAATCACCGCGAACGGAAGCGCCGCGATCAGCGTCATGGTCTGCAGCCCGACGAGACCGCCGGCGAGGAGCAGCAGCGCCGCGACGCTTCCCTGGAGGATGCACCAGTAGATGCGTTGCCAGACCGGCGTGTCGTCGGCGCCGCCGGAGGCCAGCGAATCCACCACCAGCGAGCCCGAATCCGCCGAGGTCACGAAGAAGACGCCGACGAGCGCCACCGCCAGCGTCGAGGTGACGCCGCTCAAGGGCAGGTATTCGAAGAACTGGAACAGGGCGACCGACAGGTTCGCCTGCACCTCGCTGGCGATGGCGCCGGCGGCCGGCCCGAGATCGAGCGCGATGGCCGAATTGCCGAACACCGTCATCCAGAAGAACGTGAAGGCGGACGGCACGAACAGGACGCCGAGCACGAACTCGCGCACCGTGCGCCCGCGCGAGATGCGCGCGATGAACATGCCGACGAACGGCGACCAGGAGATCCACCAGGCCCAGTAGAACAGGGTCCAGTCGCTGATCCAGCCGCGCGGCTCGTAGGCGTAGAGCGTGAAGGTGCGCGGCAGGAGGTCGTCGAGATAGGTGCCGATGTTCTGGACGAAGGCCTTGAACAGGAAGGTGGTCGGCCCCACCACCAGCACGAAGAGCATCAGGAGGATCGCGAGGATCAGGTTGCCCTCGGACAGGCGGCGCACGCCGGCGTCGAGGCCCGAGACGACCGACAGCGTGGCCGCGCCCATCACGACGGCGATCAGGAGGATCTGCACCCAGACCGCCTCGGGAACGCCGAGGAGATGGTTGAGGCCGGCGTTCATCTGCAGGACGCCGAGCCCCAGCGAGGTCGCGATGCCGAACACCGTTCCACAGATCGCGAAGACATCCACGGCGTGGCCGATCGGCCCGTCGATGCGCTCGCGGATCAGGGGATAGAAGCCGGACCGGATCGTCAGCGGCAGGTTGTAGCGGAACGAGAAATAGGCAAGCGACAAACCGACGACCGCGTACACCGCCCAGGCATGCACGCCCCAGTGGAAGAAGGTGAACTCCATCGCCTGCCGGGCGGCTTCGATCGTGCGCGGCTCGGCTTCGGGCGGCACGGAATAGTGCAGCACGGGTTCGGCCACGGCATAGAACATCAGGCCGATGCCCATGCCGGCGGCAAACAGCATGGCGAGCCAGGACACGTAGGGATAGTCCGGTTCCGCATCGTCCGGGCCGAGCTTCAGGCGACCGAAACGGCTGAGGGCGAAGAACAGGACGGAAAAGAGAAGGATGCCGACCGCAAGGAGATAGAACCAGCCGAACGTATCCAGGACGAACGCCTGCACGCCCCCGAAGATGCGCTCGGCGTTGCGTGGGAAGAGCACGCCGACGAGCACGAGCGCTGCGATGATGCCACTGGCCGGAAAGAAGACCTGCGGGCGTATCTTGGAAGTCATGAAGGCCTTGATCGATGGATACGGGACGAAAGAACGAACGGCGAGCAGGGTCGGAGAACGGCCAAAACCGTTTTGCGGCGGCGGACGGCTTCTTTAGCCAGCTAGGGCAAACTTCCGGAGAGCAAACCCTTCGGAGCAGGACCAAGGTCCCGCGAGCGGTGATTGTCGCGTTTCCGCCTGCCAATCAGCGCGATTGGTTCGATTTCCGTTGACGAACAGTCGCGCGTCGCAGGCCTATCCCAGGCCCGCATGTTCGGCCACAAGTTCGTACCGACACACCGTCGCAACGCTCAACGGAGCCCGAACATGAACCCCGCCGCGATCCTCGTCGGACGCATTCTCCTGTCGATCCTCTTCATCGTCTCCGGTTTCGGCAAGCTGACGGGCGCCGCCGGCTTCGCCGGTTACCTCGGCAGCCTCGGCGTGCCGGGCGGCGTCGCCATGGCCTATCTCGTGGGCGCACTGGAGTTCTTCGGCGGCCTTGCGATCCTCGTCGGCTTCCAGACCCGGATCGTGGCCTACGTTCTGGCCGCCTTCTGCGTGGCCACCGGCCTTCTCGCCCATCTCGGGCCCGACCAGTCCACCTCGCTCATGAAGAACCTCGGCCTCGCCGGCGGCTTCCTCATCCTCGGCGCGGTCGGCGCCGGCGCCTATTCGCTGGACGCCCGCCGGGGCGGCGCGACGCTCGCACGCATCTGATGCTCGATCATCCTCGCGCCAGATCGACGGCCGCCCTCGGGGCGGCCGTTTTCGTGTTTCAGAACCGTGCGAGGAGCGCGCCGAGCTCCGGCCCGGCATCCGGCCGATGGGCGAGCGCGAGGCAGGCTTCCGAGCGAAGGATCACGCCGTCGCGCAGAACCCGCAGACGGTTGGCGGTGAGCGTCGATCCGGTCGAGGTGATGTCGACGATGATGTCGGCCGAACCGGCCGCCGGCGCGCCCTCCGTGGCCCCGAGGCTTTCGACGATCCGGTAGCTCTGGATGCCGTGGGCCTTCGTGAAGAAGCCTTGGGCCAGCCGCCAGTATTTCGTGGCGATGCGCAGCCGTCGCCCGTGCCGGGCACGGAACGTGGCCGCGACGTCGCCGAGGTCTTCCATGGTCTCGACGTCGATCCAGCTTTCGGGCACCGCCACCACCACGTCGGCATGGCCGAAGCCGAGGCGCGAGACGATGCGCCCGCGCCCGTCGAAGTCGGGCATGGTCTCGCGCAGGAGGTCCTCGCCGGTGACGCCAAGGTCGATCGCCCCGTCGCGCAATTCGCGCGCGATCTCGGAGGCAGACAGGAGCAGCACCTCCAGACCCTCGGCGCCCTCGACGCGCGTGCGATAGGAGCGGGCGTCATCGCTCGGATGGACGGTGATGCCGGCTTTCGCCAGCGCGCCGACGCACTGGTCCTTGAGACGGCCCTTGGAGGGAATGGCGAGGGTCAGGGTCACGGGCGGGCCTCCTGAAGGGCCGCGATCCGGTCGAGCCAGAGCGAGAAGCCGACCGCCGGAATCGGCTCGGGCGCGCCGAGATAGGATACGAGGCGATCGTAGCGCCCGCCCGCCGCCAGCGGCTCGGCCGTGCCGCAGCTCATCTCGAACACAAGGCCCGTGTAGTAGTCGATCGGCCGCCCGAAGGCGGCGCGGTAGCGAAAGGGCGCGAGATCGACGCCGAGCGCCTTGAGCGCGGCGTTGCGGGCCTGCAGAAAGGCCAGCGCCGCGCCGAACTCGACGCCCGATTCCGCCTCCAGCGCCTCCAGCCGCGCCGGCGCCTCGGCGAGCGGGCAGTCGAGCGCGAGAAAAGCGCCGAGACGATCGAGATAGGATGCGCGCAGGCGCGTGTTGGCGAGCGCCATCTTCTCGATCAGCCGCTCGGCGATCTCCTCCGGGCTGCGACCGCGATGGGGGGGCAGCCCGCCCTCCTCCATCATCCCCCGCACGTGGTCCGCGAGCGCCGCCGAGGATCCTGCGCGCAGAAGGGCGCGCACGGCGGGGTCGAGGTCGAGCGGGTCGCCGGTCGCCTCGCGCGACAGGGCTGCGAGCGCGCCTTGGAGAAGATCGTCGCGGCCGAAGCAGCGCACCAGCCGGCGTTGCCAGCCGGCCGGCAGGTCGAGCGCGGTCAGGAAGGCCTCGAACAGCGCCTGGTCGCCGACCGTGACCGCGAGCTCCGCTTCGAGCCCGCAGGCGCGCAGGGCGGCCAACGCCTCGGCCAGCGCGTGGGCGTCGGCGCTCGCGCGGTCGGTCTGGCCGAGGTTCTCGATGCCGGCCTGCCGGAACTCCGCCGTCTCGCCGCGGCGCTGGCGAAACACGGGGCCGTTGTAGGCGTAGCGGCGCGGCAGGCCGGCCGCGCCCTCGATATGGGCGAGGCACACGGGGATCGTGAAGTCGGGGCGCAGGCATAGCGTCTCGCCGCCCTCGCCACGCGTGAGAAAGATGCGCCGGCGCAGGTCCTCACCCGCCGTGTCGAGATACGGCTCGGCACGCTGGAGAAGCGGCGTCTCGACGAGAACGGCGCCGAGCTCGGCGAACAGCGCCGCGAGGGCCGCGTCGAACGGCGCACCGCCGTCCGGCCGCGCCGCGCCTGAACCGGACAGGAGGCTCATCGCGTCAGGCCGCCCCACCGGCGCGTGCGAGGATCGCCTCGACCGCCTGCACGAGATCGCCCTCGTCGACCAGCTCCTGACCGGCGCGCATCTCGCGCCATTCGGCGTTGTCCTCGATGCCGGCGGACAGCTCCTTGCCGAGCGCGAGGTCCTTGACCTGCACCTTTCCGGCCGCCTTCTCGTCGCCGCCCTGGATGACGACCACGGGCGCGCCGCGCCGGTCGGCGTATTGCAGCTGCTTGCCGAACTGCTTCGGGTTGCCCTGGAACACCTCGACCGGCACCACGGGCTGTCCGGGTCCGTTCAAGGCGGCACGCAGCTTTGCGGCCATCGCCTGGTAGTCGGCCATCCGGTCGCGATCCATCACGGTGACGACCACGGGGCCGGTGCGGCGCTCGCCTTCGAGGCGGCCGAGGTTCTTCAGCGCGGTCTGGAGGCGCGAGACGCCGATCGAGAAGCCGGTGGCGGGCACCGGAGTGGAAAGGAAGCGCGAGACGAGCCCGTCATAGCGACCGCCGCCGCCGACCGAGCCGAACTGCACCTTCTGGCCCTTCTCGTTGACGACGTCGAAGAGAAGCTCCGCCTCGAAGACGGGGCCGGTGTAATATTCGAGGCCGCGCACGACGGAGGGGTCGATCTTGACGCGATCGACATCATAGCCCGCGGTGCGCGCGAAGCTCTCTATCTGGGAGAGTTCGTCGAGGCCGCCATCGACTCCCGGATGACCGCCGAAGGCATCCGCCACGCCCGACAGCCCATCCGCGTCGAAGATCCTGAGAACGCGCGCGATGACGTCGTCCGAGAGCTCGGCGCCCTTGGTGAAGTCGCCCTTGCCGCCGCTCTCGTCGAGGCGGCCGGCACCCAGCAGCAGGCGCACGCCCGCCGCGCCGAACTTGTCGAACTTGTCGAGCGCGCGCAGCACGGTCAGCCGCCGCCCCTGGTCGCCCTCGAGGCCGATGGCGTCGAGGATGCCGTCCAGCACCTTCCGGTTGTTGACCCGGATCACGTACTGGCCGCGCGCAATGCCGAGCGCCTCCATCGTGTCGGCCATCATCATGGCCATCTCGGCGTCGGCCGAGACGTTCGGCGCGCCCACGATGTCGGCGTCGAACTGCATGAACTGGCGGAAGCGGCCGGGACCCGGCTTCTCGTTGCGGAAGACGTAGCCCGCCCGGTAGGAGCGGTAGGGCTTCGGTAGCTCCTCGAAATTCTCCGCGACATGCCGCGCCAGCGGCGCCGTCAGGTCGTAACGGAGAGACAGCCACTCCTCGTCGTCGTCCTGAAGCGAGAAGACGCCCTCGTTGGGGCGGTCACTGTCGGGCAGGAACTTGCCGAGCGCGTCGGTGTATTCGAAGAAGGGCGTCTCCACCGGCTCGAAGCCGTAGGTCTCGTAGACATGGCGGATGGTCGCCAGCATGCGGTCCTGCGCGTAGAGATCGCCGGCGCTGCGATCCACGAAGCCGCGCGGCTGGCGCGCCTTCACGCGGGTGGGCTTCTTCGGGGCCATGGGATCGTTCCAGACGTGACGGGGCGGAGCGATCGGAACGCCCCGCTGGACTATGTGCGAATTGCACGCGTCCTAGCCCATCCCCGCCCCGAGCGGCAAGGTTTGCAGGACTTATGCGGGCCGCACGAAGGCGCGCCGCGCCCGCTCGCATTCGTCGCGCATGCAGCAGCCCTCCAGATGATCGTTCACGAAGCCCATCGACTGCATGAAGGCATAGGCCGTGGTCGGACCGAAGAAGGTGAAGCCCCGGCTCTTCAGCGCTTTCGCGAGGCGCGTGGACGCCGGCACCAGCGGTTTGGCGCGCATCCACCCGGCCGTCATCCGCTCCGGCCGCTCGTCGGCCGGCGGCTCGAAGCGCCAGAGGAAGGCCGCAAGGGACGCACCGGTCTCGTCGCGCAAGCGCCGGGCGGCCTTTGCGTTGGCGATCGCGGACACGATCTTGCCGCGATGGCGCACGACGCCGGGGTCCGCCAGGATGCGCTCGACATCCGCCTCGCCCATCGCGGCGACGGCCTCGATGGAAAAGCCCGCGAAGTTCTGCCGGAAGCTCTCGCGCTTTCTCAGGATCGTGATCCACGACAGGCCCGACTGGAAGCCTTCGAGGCAGATCTTCTCGTAGAGGCGGTCGTCGTCGGCGCTCGGGCGGCCCCACTCCGCATCGTGGTAGGCGACGTAGTCCGCACCCTCGCCCGCCCAGGCGCAGCGTGGCCTGCCGTCCGCGCCGAGCCTCAGTCCGTCCATCTCGGCCCCCGTCTCCATTCCCGCCCTCCACATTTGCGCGATGCGGCACTTTTGCCGTGGACTGTCGCCGTCCCTCGCTTGCGCCCCGCTTCCCGGACCGCCCTACTGCCCCCGGCGGACGGCAGGGCGGGCATGCAGGCGATGGTTTGGGGGAAGCGCGGCGCGAGGGCAATGGCAAGGGGCCTCGGCGCGCTCGCGTTCATGAGCCTCGGCCTCCTGGCTGCCCCGGCGGCGGCGCAGCGCCTGCCCGGGGATGCCGCCATCATCGACGGGTTCGAGGCCGTGGTCTTCGGCGCGGAGATCACCGGTCCCCTCAGCGATTCGACCTACCTGAAGAAATTCGCCGGCCCGGTGCATTACCGGATCGAGAACCTTGCGGCCACCGACCGCCGCGCGAGCGTGCGCGCCTTCATGCGCCAGATCGGCCGGCAGATCGGCGGGCTGGAAACCGTGGAGGCGCGGGGCGGCGAGGCGGCGAACTTCGTGATCCACGTCGTCGATCGCCGCGAGTACGCGCGCGTCGGGCGCGAGGTCTATCGCAATCCCTTCCTGCGCGTGCCCGGCAACTGCGTGGTGCGCGCCACTTACGCGCGCGCCGGCATCACGCGCTCGGACGCGATCGTGGTCTCGGATGAGGGCGACGCCCTGTTCCGTCGCTGCCTGATCGAGGAGGTGCTGCAGGGTCTCGGGCCCCTCAACGACAACGCGGACGCGCCCGACAGCGTCTTCAACGACACGTCCAAGCTGACGAGCTTCGGCCCCTACGACCGGGTGCTGATGAACATGCTCTACGACGCGCGCTTGGCGCCCGGCATGAGCCAGGCCGAGGCAGCTCCCCTTCTGCCGGCGATTCTGCGGGACGCACGGCGGCGGGTGCGGGGCTAGAGCTCCTCCGGGGGGCTTCCTTCGACGCAATGTCCGAGCGCGCGGAAACCGGCAGGGCAATCGCTTGAGATGCTTCACCGCCTTTACCACCCGTTCACCCTGCCCGCCGGAAGGCGGGTGCAGACCCTCGCGACGGCGCCGTGATTCACCATTCGCTGGCGATTGGCTCCGCATCCTCGGCCTCAAGTCCCGCGCGCCCTTCGCCGCGCCGCTCGAACGAGGTTTCACGATGCGCCTGTTGCCCGCGCTCTGCGCCCTGACGCTGATCGGATCCATCGCCCACGAAGCCGAGGCGCGCGACCGCCGCCCGCTCGCCGTGCCGCCGGCGGTCGCCGAGCCCTGGGTGCGCCAGCTCTCGCCGGGCTCGGGCGTGGTGCCGGGCTATGCGCGCCCGCGTCTTGGCCCCGCGATCGCGCCGGGAACGGTGGTGTTCGAGGGCAATATTCCGGTCGGCGTGATCCCGGAAGGCGGCGGCCCGATGCAGCCGCTCGGCGCCTATCGCAAGGGCCGCGCTCTTACGGTGTTCGGACGCCCCGCCACGGCCAGCCAGCGCGAGGTCCGCCGCGAGCGCCGCACCGGCGCGCCGGTCTTCGCCACCGCCTTCGCCGCACCGCGCAGGGCCACCGCGCCGCGCGAGGTGGCGCCGCGCGGCATGGACCCGGCCTTCCTGCCGCAGCGGGTCGACTACCGCGGCGACTACGCGCCGGGCACGATCGTGGTCGATACGCGCAGCCACTACCTCTACCACGTCGAGGCCGGCGGCCGGGCGATGCGCTATGGCGTGGGCGTCGGCAAGGAGGGCTTCGGCTGGTCCGGCAGCCACAAGGTGACCCGCAAGGCCGAATGGCCGGGCTGGACGCCGCCCGCCGAGATGATTGCGCGCGAGCGCGCCAAGGGCCGCATCCTGCCCGCCCACATGCCGGGCGGCGAGGAGAACCCGCTCGGCGCGCGCGCCCTCTATCTCGGCTCCACCCTCTACCGCATCCACGGCACCAACCAGCCCTGGACCATCGGCCGGTCGGTGTCCTCCGGCTGCATCCGAATGCGCAACGAGGACGTCATCGACCTCTACGGGCGCGTCGGGGTCGGCACGCGCGTCGTCGTGCTCTGAACGCAACACAAGGTTGCAAATCCACAACCGGGATCTCGGCGTGGCTGACAAGCTGCCCACCATAGGTCCTGATCGCTCCAGCGCCTTTCTCCTTCCGCCCTCACGACAAGGACGCACGCCCATGAAGACGACGCCCCTCCTCCTCGCCCTCATGGTGGGCCTTGCGCCGCTTGCCCTGCCGAACGCCGCCAGCGCCGAGCCCCAGGTGCGGGTCTACGACCACACCAGCGGCCGGTGGCTTTCGGGCGACCGCGCGCGCATCCGCACCGAGACCGTGCAGCGCAAGACGCAGATGATGCGCAAGCCCGACGCGCGCTTTGCCCGTCAGACCGTCGCCATCTCCACCAAGGAGAAGCCGGGCACGATCGTGATCGATACGGACAAGAAGTTCCTCTACTACGTCGAGGGCAAGGGCCAGGCCACGCGCTACGGCGTGGGCGTGGGCAAGGACGGCTTCTCCTGGGGCGGCACGATGTCGATCGGCCGCAAGGCCGAATGGCCGGGTTGGACGCCGCCGGCCGCCATGCGCGCCCGCGAGAAGGCCAAGGGCCGCATCCTCCCGGCCTACATGGCCGGCGGTCCGGAGAACCCGCTCGGCGCCCGCGCCATGTATCTCTATCGCGGCGGCGGCGACTCGATGTTCCGCATCCACGGCACCAACCAGCCCTGGACCATCGGCCTGAACATGTCGTCCGGCTGCATCCGCATGATGAACGAGGACGTCTCGCACCTCTACGAGCGCGCCGGACGGGGCACGAAGGTCGTGGTGATCGGCCCGGGCCAGCCGAACCGCATCGTGCAGGAAACGGGCACCGTGCGCCCGGCCGGTAAGAAGGGCCTGCTGTCGGCCGTCTTCGGCTGACGGGCAGCGCATCACCCGCTATCGAACGGCCCGCCCCCCCCGCGGGCCGTTTCGCGTTTTCTAGTCCGCCGCGACCGGCAAAGAACGCGGCTCGAACGCGCCGAGCCCCGCCGGCTTCTCGCCGCCGAAGGCCCAGTCGAGAAGCTCCACCGTGTGCACGATCGGGATCGCGGTGGCCGAGCCGATCTGCGTCATGCAGCCGATATTGCCGGTGGCGATGATGTCGGGCCTCACGGTCTCGATGTTGGCGACCTTTCGGTCACGCAGCGTGGCCGAAATCTCGGGCTGCAGGATGTTGTAGGTGCCGGCCGAGCCGCAGCAGAGGTGCCCTTCCGGCACGTCGCGCACCGTGAAGCCGGCTTGCGCCAGCAGCACCTTGGGCGCGCTCGTGATCCTCTGCCCGTGCTGCATCGAGCAGGCCGAATGATAGGCGACGACGGCATCGACCGGCTGAAGCGGTACCGGCAGGTCGAGCGTCGCCAGATACTCCGTCACGTCCTTGGCGAGGGCGGAAACGCGCGCCGCCTTCTCGGCATAGGCCGGATCGAGCCTCAGCATGTGGCCGTAGTCCTTGATCGTGGTGCCACAGCCGGACGCGGTGACGACGATCGCCTCCAGCCCCCGCCCTTCTATCTCGCTGACCCAAGCGTCCACCATGCGGCGGGCGAAGCCGAGCGCCTCCGCCTCGCGTCCCATGTGGTGGACGAGCGCCCCGCAGCAGCCTTCGCCCGGCGGCGACACGGTCTCGACGCCGAAGCGCGCGAGGAGGCGAACGGTCGCGGCGTTGATGCCGGGATCGAGCACCGACTGGGCGCAACCCGCGAGGATCGCGACACGCCGGGTTCCGCTTACCGCCGCCGCCGGGCGGGCAGGCGCTTGCGGAATCGCGGCGGGCGCGAGACGGAGCATGGCCGCCAGCGGCTTCAAAGGCTTGATGCCGTCGAACACCCCGGCGAACGGCCGCCCGAGCGCCGCCAGCCGGAGCGCGAGGCGGAAGCGACGGGGATAGGGCAACACCTTGGCCAGCATCAGACGGATCAGCCGGTCGGGCAGAGGGCGCCGGTAGGTCCGCTCGATATGGACCCGCGCGTGGTCCACGAGATGCATGTAGTTCACGCCCGACGGGCAGGTCGTCATGCAGGCGAGGCACGACAGGCAGCGGTCGATATGGGTGACCGTCTTCCGGTCCGCCGGCCGGTTCTGCTCCAGCATCTCCTTGACGAGATAGATGCGCCCGCGCGGCGAATCGAGCTCGTTGCCGAGGGTCACGTAGGTCGGACAGGTCGCCGTGCAGAAGCCGCAATGCACGCACTTGCGCACAATGCCCTCGGTGTGCGCCGTGTCGGGATCGCGGAGGGCTTCGGGAGTGAAGGCGGTTTGCATGGCGGGTCAGTCTCGCTCGAAATGAAAGGCAACCCGGTACCGCCTCAATTGCAGGCTTCCCGTCATTCTCGCGGCGGATCGAGTACGTTGGTCGAACTCGTGAGCTACGATGATTCCGCGAACGCCGGCATCCTCCTCCGCAAGAAGATCGCCCATGTAGCCGAGGATTTGACCGATCGCCCTGCTATCGGCTTTTCCCGCCTTGAGTTCCACCACGACGAGCATTCCAGCCGCATCGCGGCATAGGATGTCGATGAATCCTGTCTCGACCGCTCGCTCCGCACCGTCATCTACGATCTGCAAGCCGGGTTCGAGCGAGTCGATATCGCGGCGCAGGGCATTCTGCATGTCGCGCTCTAGCGCCAGCTTTTGCTTGACCGTCTCTTGAGGCACAACTTCCGGGTCTGCCGCAGTCCGTTCGGGCACACGTTCCTCTTCGCCCGCCAAGAACCGCTCGTAGCGCAGAAGCGCGCTCTTATAGGATTGGAGACGATTGCGGATGTTTCCGTCAAACTGAAGTCGGGAAGGGTTTGGCCGCCCCGCCCTTTCATCCATCGTACTATACGCGAGCTCCGAAACAATCGCGGTTAGGGAGCCAGATGCCAGATGAGCTTCCAAGTCGCCATATGCCTCCTCGAGTTTCTTCACGCGGTGGACTTGGGAGGCAATGGTGTTATCCGCGTAACCGGCGGCCTTCAACCAAGCTTGATAGTCATTCCTCATTGTCTACCCTTGGGTTCGACGGACATGCTGCTTCCGAGGGACCGCGCACCGACGCGGAGCACGGCGGCTACCTGCCATCGCTCGACGGTGGGGAAGTTCTCGAGGAACTCGTCTACGGACATGTTGTCGAGGATGTTGTCGATGAGAGCATCGACGGGAACGCGCGTCCCGGCAAACACTAGAGTTCCCGACATCACGTTAGGATCGCACGATATCGCCTGCTCGACCGCTGTGTCGTCTGCTTCGGTTTCGCTCGGCATATCAGCCCATCCGTCCCGGATTGAGGATGCCCTTGGGGTCGAACTGGTCCTTGAGACGCCGCGACAGGGCCGCCAAGGGCGCCGGCTGCGGCTGGAAGACCGGCACCGCCGCGCGTTCGGCTAGGCTCGCGCGCACCAGAGTCGCGTGGCCGCCGCCGTGGCGGGCGAGCTCGGCGCGGACGGTCTCGGCTTCCGGCGCGCCTTCGAGGCGCAGCCAGACGAGGCCGCCCTGCCAGTCGTAGAAGACCTCGGCGGCGAGGCGCATGCGCAGCCCCATGACGAAGCCGGGCGCGCGCGTCGGGGTCATCGACACGCGCCAGACCGGGCGGGTCGTGCCGTCGGCGAAGGGGACGACGTCGCGCACGTCGCCCCAGAAGGCGGCGGACGCCTCGCCGCCCAGCCGCTCCAGCGGACCGACGCGCGCGAGCCCCGCACTCAAATGCGCCGCGCGGGCCTCGACGGAGGGGCCGAACCCGTCGAGCCGGATCGCGGTACACGCCTCGCGCCCGAGCGCGCCGTCGGCGATGCGGGCTGCGATGCCGTAGGGCAGGTGCGCGGCCCCCGAGGCCTCGGCCGACGAGCCCATGGCCGCCGCCATCGCGCCGGCCGCCGCCTCGTCGTCGAGGCCGCGCACCACCAGCGTCGTCTCGGTGGGGGGCTTGGGCATCACCTTGATCGTCACGTCGGTGAGGACCGCGAGCGTGCCGAAGGAGCCGGTCAGCCCCTTGGAGAGATCGTAGCCCGTCACGTTCTTGACGACACGCCCGCCGGCCTTGAAGGCCTCCCCCCGGCCGGATACGGCGGCAAGGCCCAGAATGTGGTCGCGCGCGGCGCCCTGCTTCAGACGGCGCGGGCCGGACAGGTTGCAGGCGATCACGCCGCCGAGCGTGCCGAGCCCGCGCGCCAGACCGTGCAGCGGGCCGTAGTCCATCGGTTCGAAGTCGAGCCGCTGGCCGTGGCGATCCACCAGCGCCTCGATCTCGGCGATCGGCGTGCCGGCGCGCGCGGAAAGCACCAGCTCCTCCGGCTCGTAGAAATGCACGCCCGAAAGCGCGCCAAGCGACAGGGTGCGCGCCGCTTGTGACGGGCGGCCGAGCCCCCCCTTGGAGCCCGCCCCCTCGATGCCGAGCGGCGCCTCTTCGGCGAGCGCCTGCGCGACGATGGCCAGCACCTCTTCGGGCGAGCGGGGCCGGAGCGTCTCGCCGGATGCGACAGTGGATGGGATGGCGGACATCAGAACCGGGGAAGCTCGGGAAAGGGCAGCTGCCCCTTGTGGACATGGAGCCGGCCGAGCTCGGCGCAGCGATGCAGCACCGGGAACATCTTGCCGGGGTTGAGGAGATGCTTGGCGTCGAAGGCGCACTTGACGCGCTGCTGGTGGCGAAGGTCGTCCTCGCCGAACATCACGGGCATCAGGTCGCGCTTCTCGATGCCGACGCCGTGCTCGCCGGTGAGAACGCCGCCGACGGCGACGCACAGGCGCAGGATGTCGGCGCCGAAGTCCTCGGCGCGCTGCAGCTCGTCGTCCTTCGCCGCGTCGTAGAGGATCAGCGGGTGGAGGTTGCCGTCGCCGGCGTGGAAAACGTTGGCCACATTGAGCCGGTGCTTCTGCGACAGCGCCCGCATGCCAGCGAGAACGCGCGGCAGTTCCTTGCGCGGGATCGTGCCGTCCATGCACAGATAGTCCGGCGAGATGCGCCCGACCGCAGGAAAGGCCGCCTTGCGCCCGGCCCAGAAGCTCATCCGCTCGGCATCGGACTGCGAGACGCGGGCGGTGGTGGCGCCGTTGGCGGTGGCGATCCCCTCGACCGCCTTCAGGAGATGGTCGACCTCGGCCGCCGGCCCGTCGAGTTCGACGATCAGGAGAGCCTCGACGTCGAGCGGGTAGCCCGCATGGACGAAGTCCTCCGCCGCGCGGATGGCGGGCGCGTCCATCATCTCCATGCCGCCGGGAATGATGCCCTCGGCGATGATCGCGGCGACGCACGCCCCCGCCTGTTCCGAGGTCGGGAAGCCGATCAGAACGGCGCGCGCCGTCTCGGGCTTCTGCAGGATGCGCACCGTCACCTCCGTGACGACGCCGAGCAGCCCCTCCGAGCCGGTCAGGAGGCCGAGAAGATCGTAGCCCTCGGAATCCAGATGCTTGCCGCCGAGGCGGATCACCTCGCCCTCGATCGTGACGAACTCGACGCCGAGGACGTTGTTCGCTGTCAGCCCGTATTTCAGGCAGTGGACGCCGCCGGAATTCTCCGCGACGTTGCCGCCGATCGAGCAGGCGATCTGCGAGGACGGATCGGGCGCATAGTAGAAGCCCTCGTGCTCCACCGCCTTGGTGATGCCGAGGTTGGTCACGCCCGGTTGCACCACGGCGCAGCGGTTGTCGAAGTCGATCTCGAGGATGCGGTTGAAGCGCGACAGAACGAGGAGCACCCCGTCGGCCAGCGGCAGCGAGCCGCCCGACAGCGACGTGCCAGCCCCGCGCGGCACGACGGGCACCTCGTTCGCGTGGCAGTAGCGGAGGATCGCCGCCACCTGCGGCACCGTCTCGGGCAGCACCACGACAAGCGGCATCTGGCGATAGGCGGTGAGCGCGTCGGTCTCGAAGACGCGCATCTCGACGCCCGAATCGACGACGCCCTCGCCCGGCACGATCGCCCGCATCGCCGCGACGATGGCGGCGCGGCGCGCGAGGATCCCCGGGTCCGGCTTCGGCATCGCGATGGTCATCGGCGCCTTCCCTTCTTATGTGTCTTCTCGTTCTTGGGCTCAGATTAGAGCAAACCTAAGCCGCACCGAAACCCGGCAATCGCGAAATGCGAACCGTCGGGCGGCCGAGGAGGACGAGATGACGCAGATCGAAAGAGGCGGCGCCACGATCGAGGTCGTGTGCGGCGACATCACGGAACTGGCGCTCGACGCGATCGTCAACGCGGCCAATTCGAGCCTTCTCGGCGGCGGCGGCGTCGACGGGGCGATCCACCGGGCGGCGGGGCCCGAGCTTCTGGAGGAATGCCGCACGATCGGCGGCTGCCCGGCGGGCGAAGCGCGCATCACGTTCGGCTACCGGCTGCCCGCACCCCGCGTGATCCACACGGTCGGCCCCGTCTGGCACGGGGGCGCGCGGGGCGAGGACGAGGTCCTCGGCCAAGCCTACCGCTCGTCCTTCGTCCTGGCTCGCGACAACGGGGTGCGGTCGATCGCCTTTCCCGCGATCTCGACCGGCGTCTACGGCTTTCCCAAATGCCGGGCGGCCCATATCGCCGCGCGCGAAGCGCTGGCGGCGGCGGACACCGGCGCGTTCCGCCGCATCGTCCTCTGCTGTTTCTCCGAAGGCGACAGGGCGACCTACCGCCGGGCGCTGGAAACCGCCGCGGCAGGAGGCGGAACGGATCACCCGGGCCGAACGCGCTGCCGGACGGCGCAGACCGGCTAGAGGATTTCCAGCGGAAGCCGATCCGGCTTTCGCGTGCGGACAATGCGACGAACAAAGGAACGAGAGCACGGCCGGTGAAACGGAGGTGCTCTAGTTCTGCACCGCCTGCACGGAGCCGCCGTCGACGCGCACGTTCGCGCCGTTGACGAAGGACGCGCGCTCGGAGACGAGAAGCGCGATCACCGCCGCGACCTCCTCGGCCTCGCCGCGCCGCCGCTGGACGATGCCGGGACGCTCTTCCTCGAGGAAGCTTTCGATCGCTTCGTCGAACGACACGCCCTTCTCCGCCGCGCGCTTTTTCATCATCTCGTCGGTCATCGGCGTCGCGATGAAGGCCGGCGCCACCGTGTTGACGAGAACGCCGTCGGCCGCCGCCTTGTAGGACAGGCCCTTCATGAAGGCGGCGAGCGCGGCCTTCGCGGTGTTGTATGTCGCCTCCTCCCAGTAGGGCTGCACGGCGTTCTCGGAGGTCACGCAGACGAAGCGTCCCCAGCCGCCCCGCTTCATGACCGGGATCGCCGCGCGGGCGATGCGCACGGCCGACAGGAAATCGGTCCGATAGGCTTCCTCGTAATCCTCGTCCGTCATCTCCAGCGGATCGCCTTTGGCCCCGGTGATGCCGGCCGTGTGGACCACGATGTCCACCGTGCCGAAATGCTCGACCGCTCGGGCCACGAGCGCATCGACATCCGCCTGCCGGGTCATGTCGGCCTTCACGGCGATGGCACGGTTCCCGAGTTCGGCCGCCTCGCGCTCCAGCGTCTCGGTTTTCACGTCGCTGAGAACCAGGCGGACGCCCTCCTCGGCGAGGATCCTGGCGGTGGCCCAGCCCATTCCGTCGCTGGCGCCGGTGATGATCGCGACGCGTCCGCCGATCTTGAGGTCCATGCGGGGGTCTCCGTGTTGGTTTTTCCCCGCAAGCCGAAACCGGGGCGGGTGGAAATCGGGGTGCCGGTCGCTACAACGACATGAGAACGAGCCGGCCCGTTCGGGTCACAGCCAACTATCGGCAGGCCGTTTGGCTCCGCACGCGCCGTCGAGGAACTGGATGCCCGACTACGATTTTTCTGCTCCGCGCCTCTTTCTCGACTCGGCCCTCGAGCCGGACCGCGCCGTGGAGGCCGACGGTCCCCAGGCGAACTACCTCCTCAACGTCCTGCGCCTCGGCGACGGAGCGAGCGTCCTCGCCTTCAACGGGCGGGACGGCGAATGGGCGGCGCGGCTGCGGCGCGAGGGCAAGAAGCGCCTGTTCCTGGTGCCGGAGGCCCGCCTGCGCGAGCAGACGCCCCCTTCCGACCTTCATTACTGCTTCGCGCCCTTGAAAGCCGCGCGGCTCGACTACACCGTCCAGAAGGCGGTGGAGATGGGGGCGGGCGTCCTCCAGCCGGTGCTGACGCAGCACGTCCAGGCGCCGCGCGTGAACCGCGAGCGCATGCGCGCCAACGCCGTCGAGGCGGCCGAGCAGTGCGGCATCCTGTCCGTGCCCGAATGCCGCGAGGCGCTGCGTTTCGACCGGTTCCTCGCCGAGCGCGAGCCCGAGCGCGTGCTGATCTTCTGCGACGAGCGCGCCGACGCGGCGAGCCCTCTCGACGTCCTCGCACCCCTGCGCGGCCGTCCGCTCGCCGTCCTGATCGGCCCGGAAGGCGGGTTTTCCGCGGACGAGCGCCGCAGTCTCCTCGCCTTGCCCGGGGTCGTGCGCATCTCGCTCGGGCCGCGCATCCTGCGGGCGGACACGGCGGCGGTGGCGGCGCTCGCGCTGATCCAGGCGAGCGCGGGCGACTGGACGACCGGCTGAGGCGTCCGCACCGTTCACGCAAAAGCCCTTGCTTGGCCGAGCGAAAGCGGACAGACACCCGTTCACTGCGCCCGCCTCCCGGGAGGGCCTGCAGCGATCCCGACTTACCGCCGGAGCTTTCGATGGCGCGCGATACCACCGACCTGACCCCCATCCGCTCCGCCGAGGAACTCACCGCCCATATCGCCGAGGGCGAGAAGCCGGCCGAGGCGTTCCGCATCGGCACGGAGCACGAGAAGTTCGGCTTCCACGCGGCGGATCTCTCGCCCGTACCCTACGAGGGGACACGCGGCATCCGCCGCATCCTCGAGGACATGGCCGCCCAGTCCGGCTGGGAGCCGATCCTCGACGAGGGCCGCATCATCGGGCTTGCCGGCGCCGGTGGTCAGGGCGCCATCTCGCTGGAGCCGGGCGGCCAGTTCGAGCTGTCAGGCGCGCCGCTGGAAACCCTGCATCAGACCTGCCGCGAGACCGGCCGTCACCTCGCCGACGTCCGTCAGATCGCCGACCCGCTCGGCATCCGCTTCCTCGGGATCGGGTCGAGCCCGGTCTGGTCGCTTGCCGAAACCCCGGTGATGCCGAAGTCGCGCTACGAGATCATGGCGCGCTACATGCCGAAGGTCGGCACGCGCGGCCTCGACATGATGTTCCGCACCGCCACGATCCAGGTGAACCTCGACTTCTCGTCGCAGGCCGACATGCGGCGCAAGATGCAGGTCGGCATGCGCCTCCAGGCCGTCGCCTCGGCGCTCTTCGCCAACTCGCCCTTCACGGAAGGGCGGCCGAACGGCCTCCTGTCCTGGCGCTCGGACGTCTGGTCCGACGTCGACAACCGGCGCTCCGGCCTTCTGCCCTTCGTGTTCGAGGAGGACTTCGGCTACCGCGACTACGTGGAATGGGCGCTCGACGTGCCGATGTATTTCGTGATGCGCGAGGGGCGTTACTTCGATGCCACCGACATCACCTTCCGCCAGTTCCTGGACGGGGCGCTGCGCGGCCGGATCGCATCGCCCGAGCCCAACATGGGCGACTGGGCCAACCACCTGTCGACGCTGTTCCCCGACGTCCGGCTGAAGCGCTTCATCGAGATGCGCGGCGCGGACGGCGGCCCCTGGCGCGGCATCTGCGCGCTGCCGGCCTACTGGACGGGCCTCCTCTACGACGCGGACGCGCTCGACGAGGTCGAGGCGCTGACCCGCGACATCGATTTCGCCGAGGCCTCGCGCCTGCGCGCCGCCGTTCCCAAGTCCGGCCTCGCCACGCCCTTCCGGGACGGCACGGTGCTGGACCTCGCTCGCCGGACGCTCGACATCTCCCGCCGGGGGCTCGAGGCACGCGCGCGCCTCAACGAGGACGGGCACGACGAGACGATCTTCCTGTCGCCGCTCGAGGACATCCTGGCGCGTGGGGAAACCGCGGCCGAGGAACTCTTGCGTCTGTATCGCAATGCCTGGGACGAACGGCTGGAGCCCCTGTTCGAGCACCTCGCCTACTGAACCGGAAAGGGCGCCCGGCGCGCTTTCTCGGCGGACGGCTTGGCAGCGCCGCGCCGTCGCGTCATGCTGCCCGCCGCGCCCGTGCGGCTGCCGCACGGAACACGGGGGGCCCCTGAATGACCGATTACTTCGACTGGCTCACCGCGACCGACGCGGGCGTCCTCGCCGACCGGCTGGCGAACCAGTTCCGGCTCAGCCAGGAGGAGATGCGGCGCACCACGGATGCGCTGGTGCCCGCCTTCATGCTGGGGTTCCAGCGCTCGATGCTGGACCCGGACGCCTGGGGCCGGCTGCTGCGCGGCTTCGCTCCGGCGCTTCCCTTCGGCCCGTCCGCGAGCCTTCCGCCGCACGAGGCGGGCGAGGCCTTCGTGCGCACCCTGTTCGGCCCGGAACTCGCCGGTGCGGTGGTGCGCCAGGCCTCGCTCCTCAGCGGCCAGGCACCCGACGTCATCGAGAAGATGATGCCGGCGCTCGGCCTCCTGTCGTTCCAGTCCATGCTCCAGACCATGGCGGCCTTCACCCGTCAGGCGCCCGGCGCCTATCCCAGCGATCCCGCCGGTCAGGCCATGGCCGAGGCGATGCGCCGGTCGGCCAACGCGCTCGAAGCCTTCAGCCGTCCGGCCGATGCGCCGCGCTCCTCCACGCAGGCGATGACCGACCTCTTTGCCGGTGCGCTTCGCGGCTGGCCCTGGATGAACGGCCCGGCGGCGACCGCCGTGGACCCGATGGCGCTGATGACGGCCTGGACGACCGGCTGGATGCGATCGGCGACGCCCGCCCCCGCGCCGCAACGCGCGCCGGAGCCGGCACCGGCCGGCCGCGACGCCCAGCCGCCCGCCCCCTTCGCCTTTGCCGGCATGCTGGCCAACGCCCAGTCGCTGCAGGCCGAGTACATGCGCGAGATGCTGAGCGTCTTCGAGCGGCACGGCGCGGGCCCCCGTTCCCCCAAGGCATAGGGACGCCGCGACACGCGGGACGCCCGTAAAGCTCAACGAAACCGGCCGCCCAAGTTTGCACGCGAACGCTATTGGAAGAGCGGGGGCTTGCCGCCTATAATCGCGGCTATCGTCAACAGAGGGACACGCGCTCCCTCACGGATACCGGATGCTAGTCGCAAACCTTCTGATCGTCGTCTTTCTGATTCTTCTCAACGGCTTTTTTGCGATGTCGGAACTGGCGGTGGTCTCATCCCGCCGCGCCCGTCTCCAACAAATGGCACAGAACGGAAAGAGAGGGGCGGAAGGGGCGATCAAGCTGATCGACGACCCGACGAGCTTCCTGTCCACCGTGCAGATCGGCATCACCCTCGTCGGCATCTTCGCCGGTGCCTACGGCGGCTCCGTGTTCGCCGAGCCTCTGGCCCAGTTCCTGGCGCCCCTGCCGGTGATCGGCGCCTATGCGCAAGGGTTCGCCTTCGGTCTCGTCGTCGTCCTCATCACCTACTTCTCGCTGATCCTCGGCGAGTTGGTCCCGAAGCGTTTCGCGCTCGCCAACCCGGAGGCGATCGCCTGCTTCGTGTCCTCGCCGATGCGGGCGCTCGCCAAGATCGGCGCGCCCATCGTCTGGTTCCTGCGCGTGTCCACAGAGACGGTGGGCAAGCTCGTCGGCGCCAACGAGAAGGGCGAGAACGCCGTGACCGAGGAAGAGGTCAAGGCGATGATCGCGGAAGGCACCGAATCGGGCGTCTTCGAGGAGAAGGAGCGCGAGATGATCGAGGGGGTGCTGCGCATCGCCGATCGCAACGTGCGCTCCATCATGGTGCCGCGCCCCGACGTCGCCTGGATCTCGCTCGCCGATACGCCGGACGCGATCCTCGACGAGATCCATTCCTCGGGCCACTCGCGCTTCCCCGTGGCCTCCGAGGACGTCGACGATCTCGTGGGCGTCGTCCAGGCCAAGGAACTTCTCGAGCAGTACCGCAAGACTGGCTCGATCGACGTCAGGGAAGCGGTGCGCGAGCCGCTCTACGTCAACGAGACCATGCCGGTGCTCAAGCTTCTCGACCGGTTCCGCGCGGTCAACATCCACATGGCGATCGTGCTCGACGAGTACGGATCGTTCGAGGGCGTTGTGACGCCGACCGATATCCTGGCCGCCATCGCCGGCTCGCTGCCGGAAGGGGCGGAAGACGACTATTCGGCCGTGCGCCGCGACGACGGCTCCTACCTCATCGACGCCGGCATGCCGATCGACGACGTGGAGCGAACGCTCGGCACCGCCCAGCTGCCGCGCGAGCGCGACTACGAGACGCTCGCCGGCTTCATCCTCGACCAGTTCGGCCATATCCCCGAGGTCGGCGAAGCGATCCAGTACGGCGGCTGGCGCTTCGAGGTCGTCGACCTCGATGGGCGTCGCGTCGATAAGATCCTCGCCGTGCAGACGGGCGAACTCGTGGGGGCCGTGCGCGAGGACGCCTGATCCCCGCCGCGCTCGCCGGAACGAACGAAAAGGGCCGCCGCGATCCGTCGCGGCGGCCCTTTTGCCGGGGAAAGTATCGCGTCGTCAGTCGCGCCAGGGCTGGACACGCCCGCGCCGTCGCGCGGCGGCCAGCGCCAGCTTGAAGGTCGGATCCTCGCGCCAGTCGGCATGCAGCGCCTCGTGCACGTCGTCGCGCTTCAGCCCGATATCCTTGAGAAGGTAGTCGGGAAGCTCGGACACGCGATAGGCGGCGCGGCGATTGAGGAGGGTGCGGACGATCGCGCGAAGGGCGGGAAAGACCAGGCCGTGGGTGGGGCTGAGCATTTCCGTCGCGCGGAAACCGGGCGTCTTCGTAGCGAGCGTCATGGCGGGATCTCCTTTCGAGGGCCATACGGTGGTGTGTCGGACAAGGCGGGGCCGTTCCGGCGGACGGGGTGTCCGGCGGTTTCAATCGGTCTTCGCGGTGTTGACGAGACAGGAGATAGTCCCGCTTGACGGATCAGGCCAACGAATGTTCCTTATGAGCCGCATCATCAAACGTGATGGATCGCCGCCATGGCTTCGCCCCTCGATCTCGACCAGCTTCGCACCTTCGTCGCCATCGTCGACACCGGCAGCTTCACCCGCGCGGCGGAGGAGGTCTTCAAGACCCAGTCGGCCGTCTCCATGCAGGTGCGGCGTCTGGAGGAGCGGCTGGGGGCCGATCTCTTCGAGCGCAACGGACGGACGGTGAAGCTCACCGACGACGGCGCGCGTCTGCTCACCTATGCGCGGCGGATGCTCTCGCTCAGCCAGGAAACGCTGTCGGCCTTCGACGAGGACACGATCGAGGGCCACGTGCGGATCGGCCTGCCCGACGACTATGCCGAACGCTTCCTGCCGGAGATCATGGCCCGCTTCGTGCGCTCCAACCCGCGGGTCGAGCTGCAGATCGCCTGCGAGACGACGTCGAGCCTCATCGAGCATGTCGAGAAGAACCATCTCGACGTCGCTCTCGTCTGCCCGACAAAGACCCATGCCTGGTCCGAAATCGTGCGCACCGAACCCCTGCACTTCGTCACGTCGGCCTCCCATTCCGTCCACCAGGAACCGGTCCTGCCGCTCGCGATCGGCCGGCAGGACTGCGCCTGGCGCCAGCAGGGCATCGAGGCGCTGCGGCGCGTCGGGCGCGAGCACCGCATCCTCTTCACCTCGTGGTCGGCGCAGATCGTCACCTCAGCGGTCCTGGCCGGGCTTGCGGTCAGCGTCCTGCCCGAATGCGCCCTGAGGCCGGGCATGCGCGTCCTCTCCGAAGGCGAGGGGTTCCCGCGCCTTCCCGATGCGCAGATCGCCCTCATGCGCGGGCGCAACGCCCAGTCCTCGGCCGTCACCGCCCTCGTCCAGCACATCCGCGAAAGCCTGCAGAACCTGCCGAGCGCTCCGGTTGCCGCGATCAGCGCACGGATCCCCGAAACGCGCATGATCCGCTCGCAGCGGCTGCGGCCGGGCGTCGGGCTCGCCGGATGGTGAAGCGCGCACGGGCCGCCGTCATGCCTGCCGAGCCGGCGGCGGATCTCGAACCCCAGAGCAACGTCGCCGAATATTCGGTGTCGGAGATCTCCGGCGCGCTCAAGCGCACCGTGGAAGACACGTTCGGCCACGTGCGCGTGCGCGGCGAGATCTCGGGCTATCGCGGGCCGCATTCCTCGGGCCACGCCTATTTCGCGTTGAAGGACGAGCGCTCGCGGCTTGAAGCCGTGGTCTGGCGCACGACCTTCTCCAAGCTCGCCTTCAAGCCGGAAGAAGGGCTGGAGGTCGTCGTCACCGGCAAGCTGACGACCTTCCCCGGCTCCTCGAAGTACCAGATCGTGGTGGAGGCGATGCAGCCGGCGGGTGCCGGCGCGCTGATGGCGCTTCTCAACGAGCGCAAACTCAAGCTGGAAGCGGAAGGCCTGTTCGCCGCGGAGCGAAAGCGCCCGCTCCCGTTCATGCCCCGCGTCGTCGGCGTCGTCACCTCGCCGACGGGCGCGGTGATCCGCGACATCCGCCATCGCATCGCCGACCGCTTTCCGCTGCATGTCCTCGTCTGGCCGGTGCGCGTGCAGGGCGAAACCTGCGGAGAGGAGGTGGCCGCGGCGATCGACGGCTTCAACGCGATCGAGCCCGGCGGCCCCCTGCCCCGGCCGGACGTCCTCATCGTCGCGCGCGGCGGCGGAAGCCTCGAGGACCTCTGGGGTTTCAACGACGAGGGCGTGGTGCGCGCGGCCGCCCGGTCCGCCATCCCGCTGATCTCGGCCGTCGGCCACGAGACGGACTGGACGCTGATCGACCACGCCGCCGACCGGCGCGCCCCGACGCCGACGGGCGCGGCGGAGATGGCGGTGCCCGTTCGCGCCGACCTCGTGGCGGCGCTGGCGGCGCTCGATGCGCGCGCCTCGGCCGCCGTCTCGCGCACGCTGCAGGCCGAGCGGCGGGCCGTCGCGAACCTCGCGCGCGCCCTCCCCTCGCCCGACATCCTCCTCTCGCTGCCGCGCCGCCGGCTGGACGAGGCGGAGACGGCTCTCGGGCGGGCCCTGCGCTTCTACGCCGGCGAACGACGGCGCATGCTCGGCGAGACCGGCGCGCTCCTGTCGCCCGCCCGTCTCGAGTCGGCGATCCGCGACCGGCGCGCCGATCTGCGCCATGCCGAGGGCGCCATCGTGCACGCGCTGTCCACCGCGCTCGCCCGCCACCGCCACCGGCTCGAGCGCCTCGACGCGTCGCTGCGCCCCCACATCGTCTCCGCGCGCTCCGATCAGGCCCGCCTGCGCCTCGCCCAGGCGGGCGAGCGCATGGACCGCGCCTTCCGGGACCTCACCACGCGCCGCCGGACGGCGCTCTCGGGCGCCTGGCGCGTGGCCGCCAGTCTCGATCCGCGCCAGGTCCTGGAACGCGGCTACGCGATCGTGCGCGGGGCGGGCGACGTCCCGATCACGCGGGCGGAGGACCTGAAGCCCGGCACCGCCTTCGAGCTGGAATTCGCGCGCGGCCACCGGCGTGCCGCCATCGCCACGGCGGGCGAAGACGAGGCGCCCCGCGCGGCCAAACCGTCGCGGCGCAAGGCGTCTCCGCTCCAGGCGGACGTGCAGGGCGATCTGTTCTAGGGACGTCGCTCGGCGACGAGCGCCGATCCCGATTCTGGCAGACGGGGTGCCCGTCTCCCGCATCGCCTGCACGGATGGCAGGCAACCCGAGTTGCGCGCAAGGTTTCATCAACAATTCTTGCTGACGCGAATTGCCCTTGCGTCACTCGCCATCCACGCGTGCGATTATATCTCCAGTGCCCATGATCGGGCGCGAGGTTGCGATGCTGGCAGGAACCCTGGTTTGGGAGTTGGGACGCGACACGCTCTCCCTGTCGCCCGAACTTGTCGAACGGCTCGGCTTGATGACGTCCGACCCCGACGCGGTGCATGTTTCGGCCTATCGGGACAGGATCGTCGCGCCCGACGTCGACGGGATCTACGAGCGGCTGGCGCGCAGCTTCCTGCATTCCGAACCGCTGACGAACTTCTACGCCTTGCGTCTTGCCGACGGCACGACGATCAAGGTGCGCAGCAGCAGCCGGTGGGAGCTCGTCGGATCCGACAAGCCGACGCGGCTGATTTCCGTCATCAGCGAGGTCGACGGCGCGATCCATTCCGAGATCGAGGACGAGTTCATCGAGCGCCTGATCGAACTGCGCTTCCTGGCCGAGAAACTGCCCGACAAAAGCTACCGGGCCCTGGTCGACGAACTCCTGGAAGAAGTCTGGAAGCGCCGCCGCCCGGCCTGAGCCGGACGGCGACGGATCGGTCTCAGGCGGCCGTCTTCAGCGTCGCCATGTCGATCACGAAGCGGTACTTCACGTCGCTCTTCAGCATGCGCGCATAGGCCGCCTCGATGTCCTCGATGGCGATCATCTCGATGTCGGAGGTGATGCCGTGCTCGGCGCAGAAGTCGAGCATCTCCTGCGTTTCCGCGATGCCGCCGATCAGCGAACCGGCGAAGGAGCGGCGCTTCCAGATCACCGAGAAGGCCGCGACGGAGAGCGGCTTTTCCGGCGCGCCGACCTGGCACATCGTCCCGTCGCGCTTCAGGAGGTTGAGGTAGGCGTTGACGTCGTGGTCGGCGGCCACGCAATCGAGGATGAAGTCGAAGGAGGTCGCATGCGCCTCCATCTGGGCCGGGTCGGTCGAGACGATCACCTCGTCGGCGCCGAGGCGCTTGGCGTCGGCGGCCTTGTTCGGCGAAGTGGTGAACAGGACGACGTGCGCGCCCATCGCGTGGGCGAGCTTGACGCCCATGTGGCCGAGGCCGCCGAGGCCCACGATGCCGACCTTCTGGCCAGGGCCGACGTTCCAGCGCCGTAGCGGCGAGTAGGTGGTGATCCCCGCGCACAGGAGCGGAGCGACGGCGGCGAGTTCCAGGTTTTCCGGCACCCGCAGCACGAAGCCCTCGTCCACCACCACGGCTTCCGAATAGCCGCCCATGGTGACCTTGCCGGTCTCCTTCTCGATGCCGTTGTAGGTGCCCACGAATCCGTTGTCGCAATACTGCTCGAGGCCGTCCGCGCAGTTCGGGCAGTTCTGGCACGAGCCGACCATGCAGCCGACGCCGGCCAGATCCCCGACCTTGAACTTGGAAACGGCCGAGCCCACCGCCGACACCCGGCCGACGATCTCGTGGCCCGGCAGGCAGGGATACATCGTGTTGTGCCACTCGTTGCGCGCCTGGTGCAGGTCGGAGTGGCAGACGCCGCAGAACAGGATGTCGATCTTGACGTCCCGCTCGCCGACGTCGCGGCGCTCGAAGGAATAGCGCGACAGCGGCTGGTCGGCGGACTCCGTGGCGAAGCCTTCGCAAGCGAACATGGGCATATCTCCATTGGTGATTCGCGATCGAACCTAGCGCCGGATCGACCGCGCGCAAAGGCTCTCCGGTGGATTGCACGAGGTGCCGGAGCTCGATGTCGCCGGGATGACGGGGCGACAGTTTGCAGCAGCCCCTCGCGGAACCGCTTGGCCGGCCAAACTTTAGACAGGCTCGAAATCGGAACGTCTCGCGGAGCCCATGTCCCCAGTTCTCCCGGTACCGGATCGTCCGGCGCTCGTCTTCCTCCATGCCCTCGGTTCGAGCCGCCATGCCATCGACGGCGTGGCAACGCTTCTCGCCGACCGCTTCGATGTCCTTGGGCTCGACCTGCCGGGGTTCGGCGATGCTCCGGTGTGCGACGGCACCGGCGTCGCGGAGATGGTCGCCCACGTGGCCCGGCGCCTCGAAGGCCGCCTGCCGGCTCGCTGGCTCCTGGCGGGTCATTCCATGGGCGGCAAGATCGCCTCCGTCCTCGCCGCCCGGGTCCTCGCAGGGCGCGAGCCGCTGTTCGGCCTCGGCGGCATCGTGCTTCTGGCCGCCTCGCCCCCGAGCCCGGAGCCGATGGAGGAGACGAGGCGCGAGGACATGCTGTCCTGGGTCCGCGGCGGACGGCCGCTGCAGCCGGATGCGATCCGCCGCTTCATCGACGCCAATGTCGGCGAGCCTCTGTCGCCGGCGGACGACGCCCGGATGCAGGAGGACCTCGCGCGCACCACGCCGGAAGCTTGGGCCGCCTGGCTGGAGCGCGGCAGCCGCGAGGACTGGTCCTCGACCGTCGGCACATCGCCCCTGCCCGCGCTGATCCTGGCGGGCGGCGCGGACGGCGACCTCGGCCCCGACGGCCAGCGGCGCACCAACGCCCTGCATTATCCGCGCGCCGAGATGACGGTGCTGGCGGGCGCCGGCCACCTCCTGCCTCTGGAGCGAACGCAGGACGTCGCGCACGCCATACGGCGTTTCTGGGACGAGCGCGCCGGGGTGGAGCCGCCCGTGCCGCTTGCCACCGCCCGTCTCATCGCCTCCGCCCGCGTCAGCGCGCGCACGCGGTCGATCCACGCCCATCGCGTCCTCGCGACCGACCCGGCGCCGCCGTCCGGCTTCCTCACACCGGCGCAACGTCGGACCCTCCACGCGCTCGCGACCCGCGTCGTGCCGCAGGAAGGGCCGCCGATCGATCTGGCCGCGCGCGTCGAGGATCAGATCGGCCGGGGGCGCGGCGACGGATGGCGTGCAGCCGACCTGCCGCCCGACCGGGAGGCCTACGCGGCCGCCCTCGATGGGCTCGCGGGCCTCGAGGACCTGTCGCCGGAGGCTCAGGACGCCCGGATCGGCGAACTCGCCGAGGGCAGGCTGACGGCCGCGGGCGGCCTGACGGCCGAGCAGATGTCGGCCTGGTTCGAGGACGTGCGCACCGATCTCGTGCGCCACTGGCTCGCCCATCCCGCCACCATGGCGCGGATCGGCTTCGACGGCTTCGCCAACGGCGGCGACGGGGAGCGCAAGCAGGGCTACGACCGCCTCGGCGCGGGCGAACGGGAAGCCTGGGAACCGGCTTTGGAGACCATTCGATGAAGCTTGAATCCCAGCGTCGCCACGGCGTCAACGACACGGTGGACGTCGTGGTGGTGGGCACCGGCGCAGGCGGCGCGCCGCTTCTCGCCATGCTCGCCGCCAAGGGCCTCAGCGTCGTCGCGCTGGAAGCCGGGCGCAACTTCGAGCCGGGCGACCATACGCCCGACGAGATGGAGGGCAACGACATCAACTGGATGGAGGAGCGCCTGTCGGGCGGCGAGACCCCGACCGCCTTCGGTCCCAACAATTCCGGGATGGGCGTCGGCGGCTCGACGCTGCACTGGGGCGCCTTCACCCCGCGCCCGAGCGAGGCCGACCTCCGGCTCCGCTCCACCACCGGCGAGGGTCGCGACTGGCCGATCCGGCATGCCGAACTGACGGGCTATATCGAACGGGTGGAGCGCTTCATCGGCGTGTCGGGACCGGCCGACTACCCCTGGGATCCGGCGCGCCGCTATCCCCTGCCGCCGCCCAAGCGCAACGCCTCTGCCGACATGATGATGCGCGGCTGCGAGGCGCTCGGCATCCGTGCCGCCGACGCGCCCGCGGCACTCGTCTCGCGCGACTGGGCGCAGGACGGCGCCCCGGTGCGTCAGGCCTGCATCAATTGCGGCTCCTGCCACCAGGGCTGCCGCAACGGCTCCAAGGCCAGCATGGACACGACCTACCTGCCGCTCGCCGTCTCGATGGGCGCGGAGATCCGCCCGGAGGCGCGCGTCCACACGATCGAGCGCGACGCCGCCGGCCGCGTCACGGCGGTCGTCTATCGCCAGGGCGGCGAGGACCGGCGCCAGCGCTGCCGGCATCTCGTGCTGGCGGCCGGCGGCGTCGAGACGCCGCGCCTTCTCCTGCATTGCGGTCTCGCCAATGCAAGCGGCCAGGTCGGGCGCAACTTCATGGCCCACGGGGCGACGCAGGTCTGGGGCCGCTTCGAGACGGAGATGCGCGGCTGGCGCGGCTATCCGTCCTCGCTTCTGACCGAGGACATGATCCGGCCGGCCGACGCGGACTTTGCCGGCGGCTACCTCATTCAGAGCCTCGGCGTCATGCCACTGACCCTCGCCACCACGCTGACGCGCGGTACCGGGCTCTGGGGTCCCAAACTCGTCGAGGCGATGGACGGCTATCGCTTCATGGGCGGCGTCGGCATCAACACCGAGTGCCTGCCCTACGACGACAACAAGCTGGAACTGTCCGACGAGACCGACGACTTCGGCATGCCGCTGGCCCGCGTCAGCTTCGGCCTGAAGGCCAACGAGCAGGCGATCGACCGGCATGCGGTGCGCGTCATGAAGCGGATCGTCGAGGCGGCGGGGGGCCGGGACATCCGCGTCCTGCCGCGCACCGCGCATACGATCGGCACCTGCCGCATGGGCACCGATCCCGGCGACTGCGTGGTCGATCCGGACGGGCGCTCCCACGAGATCGACAACCTCTGGATATCGGACAACTCGGTGTTCCCGAGCGCCGTGATCGCCAATCCGGCCCTCACCATCATGGCCCTGTCGCTGCGCACCGCCGAGAGGTTCCTGGCGAGGGCCTGATCGGGCCGACCGCGCGCATCAAGACGGCCGGGCGGTCCGGCCGTCTTGCCAAGCGGGCGTTACAGGCCGCCCATGTGAAGGGCCTTGATCTCCAGGTATTCGTCGATGCCGTAGGCCGAACCCTCGCGCCCGAGGCCGGACTGCTTGACGCCGCCGAAGGGGGCCGATTCCATCGACACCGAACCGGTGTTGAGGCCGACCATGCCGAACTCCAGCGCCTCGCCGACACGCCAGGCACGACCGATGTCGCGGGTGTAGAAGTAGGAGGCGAGGCCGAAGGGCGTGTCGTTGGCGATCGCGATCGCCTCCTCCTCGGCGCCGAAGCGGATGAGCGGCGCGAGCGGACCGAAGGTCTCCTCGTTGGCGAGGAGCATCGAGGTGTCGGCCCCGGTGAGCACGGTCGGCGCGACGAAGCGGCCATGGCCCTTGTCCCGGCCGCCCTCGACGAGCCTGGCGCCCTTCGAAAGCGCGTCCTCCATGTGGCGGACCACCTTCTCGGCCGCCGCGTCGTTGATCAGCGGACCGACCGTCACGCCCTCGTCGAAACCGTTGCCGAGCCGCAGCTTGGCGGCCTCGGCCGCCAGCCGCTCGGCGAAGCGGTCGTAGATGCCGTCCTGCACCAGGATGCGGTTGGCGCAGACGCAGGTCTGGCCGGCATTGCGGAACTTCGACATCATCGCGCCCGCCACCGCCTGGTCGAGATCGGCGTCGTCGAAGACGATGAAGGGCGCGTTGCCGCCGAGCTCGAGGGAAAGCCGCTTCAGCGTCTTCGCCGACTGTTCCATCAGGAGCCGCCCGACCGGCGTCGAGCCGGTGAAGGAGAGCTTGCGCACCGTCTCGTTGCCGGTCATCTCGGCGCCGATGGGCTTGGCCTGCCCGGTGACGACGCTGAAGACGCCCTTCGGGACACCGGCCCGCTCGGCGAGCACGGCGAGTGCCAGCGCGCAGAACGGCGTGAGGTCGGCGGGCTTCAGCACCATCGGACAGCCGGCGGCAAAGGCCGGCGCCGCCTTGCGGGTGATCATCGCGATGGGGAAGTTCCAGGGCGTGATCGCGACGCTGACGCCCACCGGCTCGCGCAGCACCAGGATCCGCCGGTCGCCGGCGGGGCCGGTGAAGGCGTCGCCGTAGATGCGCCGCGCCTCTTCCGCGAACCACTTGGCAAAGCTCGCGCCGTAGGCCACCTCGCCCTTCGCCTCGCCAAGCGGCTTGCCCTGCTCGGCCGTCATGATGGCGGCGAGATCGTCGGCGTTCTCGAGGATCAGCTCGTTCCAGCGTTCCAGGATCGCAGCGCGCTTGGCGGGCGGGGTGCGGCGCCACGCCGGGAAGGCCCGCTCCGCCGCCTCGATCGCCGCGCGCGTCTCGGCCGCGCCGCAATCGGGCACGGTGGCGATCACCTCGCCGGTCGCGGGGTCCGTGACCTCGATCGTGCCGCCGGCATCGATCCATTCGCCGCCGACGAAGGCCTGGCTGCGCAGGAGGGAGGGATCCTTCAGGCGGGACTGGAGCTGCATGTCGGCGTTCCTTCAAAGCTCGTGCGGAGGGGCCGGTCGCGGTGTCGCCAGTCGGCGGCCGACCCGCTCGCGGGAAGACATGTCCCACGATGTCGCGCACCGGAACGGCGGGCGCAAGCGGCACGAGGCGGATCGATGCGGGGCGAGGCGAAGCCAGCGCGACAGTCGTTCGGGCGAAGAATCAAACATATCGCACGCAACCTTTCCCCATCACACGGACTTGATAGCCGGCTGCCAGTCCAGGGACCGACCGTTCGGACCCGGCTTCAAAGGACGTGACGCATGAGCACCATCGCCGCCGCGCCCACCGCGCACGCAAAGGAACAGCCGTCGCGCTCCATCCGGGCGCTCGGCGCGGTGAACTTCTTCCTCGCCGACGTGCGGGACGGGCTCGGGCCGTTCCTCGGCATCTTCCTGGTCGGCCAGGGCTGGAACGCCGCCACGATCGGCCTGGTGATGACGATCGGCGGTATCGCCGGCATGCTGGCGACGACGCCGCTCGGCGCGCTCGCCGACGCCTCGCGCGCCAAGCGGTTCATGGTCGGCTTCTGCGCGGCCCTCGTGATCGTCGCCTCGCTCGCCATCCTGTTCGTGCCGACCTTCGCCTTCGTCACCGCCTCGCAGATCGCGACCGGCATCGCGGGCGCGGCCATCGGTCCCGCGCTCGCCGGCCTGACGCTCGGCCTCGTCGGGCAGAACGGCCTCGCCCACCAGCTCGGCCGCAACGAGGCCTGGAACCACGGCGGCAACGTCTTCGCCGCGGCGGGCGCGGGCTTCTTCGGCTACGAGTTCGGCCTGCCCGCCGTGTTCATCCTGATGACGGTGATGGCGGTCGGCTCGATCGTCGCGGTGCTGACCATCCGTCCCGGCGACATCGACCACGACGTCGCGCGCGGTCTCGACCGCAAGGAGGGGGCCGATCGCGAGCCGCCCTCGGGTTTCAGCGTCCTGTGGCGGTCGCGGCCGCTTCTGATCCTCGCCGCGACCCTCATGCTCTTCCACTTCGGCAACGGCGCCATGCTGCCGCTTCTCGGCCAGCAGGTGGCCGCCCAGGCCGAGAACGGCTCCACCGCTGCCCCCGCCGCATCCGACACCTCGACCACCGCCATTCCGCCGGGTTCGGCGACCGCCGGCCGGCCCGCCGCCGAGCCGGCCCGCCAGCCCTCGACGCTGCAGACGCTTCTGGCGGACCCGGTGTCCTACACGGCGGCGACCGTGATCATCGCGCAGTTGACGATGATTCCGATCGCGCTTCTGGCGGCGGGCTTTGCCGGCCGGCGCGGCTATTTCCTGCTTCTCGTCGCAGCGCTCGCCGCCATGCCCTTGCGCGGCCTCATCGCCGGCCTGTGGCCGAGCCCCTACGCGCTGGTGCCGGTGCAGATGCTGGACGGCGTCGGGGCGGGCCTTCTCGGCGTTGCCGTGCCCGGTCTCGTCGCCCGCATGCTGCGCGGCACCGGCCACATCAACGCCGGCCTCGGCGCCGTGATGACCGTCCAGGGCGTCGGCGCCTCCTTGAGCCCCGCGATCGCCGGGATGATCGTGACACGCTTCGGCTATTCCACGGCCTACCTGGCGCTGGCGGGCTTCGCGCTCTGCGGACTCGTGCTATGGCTCGTGTCCTCGCCGAAGGTCGCGGCCGCCTGCTCCGGCGACTGACGCCGGCGACCCGCCACCGCCCGATCCCGACCCTCCGCTTGCGGTGACGAGCCTCGAGCCCTGCCGAGTCCGCCCCGCATGTTCGCCAGCCTCCACATCGCCACCTGGATCGTCAGCGCGCTCACGGTCTTCGGCGTCATCTTCCGGCCGGGCCGGTGGCCGGAATGGGTCTTCGCCGCGGGAGGAGCGGCCCTCCTCGTCGTGGCGGGTCTCCTGCCCTGGCAGGAGGCCGCCCACGGCATCGCCATGGGCACCGACGTCTACCTGTTCCTCGCCGGGATGATGCTTCTGGCGGGCACCGCCCGGCGCGAGGGCCTCTTCGACTACCTCGCGGCCTTCGCCGCGCGCTCGGCCAAGGGCTCGCCGCAGCGCCTCTTCCTCCTGGTCTACGCAATCGGCACGCTGGTCACGGTGTTCCTGTCGAACGATGCGACCGCCGTGGTGCTGACGCCGGCCGTGATCGCCGTGGCGCGCGCGGCCAAGGTCGTCTCGCCCCTGCCCTATCTCCTGATCTGCGCCTTCGTGGCCAACGCGGCGTCCTTCGTGCTGCCGATCTCCAACCCAGCCAATCTCGTGGTGTTCGGCGAGGACCTGCCGCCGCTCGGAGACTGGCTCGCGCGCTTCGCGCTGCCCTCGGCCCTCGCGATCCTCGCCACGTTCTGGATCCTGCGCTGGACGCAGCGCCGGCATCTCGTGGGCGCCACCCGCACCGACATCGCCATCCCCGCGCTCTCGGTTGGCGGGCGCATCGCCGCCATCGGGCTCTGCGCGGCGATCGTCGTCCTCCTCACCGCCTCGACGCTCGGGTTCGAACTCGGCCCCCCGACGCTGATCGCCGGTCTCGTCACGGCGCTGGCGGTGATGATCGGCGAGCGATCGAACCCGCTGCCGCTCGTCCGGGAAGTGTCCTGGGATACGCTGGCGCTCGTCGCCGGCCTCTTCGTGATCGTGCGGGCGCTGGAGGTAAGCGGCCTCCAGACGACGCTGATCGACGCGCTCCAGGGACCGCTCAATGCCGCGCCGGACCTCGGCGCCTTCGCCGCCGGCAGCGCCCTCGCCTTCGGCACCAACCTCACCAACAACCTGCCGCTCGGGCTCCTGGCCGGCGCCTTCACCACGGCGGCGGACCTGCCGCAACGCGTGGTGGATGCGATTGTCGTCGGCATCGACATCGGCCCCAACCTGTCGGTGACCGGTTCGCTGGCGACGATCCTCTGGCTCACCGCGCTGCGGCGCGAGTCCCTCGATTTCGGCGCGCTCGCCTTCCTGCGCCTCGGCTTCCTCGTGATGCCGCCCGCGCTGGCGCTGGCGCTGCTGGCCGTCCTCTATCAGCCCTGGGGCTGAAGCGCGCACGGCCTTGCCGCGAAGCGCTGCCGGGCGCAGGGTATGGCCAAAGGGGAGACCGCGATGTTCCTCGAATACCGCAACTGGCGCCCGCCCGAGCCCATCAAGCCCACCCCGCGCCTGTCCCGGCGCGGGGAGCGGGTCGTCCTGTGGATCCTGGCGCTCAACCTCGCCATGCTGCTGCTCGGGCCGTTTGCCGGAACCAGCGTGTTTCAGGGCCTCTGGGCGCTGATCGCGGGCTGAGCCGGGGACCGGTCAGTCCTCGTCGGCATCCTCGTTGACCGAGCTTTCGGCGAGGTCGGACAGGATGTCGTCCGTGTTCTCCTCCTCGATCAGCGTTTCCTTCAGAAGGTCGGCCGCCTCGTCGAGCTCGAGCTGCTCGGCCCAGGCCAGAAGCGTGCCGTAGCGGGTGATCTCGTAATGCTCGACGGCCTGCGCCGCCGCGATGATGCCGGCATCCAGCGCCTCGGAGCCGGCGAACTCCTCCATCACTTCCTGGCCCTCCGCGATGATGCCGAGGATCGCCTTGCATTCGACGCCCTCGGGCTTGGCATCGACCAGGCCGAACACCTCCTCGAGACGCTTCACCTGCTCGCGGGTCTCTTCGAGATGGACGCCGAGCGCCGACTTGAGGTCGGTCGAGGTCGCCGCATCCATCATCGGCGGCAGGGCCTTCAGGATCGCGTTCTCGGCGAAATACGTGTCCTTCAACTGGTGCAGGAAGAGATCGTTGAGGGTCTTGTCGGCCATTGTTCGTCCTCGTGGCTGAAGGGCGGGCGGGCCGCCCGGATCGTCGGCGGGTCAAGCCGGGGGGCTCGCCCTTCGTTCCCGCCCCTGTTCGTAGCCACCTTCGGAAGTCCGCGCCGCGTGACAATCGACCCCATGGCCTCGCCCGGCCTCCGGCCTATCTCGGACCCTCCTCCTGCCGAAGAGACAAGCCTTTGCCCCTCCGCTTCCTGATCCTTGCCAGCGAGACCCCGGACCAGCGCGAAGCGAGGCGCCGGGAGGTCGGCGCGTCCTCCGACGAGACCTACGCCGAGACGCTGAGGGCGATCGAACCCGGCCTGTCCTGCGACACCCTTTCCTGCGTCGACGGCGACGCCCCGCCGTCGGTCGAGGCCTTGCGCGCCTTCGATGGGATCGTCCTGTCCGGCTCGCCCATCCAGATGCAGGAGGAGACACCCGAGACCCGGTCCGCCGCCGCCTTCATGACGCGCGTCTTCGAGGCGGGGACGCCGGCCTTCGGCTCCTGCGCCGGCCTGCAGATCGCCAGCGTCGCGGCGGGCGGGCGCTGCAAGCCGCGCTCGCCCCGCATGGAGGCGGGCTTCGTGCGCGGCATCGTGGCGACGGAGGCCGGGCGCACCCATCCGCTTCTGGCCGGACGGCCGCTCGCCTGGGACGCCCCCGCCATGCATTCCAGCGAGGTGGCGACCCTTCCCGATGGCGCGACGATCCTGGCGGGCACGCGCACGACACCGGTGCAGGCCATCGAGATCCGCCGCGGCGCCGGCACGTTCTGGGGCGTCCAGTACCATCCCGAGCTTTCGCTCGCCGAAATCGCGGCCGCTCTCCGGCGTCAGGCGGACGACCTTCTGGAAGAGAAGCTGGTGCTCGACGAGGCCGCTCTCGAGGCGCATGCCGCCCGCATCGACGCGCTCGACCGCGAACCGGACCGGCGCGATCTCGCCTGGCAGCTCGGGCTCGACCGGGAAGTGACGGAGCCGGCGCGACGCATGCGCGAACTGCGCAACTTCATCGCCCACATGGCCGCCCGGAAAGCCGCATAATCGTTGCAGATCAGGGGCTTGATACCCATATCGGGGGAACCGGACACCGTCCCCCGAGAGCTTCATGAAACCCGATCTTCTCCATGCCCTCTTCCACGATATCCAGGCCTACGGCTCCGTGCGCCTGCGCAAGTCCAAGCTCCTCTGGATGCTCGGCCGCGTCCTGGAAACGCCCACCGTCTGGGACATGCTGATGCGCGAATGGGCCGAGTTCGGCCAGACCCGGCCGCTTCACGGCTTCCAGCACGGCGACGAGATCACGCTGGCGCTGCACGCGACCGACGACATCGGCGCGCGCTGGACCACGCGCCGCGAGCCGACCTCCCGGCCGATGCCGCTCCTCCAGCATCTCGAGCCGGCGGCCTGACGCCAGCCTAGTCCCTGCCGTGCACCAGGATGGCGCGGAAGTCGTTGACGTTGGTGAAGGTCGGTCCCGTCACCACCAGCCGGTCCAGCGCCGCGAACGGCGTGTAGGCATCGTGCGCCGCGAGATGCGCGGGGAGGTCGATGCCGGCCGCGCGGGCCTGTGCCGTCATCGACGGGTCGAACCAGGCGCCGGCATTGTCCTGCGATCCGTCGATCCCGTCGGTGTCGCAGGCGATGGCCGAGACGCCGGGGTGGCCGTCGAGAGCAAGGCCGAGCGACAGGAGATACTCGCTGTTGCGACCGCCGCGCCCACCGCCAACGCCCCGCCCCACCGTCACCGTTGTCTCGCCGCCCGACAGGAACAGCGTCGGCCGGTCGGAGCGGGCGGCCCGCACCCGGGCGGCGTGCGCGGCACCCACCGCGCTCGCCTCGCCCTCGATGGCATCGCCCCAGATCACCGGCTCGATCCCGAACCCGCGTGACGCCTCGGCCGCCGCCTCCAGCGCCATCATCGGCGTCGCCAGCATGTGGAAGACGCCGGCGTCCCGGCCGGGGACGGTCGCGGCATTGGCCTCGATCGCCCGCACGAGGCGTTCGGCCAGCGCGATGTCGTAGCGAGCGAGGATCGCGAGCGCGGCGTCCGGCCTCGCCGCGTCCCGAACGGTCGGCCCGGAGCCGATCGTGCCGGGGTCGTCGCCCGGCACGTCCGAGATCGCGTAGGTGACGAGCCGCGCCGGGGCGATGGCGGTCGCCAGTCGCCCGCCCTTGATCGCCGACAGCGCCTTGCGCACCGTGTTCATCTCGCCGATCGGCGCGCCGCATGCCAGAAGCGCGCGGTTGACGGCCTGCTTGTCGGCGAGCGTGATGCCCGGCGCCGGCAGCACGAGGAGCGAGGAGGCGCCCCCCGACATCAGCACCACGACGAGGTCGTCCGGCCCGGCGCCCTCCGCCAGCGCCAGGATGCGGAGCGCGGCAGCCTCGCCGGCGGCGTCCGGCACCGGATGCGAGGCTTCCACAACTTCGATCGATCGTGTCGGCACGCCGTGCCCGTAGCGCGTGACGACGAGGCCTTCGCAGGGGGCCTCCCAGGCCGCTTCGAAGGCGGCCGCCATCGAGGCCGCGGCCTTGCCGGCGCCGAGGACGACGGTGCGCCCGCGCGGGCGCTCCGGCAGACGGCCCGCGAACCGCCCGGCGGGCATCGCGTGCCGCAGCGCCGTGTCGAACACCGCGCGCAGGATCGCACCATCGTCCTTACCCATCGTCCCCTCCCTCGTCCGGGCGCCTGGCCCCGGCGCGCATGCCATCCACGAACACGTCCATCAACCGGACCACGTTGCCCTCCCAATCCGGCTCCTTCGCCATGAGGCAAAGGCCGACGAGGGTCTGGAGAAGGTCCTCCGGCCCGATGTCACCCCGGATCTCGCCGGCCTCCACGCAGCGATGCAGGAGCATGCCGACGGCTCGGGTGAGTTCGGTGAACGAAAAGGCGTAGAGTTCGGAACCGCTGTCCACCGCCAGCGCCAGCGCCGTGAGCATGCCGCGCTTGGTGGCGACGAGCCGCACCTCCTCGCGCAGCCACAGGCGAAGCGCGGGAAGTGGCGGCTCACGCGCCGCCAGCGTCTCGGCGAGCCGGGCGAGTTCGCCGACCTCGCGCCGGTAGACCGCCTCGAACAAGGCCTCGCGCGTCGGAAAATGGCGATACAGCGTGCCGATGCCGACCCCCGCCTTGCGGGCCACGGCCTCAAGGCTCGCGCTGCCGTCTGCGGCACGAAAGACCTCGGCGGCGGCGGCCAGCAGGCGCTCGCGGTTCCGCGCCGAATCGGCTCGGATCTTGCGCGTTGCCTTCGGAGGATCGGGCACCATTTCCGGAATTGGAATCGCTCCAGCCTTGTAAACGGAGGGCGCCTCCGTATAATTGGACCCGGCACACGCATCTCCCTTGGAAATGCGCACCCCGTGTCCCGCCTGGCCCGACGTCCGCTCGCCAAACGCGCGGCTCCGGCCTGTCCGGTTCGACATATCACCGAAAGGGTGACGGCATGAACCATTCCCTGCATCTGACGATCAACGGAACGGCGCACGAGATCGTCCTCGACGATCCGCGCGTCACCCTCCTCGACCTCCTGCGCGAGCGGCTCGACCTCACCGGCACCAAGAAGGGCTGCGACCGGGGCCAGTGCGGCGCGTGCACCATCCTGGTCGACGGGCGCCGGGTCGTCTCCTGCCTGTCGCTGGCGCTGTCCTTCGACGGCGCGGACATCCTCACGATCGAGGGCCTGGCCCGAGACGGCGAGTTGCACCCCGTCCAGGCCGCCTTCATCGCCCATGACGGGTTCCAGTGCGGCTACTGCACGCCGGGCCAGATCATGAGCGCCGTCGGCCTGATCAGCGAGGGCCAGGCGGAGGGCGACGTCGAGCGCGTCCGCGAGGGAATGAGCGGCAACCTCTGCCGCTGCGGCGCCTATGCGGGCATCACCGAGGCCGTGATCGAGGCGCACGGCGCGATGACGCAGGCCGACCGGGAGAAGGCGGCATGAACCGCTTCGATTACGTCCGCCCCGCGACGGTGAGCGAGGCGATCGCCGCCGCCGCCCTGCCGGGCTCGGCCTGCCTGGCCGGCGGCACCAATCTCCTCGACCTGATGAAGGGCGGCGTCCTGGCGCCCGAGCGGATCGTCGACCTCACCCGCCTGCCCGGCCTGTCGGCGGTGGAGCATCTGCCCGACGGAACCACCCGCATCGGCGCTCTCGTGCGCAACGCCGACCTCGCGCACGACCGCACCTTCGCCGCGCGCTTTCCGGCCGTGGCCGAGGCGCTTCTGTCGGGCGCCTCGGGGCAGCTGCGCAACGCCGCGACCGCCGGTGGCAACATCCTCCAGCGCACCCGCTGCGCCTGTTTCGCCGACCCGGCCAGCGCCTGCAACAAGCGCGAACCGGGCACGGGCTGCAGCGCCATCGGCGGCGAGAATCGCTCGCATGCGGTGCTGGGCTGGAGCGACCGCTGCATCGCCACACACCCTTCCGACTTCTGCGTTCCCCTCGCCGCGCTCGGCGCGGTGGTGGAACTCGAAGGCCCGGACGGACGGCGCGAGGTGCCGCTCGCCGACTTCCACCGCCTGCCCGGCGAGACGCCGGAGATCGAGACCGAGCGCCGGCCGGGCGAGATCGTCCTCGCTCTGCGCCTGCCCGCCGATGCCGCGGGTTTCCGGGACCACGCGCGCTACCTGAAGCTGCGCGAGCGCACGTCCTACGCCTTCGCGGTCGTCTCGGTCGCCGCGATGCTGCGGATCGAGGGCGGGCGGATCGCGGATGGCCGCATCGCTCTCGGCGGCGTCGCGCTGAAGCCCTGGCGCGCGCGCGAAGCCGAAGCGCTTCTGGCCGGCGCCGAGCCCGGCGGCGACGCCTTCGACCGGGCGGCCGAGGCGGCTCTCGCCGAGGCGCGCCCCTCCGGCGACAACGCCCACAAGATCGAACTCGCCCGGCGCCTCGTCGTGCGGGCGCTGAAGCTCGCCGCGGCCGGCACGCCGGAGCGCGTTCCCGCCCTGCCGGGCTCCCCCTTCGCCCCCGTCCCGGAAGGATCGCTCCATGTCTGAGATCGGCCTCACGAACGACCCCGGCCGCATGCGGCACGGCTCCAACATCGGCCAGCCGATGACGCGCCGCGAGGGCGTCCTCAAGGTGACGGGCTCGGCGACGTTCGCCGCCGACAACCACCCCCCCGGCATGCTCTACGCGGTGCTCGCCACCGCCACGATCGCGCGCGGACGGCTCGTCTCGCTCGACGAGGCGGCGGCGACGGCTCATCCCGGCGTCGTCGCCGTGATGACGACGGCCAACCGGCCGCCGCTCGCCATGGATCCGGACGCCAAGACCAACCCGTTCATGTTCCGCCTCGACCTCCTGCAGAACGACCGGATCCGCTATGCCGGCCAGCCGGTCGCCGTGGTGGTGGCCGAAACGCTGGAGGCGGCGACGGAGGGCGCAGCGCTGCTGTCGCCACGCTTCGAGGCCGAGCCGGCGCGCTCGACGCTCGACGATGCCGACGCATTCGCGCTCGAAACGGTGGGCGCCGGCAATCCGGGGCAAGCCGAGATCGGCGACGTGGAAGCCGGCCTCGACACGGCCGGACGCACGGTGGACGTCACCTACGAGACGCCCGCCCAGTATCACAACGCGATGGAGCCGCACGGCGTCGTCGCCCGCTGGGAGGGCGACCGGCTCGAACTCGACATGCCGACCCAGTCCCTGGCGATGGCGCAGCAGCGCCTTGCCGGCCTCTTCGGCATCGCGCCGACCGACATCCACATCCGCAGCCCGTATCTCGGCGGCGGCTTCGGCTCCAAGGGTTTCCCGGCCGGGCCGCAGGTCCTCGGCATCATGGCGGCGAGGATAACCGGGCGCCCGGTGAAGCTCGTGCTGCGCCGCGAGCAGATGTACGGGCCCGTCGGCCATCGCGCCCCGACGCGCCAGCGCATCCGGCTCGGGATGACGGAAGGCGGCGCGCTGACCGCGATCGAGAACCGCACGCGCACCGCGTCCTCGACCTTCGACGACTTCTTCGAGCCCGCGGCGGACGTCGCCCATACACTCTATGCCAGCCCCGCCATCCGCACCGTGCACGAGGGCGTGCGCCTCGACACCGGCACGCCGCTCTTCATGCGCGCGCCGGGCGAGGCGTCGGGATCGATCGCGCTCGAGAGCGCCATCGACGAGGCGGCGGAAGCGACCGGGATGGACCCGCTCGCCTTCCGCCTCAAGAACTACGCCGAGCGCGAGCCGATCTCCGGCAAGCCCTTCTCGTCCAAGGCCCTGCGCGCCTGCTACGAACAGGGCGCCGCCCGCTTCGGTTGGGCCGGGCGGCCGCTGGAGCCCCGCTCGATGCGCGACGCGGCGGGCCGCCTCCTCGGCTGGGGCATGGGCACCGCGACCTTCCCTGCGCTGATGTTCCAGGCCAAGGCGCGGGCGACGATCCGCGCCGACGGCTCCGGGCTCCTGGAGACGGGGGCCCACGACATGGGCCAGGGCGCCTGGACGGCGCTTGCCCAGATCGCTGCCGATGCGGTGGGCCTGCCGATCGAGCGCGTCGAGTTCCGCGCCGGCACCTCCGACCTGCCGGACGCCGGCATCGCGGGCGGCTCCGGCCACACGGCGACCGCCGGCATGGCGCTCCACGCGGCGGGCGCAGCGGTGATCGCGAGGCTCGCGGAGATCGCCACCGCCGACGAGGCATCGCCGCTCTATGGCGCGGGCAACATCGGCACGCTCGCTCAGAACGGCCGCCTCGTGCGGCGCGACGACGAGACCCGTGGCGAGGACTTCGCCACGATCCTGCGCCGCGCCGGGCTGGACAAGGTCGAGGCCGACGGCCAGTCCGCCGCCGACCCCGCCGCGCGGGACGCCTATGCCATGCACGCGCACGGCGCGGTGTTCGCGGAAGTCTCGGTGGACCCCGACCTCGGCCAGATCCGCGTCACGCGGCTCGTCGGCGCCTTCGCGGCGGGCCGCGTCATCAACCCGCGCATGGTGGAGAGCCAGCTCTTCGGCGGCATGATCTGGGGCCTGTCCTTCGCCCTCCACGAGCATGCCGTGGTGGACCGGCGCACGGGTCGCGTGATGAACGCAGACCTTGCCGAGTACCGCATCCCCGTGAATGCCGACGTGCCCCCGATGGAGGCGATCCTCGTCCACGAGGACGATGCCCACGTCAACGCGCTCGGCATCAAGGGCGTCGGCGAGATCGGCATCACCGGCACGGGGGGCGCCATCGCCAACGCGGTGCGCCATGCCACCGGCCGACGCGTGCGTCGCTTCCCGATCGGGCTGGCCGATCTGATCGGCTAGTCGGAGAGGGTCGACAATCCCGCCCCGCCGGTTGCCGGCGGGGTTCTATTCTGCGAGCTGTCGGCGAACGGGGTCCGTCCCGACAGCGTCGCGGATGCAGGCGCCGGGGCGGGCCGTCGCGCGCCGGCTGCTCAGGCGTCCGGCACGTCCCAGACCTCGCCCGGCAGCATCGGGCGGAAGCGCTCGCGTGCCAGCTCGCGCGCTTTGAGGGCGTCGGCCAGGAGCCGCCCCGGCTCGTCGATCGGCTCGTCGGTCAGCTGGAAGGTCGACCAGTGGTGCCCGGCGGCGAAGCCGGCCTTCGCCAGGACCATGCCCTCCACCGCATCTTCCGGTCCCTGGTGCTGGGCGGCCATGAACCAGCGCGGCGCATAGGCGCCGATCGGCAGGATCGCCAGACGGAAACCGCCGTGCTTCTGCGCGGCCGCACGGTAGTTGATCCCCTCGTGAAAGCCCGTGTCGCCGACATGGTAGATGCGGCCCGCCCGCGTCTCCACGGCGAAGGCCGCCCAGAGCGCCATGCGCCGGTCGTTGATGCCGCGGGCCGACCAGTGGTGGGCGGGCTCGACATGGACGACGGCGCTTGCCGCCTCGATCCGGTCGCCCCAGTCGCCGGTCAGGAGGCGCATGCCGGGCACCGCTTGCCCCACGATCCGGTCGTTGCCGAGCGGCGTGACGACGAGGGGATCGTGCGCGGCCTTGAGCCGGGCGAGCGTATCGGTGTCGAGGTGGTCGTAGTGGTTGTGGCTGAGAAGCACGATGTCGATGGGCGGCAGACGATCGAAGTGGATGCCGGGCTCCACCACGCGCCGGGGCCCGGCGAAGGACACGGGCGAGACGCGCTCGGACCAGACGGGATCGGTCAGGATGTTGAGGCCGCCGGCCTGGACGAGAAGCGTCGCGTGGCCGACCATGGTGACGCGAAGATCCTCGACGCGCGGCTCCGGAACGGCCTGGGGAAACGGGCTCCGGACCTCCCGCGGCCAGACGGCGCGGCTGCCGCCGCCCCCGAACCGCCAGCGTAGGACGTCCGACAGCGATCCGGGCTCGATGCCGCCGGGGTTGAAGAAGCGCGTCCCGTCGAAATGGTCGCTGGCGGGCCCGTCGTAGTAGCGGTTGCGGGCCATGGCCATCCTCGTGCCGCTGCCGGTCGCCAGGGCGCCGAGGCCCAGCGTCGTCAAGATCTGTCGTCGGTTCATGGCTCCGGACCCTAGCGGCACCGCCGTCCGACGCAAGGCCGGCCATCGGTCGCGGACGGGAAACTCGACGTGAACCGTTCGGGGCGATCTGCCGCCGGCAGACGCGTGGAAGCCCTCGTCGCGGCGGTGCTAGACGGGCTTGGCCTTCCGGCGGGTGCCAGGACGATGGCCGGGACGTCGCGACATCCCGCTTGCCCTTCGACGCCGGCGTGCGATGGTTGCGGGCGATCGGCTCGATGGCGGCGAACGAAGAGCGCCGTCCCGTCGTTGACGCGCCGCAGTTCGTATCCGGGGAGACACCATGTTCACGCACGTCATGATCGGCAGCAACGACCTGGAGCGATCCAGGGCCTTCTACGACGCCACCTTCGCGGCCCTGGGCGGCCGGCCCGGGGAGACGGATGCCGGGGGGCGGCTGGTCTATCGCCACGAAGGCGGCCGGCTGATGATCACGACCCCGATCGACGGCAAGCCGGCGACCGCCGCCAATGGCGGGACGATCGGCATTGCCGCCGCAAACCCGGACCATGTCCTCGCCTGGCACAAGGCCGGCACGGCGCATGGCGGAACCGCGGTCGAGAGCCCGCCCACCGAGCGCCCGAACGGTGCCTTCGTCGCCTATCTCCGCGACCCGGACGGCAACAAGCTCTCGGCGCGATCCCCGGCGACGAAGGGGGCCTGAGACGCGTCGCTCCGGCGGCCGCTACGGCCCCTTCGTCACCCGACCGGCGCGGGCTCAGCCGAAGGCGCGCTCATAGGCCTCCGGCCGAAAGCCGACGAGCACGGTCTCGCCCGTCTCCACCACCGGTCGCTTGATGGCGCTGGGATGAGCGAGCATCACGGCGACCGCCCTGTCCTCGTCCAACCCCTCGCGCTCGGCCTCGGGCAGCTTGCGGAACGTCGTCCCAGCGCGGTTCAGCAGCGTCTCCCAGCCCGCGGCCCGGCACCAGCGCCGCAACTGCGCCTCGTCGACCCCTTGCGTCTTGAAGTCGTGGAAGCCGTGAGGGAGCCCGTGCGCGTCCAGCCAGGCGCGGGCGCGCCTCACCGTGTCGCAGTTGCGGATGCCGTGGAGGATGATGGTCAAAACAAGCGCTTCCCCTGAAAACGAAGGAAGGGCGAATCGCTTCGCCCTTCGGATCGGTGACGACGGTTTGGGGTAGACGCTACTCGATCCGGGCGCCGGCCGTCTCGATCACCGGCTTCCAGCGGGCGATCTCCTTGGCGACATGGGCGGCGAGTTCCTCCGGCGTGCCTCCCACCACCGTCGCGCCGACCTCGGCGAGCCGCGACTTCACCGTGGGATCCGCGATCGCCTCGTTGGCGGCCTTGTTCAGCGTCGCGACCACCTCGGGCGGCAGGCCGGCGGGGCCGAAGAACGCGTTCCAGGTGTTGGTCTCGTAGCCCGGCACGCCGGCCTCCTCCATGGTCGGCACGTCAGGGAAATTGGCGGCGCGCTGCTTCGTCGTCACCGCCAGCGGGCGCAGCGCGCCCGACCGGATGAACTCCGTCGAGGAGGGCAGGTTGTCGAAGTTGATCGGCACCGCGCCCGAGATCGCGTCCACCAGCGCGGGGCCCGACCCCTGGTAGGGCACGTGCACCATGTCGGTGCCGGTCATCGACTTGAAGAGTTCGCCCGACAGGTGCAGCGGCGTGCCGTTGCCGGAGGACGAATAGACCTCCTCCCCCGGACGCTCCTTCAGCCGCGCGATGAGCTCCGCCACGGTCTTGGCGGGATAGTCCTTGTTGACGGTGAGGACGTTCGGCACGGTGACCAGCCAGACCACCGGGGTGAAGTCGGCGATCGGGTCGAAGGGCGGCTTGGCGTAGAGCGAGGCCGACAGGGCGTGCGTGGCGATCGTGCCCATCAGGATCGTGTAGCCGTCGGGCGCGGCCTGCGACACGAAGGTCGCGCCGAGGTTTCCGCCCGCTCCGCCCTTGTTGTCGACCAGCACCTGCTGTCCCAGCCGCTCGCTCATCTTCTGCGCGATCGTGCGGGCCACGAGGTCGGTCGAGCCGCCGGCCGCGAACGGAACCACGAGCGTGATCGGCTTGTCGGGATACCCTTGCGCGGCGGTGCCCGAGGCGGCGGCGACAAGAAGCGCGAACGCTCCGGCAATCGTGGATAGGGTCTTCATGCGTCCTCCCTGGAACGGCCCTCCCGGGCAGCGCGCGAAGGATGACCGTCCGGGCGGCGCCGCGCAATCGGCCACGGGCCGCGCCGCTGTCGAAACCCGGTCGCACCGGTCAATTGGCTGTGTCCCCAAGGCAACGGCGTTGCCGGGAAGACTCGGTCGAGGCGCCTCTGCGGTTGAAACGGAACGGCTGGTGCGAAAGATGATCGCAAAGGCGTCCTTGTCGCCACCGGAGTTCGTCATGTCGCATCGTCTTCTCGCCGGCCTCCTGGCTGCCTCGTCCCTCTTGGCAGTGCCCGCTCTCGCCGCCGACGTCGCCGACTACGGCACGGTCGATACGAGCGAAGTGGCGATCGTCAACAATGCCGACCTGATCATCGAGCTGGGCGCCGGCATCTCGACGCAGCCCGCCTATGAAGGCTCGGACGACTACGACGTGTCGGGCTTCCCGATCGTCGGCCTCCAGTACCTCAGCATTCCCGGCCTGTTCGACATCGGCTCGCCGGACGAGCGGCGCGGCGGCCTGCGCATCTCGCCGTCCTTCCGCTTCATCGACAAGCGCAACGCCGACAAGTACCGCGAGCTCGACGGCACGCTGCCGCTGGAGCGCAGCTACCAGCTCGGCCTTCGCGCGGGCTACGAGTTCCCGGTCTACGACACGCTCAACATCGAGATCTACGGCGAGGGCCGCTACGCCTTCAACGAGGGCGAGGGCTTCGTCGGCGGCGCCGGTTTCGACTTCATCTCCCGCCCGACGGCGGAGTGGGAGTTCAAGCTCGGACCGCGCACGACCTTTGCCGATTCCAACTACATGAGCACCTATTTCTCGGTGCGTCCGATCGAGTCGATCGCCTCGGGCGGGCGCCTCGGCGCCTACGACGCGGACGGCGGCTTCAAGTCCGTCGGCGTCGCGGCCTCCGCGCGCTACGAGTTCCGCCCGGACTGGTTCCTGAACGCCAACGCCGCCTACGAGCGCATGGTGGGCGACGCGGCCGACTCGCCGATCGTCAAGGTCGGCTCGGAGGACCAGTTCTTCGCGGGCTTCGGCCTCTCCAAGCGGTTCTCGATCGACCTGTTCTGATCGACGTCCGCCCTTCGGCATCCGGAAGGCCCCGTTCGCTCGCGAGCGGGGCCTTTTGGCATCTTAGCGACGGACTCCGGGGCGCGTCCCGCCGCGTCCGCTTCGCCCTTAACCCCCTGTCAGCCTTCGTTAACGCCCCGTTAAATCGCCGCATTTAGTCTGCACGGCCAACCATGGGAACGGCTGTCGGCGGGTCCGTGCGCGGCTGGAAAGTTCAGCGCGCGTTCAGGCGCTCCGTCCCATGGATCGCATGCAACCGGCAGCATCCGGGGCCGAGCGGCGCCGGGCAGCGGCCGGCGTTCGAAAGACGAGGGGACAGTCGCGATGGCCGCGAGGCGCAAGGGCGAGCGAATCGAGCCGAGCTTCGGCGGGCGGGAGGCCAAGGGCGACGAGATCCGCATCTCGGCCGACGACCGGGCCGTGGCGAGCGCCGCGCGCGCGCCGCGCGGCCGCCAGATCGACGGCGAGGCGACGCGCCGCGCCCGGGACCTTGGCTCCGACAAGCGCGGCGGCCGGCGCGGCTCGGACGGCGGGTCCGGCGGCGGCGACAACGGCGGCAACGACGGGGGCCGGCGCGGCTTCTTCGGACGGCCGCGGCGCCGACGCTCGTTTCTCGGCCACCTCGTGCGCCTGTCGTTCCTGGTCCTGTTCTGGGGCGGGATCGCGGGCCTCGGTGTCATCGGCTACTTCGCGATCAAGCTGCCGCAGGAGGCCTGGGCGATCCCCGACCGGCCGCCCAACGTCAAGATCGTCTCCGTTTCGGGCGAGCTCCTGGCCGACCGGGGCACGACGGGCGGGGAGGCGGTCGCGCTCGACCGGATTTCCCCTTACGTGCCGCAGGCGGTCATGGCGATCGAGGACCGGCGCTTCTACACGCATTGGGGCGTCGATCCCGTCGGCATCTTGCGCGCCTTCTCCGAGAACATCGCCGCCGGCGACACGGTGCAGGGCGGCTCGACGCTGACCCAGCAGCTTGCCAAGAACATCTTCCTGACCCCCGACCAGACCCTGCAGCGCAAGGTGCAGGAGGCGATCCTGGCGCTCTGGCTGGAGACCAAGTTCTCCAAGGACCAGATCCTGGAGATGTACCTCAACCGGGTCTACTTCGGCTCCGGCGCGACCGGCGTCCAGGCTGCCGCCCGGCGCTATTTCGACAAGAACGCGGATGAGCTGACGCTGATCGAGTCGGCGACGCTCGCCGGCCTCCTGAAGGCGCCCTCGCGCCTGTCGCCGGCCCGCGACCCGGAGGCCGCGCGCGCGCGCGCCGGCGTCGTCATCCAGGCGATGCTGGAGGAAGGCAAGATCACCAAGGCCGAGGCCGACGACGCCCTCGCCTCCAAGCCCACCAAGGCCCGCAGCTTCTGGACCGGTCCCGAGCACTACGCCGCCGACATGGTGATGCGCGATCTGCCGCTTCTCGTCGGCGGCGAGATCAAGGAGGACGTCGTCGTCGAGACGACGATCGACCTCACCCTCGAGAAACAAGCGCAGAAGGCGATCGCCGACACGATCGACCGGGCGACCCAGAACGTGACGCAAGGGTCGCTCGTCTCGATCGACGGCACGGGCGCCATCCGCGCCATCGTCGGCGGGCGCGACTACGCCTCCTCGCAGTTCAACCGCGCGGTGGACGCCAAGCGCCAGCCGGGCTCGGCCTTCAAGCCCTTCGTGTACGAGACGGCGCTGGAATACGGCGTCCGGCCGGAGACGGTGATGAACGACGCGCCGGTCAAGATCGGCAACTGGTCGCCCTCGAACTACGACAACCGCTTCCGCGGCCCGGTGACGGTGGCGGACGCGCTGATGCGCTCGCTGAACACGATCGCCGCGCAGCTCACCGCCCAGGTCGGTCCCGCCGCCGTGATCGAGACGGCCAAGCGCATGGGAATCAACTCGCCGCTGGTCGACAACGCGTCGCTGGCGCTCGGCACCTCGGAGGTCTCGCTCCTCGAACTGACCGGCGCCTACGCGACGTTTGCCAACGGCGGCTACCAGGCGACGCCCCATCTCGTTAACAAGGTGACCACGGTCTCGGGCAAGCTGCTCTACCAGCGCGACGACGCGGTGCCGCCCGTGATCGTGACCGCCGACATCGTGGGCATGATGAACGCGATGATGACGCGTGTCGTCTCCTCCGGAACGGGCCGGCGCGCGGCGCTGAAGGGCTGGCAGGTCGCCGGCAAGAGCGGCACGACGCAGGACTTCAAGGACGCCTGGTTCGTCGGCTACACCGCCAATCTCACCACCGGCGTCTGGCTCGGCAACGACAACGGCAAGCCGATGCGTCAGGTGACGGGCGGCTCCCTGCCGGCCGACGCCTGGAAGGAGTTCATGACGGCGGCCCACGAGGGACTGCCAGCCATGCCCCTGCCCGGCGACTACCGCATCGGCGAGCCCGGCAACCAGCCGATGGCGTCGGGCTACGGCGACCGGATCATGGGCTACGATGCGGACGGCAACCCGGTCTACGAGAGCAACGAGCTGCCGGGACCGGGTTCCGACGCACCGGGCATGCCGGGCGCCGACGACGGCAGCCTGCCGCCGATGGCAGCGCCCGGCGGCATCGTGCCGGGACAGGACGGCTATGCCGAGCGCCCGGCGCGCGGCGAGCCCCAGCCCGAACCGCAGTATCGGCGCACGCCGGGCTACCGCGACCTGCCGCCCGAGCCCGAATACGCCCGTCGCCCGCCACCGCGCGGAGACGATCCCTACGGCGACGACGCCTATGGCGGCCCGCCACCGGAATACGACTACGGCGAGCCCGCCCGCATGCGCCCGCCCGCCGACGTCGGCCCGCCGCGCACCGTCGGCCGGCGCCAGCTGCCGCCCGATGCCGTTCTGGAAGGACCGGCGATCGCGGTCAGGCCCGACCAGCTGCCGCCCGACGCGGTCCTGGAGGGGCCGGCCCCGGGGGGACGGGCGAGCGATCGCTCTCTGTTCCGCGGCCTCTTCGGGGGCTGAGGTCTGCTGAAACGCAAAAGGCCGCCGGCAGGTCCTGCCGGCGGCCTTTTCATGTCGCGGGAATGCGTCGCCTCAGCTGAGGCCTTCCTTCTTGGCTTCGTCCTTGGCGGTGCCGTAGGCAGCCTGCGCCACGGAAGAGACCTTCTCGGCGATCGTCTCGCCGCTGCCCCCTTCCGGCTTCAGCCCCTTGGCCTCGGCCTCGGCGCTGCCGGCCTGGTAGGCCTTCTGCGCGACGGTGCCGGCCTTGTCGATCGCCTCGCGGCCGTAGCCGACGGCCTCGTCGCGCAGCCGGTCGCGCGTTTCGCCGAGCCACTCGTCCTCCGTGCGCGTGGAGGGCAGCGCCGCGCCGATCGCCGCGCCGACGGCGAGCGCGACGGCGCCGAGCACCAGCGGCTCGTCCTGCAACGTGTCGAGGAAGGTGCGGCGAGCGCGACGACCGTAGTACGAGGCCTGATCGCCGGCACGCGAAACGCCGCGATAGGACGCGTCTCGGGCACGGGCGGCGGCGTCGCGAGCGTCGTGCGACAGGCGCGAGGCGCTGCCGGAAGCGGACGAGGCGGCATCCGACAGGGTGTCGCCGACCCTGCGGGCGGCATCGCCGACGGCACTGGCCGCATCGGATGCGGCCGAGCCCACCGAGGAGGCGGCATTCGAGGCGCCGGAGCGCGCCGAGGATGCCGCGTCCGACAGGGTCGAGCCGATGCCGGAAGACGACGAGCTGCCGCTCGCGCCGAACGACGAGCTGCCGCTCGCGCCGAGCGACGAGCTGCCGCTCGCGCTGGGATATGGACCCGAGGTCACGCCGCGCGTGCGGTTCGCCTCGTAGCCGCTGTTGTAGCTTTCGAACCGGTTATCGCGATCGTCGTCGGACCAGTCGGACGCGCTCCAGTCGCGGTCGTCGCGATCGCCGAACGTGTCGTCGTAGCGGTCGCGAAGCCGGCGGCCGGTGTCGCGGGCTCCATCCTTCACGCCCTGCCCGAGCATCAGCCAGGCGATGCCGGCGCCCACCAGCCCGAGGGCGAGCGGGTTGTCGCGCACCTGCCGGTTGAGCGTGCGCGCCATGTCGGCGCCCTGCCCCTCGCGCAGGTAGCCCATCGCCTCGTCGACGATCTGGCCCGGCGACAGCTTGCCCTTAAGGCTTTCCAGGGTGGCGTCGAGGCTGGAGCGGCGCTCCTCGGCCTCGCGGGCGAGACGTTCGGTCTCCGTGCTCATCGCGTCTGCTCCTTCACGAGTTGCCCGTCCTTCTGCAGCTGCGCGAGCGAGCGCTCGGGCGCGAGGTTGACGGCTTCAAGGCTTTTCTTGCCGGCGGCGAGGAGAACCACACCGATGACGGCGATCACGACGCCGACGAGGAGTGCGGCCCAAGCGGGGTCCATGATCTTGCCGAGCGCTACGACGAGGGCGCCGGCGAGAACGATGAGCGAGACGAGGAGGCAGATCGCGCCGGCCACCAGCGAACCGCCGGCGAGCTGCACCTGCGTGATCTTGTCGGAAATCTCCGCCCGGATCAGCTTGCCTTCCGTGCGGAAGAGCTCCGTCGTCTCGCGCAGAAGGTCGCCCAGGAGGTCGGGAACGGACCGGCCGGGTTGCGGATCGACGCTCATGAGCGCTCTCCCGTGTTGGTGGACGACGCGCCGGACAGGCCGGTCGTGTTGGTGGAACCCGAGACGCCCGGCTGGTTCAGCGCCGACGTCTGCGGCGAGGCGCTGGGTGCCCGGTAGCCCGTCGCGTCCGCCTGGGACGAGGAGGCCGCGGACGGTGTCGAGGACAGACCGCTCGTGCCGGTGGAGCCGGACGCGCCGGATCGGTTCAACGCCGCATCGGTGGCGGTTGAACTCCCACGCCCGCTCGGCCCTTCGGTCTGGCTCGTGGAACGGTTCGAGAAGGACGAGGCGCCGTGGCGCGGCCCGACGTTCTCGCGACGCCAGTCGTCGTTGTAGCGGTCGGAACGCGAGTGGTCGGCCCCGAGCGGGCCGGCATGGTCGCTCGAGGCGCGAACGAAGCGTCCGAGCGCGACGCCGGCGAGCGCGGCGCCCACCAGGAAGGCGGTCGGCTGGCGGCGGGCGAAGTCGCTGACGGACCGGGTAATCTCCTGCACACTCTGCCCGTTCAGGGCGTCGGCGGCCTGCTCCAGCCCGGATGCCGCCTGACGGGCGAGGCCGGCGGCCATGGACTGGTCACGCTCGCCAAGCTCGTCCGACGCCTTCCGGATCGCGGCGGTGAAGTCGGAGAGGCTGGATGCCGCAGCCGACTTGCCCTGCTCGACGCCCTCGAAGGCCTTCTGCTTGGCGCTGGATGCGAGGTTCGAAGCCTCCTGCCGCACGGTCTCGCCGGCCTTTCCGGCCTGCGCGCGCGCCGAGTCCGCCTCGTTGCGGGCGGCGCCTTCCACCGTCCTGCGGTCGTCGTCGAAGCGCGCGGAGGCGCCCGGGTTTGGTGTGTCGGACATGGGTTGGCTCCTTACCTAAGGCCGAGGAACGACAGAATGGCCAGGACGACCACGATCAAGCCGATGAGGTAGATGATGCTGTTCATGAAACGGCCCTCTTGCGTACGGGTGCCGCCGCTCGGCGGGCTGCGACAACCCGTCCAGCGGACGCTTGGGGGCTCAACAGGCGGAGGCGGGGAGAGTTCCCGATTTCGCCACTTTCACGCGTAGCCGTCGATCCTTCGGACGCGTGCATGCGCGGTGCGCGCGCCGTCTTGCGCGCCCGAAAACCCATTCATATATAGCCCTCAGCCCGCCGGAACGGCTTCATCCGAGCCCTTCGGCGAACCGGAATCCGAATTCCCAGGTGAGGTCCGACGGAACGCCTCGATCGAGGGTCCGGGCCTCACGCTCAACAAGGAGAGACACGACATGGCGAAGGTGATCGGCATCGATCTCGGAACCACCAATTCCTGCGTCGCCGTCATGGACGGCAAGACCGCGAAGGTGATCGAGAACGCGGAAGGCGCGCGCACGACGCCCTCCATCGTCGCCTTCTCGACCGACGGCGAACGCCTCGTCGGCCAGCCGGCCAAGCGCCAGGCGGTGACGAACCCGGAGAACACGCTGTTCGCGGTCAAGCGCCTGATCGGCCGTCGCTACGACGACCCGACCGTGGCCAAGGACAAGGGCCTCGTGCCCTACAAGATCGTCAACGCCTCGAACGGCGACGCCTGGGTCGAGGCACACGGCGACAAGTATTCGCCGAGCCAGGTCTCGGCCATGATCCTTCAGAAGATGAAGGAGACCGCGGAAGCCTATCTCGGCGAGAAGGTCGAGAAGGCCGTCATCACGGTTCCCGCCTACTTCAACGACGCCCAGCGCCAGGCGACCAAGGACGCCGGCAAGATCGCGGGCCTCGACGTCCTGCGCATCATCAACGAGCCGACGGCGGCCGCGCTCGCCTACGGCCTCGAGAAGAACGACGGCAAGACGATCGCGGTCTATGATCTCGGCGGCGGCACGTTCGACGTGTCGGTGCTGGAGATCGGCGACGGCGTCTTCGAGGTGAAGTCGACCAACGGCGACACGTTCCTCGGCGGCGAGGACTTCGACATGCGCCTCGTCGACTACCTCGCTGCCGAGTTCAAGAAGGACCAGGGCATCGATCTGAAGAACGACAAGCTCGCTCTTCAGCGCCTGAAGGAAGCGGCCGAGAAGGCCAAGATCGAGCTGTCGTCGGCTTCGCAGACCGAGATCAACCTGCCCTTCATCACGGCGGACGCCTCCGGCCCGAAGCACCTGACGCTGAAGCTGACGCGCTCGAAGTTCGAGGCGCTGGTGGATGACCTCGTGCAGCGCACGGTCGGCCCGATGAAGGCCGCCCTCAAGGATGCCGGCCTTTCGCAGTCCGACATCGACGAGGTGGTGCTGGTCGGCGGCATGACGCGCATGCCGAAGGTTCAGGAGGTCGTGAAGGCCTTCTTCGGCAAGGAGCCGCACAAGGGCGTCAACCCGGACGAGGTCGTCGCCATGGGCGCCGCGATCCAGGCCGGCGTGCTGCAGGGCGACGTGAAGGACGTGCTCCTTCTCGACGTGACCCCGCTCTCGCTCGGCATCGAGACGCTGGGCGGCGTGTTCACGCGCCTCATCGACCGCAACACCACGATCCCGACGAAGAAGAGCCAGGTCTTCTCGACCGCCGAGGACGGCCAGAACGCCGTGACCATCCAGGTCTACCAGGGCGAGCGCGAGATGGCGGCCGACAACAAGTCGCTCGGTCGCTTCAACCTGGAGGGCATTCCGCCGGCACCGCGCGGCGTGCCGCAGATCGAGGTGACCTTCGACATCGACGCCAACGGCATCGTCAACGTGTCGGCCAAGGACAAGGGCACCAACAAGGAGCAGCGGATCACGATCCAGGCCTCCGGCGGTCTGTCCGACGCCGACATCGAGAAGATGGTGAAGGAAGCCGAGCAGAACGCCGACGCCGACAAGAAGCGCCGCGCCGGCGTCGAGGCCAAGAACCAGGGCGAGAGCCTCGTTCACTCGGCCGAGAAGTCCCTCAAGGACTACGGCGACAAGGTCTCCGAAACCGACCGCCGTGCGATCGAGGATGCCATCGCGGAGCTGCGCGCCGAGCTCGACAAGCCGGACGCCGATGCCGACGCGATCAAGGCCAAGTCGGACAAGCTGGCGGAAGCGTCGATGAAGCTCGGCCAGGCCATGTACGAGGCGAGCCAAGGCGACGAGGACGCCGGCAGCCAGCCGAACGCTTCGTCGCAGGGCGGGCGCGACGACGTGGTGGATGCCGACTTCGAGGAAGTCCAGGACGACGAGCGCAAGAAGTCGGCCTGATCGGCCGGCGCTTCGGGCGACGCGAACAAAAAGGCCCCGGCGGGACATCCCGCCGGGGCCTTTTCCGTTGTGGAATCGCTCGGCGCCACCGGCGATGCAAGGAGGAGAGCCGGGCGCAAGGGGCAACAACGAAATCTTATCGGAAAGCCTCTAGAGATGGCGGCAGCTCTGCTCCGTCTCCCCTTGCGAGGACGCCATGCCATCGATCGCCAGCTCCCTGTCCGCGAAGCTGATCCTGGCGGCGGGCGGCGCCATCACGCTGATCCTCGCCGGTGCCATCACGCTCGTTTCCGCCGACTCGTCGGCGCGGATCGAGGCGATGGCGATCGACCGGGCGACGGCCGAAGCGCGCGCCGTCGCCAACACGATCGGCACCGGCCTCGGCCAGGCCACGGCAGTCGGCAACGCGCTGGCCGGGGCGATCGGCGCGGCACACGAAGCGGGCCTGCGCGACCGCGCGACCTATGTCGCCATGCTCAAACCCGCGATCGGCACCTATCCCAACCTCTTCGGCTCCTGGATGGCGGAAGCGCCGGGCGGCATCGACGGCGTGAGCGATCCCGCAGGCGTCGGCGCCAACAAGGACGGCGCCTTCACCCCCTACTGGACCCGATCGGCGAACGGCACCGCGGAATACAGCACCTTTGGCGCCAAGTACGAGGCGGACTGGTACAAGGAGCCGGTGGCGCGCGGCCGCGGCTATCTCACCGCGCCCTACCTGTCGGAAACCGGCGTCCTGATGTCGTCGGCGGCCTTTCCCGTCCGCTCCGGCGGCCAGTTGATCGGCGTCGCCGGCATCGACGTCGGCATGCAGGAGCTGGCGGCGACCGTCTCGGCCCTCAAGCCCTTCGGCACCGGCCGGGCCCTCCTGGTGACGGGCGACGAGAATTGGCTGGTCGCGCCCGATGCCGCCATGCGCACCAAACCCTACGAGGACGTCGGCGCGGGCGAAATCGCCAAGGCCGTCGCCGACGGCCAGCCGCGCGTGCTGGGGCTTCTGCCGGACGGCTCGACCCGCGTCGTCCTGCCCTTCACCGTGCCCGGCTTCGAGCTGACCTGGGCGACGCTGGTGGACGTGCCGGCGGCCGTGGTGGCGGGGCCGGTGAACGAGGAGCTCACGCTTCTCATCGGAGGCGGCGCGCTTCTCGTCCTCATCGCGCTCGCAACCCTTGCGCTGGCCTCGCACCGCGTCGTGCGCCGGCCGATGCAGCAGCTTCTCCACGATGTCCAGGCCCTCAGCGCCGGCGATTACACCAAGCCGATCGAAGGGCAGCGCAGCCGCGACGAGGCGGGGGCGCTCGCCATCGCGCTGGAAGGCTTCCGGCATGAACTCGCGTCCGGACGTCAGGCCGAAGCGGTGGCCGCGCAGGAACGGGTCCATGCCGAGACCGCCCGCCGCGAAGGCGAGGCGGAGCGCAGCCGCGCGGCGGCGGAGCAGGCCGAAGTCGTCAGCCTCATCGGCGCCGGTCTCGCGCGCCTTTCCGCCGGCGATCTCACGTGCCGCCTGTCGGGGCGCATCGGCGGCGCCTATGCCCAACTCGCGGCCGACTTCGACACGGCGGTCTCCCAGCTTGAGGACACGATCCGCACCGTGGCAGGCGCGGTCGCCAGCATCGACGGCGGAACCGGCGAGATCACCGCGGCGGCGCAGGAGATGGCGCGCCGGATCGAGGGCCAGGCGGCGAGCCTGGAGGAAACCTCCGCCGCGCTCGCCGACATCACCGTGCGCGTCAACGAGAGCGCCGGCCATGCCGCCTCCGCCACCACCACGGTGAAGAGCGCCTGCCAGGCGGCGCAGGCCTCCGACGAGGTGGTGCGCCAGGCCATCGAGGCGATGCGCGCCATCGAGCATTCCTCGGCCCGGATCGCCAAGATCATCGGCGTGATCGACGAGATCACCTTCCAGACCAACCTCCTCGCCCTGAACGCCGGCGTCGAGGCCGCGCGCGCCGGCGAGGCGGGACGCGGGTTCGCGGTCGTGGCGCAGGAAGTGCGCGGCCTCGCGCAGCGTTCGGCCGAAGCCGCCAAGGAGATCAAGGACCTCATCGCCCACGCCTCGCACGAGGTGGAGGTCGGCGTGACCTACGTGGAGCGGGCGGGCACCTCGCTGCAGGGCATCGCCGCCAAGGTGCTGGAGATCGACACCAAGGTCGCGGCGATCGCGCGCGGGGCGGCCGAGCAGTCGACCGGCATCCGAGAGATCAACACGGCCGTCTCGCATATCGACCAGATCACCCAGCAGAACGCCGCCATGCTGGAGGAGGCCGCCGCGTCGAGCCAGTCCCTGCGGGTGGAGGCGGGCGAGTTGAGCGAGCTCGTGGCGCAGTTCGAGATCGGCGAGACCCGGGGCAGGATGCTGCCCCCCCATGTCGGCACGCGCCGCGCCGCCTGATGCGGGGGTCGCGAACGCTGCGGCGTTCGCGCGCCGCCTTGCGCCGGCGCGCCTTGCCCGGCGTGAACGGTTTCCTCACGCCGCGACCGTAAGGCAGGGGCCATCACGCCACGACGAGGACCGTCGATGCATTACCGGATCTTCGATTGCTGGCGCTTCTGCGCGGCGGTTCTCGTGATGGTCTACCATTTCATGTTCTTCGCGCCCGGCACGGACGCCGCCGTCGGACCGGTCCTCATGTACCGGTTCCTTCCGATGCTGGACGCCTTCTTCATGATCTCGGGCTTCGTCATCGCGGCGCGCTATGCGCCCGGGATGACGACGGTGAACGACTACCGCCGCTTCCTGCGCCGGCGTCTCGCCCGCATCTATCCCCTGCACCTCGTCACGCTTCTGTTCTTCGCCGGCCTCGGCCTGGCGGGGCCGCTCGGCCTGATGACGTTCCAGGACCCCGCGCGCTGGGCGTTCTCGGACCTGCCGCTCCACCTCGCGATGGTCCATGCGTGGGGCACGACCGACCATCTCGGCTTCAACTATCCCAGCTGGTCGGTGAGCGCGGAGTTCTTCTGCTATCTCCTGTTTCCCGTCGTGGTCCTGATCTGGCGCGAGGCGGGCCTGCCCGGCCTCTGCCTTCTCCTGTTCGGCTGGATCGCGGTTCTGGAAGTGTGGAGCGCGCAGGGCGTGTTCCCGAGCGGCCACTGGACCGACGCCAACACGTTCGGCGCCTATCGCGCCTTCGCCGATTTCGTGGCGGGAGGCCTTGCCGCGGCGCTGGTCGCGGGCCGCGCGATCGAGGTGCGTTCGCATGTGCCGGGCGGCCTGGCGCTGGCGGCCGCCTTCGCGGTGATGGCCGCCAACCAGTCCGTCCACCTGACGCTCGCACTCCTGTTCCTCGCCATCCTCCTGACCGGTCTGTCGGAAAGCGCGCGGCCGCGCTCGACCGAGTTCCTGGCGCCCGCGATGGGCGTCCTGCGCCTGTCGTTCGGCATCTACCTGCTGCACCCCGTCGCCGAGGCGCTGTTTCTGTCCGTGCTTTGGAACCGCGTCCTCGAGCCGATGGCGGTGGTCGGCTTCTACCCCTATCTCGTCGTGCCGATGGTCGCGACGGTGGCGCTCGCCTGGACCTCCGCCCGCTTCTTCGACGGCCCCCTCGGCCGGCGCATCGCGGGTGTGAAGAGGCCCTCCGCCGCGCCCGCGCCCGCGTCGCTTGCTTCGGCCTGACGGTCGCCGCGCCGGTCGGCCGTGGCGCAGCCCCACCGGCTTTTGCTGAACGCCGTCCTATGGTAACGCGGCCCGTCCACGCCTACATCCGGGCGCGACGGGCCTTCGCCTCGTGAAGCCCGTCCCACGTCATGACCGCACCGGACGCCCCTGTCCGATGCCCTCGAGAACGGTGATACGCTTGTCCGTAAAGGTCGATTACTACGAGACGCTCGGCGTCGTGAAGGGTTGCGACGACAAGACCCTGAAGGCCGCGTTCCGCAAGCTCGCCATGCAGTATCACCCGGACAAGAATCCCGGCGATGCGGCGTCGGAGCTGAAGTTCAAGGAGATCGGCGAAGCCTACGAGGTCCTGAAGGACCCGCAGAAGCGCGCCGCCTACGATCGCTTCGGCCACGCCGCGTTCCAGAACGGGGGCGCGGGCGCCGGGCGCGGCGACTTCGCGTCCTCCATGGCCGACATCTTCGACGACATCTTCGGCGAGATGATGAACGGGCGCGGCGGCGGTCGTCGCCAGGGCGGCGGCCAGTCGGGCCGCGAGCGCGGCTCGGACCTGCGCTACAACATGGAGATCAGCCTCGAGGAGGCCTTCGGCGGCAAGACCGCCGAGATCGGCGTGCCGACCACGATCCAGTGCGACCAGTGCAACGGCACGGGCGCCAAGACGGGCACCGCGCCGAAAGCCTGCCCGACCTGCGGCGGCGTCGGCCGGGTGCGCGCGGCGCAAGGCTTCTTCTCCATCGAGCGCACCTGCCCGACCTGCGCCGGCCGCGGCGAGATCATCGCCGACCCCTGCGGCAAGTGCGGCGGCGACGGGCGCCTGCCGGAGGAGCGCAACCTGTCGGTCAACATCCCGGCCGGCATCGAGGACGGCACGCGCATTCGCCTCGCCGGCGAGGGCGAGGCGGGCCTGCGCGGCGGTCCGGCGGGCGACCTCTACATCTTCCTGTCGGTGAAGCCGCACGAGTTCTTCCAGCGCGACGGGGCGGACCTCTTCTGCAAGGTGCCGATCTCGATGACCACCGCCGCGCTCGGCGGCTCCTTCGAGGTGACGACGCTCGACGGGGCGAAATCGCGCGTCAAGGTTCCCGAAGGCACGCAGTACGGCAAGCAGTTCCGGGTCAAGGGCAAGGGCATGCCGGTGCTGCGCTCGACCCAGACGGGCGACCTCTTCATCCAGATCTCGATCGAGACGCCCCAGAGCCTGTCGCGCCGCCAGCGCGAGCTCCTTCAGGAGTTCGAGGACATTTCCTCCTCGGAGAACTCGCCGCAGTCCACCGGCTTCTTCTCGCGCATGAAGGACTTCTTCGAAGGCCTCAGCGACTGAGACGCCGGGAGGACGCAGCGATGGGAGGGCCCGGCGTGGACGGACGCGAACATCGCTTGCGGACCCAGGCGGACGCCGCCTTCATCCGCGGCTGGCTGCGCAACCCGCTGAAGATCGGGGCGGTCTCGCCCTCGTCTCGCGCGCTCGCTCGCCGCATGGCCGAGGCCGTACCGGCCGAGCCGTCCGATGGCATCGTAGTCGAGCTCGGCCCCGGCACCGGCGTCGTCACCGCCGGCCTTCTCGAGGCCGGCATCGCGCCCGAAAACTTGGTCTGCCTCGAATACCAGCCGGAGTTCTGCACCCTTCTGCGGGCCCGTTTCCCCCGCGTCCACGTACTCCAGGGCGATGCCTACGAGCCGCCGCCCGCGCTCGCCGGCTTCCTGCGCGAGCGACGCTTGCGCGCGGTGGTCTCCAGCCTGCCGCTGATGACCAAGCCGGAGCCCGAACGGGTCCGTGCGGTGGCCGGCTATCTCGACCTCCTGCCGCCCGGCGCCCCGTTCATCCAGTTCTCCTATGCCCTCTCGGCCCCGGTGCGCGCGACACTCGTCGATGCGGACGTCGCGGTCTCGCCCTGGATCAAGCGGAACCTGCCGCCGGCCCGCGTCATCACGTATCGGCGAAACGAGGCCTCGCCGTCGGCCGGAGGATTGCCGGCCTTCGTCGCAGTGCCAAGATGATGGGTTAAGCACGGGGCGCATACGGGCTCGCCGAGCCTTGGGTCGAAAACGGAGACGATCATGAGCGGACGCATGGGACAGGACGCGGCACGGGAGCGCCGGAAGGATCTGGCGCGCTTCTTCGGCACATGGGTCCGCAACCCCATCAAGATGGGCGCCGTCGCTCCCTCGTCGGCGCACTACTGCGCGACCATGGTCGCCTCGGCGACGACCCATGTCGAGGGACCGATCCTGGAACTCGGACCGGGGCTCGGCTGCGTCACCCGGGCGCTTCTGGATGCCGGCGTCGATCCCGCCCGCATCACCTCCATCGAATACGACGCCGAGTTCGCCCGCACGCTGAAGGAGCGCTTTCCGGCGGTCAACGTCGTCCGGGGCGACGGCTTCGACCTCGACGCAACGCTGGGGGACGGGGGCGCCACGAAATTCGCCGCCATCCTCTTCGCCATCCCGATCGTCAAGCTCCCGCAAGGAGAGCGGCAGGCCCTCTTCGGCCGGTATTTCGACCGCCTGCTGCCGGGCGGCAACCTCACGCAGCTGTCCTATCTCTGGAAACCGCCGGTGAAGCCGGTGGCCGGCCGCTTCGACGCCTCCGCCTCCGACATCGTCTGGGACAACATCCCGCCGGCCCGTGTCTGGATCTATTCGCGCACCGGTGCGCGGCCGCTGCATTGATCTCGCGCCTTCTGGTCCTCGCCGGGGACACGGCCGCCGGGTCGCCCGCCGCGCGCCTGGCGCTCGAGGCGACGCGCGCCCTGTCGCTGACCGACGCGGCGCTGACGTCCGCGAGCCTTGCCGATTATCCCCTCCCCTTCTTTGAGGGTGCGGAGAGCGGCGAGGCGCCGCAGAACGCGCGGCTCCTCGCGCAGCGGCTCGCCCTCCAGGACGGGCTCCTCGTCACCTCGCCCGAGATCAACGCGGGGCCGCCCGCCGCCCTCAAGAACGCGCTCGACTAGGCGGCGGCGGCCGGCGCGGCGGACCCTTCGGGACGCCCGCCCTTTGCCCGGCTGGTGGTAGCACTGGCGGGCGTCGGCACGGGAAGCGAGGACGGGCGATCGGCGATCGCGCAGATGCGCGCCGTTTTCGCCGCGCTCGGCGCCGACGTCGTCACCGCCGAGGTCCGCCTCCGCGGGGGCGAGACTGCGTTCGACGCGCGGGGCCGGATCGTCGACCCCCTCGCCCGCCAGCATCTCGACGATCTTCTCGACCGCCTGCTCGACGCCTCGCGCGCGCTCGGCCGGCAGGGCGGCTAGAGCGGCCCGGCTCGAAGCGACGAGGCCGGCCCGGTGGGGCGCAACACGGCGCGGGGAACCATTCCGCCTGCGGAACGTTCGTCGGCCAACGACCGACGAGCCGAAACCCGCACGAGGAAGACCGCACCATGGCCCCTGCCACGCTGACGCCGACGGGCGAACTCGAGCGCGACGTCCGGCGGCATCTCCACAACCACTGGAAAGGCTACAGCGTTCAGGCCGTGCTGATGATCGTCGCCGGTGCGCTCGCGATCCTCGTGCCTTTCGCCGCGACGCTGGCCTCGACGATCTTCTTCGGCTGGCTTCTGGCGGCGCTGGGCGTCGTCGGGCTGGCGGCGACGGTTCGGGCGGGGCGTGAGTTCGGCGGCCGCGGAACCGGTCTCCTCATCGGCATCGTCACGCTGGCGCTCGGCATCCTCATCATCGCCGACCCGTTCGCCGGCGCGGTGGCGCTCACCACGATGCTCGCCGTCTATCTCATGCTTCTCGGCCTTGCGACCTTCGCCATGGCCAACGCCTTCCGCGTCTCGGGCGGCCAGTTCTGGCTCCTGGCGCTGGCCGGCGTCGTCAACATCGGCCTCGCGCTGTTCCTCGTGGTCGGACTGCCCGGCACCGCGGTCTGGGCCGTCGGGCTTTTCCTCGGCATCTCGCTGATCAGCTCCGGCACCAGCCTTCTCTTCGCCGCGCTGCGGGCGCGGTGAGGCTCAGACGTGCTGGCCGCCGTTGATGTGGATCTCGGCCCCGTTCACGTAGGACGCCTGGCCGGAGCAGAGGAAATAGATGATGTCGGCCACTTCCGCGGTCTTGCCGAGGCGGCGCATCGGGATCTGCTCGACGATCTTCTCGGTGCCGGGCGACAGGATCGCCGTGTCGATCTCGCCCGGCGCGATCGCGTTGACGCGGATGCCGTCCGGCCCGAAGTCGGCCGCCATCTCGCGCGTCAACGAGGCCAGCGCGGCCTTCGACGTCGCATAGGCGGTGCCGGCGAAGGGGTGGACGCGGCTGCCGACGATCGACGTCACGTTGACGATCGACCCGCCCGCCGCCGCCAGTTCCTGGTGGAGGCCGCGCGCCAGCATGATGGGGGCGAAGAAGTTCACCTGGAACACGTCGCGCCAGACGTGCATCGGCGTGCGGATCGAGTCCATCCGCGCGCCCTTGTCGGCCTTGGGGCTGATCGCGGCATTGTTGACCAGCGCCTGCAGCTTGCCGCCGCCGGACTGCAGCCGCTGGCGGATCTCCGACACCGCGTAGCCGACGTCCTCGGGGTCCGACAGGTCCACCTTGATGTGGTCCTCGGGGCCTGCCGGCCAGGGACAGTCGGCCGCGAAATCCTGGCGCGAGCAGGTGATCACGCGCCAGCCCTCGCGCGAGAACCGCTTCACCGTCGCATGGCCGATGCCGCGCGAGGCGCCGGTCAGCACCAGCGTCGGGCGGGCACCGGCGGGGGCGGTGGAGGCGGCGTCGACGGTGGGCTGGGACATCGGGTCACTCGCGATTGGGCGTCGGCCGCAAGCCGTTGCCGCGGACCGGACCATCCTTTAGCCGATCCGTCGCCCGGCGCGAACCGTCATTTGATCGCGGGGAGCGGAACATCATGGTAGAGACGGACGGGGAGCGCCCGATGACCGCCAAACCCGGGTCCCACACCTTTCACCGCGCCTTCGTGCGCGGCATGCGCGCGCGCCCCCGGCTCATCATGGCGGCTGTCCTCGCCGTCGCCGTGACCTTTCTGACCCCGCGCGCACTGGACTTCACCACCCGTGTCCTCCTCGGCTGGGACGTCGGCGTCGTGTTCTATCTCGGCGTCATCGCGCACATGATGGTGCGCGCGACGGACACGGGCGACCTGCGCCGCCGCGCAAGGCGTCAGGACGAGGGGCGCCGGGCCATCCTGCTTCTCACCGGCCTTGCGATCGCCGCGAGCTTCTGCGCCATCGCGGCCGAGCTGCACGGGCTGGACGACCACAACCCGGACCCCTGGCGTCTCGCGCTCGCGGGCGCGACCATCCTCCTCTCCTGGACGGCGACGCAGGTGGTGATGACGCTGCACTATGCCGGGGAATTCTATGCGCGGGCCGATGCCGAAGGCGGCCTGGACTTTCCCGGTGGCGACGGAACGCCCGACTACGGCGACTTCCTGTACTTCGCCTTCACCATGGGCGCCGCATGCCAGACCTCGGACGTCGCGGTCACGACCAAGGGCATGCGCGAACTCGTGCTCGCCCACACGATCCTGGCCTTCCTGTTCAACACGACGGTCCTGGCGCTCGCCGTCAACGTGGGCGCCAGCGTGATCTGACGCTTGGCTGGACAAGGTCGCGCCGCCTCATGCACAACGCCGCGATGCCCGCCGCCCCCGCGCTCCCCGCCCTTCCCGTCGCCGCTGTCCTGCCGCAGTTGAGCGCCGCGCTCGCCGCGCACGGGGCCGCCGTCCTCGTCGCGCCGCCCGGCGCCGGCAAGACGACGCTGGTGCCGCTGCACCTTCTCGGCGATCTGCCGCAAGGGCGCATCATCCTCGTCGAGCCGCGCCGGCTCGCCGCGCGCGCGGCGGCCTCGCGCATGGCCGACATCCTGGGCGAGCAGCCCGGCGCCACGGTCGGCTGGCGCATGCGCCTCGACACGCGCGTCTCGGCCGCCACGCGGATCGAGGTCGTGACGGAGGGTGTCGCCACCCGCATGATCCTGTCGGACCCGGAGCTCTCCGGCGTTGCCGCGATCCTCTTCGACGAGTTCCACGAGCGCTCGCTCGACGGCGATTTCGCGCTCGCGCTCGCGCTCGACGTGCGTGAGGCGCTGCGGCCCGACCTCAAGCTCCTCGTCATGTCGGCGACGCTGGACGGCGCGCGCGTGGCCAGGCTCCTCGGGCAGGCGCCGGTGGTGGAAAGCCAGGGACGCGCCTTTCCCGTCGCCGTGCGCCACCGCGACCGGGGACCGACGGAGACGGTGGAGGACGCGGTGGCTGCCTGCGTGCGCGAGGAGATCGCCGCCGGCTCCGGGTCGATCCTCGCCTTCCTGCCCGGCCAGCGCGAGATCGAGCGCACCGCCGAGCGGCTGGAGGGCCGGCTTCCGGCGGACGTCGTCCTCGCCCCGCTCTTCGGCCGCCTGGAGGGGGCCGCCCAGGACCTCGCCATCCGCCCGGCACCGGCGGGCCGCCGCAAGGTCGTGCTCGCCACCACGATCGCGGAAACCTCGATCACCATCGACGGCGTGACGACGGTGGTGGATTCCGGCCTCAAGCGCCAGCCGGTGTTCGAGCCGGCGACCGGGTTGCAGCGGCTGGAAACGGTGCGCGTCTCGCGTGCCTCCGCCGAGCAGCGGGCGGGCCGTGCGGGGCGCACCGCGCCGGGCGAGGCGATCCGCCTGTGGCGGGCCGAGCAGACCGCGGCGCTCGAGCCGTTCGACCGGCCCGAGATCCTGTCGAGCGACCTGTCGGCTCTGGTTCTGGATGCCCTCGCCTTCGGCGTCCGCGAGCCCGCGACGCTCCGCTTCCTCGACCCGCCGCCGGCTCCGGCGGTCGGGGAGGCCCGTGCGCTGCTGCGCGAACTCGGCGCCCTCGATGGCGAAGGCCTGATGACCCCGGTCGGCGAGGCGATGCGCGCCCTGCCCCTGCCGCCGCGCTTGGGCTGCATGGTCGCGGGCGCGGCCGCAGGAAGCGCGCGTCGCGAGGCGGCGCGCCTCGCCGTCCTTCTCACCGAGCCCGGCCTCGGCGGCCCCTCGGTGGATCTTGCCGAGCGGCTGCGCGGCTGGCGCGCCGACCGCAGCCCCCGCGCCCGTTCGGCGGAGGCCCTGGCCGGGCGCATCGCCGCGCTTGCCCTGCTGCCGCTTGCCGACCCATTGGACGACGACGATGCCGGCGCGCTCCTGTCGCTCGCCTATCCCGACCGGGTGGCGCTCGCGCGCGGCGCGCCCGGCTCGTTCCTCCTGTCCAACGGGCGCGGCGGCGTGCTGGAGGCGTCGCACGCCCTGTCGCGCGAGCCGGCGCTGGTGGTGGCCGATCTCGGGGGCGTGTCGACGGGCGCGAGCCAGCGGACGGGGCGCATCCGCGCGGCGGCCGCGATCGACAAGGCGCGGCTCGACCAGCTTCTCGCGCAACGCATCGTGGAGGAGGAAACCCTGTCCTTCGATCCCGCCAGCCGTTCCGTGCGCGCCCGGCGGGTACGCCGCCTCGGCCGCGCGGTGCTGGCCGAGGCCCCCCTGCCGACACCAGCGGGCGAGGCCACGGCGCGCGCCCTGATGGCCGGCATCCGCGAGCTCGGCCTCAGCAGGCTGCCCTGGGGCAAGGACGGCGAACGGCTCCTGGCGCGGCTGCGCTTCCTCCAGCCCGCCTATGGTGCCGAGGCCGGTTGGCCGGACGCGGACGACGAGACGCTGCTGGCGACGCTGGAGGAATGGCTCCTGCCGTTCGCGCCGGGCGCGTCCGCGCTGTCGCAGATCGGCGAAGCGGCGCTGCGCGAGGCGCTTCTCGCCCGCCTGCCGCCCGGCGAGGCGCGCAAGCTGGACGAGCTCGCGCCATCCCACTTCACCGCGCCGACCGGCTCGCACCTGCCGATCCGCTACGAGGCGGAGGGACCGGTGCTCGCCGTGCGGGTGCAGGAGCTCTTCGGCCTCGCCCGCCACCCCGCGATCGCCGGTGGCCGCCTGCCGCTGATCCTGGAACTCCTGTCGCCGGCCCATCGCCCGATCCAGATCACGCGCGACCTGCCGGGGTTCTGGCGCGGCTCCTGGGCCGACGTCCGGGCGGACCTGCGCGGCCGCTACCCGCGCCACCCCTGGCCGGAGGACCCCGCGAGCGCACCTGCCACCAACCGCGCCAAGCCACGGGGCTGACCGACGCTGCGCTACCGCGACGCATCTATGCGCGGCTCCCGGCGCACCTACTTCGCTTACCATGATGACGATCGCCAAGGGCCTCGACCTCGAAGCCGACCTTCCCCCCGAGCGCCGCCTGTCGCGCGAAGGCCAGCGCGTGCGCCTCGCCACGCTCACGCGCCTGCGCTGGCTGTCGATCGCGGGCCAGGCGGCGGCCTGCGTCTTCGTCGCCTGGGGCCTCTGGTATCCCTATCCCGTCTGGCTCTGCTTCGCGCTGATCGGCGTTTCCGTTTGCCTCAACGTCTGGCTCTCCTCGCGCTACTCCAAGGCGGAGCGCCTGTCGGAGCGCCGCACCGCGCTGATCCTCGTCTTCGACGTCGTGCAGCCGACCGGGCTCCTGGTGCTGACCGGCGGCATCCAGAACCCGTTCGCCGTGTTCCTGGTGGTGCCGGCGATGATCGCGGCGGCGACGCAGCCGGCGCGCATCTCCGTCGGGATCGGCGTGCTCGCGGTTCTCTGCGCCACGGCCATCGCCTTCATCCACCAGCCGATCCCCTGGCCGGCGGGCCACAGCCTCGACCTCCCCTTCCCGTATCTCGGCGGCATGTGGTTCGCGCTGGTGACGACGCTGGTGTTCTCGACCTTCTACGTCTACCGCGTGGCGGCCGAGGCGCGGGCTCTCTCCGACGCGCTGGCGGCCACCGAGCTGATGCTCCAGCGCGAGCAGCATCTCTCGGCGCTCGACGGCCTCGCGGCGGCCGCCGCACACGAGCTCGGCACGCCGCTGGCCACCATATCGCTGGTCGCCAAGGAGATGAGCCGAGCGGTGGCGGCGGATCACAACCTTCGCGAGGACATCGACCTCCTCGTCAGCCAGTCCGAGCGCTGCCGGGCGATTCTCGGGCAGCTCGCAAGCCTCTCCAGCGTGTCGGAGGAGCATCTGGCCAAGCTCCCCCTGTCGTCGCTGATCGAGGAGGCGGTGGCCCCGCATCGCGACTTCGGGGTGGAGATCGGGGTGCGGGTCCTGGAAGCCTCCGGCCCCGAGCCGGTGCTGCGCCGAAACGCCGGCGTGATCTACGGGCTCGGCAACCTCATCGAGAACGCGGTGGACTTCGCGCGCGGCGAGGTGGCGATCGGCCTGTCCTGGAACGGGGCTGGCATCGCGATCGAGATCAGCGACGACGGCCCCGGCTTCCCGGCGGAGGTCCTCGCGCGGATCGGCGACCCCTACATGTCCGTGCGCGCGGCCGAACAGCGGCAGTCGGGCGGCGGCCTCGGCCTCGGTCTCTTCATCGCGAAGACGCTGATCGAGCGCTCGGGCGCGCGCATCCGCTTCGACAACCGGCCGGGGCGCGACGTGTCGGGCGCCCGCGTCACCGTGTCGTGGCCGTCGGAAAGCTTCGGTCGTCTGACGGTGGCCCGGCCGGCGGAGCCCGGCGGCTTCGATCTGCCGCCACCGCTCGGTTGAACCCGCGAATCGTTGCCTAGCGCGCGACCTATTGTCTCGCTCGGCCGTTGATATGACGTCAGGACGCCGTATCTTTTCCCGCAAGGAAGGAACGATCCCATGCTCAATGATCAGACCGGAATATCCCCACAGGGCGACGACCGCACGATGCTTCTCGTCGACGACGATCGCCCTTTCGTCGGCCGCCTGGCCCGTGCGATGGAGCAGCGCGGCTTCGAGGTGCGGACCGCCGAGACGGTGTCCGAGGGCCTCGCGGCGCTGAAGTCCGGGGCACCCGCCTATGCGGTGGTGGACCTGAGGCTCGGGCTCGGCAACGGGCTCGACGTGATCGAGGCCCTGCGCCGACAGCGCCCGGGCGCGCGCGCCGTGGTGCTGACCGGCTACGGCAACATCGCGACCGCCGTCAACGCGGTGAAGCTCGGGGCGATCGACTACCTCGCCAAGCCCGCGGATGCCGACGAGGTGATCGCCGCCCTGACGCGCGACCCCGAGATGAAGGCGGAGCCGCCGGAGAACCCGATGTCGGCCGACCGCATCCGCTGGGAGCACATCCAGCGGATCTACGAGATGTGCGACCGCAACGTGTCCGAGACGGCACGCCGCCTCTCCATGCACCGCCGCACGCTCCAGCGCATCCTCGCCAAGCGCGCCCCGCGCTGACGAGGTTCGCGCTGACGAAGCGCGCGCCGGGCCCCGGACGGGATCAGTCGCCGGCCTCGCCGGTCAGGTAGGGGTTGGCGACCCATTCCGCCTGCAGAAGGCGATCGGAGGCCAGGCGCGCGAAGCGCAGGGTCAACGCCTTGCGCGTGGCCGGTGGCATCTTCGTCTCCGGCGCCTCGCGCAGGATCTCCGCGCCGTAGCCGTCCGACAGGATCAGACCGCAGTCCTCGGGAAAGATCTCGGTGGGCACGCCGGGATGCGTGGCGAAATAAAGCCGGTCGCAATGGAGGCGGTAGTCCGGCCACTTGCGATCGACCCGGAAGTCCTCGATCGAGGACTTGATCTCGACGATGGAGAACTCCCCCTTTTCCGACAGGCAAAGGAGGTCGGCGCGGCGGCCGGACACCAGCGGGATCTCGGGCAGGACGGAGACGCGCATCTGGATCATCAGGCGCTGCACGCCGCGCCGGACCAGCATGGCCCGCTCGGACTGGCGGCCGTCGACCAGGGGATCGCGGCGAAAGGGAGAGACGATCGGCATGGGTCTGGACTAGCCGGGAAACTCCAGCCGAATCAAGGCGCCCTGCGAAACGAATCGGCAACATGCCGCTGGCCGGCGGGGGCCTTCGCGCGTCAGAACGCCGGTCGCGGCATCCGGGCACCCTCGTTCGGCACCTCGTCCAGCACCGGCCAGCTGCGCGCAGCGGGCTCGGTGGTCTCGTCGATCAACACGGCCAGCGCCCGGCGCAGCGTGTGGAGCTCGAGGATCTTGCGGTCGATCTCGCTCGCGCGCCGCTGCGCCACGCGTCGGGCCTCGTCGCGCCGGGTGCCCGGTGCGTAGAGGGCCAGGAGCCGCCGCGTCTCGTCGACCGAGAAGCCGAGCGAAACCGATCGCTGCAGGAAGCGCAGGATATGGACGTCCCGTTCCGCATAGTCGCGATAGCCGTTGGCCGCGCGCGCCGGCGCCACCAGCCCCAAATCCTCGTAGTGCCGGATCGTCTTGGCCGGCAGTCCGGAGCGGCGTGCCGCTTCCCCGATATTCATCCGAAGTCCCCGTAATCCTTCGAACTTCGTCCCTGATCCAAGATGTGGAACGGCTGTTCCGGGCGTCAACTGTTGTGGGGCGGCAACAAAGACAATCTTAACCATGTCGGGGTCTACTCAGATGCGTTGCCAGGCGGTTCGCCGCGGCGTACCAGAAGGAGGCCTCCGACGAGGACTGCCTGTCCTGGGAGCCCGTCACGCCTGGCCGTCAAGCCCTCGCAGCCGCACCGGACGCCCCATGAAGACCCGCTCGAATCCCCTTCTGCTCGGCGTTTCGCTCGCCGCCCTGGCCACGCTCGGCGCCTGCACCACGCAGAATCGCGCGTCCATCAATCCCGTCGGCGTGCCGATGGCGCAGGCCTATGTGGCGCCGGCCGAGACTGTCATCTCCGGCGGACCGCTCGGGCCGGTGGAACTCACCGCCTACGGCGCGATGGAAGACGGCGGCTTCAAGCTGCCGGCCATCCCGATCTCCAAGGTGGACGAGAAGTACCGTCGCCAGCGCGTGTTCTACGCGAGCGAGGGCATGGAGCCGGGCACCGTGGTGGTCGATACCGCTAATCATTTCCTCTACGTCGTCGAGCCGCGCGGCACCGCCATGCGCTACGGCATCGGCGTCGGCAAGGCCGGCTTCTCCTGGGCCGGCGAGGCCGACATCAAGGACAAGCAGCACTGGCCGAAGTGGTTTCCGCCGGCCGAGATGATCCAGCGCCGTCCCGAGCTCAAGCCCTACGGCAACGAGGTCGGCATGGAGCCGGGCCTGATGAACCCGCTCGGCGCGCGCGCCCTCTACCTCTACCAGGGCAACAAGGACACGCTGTATCGCCTCCACGGCACGCCGGAGTGGTGGTCGATCGGCAAGTCGGTCTCGTCGGGCTGCATCCGCCTGATGAACCAGGACATCGTCGATCTGTACGAGCGCGTGCCGATGAACGCGCGCGTGGTGGTTCTGCAGGGCAAAGAGCGCCTGGCCGACCGGCGCCGCACCGCGCCGCAGAGCTGATCAAACCTTTCACGGCGGGGGACGCCGCGGGCCGGGTGCTTCGGGGGAAGCGCCCGGCCCTTTTTCATGCGCCGCGAGGGTATCGGATCGCGGCCAGGAGGCAGAGCGTCAGCGTCAGGGCGTTGAGCATGTGCCAGAGGAAATGGGTGCCGAGGCCCCATATGGGACAGAGCGGTCCGTCGAGCGTGCGGAAGGTCAGGGACAGCGTGAACGTGCCGGCGGCAAGGAGAAGCCATCGCCCTGCCCCGTGGCCGCCAAGCCGAAGCAGCGCGCCGATCCCTGCGAGCGCGAGGAGAGCCGGCAGGTAGGAGGCGGAGGAGCCGAGGAACGGGGCGGCGAGCCGCTCCACGACCTGCGCCGCCACCGCAAAGCCGATCGTTCCCGCGATGGCGGCGGCCGGACGAAGTCCCACGAACCGGAACAGGGCAAGCGCGAAGTAGCCGTAGATGAAGACCGCGATCGGCAGGACGTCGGCCAGAACCGACCAGCCGTTGGCAAAGGTATGAAACAGGAAGGAGCCGGCGCCGATCACCGCCACGAGCAGGATGAAGGCGAGCGTGATGCCGTCGCGCGCCGGGCTCCGTCGCCACTGCGCCAAGGCGAAGGCGGCGCCGATCGGGAAGGCGACATTCGTGATCGCGTTCACAGGCTCGGCCCAGAAGGCCGCGTCCAAACGCTCGCAATAGGCGTCGATCGGTGCGAACCAGTCCATGCCGCCTCCGGAAAGGGATCCGGGAGGCGAACTAGAGGATCTGCCGCGAAAGCCGAGTGGCCCCCGCGCCGGGTCAGCCAGCCGAACGTCCGGCTGGAGCCCCGGCGGACGCCGTCGTCAGAGCGGCAGCGTCGTCTGGCCGGTGAGCGCGAGGTCGATCGCACGGGCGGCCTGGCGGCCCTCGCGGATCGCCCAGACCACCAGCGACTGGCCGCGACGCACGTCGCCGGCGGTGTAGAGACCCTCGATCGAGGTCGCATAGGATCGGTCATCCGCCTGGACGGAGACGTTGCCGCGCGCGTCGCGCTTGAGCGCGAGCGCCTCGCCGGCTTCCGCCAGAACGCCATCGGTGAAGGGACCGGCGAAGCCGATGGCGATGAAGGCGAGGTCGGCACGGATCACGAACTCGGTGCCCGGAATGGGCTTGCGGCGCTCGTCCACCTCGGCGCACTTGACGCCGGTCAGCTGGCCGTCCTCGCCGATGAACTCCAGCGTCGCGACCTGGAACTCGCGCATCGCCCCTTCGGCCTGGGAGGAGGAGACGCGCATCTTGGTCGCCCAGTAGGGCCAGACCTCGAGCTTGTTCTCCATCTTCGGCGGCTGCGGGCGGATGTCGAGCTGGGTGACCTTGACGGCGCCCTGTCGGAAGGCGGTGCCGACGCAGTCGGACGCCGTGTCGCCGCCGCCGACGACGACGACATGCTTGCCGCCGGCCCAGATCTCGCCCGCGTTCCAGCCGGCGCTCGCCACCGGCTCACCGCCGACGCGGCGGTTCTGCTGCACGAGGTAGGGCATGGCGTCGTGGATGCCGTCGAGGCCGTTGGTCGGGATGCCGGCCTCGCGCGGGCGCTCCGCGCCGCCGCAGTAGAGCACCGCGTCGAACTCGGCGCGCAGTTCCTCCAGCGGCTTCGTCTTGCCGACGTTGACGCCGTAGTGGAACGTGACGCCCTCGCCTTCCATCTGCTCGACGCGCTTGTCGATGAAGTGCTTCTCCATCTTGAAGTCGGGAATGCCGTAGCGCAGGAGCCCGCCGGCGCGGCTCTCGCGCTCGAAGACGTGGACCTCGTGGCCGGCGCGGCCGAGCTGCTGGGCGCTCGCGAGACCCGCCGGCCCCGAGCCGATGACGGCGACGCGCTTGCCGGTCTTCGTCTTGGCCGGCTGCGGCTTGATGAGGCCGAGCTTGTAGGCCTTGTCGGCGATCGCCTGTTCCACCGTCTTGATGGCGACGGGCGTGTCCTCGAGGTTCAGCGTGCAGGCCTCCTCGCAGGGCGCGGGGCAGATGCGGCCGGTGAACTCGGGAAAGTTGTTGGTGGAATGGAGGTTGCGGATCGCACCCTCCCAGTCGTTGGCGTAGACGAGGTCGTTCCAGTCCGGGATCTGGTTGTGGACCGGGCAGCCCGTCGGCCCGTGGCAGAAGGGAATGCCGCAATCCATGCAGCGCGCCGCCTGCTTGCCGACCTCCTCGTCGGACATCGGCAGCGTGAACTCGCGAAAATGCCGGATGCGATCGGAGGCCGGCTGATACTTCGCCGTCTGCCTGTCGATCTCGAGAAAGCCCGTGACCTTGCCCATATGCCCCTCCGTCCGGGCGGCGGCGCTGCGTTCAGCGCGCGTGCCCCCATGCGCGAGCGATCGGATCCCTTGCCGACCGGGCTCGCCTTACACCAATTTCCGCGAGAATAGAACGCGTCCAGACTTCGCGAGCGACGGACCGCCGCACCGTCCCGAAGAGAGCTGCGCTTCGACCCCGCAAGGGTCGCCGGCGCGGCGTCAGATGCCCGGGAACGGACGCCAGTACCAGTATGACATTCCCAGAACCGCCCCAAGGACGAGGACCGGCACCGGCAGGACGCCGTTCACCAGCCAGACCCCTGCCGGGACGGCGACGGCGATCAGCACCGCCGCCACCCCGTGGAACCCGTTCCAGGACAAGCCGCGGCCCTACTCGGCCGCAACGCCCATGCGCATGCGCTCCATTTCGAGAAGCGCGCGGCGGTACTCCACCGGCATGACCTTCACGAACTTCGGGCGGTAGGTCTCCCAGTGCTCCAGCATCTCCTTCGCCCGGGTCGAGCCCGTGTAGTGGACATGGTTAGAGATCAGCTGGAACAAGCGCTCGTCGTCGTGGCCGGTCATGTTGGAGGACACGTCGACGCGTCCCTTGTGCTGGAGGTCACCGCCGTGGTGGTGCAGCTTTTCCAGGAGATCGTCCTCCTCCGGCACCGGCTCGAGCTCGACCATCGCCATGTTGCAGCGGTTGGCGAAGTTGCCTTCCGGGTCATAGACATAAGCGATGCCGCCCGACATGCCGGCCGCGAAGTTGCGGCCGGTATGCCCGAGGATCACCACCACGCCGCCGGTCATGTACTCGCAGCCGTGATCGCCCACGCCCTCGACGACGGCGATGGCGCCCGAGTTACGCACCGCGAAGCGCTCGCCGGCCACGCCCCGGAAGTAGCACTCGCCGGCAATCGCGCCATAGAGCACGGTGTTGCCGACGATGATTGACTCTTCCGGCACGATGCGCGTGTTGGCGCGCGGCCGGACGATGATCTTGCCGCCCGACAGGCCCTTGCCGACATAGTCGTTGCCGTCGCCGACGAGATCGAAGGTGACGCCCTTGGCGAGGAACGCCGCGAAGCTCTGGCCGGCGGTGCCCGTCAGCTTCACCTTGATTGTGTCGTCGGCGAGGCCCTTGTGGCCGAAGCGCTTGGCGACCTCGCCCGACAGCATTGCGCCGGCCGAGCGGTCGACGTTGCCGATCGCGGCCTCGATCTCGACCTGCTGGCGCGCGGTGAGCGCGGCCTGCGCCCCAGCGATCAGCTTGCGGTCGAGAACGTCGGCGATCGGATGCTCCTGGCGCTTCGTCCAGTAGGTCTCCTCCAGCGCGGCGTCCGGCTTGAAGAACATCTTGGAGAAGTCGAGCCCCTTGGCCTTCCAGTGGTCGATCATCTCCCGCTTGTCGAGCCGCTCGGAGCGGCCGACGAGCTCGGCGAGCGTGCGGACGCCCATACCCGCCATGATCTCGCGCACTTCCTCCGCGACGAAGAAGAAGAAGTTGATGACGTGCTCGGGCGTGCCCTTGAAGCGCGAGCGCAGGACCGGGTCCTGGGTCGCCACGCCCACCGGACACGTGTTCAGGTGGCACTTGCGCATCATGATGCAGCCGGCCGCGATCAGCGGACCCGTCGAGAAGCCGAACTCGTCGGCCCCGAGGAGCGCGCCGATCACGACGTCTCGGCCCGACCGGAGGCCGCCGTCGACCTGCAGCGCTATGCGAGAGCGCAGGCCGTTGAGCACCAGCGTCTGCTGGGTCTCGGCAAGGCCCATCTCCCAGGGGGAGCCGGCGTGCTTGATGGAGGTGAGCGGCGAGGCGCCCGTTCCCCCGTCGTAGCCCGACACGATGATGTGGTCGGCACGCGCCTTGGCGACGCCGGCGGCCACCGTGCCGACGCCGACCTCGGAGACGAGCTTCACCGAGATGTCGGCTTCCGGGTTGACGTTCTTCAGGTCGTAGATGAGCTGGGCCAGATCCTCGATCGAGTAGATGTCGTGGTGCGGCGGGGGCGAGATCAGGCCGACGCCCGGGGTCGAGTGCCGGGTCTTGGCGATGGTCGCGTCCACCTTGTGGCCGGGCAGCTGGCCGCCCTCGCCGGGCTTGGCCCCTTGCGCCACCTTGATCTGGAGCATGTCGGCGTTGACGAGATACTCGGTGGTCACGCCGAAGCGCCCCGACGCCACCTGCTTGATCGCCGAGCGCTCGGGGTTCTTCGAGCCGTCGGGCAGCTTGAGGTAGCGGTCCGGCTCCTCGCCGCCCTCGCCCGTGTTCGACTTGCCACCGATCCGGTTCATCGCCACGGCAAGCGTGGCATGCGCCTCACGGCTGATGGAGCCGAAGCTCATCGCGCCGGTCGAAAAGCGCTTGACGATCTCGGCGGCCGGCTCGACCTCGTCGAGCGGCACGGGCGAGAGGCCCATCTCTTCGGCGAGGCGCAGCTTGAACAGGCCGCGGATGGTGGAGTTGGCCACGGCCGACTCGTTCACGAGCGCGGCGTATTCCTTGTAGGTGTCGTAGCTGTCGAGGCGCACGGCGTGTTGCAGCGTCGCGACCGCGTCCGGCGACCAGATATGCGCCTCGCCGCGCATGCGGTAGGCGTATTCGCCGCCGACCTCGAGCGAGCGCGCCAGAACCGGATCGTCGGAGAAGGCGAGCGCATGGCGCTCCACCGTCTCGCGGGCGATCTCGTCGAGCCCGACACCCTCGATCGTGGTCGAGGTGCCGGCGAAGTAGCGCTTCACGAACTCGGACTTCAGGCCGATCGCGTCGAAGATCTGCGCGCCGCAATAGGACTGGTAGGTCGAGATGCCCATCTTGGACATGACCTTGAGGAGCCCCTTGCCGACCGACTTGATGAAGCGGCCGACCACTTCCTTGGCGTCGACCTCCGGCGGGAAGTCGCCGCGCGCATGCATGCCGAGCAGCGTGTCGAAGGCGAGATAGGGGTTGATCGCCTCGGCGCCGTAGCCCGCAAGGCACGCGAAGTGGTGGACCTCGCGCGGCTCGCCCGATTCCACCACGAGGCCGGCGGCGGTGCGCAGGCCCTTGCGGATCAGGTGATGGTGCACGGCGGCCGTGGCGAGAAGCGCGGGCAGCGGAATGCGGTCCGGGCCCATCTGGCGGTCGGACAGGATGATGATGTTGTAGCCGCCGACGACGGCGGCTTCCGCCCGCTCGCAGAGCCGGTCCAGCGCGCCCGCCATGCCCGCCGCGCCCTGCTCCGTCGGATAGGTCGTGTCGAGCGTCTTGGTGTCGAACCGGTCCTCGGTGTGGCCGATCGTGCGGATCTTCTCGAGATCCGCATTGGTCAGGATCGGCTGGCGCACCTCCAGCCGCTTGCGGCGCGAGGTGCCCTCGAGGTCGAGGATGTTCGGGCGCGGGCCGATGAAGGAGACGAGGCTCATCACCAGCTCCTCGCGGATCGGATCGATCGGCGGGTTGGTGACCTGCGCGAAGTTCTGCTTGAAGTAGGTGTAGAGGAGCTTCGACTTCTCGCTCATGGCGGAAATCGGCGTGTCCGTGCCCATCGAGCCGATGGCTTCCTGGCCGGTCGTGGCCATCGGCGCCATCAGGATGCGCGTGTCCTCCTGGCTGTAGCCGAAGGCCTGCTGGCGATCGAGAAGCGACACGTCGGCGCGGCTGGCGCGCGGCTGCACCGGCTTCAGGTCTTCGAGGATCAGCTGGGTGGAGCGCAGCCAGTCGCGATAGGGGTTGGCGCCCGCGATCTCGCTCTTGACCTCCTCGTCGGAGACGATGCGGCCCTTCTCGAGGTCGATCAGGAGCATGCGGCCGGGCTGCAGCCGCCACTTCTTCACGATGCGCTCCTCGGCGACCTCGAGCGTGCCGGCCTCGGAGGCGAGGATCACGAGGTCGTCGTCGGTCACGACGTAGCGTGCCGGACGCAGGCCGTTGCGGTCGAGCGTCGCGCCGATCTGGCGACCGTCGGTGAAGCACACGGCGGCCGGCCCGTCCCAGGGCTCCATCAGGGCCGCGTGGTACTCGTAGAAGGCCTGGCGCTCCGGGCTCATCTCCCGGTTGCCGGACCAGGCCTCGGGGATGAGCATCATCATCGCATGAGCGAGCGGGTAGCCGCCCTGCGTCAGGAATTCGAGCGCGTTGTCGAAGCAGGCGGTGTCGGACTGACCCTCGTAGGAGATCGGCCAGAGCTTGGAGATGTCGTTGCCGAAGAGCTCGGAATCCACCGACGCCTGCCGGGCCGCCATCCAGTTGACGTTGCCGCGCAGCGTGTTGATCTCGCCGTTGTGCGCGACCATCCGATAGGGATGCGCGAGGCGCCAGGACGGGAAGGTGTTGGTGGAGAAGCGCTGGTGCACCAGCGCCAACGCCGAGGTGAAGCGCGGGTCCTTCAGGTCCTTGTAGTAGGCGCCGACCTGGTAGGACAGGAACATGCCCTTGTAGACGATCGTGCGCGCCGACAGCGACACGACGTAGAAGTCGGTGTCGACCGACTGCGCCTCGGCATGGACGCGGTTCGAGACGACCTTGCGGATGATGTAGAGCCTGCGCTCGAAATCGTCGTCCGAAGCGACGTTTGCCGGACGGCCGATGAAGACCTGCCGGTGGCAGGGCTCGGTCGCCGCGATCTCGGGGGCCTTCGACAGCGACGAATTGTCCACCGGCACGTCGCGCCAGCCGAGCACGGGGCAGCCTTCCTCGGCGGCCGCGGCCTCGAAGATCGCCTTGAAGTGGAGGCGGCGCGCCTCGTCCTGCGGCATGAACACGAAGCCGACGCCATAGTGCCCGGACGCGGGCAGCTCGATGCCTTGCGCGGCCATCTCGGCTGTGAAGAAGTCGTGCGGGATCTGCACCAGCATGCCGGCACCGTCGCCCATCAACGGATCGGCGCCGACCGCCCCGCGATGCTCGAGGTTGTGCAGGATCTTCAGCCCCTTCTCGACGATCGAGTGGGACTTCTGGTTCTTCATATGAGCGATGAAGCCGACGCCGCAGGCATCGCTCTCGTTCGCCGGATCGTAGAGGCCTTGGGGCTCCGGCAGGCGACGCGGTTTGACGGCGCCCATCGCGGTGTTGATGGCCGCAGTGGCCCCACCCTCGATGATGGATGGCGTTTCGATCGTCATCGCGTGTCTCCCTGTCTCGTCGTCGCCCAGAGGCTGGAGCAACCTTGGTTCTTCGGGCAGGACTTCGGCGCCCGGACGGCCCTTTTGCCACCGCGCGCCGCGCATGCCCATGGATCAATCGAAGCGCCCGCTCTCCCGGCGCCCGCCAGCGGCGTCGTCCCGGAGACGGCCGCCCCATATAGGGCAGCATTGCTGACCTATTTCCCGCTTATGCCAGAGTTAAGCCCGAGCGGCAAGAGCGGTTCTAACGTCCTCGAGCTTTCCATGCAAAGCGGCCGGGCCGGAGGGGCTTTGACGACGCGCCACGCGCGCGTTAGTCAGCCCGCATGATCTTTGCATCCGACAACTGGTCCGGCGCCCATCCCGCCGTCACGCAATCGCTGGCCACGCACGGCGCGGGCATGGCCGCGGCCTACGGGGCGAGCGACATCGACAAGGCGGTGGAGCGGCGCTTCAACGAGATCTTCGAGCGCGAGGTCGCCGTCTATTTCGTCGGCACGGGCACGGCGGCGAACTCCTTGTCCTTTGCCGCCGTCAACCGGCCGGGCGGCGTCGTCATGTGTCACCGCGAGGCGCATGTGGCGCAGGACGAGTGCGGCGCGCCGGAATTCTTCACCCACGGCGCGCGCATGGTGCCGGTGGAGGGCGCCCTCGGGCGCATGGACCCCGGCCACCTCGTCTCCGAGCTCGCGCGCTTCCGGCCGGGCTTCGTGCATGCGGGCCAGCCGATGGCGATCTCGCTCTCCCAGGCCACCGAAGCCGGCACGCTCTATTCCACGGGCGAGATCGCGGCGATCGGCGAGATCGCCCATGAACGCGGCCTCGCGCTCCACATGGACGGGGCGCGCTTCGCCAACGCGCTCGCCGCCTCCAACGCCTCGCCGGCCGAGATGACCTGGCGCGCCGGCGTCGACATCCTCTCCTTCGGGGCCACCAAGAACGGCTGCTGGTGCGCGGAAGCCGTCGTGTTCTTCGATCCGAAACAGGCGGAGCAGTTCCCCTATATCCGCAAGCGCGGGGCGCAGCTCTTCTCCAAGACGCGCTTCATGGCGGCCCAGTTCGCGGCCTATCTCGACGGCAGCCTGTGGCTGGAGCTCGCCGCCCACGCCAATGCGATGGCCGATGCCCTGCGGGCCGGCATCGCGCGCTCCACCCATGCGCGCCAAGCCTGGGACACGCGCTCCAACGAGATCTTCGCCGTCATCGAGCTTGCCACGGCCGAGCGGCTGCGGGCGGAGGGCGCGACCTTCTACGACTGGAACCCGCCGCACGACATGCCGGGGCTGATGGCGACAGGCGAAGGCCTCTACCGCCTCGTCACCAGCTGGTCCACCGAACGGGCGGACGTCGACCGCTTCTGTGCGCTGATCGCCTGAATACGAAAACGGCGCCCCGAGGGGCGCCGTCCGTCTGTCGTCATCCGTGTCCCGGATCAGGCGGCGGTCGCCTCGATCGCCTTGGCCTCGTTGCCGTTGGCGGTCGTGATGGCGATCCGGCGCGGCTTCAGCGCTTCCGGCACGATGCGGGCGAGGTCGATGTGGAGGAGCCCGTTCTTGAGGCTCGCACCCTTCACCTCGACATGCTCGGCCAGCTGGAAGCGGCGCTCGAAGGCGCGGCCCGCGATGCCGCGATACAGGAACTCCGAACCGCCGGCGGCGTCCTCGCCCTTCTCGCCCTTCACGGTCAGCGTGTTCTCACGCGACTCGATCGAGAGTTCGGCATCGGAGAAGCCTGCCACCGCCATGGTGATGCGGTAGGTGGTCTCGCCGGTCCGCTCGATGTTGTAGGGCGGATAGCTCTGGGCGGTCTCGGCGTTGCCGGCCGCGTCGAGCATGGAGAAGAGCCGGTCGAAACCGACGGTGGAGCGGTAGAGAGGGGCAAAGTCGAACTGACGCATGGGTGTTCTCCATTGAGCAACGGTTTTGCGTGTTTGACCCGTCGACCATGAGGCCCCGCGGATGAGCGGCGGCCGGTCCGTCCGGGCCAGCGATCCCGCTATCGGGCGATCGCTGAGGCAAACATGGGAGGGCCGAAAAGCGCCTTCAAGAGATCGCGCCAGCCTCGCGATCAGATTTTTTCCGGAAGCCATCTCAACGGTTTAACACCTGCGTCACGGCTGAACGGCGGATGAACGCGCCCTTCGGCAGTCGTTCACCTCGGCTCCCCTAGAACGCCGATCACCGGAGAGCGGGATCGCGTCCCCTCCCGGCGCGCAAGGCTCACGAGGCACCGCGCGCCCGGCGGCCCGAAACGGACAGCCCGGCTTCCCTTCACGCGAACGATCGGGGCGTCCCGTCCCTTCCGTCCCGGTCGCCAGGGGTCGAGAGTCCGAGATGGCTCTCGACCCCGCTCTTTTCGTCCGACGGGTGGCGAGTTGCCTTCAACCGGCCGCCGCTCTGCGATAGAGCCTTGGAACGGCCCCGCCGACGGGCGCCGCCCCTATGCCGCGACGGAGCCGCCGTGCCCGAATCCCCCGACGCCTTCGTCACCCACGACCTCAACCCCGCGCCGGCGGGGCTCGAGACCGGGCATCACGACCTCGGGCGGGGCGTGCGCCTGCGCTACGCGATCGGCCGGGGGCCTGCCGAGATGACGAGCCGCGGCACCGTCCTCGTGCTGCAGGGGCGCAACGAGGCGGTCGAGAAGTACTACGAGACGATCGCCGACCTGAACCGCCAGGGCTTCACCGTGGCGAGCTTCGACTGGCGCGGCCAGGGTGGCTCGGGGCGCGAGACCTTTCTGCCGGGCATCGGCCATGTCGGCCGCCTGTCGCATTACGTGGACGATCTCGAGCGCTTCCTGCGCGAGGTGGTGATGGACCGGTGTCCGCCGCCCTATGCGATCCTCGCCCATTCCATGGGCGGGCTGGTGGCGCTGTCGGCCACGGAGCGCCTCTCGCCCCTTGTCCAGCGCATGGTGCTGACGGCCCCGCTCGTGGCCCTGCCGGGATCGGCGGGCCTGCGGCGCCTGAGGAGCGCCGTCGCCGGCCTGCTTCACGGGTGCGGGCTCGGTTTCGTGCCGCTGCGCCGCGTGCGCCGGCTCGATGCGGCCGCGCCGATCGCCGGCAACGTCCTGTCGAGCGACGCCAGACGATCCGAGCGCAACCGCGCCCTGCAGACCGCCGCGCCCTGGCTGTTCGTCGAGGGTCTCTCGGCCTCCTGGCTGTGGGCGGTGCTGCGCGCCGCACGTCGCCTGGACGATTCCGACCGCATCGCGCGCCTCGACCTTCCGACCCTGTTCCTTCTGCCGGGCGACGACCGCGTCGTCTCGACGGCGGCGGCCGAGCGCCTCGCCTGGCGCATGCGTTCGGGCCATTCGATCCGCGTCGCGGGCGCCCGGCACGAACTCCTGCAGGAGGCCGACCGGTTCCGCGAGCCGGCGCTGGCCGCGATCGAGGCCTTCCTGGCCGAAGCACTGCCGAGATCCATGCCCCTGCCCCCGATCGACGAGGCGCTGATCGGCGCGGCGGTGGTCGCCGAGGCGGCGACCGAGCCCCCGGGCGCGAGCGAACCCGTCGCGGCGACCGAGGCCGCGCCCGTCAGCCGTTGAGGATGCGCAGCGCCGCCTCGTGAAGGGCCGGCGTTGCGGCCGCCACCACGTCGCCGCCGTTTTCCGGCCGCTCGCCGGAGAAGGTGGTGATCACCCCGCCCGCCCGCTCCACGATCGGCGTCAGCGCCACGATGTCGTAGGGCTGGAGCCCCGGCTCGACGCAGATGTCGACATGGCCGGCGGCGAGCATCGCGAAGGCGTAGCAGTCCGCTCCGAAGCGGGTCAGCCGAACCTGGTCGACGAGGCTCTGGAAGCGGTCCTTCAGCCCGCCCTTGAAGAGTTCGGGCGCCGAGGAGAACAGGGTGGCATGGGCAAGGCCCCCGACGTCGCGCACCCGCAGCGGCTTCTGCCCCAGCGGCCCGTCACCGAAGGCCCCGTCCGGCGTCGCCCAGAACCGCTCGCGCGTGTAGGGCTGGCTCATGATGCCGATTTCGGCACGCCCGGCGACCGTCAGCCCGATCAGCGTGCCCCAGACCGGCACGCCGCAGATGAAGGGGCGCGTGCCGTCCACCGGATCGATCACCCAGAGGTGGTCGCCCGAGCCCGAGAGGCCGAATTCCTCGCCGAGGATCGCATGGGCGGGATACTCGGCCTCGATCAGCGCGCGGATCGCCTTCTCCGCCTCGCGGTCGGCCTCCGTCACCGGGTCGAACGTGTAGCCTTCCTTGGGCTTGGACTCGATGTGAAGCGCGGTGCGGAAGCGCGGCAGCGTTTCCCTGGCGGCGGCGTCCGCCAGGCGGAACAGGAAGGCGGCATCGGGAAGGGTGGTCATCGGCGGGTCTCCTGGCGGGGGCCCCGTCTATAGGATGATCGCTCCGACCTGGCGAGACCGCGCTACTCGGCGGCGGCGGGCCGATGGAGCTCCGCCTCGACCTCGGCCGTGAAGCAGGACACGAACTCCCAGAGGATGCGCCGGAAATGGCCGAAGGCGGCGTGGGGCACGAAGTTGCGCTCGTCGGCATAGAGCGCCCGGTTGATCTCGAGCTGGATGGCATGGACCCCGGCGCGCGGGCGTCCGTAGCGCTCGGTGATGTAGCCGCCGGCATAGGGCTTGTTGCGCGTCACATCCAGCCCGAGCGCAGAGAGGCGCTGGGTCGCCATCGCCACGTAATGGTGCGCGGCGCTCGTGCCGAAGCGGTCGCCCACCACGATGTCGGCCTTCGGGCCGCCCGGCATCGGGCGCACGGAGGACGGCATCGAATGGCAGTCGATCAGGATCGCGAAGCCGAAGGTGCGGCGCGTCGTCTCCACGAGGCGCTCCAGCGTCTGGTGGAAGGGCATGTAGATCGTCTCGATCCGCGCCAGCGCATCGGCGACCGGAATGCGCCCGGCGTAGATCTCCTCGCGCTCTGCGACGATGCGCGGGATCGTGCCGAGCCCGCCGGCGACGCGCACGGATGCCGAGTTCACCTTCGCGGGAAGCGCCTCCGAGAACATCGCCGGGTCGAGCTCGTAGGGCTCGCGGTTGACGTCGAGATAGGCCCTGGGAAAGCGCGCGACCAGCATCGGCGCGCCGAGCGCGGGCACGAAGTCGAAGAGCTGGTCGACGAAGAGGTCCTCGGACCGGCGGATCGCCGAGGGGCCGAGGCGGCTCTGGGCGAGGAAGGCGGATGGATAGGCCCGGCCGCTATGGGGCGACGAGAACACGAAAGGGCTCGTCTGGCGCGTCGGCTCGATCACTTCGAAGGCGGGGCACGGGCCTGCGGCGGTTTCCAGGTGCGGGGCTGCGACGTCCAAATGCACTCCCCTTCATTTCCCTTTCGCAAACCGCGTTGGCGAGGAGATAGGGCTGTCCCCGCCCACGAACATTCCATTTAGCTCTTGCTTAAGCAATCTGCTAAAAGGTTCACTGCAGCACAGGCTTCACGTCCGGCATGGGCCGCGACAATCAGGTTACGAGATGTATAAGATCCTTCTGGCCGAAGACGACAACGACATGCGCCGCTTCCTGGCCAAGGCCCTGGAGAAGGCCGGCTACGAGGTGACCGCCTACGACAACGGCGGCAGCGCCTACGAGCGTCTTCGCGAGGAGCCGTTCTCGTTGCTCCTGACCGACATCGTGATGCCGGAGATGGACGGCATCGAGCTGGCGCGCCGCGCGACCGAGCTCGATCCCGACCTCAAGGTGATGTTCATCACGGGCTTTGCCGCCGTGGCGCTGAACCCGGATTCCAAGGCTCCGAAGGACGCCAAGATCCTGTCGAAGCCCTTCCACCTGCGCGAGCTGGTGGAGGAGGTCGGCAAGATGCTCCAGGACGCCGCCTGATTTTTTTGGCTCCGGCGGTCACGAGCGGCGCAAACGGTCTTGACCGCCCCGCGCCTCATATGGTGTAAGCCGCTTCATCGAATGGGCGCGTAGCTCAGCGGGAGAGCACTGCATTGACATTGCAGGGGTCACAGGTTCAATCCCTGTCGCGCCCACCATTCGATCCCTGAATTTCGTTCCGTCCTCACGAAATTCACGCCTGCCTCGGCGAGCCAAGGCCTTCCTCTCAGAATGACCCGCACCCTCATCGCGATGGGTGCCGCTCGATAGGATCTGGGCGGTCGTGCTCGCGTTCCAGGCGAAGCGCGATTCTCGAAGAGGCCACGGCCTGATCGCACGACCGGCGCGACCGCGTTAACCATAGGGCGTCGGGAGCCATTGCCCGATCCATGATCGGATGCATTGTCTGTCGCAATCAACGGACAGGCTGTGCCACGCCATGCTCTTGCAATCGACATCGTGGTCGGTGAACCACTGGGCGCTCTGGTTCGCCTGGCGTCCGGTAATGGCATTCAGCGGCGATCCGGATCGCCCGTTCCGCCGCCTGTGGTTGAGCCGGGTCTACCGCCGGCGGCATCGAAGGGGCCAGTGGCAATACAAGACGTTCGAGTGCCAAGCCCTGGAGGCGGCGCTGGAGCGACCGCAGCCGCGCTCCTCGTCGCAAGGCGGATGACGACGGCCGGCCAGCTGCCATGCCCGGGAAGGTCGGGCTCCGCCCGGACGATGGCCCCTTGCGGGCGACGGGGCGGCGATGGGGGGCAAGGCGCCTTCGCACCGGCCGGGAGGCGGCGCTTTGGGCTCGCAATGGGCGCCTCATAGCTGTTTAAGGAACGCCTCGCGTTTTCGGTATTCGGACTTGCCTCATGCGTCGACGGACCCTTGCGACCCTCGCTGCGCTCGCCCTTTCGGCGATCGGCGTGATCGCAGCCCATGCTTTCGATCGATCCGCGCTCGCACTCGTCCTGACCGCTTGCCGCGCGTCGTGGCAATACGTGTCCTCGCCCCTGCCGTGCCTGAAGGTCGAAGCCCCGACGGCCGATCTCTCCGCCTATGCCGTCCTGCGGGAGCCGCTCCAGAAGCAACGCACGATCCTCGCGCCGCTTGCGGACATCTCGGGCATCGAAGATCGGCGGCTCCTGCGGTCCGGTGCTCCCGACTTCTTCGCGCTCGCCTGGGGGGAGCGCCGGTGGGTTCTGGGCGACACGGCAGATGAGCCCATCCCGGACGGGTTCGCGCTCGCGATGAACCCGGAGAAGGCGCGCTCGCAGGATCGTCTGCACGTCCATATCGCGTGCCTTTCGCCGAAGGTTCAGACACCGCTCGCGCAGCGGATCGCCTCGATCAGCCCGCAACGCTTCACCGATCTCGGCATCCGCTTGCGAGGTCGGGTGATCTGGGCGATGCGGGTGGATACGGACGACGCGGCCAGCTTCAATCCGCTGGATCTCCTCGCCGCGAGGATGCCCGGCGCGGACGCGGCGATGGGCAGCCATTACCTGATCGCCACGAAACAGCGACTCCCCGACGGCAGATCGACCTTCGTGCTTCTCACCAACTTCGTCCCGCCGGGGGCGCGCCACTTCTATTCCGTCGAGTCGCTTCTCGATCCGTCCTGCTCGCGGCTTTGACGACGCCGCGACGCCGGCGTTCTCGTCTCGCCCCCGCCCCCGCCCGCGCGAGCCGATCGGCGGGAGGCTGGCACCGGCGTCGCCTGGGCCTAGCGGGCAGCCCCCAAGCCTCGGTGACCCCGGCATCGTGCGCCTCGGGAACATCCGAACGCGCTTGACGGACAAGGCTGAGCTTTCCATCCTGATCGCGACCTCGCAAGGCCCTGGGCCCCTCGTCTTCCGCCCCTTCGCCTTCCTGCGTCCCGCGATCGCCGTCCGCCCCTCCGGGGGCGCAGTCGACACCCGAGCCCTCCGGTCCAGGAAAGGCGCCGATGGCCTATCAACTCGATCGCGGCGGGAGGCGGTTCGTCTTTGCCGATCTCCGCACGCTTCTCGCCAAGGCCTCGCCCGAGCGCTCGGGAGACGTGCTGGCGGGCGTCGCCGCGGCCGACAGTCAGGAGCGCGCCGCGGCCCAGCTCGTGCTGGCCGACCTGCCCCTCAAGACCTTCCTCCGGGAAGCGGTCGTGCCCTACGAGGCGGACGAGGTGACGCGGCTCATCCTCGACACCCACGACGCGGCAGCCTTCGCGCCGGTTTCGCACATGACCGTCGGCGACTTCCGGAACTGGCTCCTGTCGGACGCGGCGGACGCCGCGGCGCTGGCAAGCCTTGCCGCGGGGCTGACGCCCGAGATGGTGGCGGGCGTATCCAAGATCTGCCGCAACCAGGATCTCGTCCTCGTGGCCCGCAAGTGCCGGGTGGTCACCCGGTTCCGCAGCACGATCGGCCTGCCCGGTCGCCTCTCGACGCGGCTCCAGCCCAACCACCCGACGGATTCGGCGGCCGGGATCGCCGCATCGATCCTTGACGGGCTGATGTATGGATCCGGCGACGCCACGATCGGCGTCAACCCGGCCACCGACAGCGTGCCCGCGGTGACCCGGCTCGTCCATATGCTCGGCGAAATCATCGAGCGCTACCAGATCCCGACGCAGTCCTGCGTCCTGACGCATGTGACGACGGCGATCGATCTGATCGGGCGCGGCGTGCCGGTGGACCTCGTGTTCCAGTCGATCGCCGGCACGCAGGGCGCCAACCGCTCCTTCGGCGTCTCGCTCTCGACACTTCGCGAAGGCTACGAGGCGGCGGCGAGCCTGCGGCGCGGCACGATCGGCGACAACGCGATGTATTTCGAGACCGGCCAGGGGTCGTGCCTCTCGGCCGGCGCCCACCACGGCGTCGACCAGCAGACGCTGGAGGCGCGTGCCTACGCCGTGGCCCGCCCCTTCCGTCCGCTTCTCGTCAACACCGTGGTCGGCTTCATCGGCCCGGAATACCTCTACGACGGCCGCCAGATCATCCGCGCCGGGCTGGAGGACCATTTCTGCGGCAAGCTGATGGGCCTGCAGATGGGCTGCGACATCTGCTACACCAACCATGCCGAGGCCGACCAGAACGACATGGACACGCTTCTGACGCTTCTGGGCGTGGCGGGCGTCAGCTTCATCATGGGCATTCCCGGCTCCGACGACATCATGCTGAACTACCAGACGACCTCGTTCCACGACGCGCTCTATGCCCGAAAGGTGCTGGGCCTGCGGCCGGCACCCGAGTTCGAGCGCTGGCTGGAGGAGGCCGGCATCTTCGAGCGCGGCGAGACGCTGCGGCTCGGCAGCGCCATGCCGGCATCCTTCGAGCGCGCGATCGGCATGGGCGGGGCCTGAGCGCGATGGCCGAGGAAGACAAGCCCGCGCCGGCGGTCGTCGCCAATCCCTGGGCCGCGCTGCGCCGGCATACGTCGGCGCGCATCGCCCTCGGGCGCGCCGGCACCAGCCTGCCGACCGCCCCGCATCTCGAGTTCCAGTTCGCCCATGCGCAGGCGCGCAGCGCCGTGCATCGCGCCCTCGACGCGCAAGGCTTGAGCGATGCCGTCGCCCGCCTCGGACAAACCTGCGTGGCGCTCCACTCCCAGGCCGCCGATCGCCCGACCTATCTGCAGCGGCCGGACGCCGGGCGCGTCCTCGACGAGCCGTCCCGCGTGCGTCTTCGGCAGGCGGCGGCAGGCTTGGACGGCGTCGACGTCGCGCTGGTGATCGGCGACGGCCTGTCGGCCCTCGCCGTCGAAACCAACGCCGTGCCCTTTCTTCAGGCGCTGCTGCCCCTCCTCGAGGCCCGGGGCTGGACGCTCGCGCCGATCGCGGTGGTTGGCCAGGCGCGCGTCGCGATCGGCGACGAGATCGGCGAGGCGTTCGGCGCGCGCGCGGTGGTGGTGCTGATCGGCGAGCGGCCGGGCCTGTCCTCGCCGGACAGCCTCGGGCTCTACCTGACGCTCGCGCCCCGTCCCGGCCTCACGGACGAATCGCGCAACTGCATCTCCAACATCCGGGCGGAGGGCCTGGCTCCGGCGCGCGCCGCGCAGAAAGCCGCCTACCTCCTCGCCGAGGCGTTCCGGCGCAACCTGTCAGGCGTCGCGCTGAAGGACGAGGAGGAGGCCGATGCGGGGCTGGAGGCCGGCGACGGCGGCAACTTCCTGACCGAAGGCGGCTGATCCGCCCGGCCCTCCCCGCACGGGCCGGCGTTGCCCGCGCGCCCCCGGCCCGCTACCTCTCGGCGGGACGCCCGCCGCCGCGCGGCGATCCGGCGTGGCGCGGAGGCCCGATGCAGATCCGACATCTCCGATATTTCGTGACGCTCGCCCGCCTCGGCCATTTCCGGCGCGCGGCGGAAAGCTGCGGCGTCACGCAGCCGACGCTGTCGGCCGGCATCGCGTCGCTCGAGACCGCGCTCGGCGTCGGGCTCGTGCGCCGGGATCGACGCTATGTCGGGCTGACAGTCGAGGGCGAGGCGGCGCTGCCCTGGGCGCAGCAGATGCTGTCCGACTGCGACGGGATGCTGCGGGCGGCGGGCAAGCCCGGCATCGGTCTCACCGGACGCCTCCGGCTCGGCGTCATCCCCGCCGCCATGCCGGCGGTCGGCGCCCTCGCGCCGGTGCTGGCAGGCGACCATCCAGATCTTCAGCTCGTGATCCTGTCGATGACATCGCGCGAGATCGAGCGCGCGCTCCACGCCCACGACATCGACGGCGGCGTCACCTATCTCGAGAACGAGCCGCTGACCGGCGTCATCGCCTGGACCTTCTACGAGGAGCGCTACCGCTTCGCGACGCCCGCCGAGGGCCCCTTCGCGGGACGCCAGGCGGTCTCCTGGGCGGAAGCCGCCGCCTCGCCGCTCTGCCTTCTCACCCGCGACATGCAGAACCGCCGCATCCTCGACGCGCAGATGACGAGCATCGGCATGGACGTCCTGCCCCGCGCCACGGCCAATTCCTACACCGCGCTCCTGTCCATGGTGCGCATGGGCGAGATGTCCTCGATCCTGCCCCACAGCCACGCCGGCACCGCCGAGCGCGACCCGGCGATCCTCATCCTGCCCTTCGACGACCCCTCGCCGCCCCAGGCCGTCGGGCTCGTGGTTCTCGATCGCCATCCCATGTCGGCGCAGAGCCGGGCGATCCTCACCTGTGCGCGTTCGGCCGAGTTTCGCAGGCGGATCGAGCCCCTGCGCGGCGACGACCAAGTGCCAGCGTGATCGAGAACGTCTATCATCGATCGTCCCGGCAACATTTGACGCATTCTAAATTGGGCGCGACCCTTCCCGCCTGAAACAAAGGCACGGCGGGGAGGCCGATGCCTGGAATGCCGGGAGGTTCGATGAGTTCTGCAGCCGATGCCGTACGTGCGCCAGGAATAGGCTTTCTCGACCGGGAAAACACGGTCGCCAGGGCCGGTTTCAACCGCTGGCTGATCCCGCCCTGCGCGCTGGCGATCCACCTGTGCATCGGCATGGCCTACGGATTCTCCGTGTTCTGGCTGCCCTTGTCGCGCGCCATCGGCGTTGCCCAACCGGTCGCCTGCGAGGGCATGACCCTGATGACGGCCCTGTTCACGACAACGTGTGACTGGCGCGTGTCGGACCTTCTCTGGATGTACACGCTGTTCTTCGTGGTGCTCGGCGGCGCGGCGGCGATCTGGGGCGGCTGGCTGGAGCGGGCCGGTCCGCGCAAGGCCGGCCTCGTCTCGGCCGTGTGCTGGTGCGGCGGCATGGTGATATCGGCACTGGGCATCTACCTCCATCAGCTCTGGCTGATGTGGCTCGGATCGGGCGTCATCGGCGGCATCGGTCTCGGGCTCGGCTACATCTCGCCCGTCTCGACCCTCATCAAGTGGTTCCCCGACCGGCGCGGCATGGCGACCGGCATGGCCATCATGGGCTTTGGCGGCGGCGCCATGATCGGCTCGCCGCTCGCCGACATCCTGATGCGCAGCTTCGCGAGCGCTGACGGCGTCGGCGTCTGGCAGACCTTCCTGGTGCTCGCCGCCGGCTACTTCGTCTTCATGGTGGCCGGCGCGCTCGGCTACCGCGTGCCGCCCGAGAACTGGCGCCCGTCCGGATGGACGCCGCCTGCCGCCAGCGGCAACCGACTGATCGCGACGGGCGACGTGCACCTCAAGGACGCGCACAAGACCCCGCAGTTCTGGCTGATCTGGATCGTGCTCCTCACCAACGTCACCGCCTCGATCGGCCTCATCGGCGTCGCTTCGCCGATGCTGCAGGAGATCTTCGGCGGCCGCCTGATCGGCGCGGACGGCGTCGGCTTCCTCGACTTCACCCCCGAGCAGCGCACGGCGGCCGCGGCCGTGGGCGCCGGCTTCGTCGGCCTCGTCTCGCTGTTCAACATCGGCGGCCGCTTCTTCTGGGCGTCCTTCTCCGACCGGCTCGGCCGCAAGACCATGTATGCCGTGATCCTCGCGCTCGGGATCGCGCTCTATGCCGCGCTCGTGCCGTTCTCGGCGTCGTCGGGCTTCGTGTTCCTGTTCGTCGCCTCGTTCTGCGTGATCGCCTCCATGTACGGCGGCGGCTTCGCCACCGTGCCGGCCTATCTCGCCGACGTCTTCGGCACGAAGTTCGTGGGCGCGATCCACGGACGGCTCCTCACCGCCTGGTCGCTCGCTGGCATCTTCGGTGGCCTCATCACCGGCACCATCCGCGACACGCAGATCGCGGCCGGCCTGCCGCGCGAGGCCGTCTACCAGCCGATCTTCTTCACGGTGGCGGCGCTTCTGGCGGTCGGCTTCGTGGCGAACCTCCTGGTCCGGCCGGTGGCCGAGAAGTACCAGATGCGGGCGGAGGCGAAGGCCGCCGCCTCGTCCAAGGCCGCGACAGCCGCCGCGCCCGCCGTCGGCGACCACGGCATCGGTCGCGGCGGCTTCAACGGCCCGGCGATCCTCGCCTGGATCGCCGTCGGCCTGCCGCTTCTGTGGGGCGTCTACATCACGCTCCTCAAGGCTGCCGCACTGTTCTAGAACAATTCCAGACCGGCGCGCCTCGGCTCGCGCGCCGGTCCGGTTTCACCTTCGGGAGATTCGCCATGCTCGATTCCGCGCAACGCGCCGCCCCCTTCGACCGCGAACGGCTGGACGAGATCCTCGACGCCCACAAGGGCCGGCCGGGCGCGCTCCTGCCGATCCTGCACGACATCCAGGGCGAGTTCGGCATGGTGGACGACGCCGCCGTCCCGGTGATCGCGGAGGCGCTGAACCTGTCGCGTGCCGACGTCCACGGCGTCCTGACCTTCTATCACGACTTCCGTCGCCAGCCGGCAGGCCGGACCGTGGTCAAGATCTGCGCCGCCGAGGCTTGCCAGGCGGCGGGCGGACGCGGGCTGCAGGCGGCAGCCGAGCGGCTGCTCGGCGTCCCCATGAACGCCACCACGGGCGACGGCGCGGCGACGCTGGAGCCGGTCTACTGCCTCGGCCTCTGCTCCGTCGCGCCCGCCGCCATGGTGGATGGCCGGATCCACGGCCGCCTGACGGAAGCGCGGCTCACCGCCATCATCGAGGAGGCGATCCGATGAGCCAGACGACCCGCATCTTCGTGCCACGCGACGCGGCCGCCGTCGCGGTCGGCGCCGACGAGGTGGCGCGAGCCTTCGCCGCATCCGGCCACGCGCTGGAGATCGTGCGAACCGGCTCGCGCGGCATGCACTGGCTGGAGCCGCTGGTCGAGGTCGAGACGGCCGAGGGCCGCATCGGCTACGGCCCCGTGGCGCCGGACGACGTGTCCGGACTCGTGGCCGCCGGCATCCTGGAAGGCGGCGCGCATCCGCTCTGCATCGGCCGGCCGGAGGAGCACCCGTTCCTCGCCCGCCAGACGCGTTCCACCATGGCGCTGTGCGGGATCGTCGATCCGCGTTCGGAAAGCGACTACGCCGCCCATGGCGGCTGGCGCGGGCTCCGGGCGGCGCTGGGCATGGACGCCGAGACGCGGGTGAAGACCGTCGCGGCGTCCGGGCTTCGCGGCCGCGGCGGCGCGGGCTTCCCGACCGGCATCAAGTGGGAAACCGTCCGCAAGGCGGTCGCCAGCCAGAAATACATCGTCTGCAACGCCGACGAGGGGGATTCCGGCACCTTCGCCGACCGGATGACCATGGAAGGCGATCCGTATCGCCTCGTCGAGGGCATGACCGTTGCCGGCGTCTCGGTCGGCGCGACCTACGGCTACATCTATATCCGCTCGGAATACCCGCACGCGATCGAGGCGATGGAAGAGGCCATCCTCGGCGCCCGCCGTGCCGGGTGGCTGGGCGCGTCCGTCGGCGGCTCGGGTCTCGCCTTCGACATGGAGGTGCGCGTCGGCGCAGGCGCCTATGTCTGCGGCGAGGAGACCTCGCTTTTGAATTCCATCGAGGGCAAGCGCGGCATCGTGCGCGCCAAGCCGCCGCTGCCGGCGCTCCAGGGCCTCTTCGGCAAGCCGACGGTGGTCAACAACGTCCTGTCGCTCGCCGCGATCCCCGCGATCTTCGCCGAGGGGCCGGAGGCCTACGAGCGGCTCGGCCTCGGGCGCTCGCGCGGCACGATGCCGGTGCAGCTCGCCGGCAACGTCAAGTACGGCGGCCTCGTCGAGGTGCCCTTCGGCATCACGCTCGGAGAGCTGGTCAACGAGATCGGCGGCGGCACGGCGTCGGGACGTCCCGTCCGCGCGGTGCAGGTCGGCGGTCCGCTCGGCGCCTACTTCCCGCCGTCCCTCTTCGACACGCCCTTCGACTACGAGGCCTTCACGGCGAAGGACGGCCTGATCGGCCACGGCGGCATCACCGTCTTCGACGACACCGTGGACATGGCCCACATGGCGCGCTTTGCCATGGAGTTCTGCGCGGCGGAAAGCTGCGGCAAGTGCACGCCCTGCCGCATCGGCGCCGTGCGCGGCGTCGAGACGGTGGACCGCATCCTTGCCAAACGCGAGGCCCGCCAGCCGGTGGCGCAGGAGCTGACGCTGCTCGCCGACCTCTGCGACACGATGAAGTTCGGCTCGCTCTGCGCGCTCGGCGGCTTCACGCCCTATCCCGTGACGTCAGCGATGACCCATTTCCCCGAAGATTTCGACCTCGACGCCCGTCGCCTTCCGGCCGGGCTCCAGGCGGCGGAATAAGGAGGACACGCCTATGTCTCTCGTTCCCGAAACCGACTTCGGCACCCCCGAACGCCGCGCCGACAAGCTCGTCACGCTCACGATCGACGGCGAGACGATCACCGTCCCCGCCGGCACCTCGCTGATGCGCGCGGCCGCCGAGATGGGCACCAAGATCCCGAAGCTCTGCGCGACGGACAGTCTCGAGCCCTTCGGCTCCTGCCGCATGTGCCTCGTGGAAGTCGAGGGCATGCGCGGCACGCCGGCCTCCTGCACGACGCTGGCAGCGGACGGCATGGTGGTGAAGACGCAGACCGACCGGATCGCCAAGCTTCGCCGCGGCGTGATGGAGCTCTACATCTCCGACCATCCGCTGGACTGCCTGACGTGCTCCGCCAACGGCGACTGCGAGCTGCAGGACACGGCTGGAGAGGTCGGCCTTCGCGAGGTGCGCTACGGCCAACATGGCGAGAACCATGTCCACGCCCACGAGCACGGCGCCCCGAACCCGCTCTTCATGGAGAAGGACCTCTCCAACCCGTACTTCCAGTATGATCCCTCCAAGTGCATCGTCTGCTCGCGTTGCGTGCGGGCCTGCGAGGAGGTGCAGGGCACGTTCGCGCTGACGATCGCGGGGCGCGGCTTCGATTCACGTGTGTCACCTAGCCAGGGAGAGGACTTCTTCTCGTCGGAATGCGTGTCCTGCGGCGCCTGCGTCCAGGCCTGCCCGACCGCGACCCTGATGGAGAAGTCCGTGGTGGCGCTCGGCGTCCCCGAGCACTCCAAGGTCACGACCTGCGCCTATTGCGGCGTCGGCTGCTCGTTCAAGGCCGAGATGCGGGGCGAGGAACTCGTGCGCATGGTGCCGTGGAAGGACGGCAAGGCGAACCACGGCCATAGCTGCGTGAAAGGCCGCTTCGCCTACGGCTATGCCAACCATCGCGAGCGCATCACCTCGCCGATGATCCGCGCCTCTACCTCCGATCCCTGGCAGGAAGTGTCGTGGGAGGAGGCGATCGCCCACACGGCCGCCGAGTTCAAGCGCATCCAGGCGAAATACGGGCGCAACTCGGTCGGCGGCATCACCTCCTCGCGCTGCACCAACGAGGAGACGTTCCTCGTCCAGAAGCTGATCCGCGCCGGCTTTGGCAACAACAACGTCGACACCTGCGCCCGCGTCTGTCACTCGCCGACCGGCTACGGCCTGAAGACCACGCTCGGCACCTCGGCCGGCACGCAGGACTTCGACTCGGTCGAAGACGCCGATGTCATCCTCGTGATCGGCGCCAACCCGACCGACGGCCACCCGGTCTTCGCCAGCCGGATGAAGAAGCGCCTGCGCGAGGGCGCGCAGCTGATCGTGGTCGATCCCCGCCGCATCGACCTCGTGAAGACGCCCCACGTCGAGGCCGCGCACCATCTGCCGCTGCGCCCCGGCACCAACGTCGCCGTGCTCACCGCCATGGCGCATGTGATCGTGACCGAAGGCCTCGTCGACGAGACCTATATCCGCGAGCGCTGCGACCTCGAGGCCTTCGGGGCCTGGGCCGAGTTCGTCTCCGACGCCTCGCGCTCGCCCGAAGCCGTCGAGCCGATGACGCGCGTGCCGGCGGACGAGCTTCGCGCCGCGGCCCGCCTCTACGCCACCGGCGGGCGCTCGGCGATCTACTACGGGCTCGGCGTCACGGAGCACTCTCAAGGGTCCACCACTGTGATGGCGATCGCCAACCTCGCCATGGCGACCGGCAACATCGGGGTGCGCGGCGCCGGTGTGAACCCGCTGCGCGGCCAGAACAACGTGCAGGGCGCCTGCGACATGGGCTCCTTCCCGCACGAGCTTTCGGGCTACCGCCATGTCTCCGACGACACGGCACGGGCGCTGTTCGAGACCATGTGGGGCGTCGAGCTCGACGACGAGCCGGGCATGCGCATCCCCAACATGCTGGATGCGGCCGTCGCCGGCGAGTTCAAGGGCATCTACATCCAGGGCGAGGACATCCTCCAGTCCGACCCCAACACGCGCCACGTCACGGCGGGTCTCGCCGCGATGGAATGCGTCGTGGTGCAGGACCTCTTCCTCAACGAGACCGCCGTCCACGCCCATGTCTTCCTGCCGGGCTCGACCTTCCTCGAGAAGGACGGCACCTTCACCAATGCCGAGCGGCGCATCCAGCGCGTTCGCCGCGTGATGACGCCGAAGAACGGCTATGCCGACTGGGAGGTGACGCAGCTTCTCGCCAACGCCCTCGGCTTGCCCATGAACTACGGGCACCCTTCCGAGATCATGGCCGAGATCGCAGCGCTCACCCCGACCTTTGCGGGCGTGTCCTACGAGCGACTGGAGACCGAGACGCTGCAGTGGCCCGTCACCGACAAGGCCCCGCTCGGCACGCCGCTGATGCATCTCGAGGGCTTCGTGCGCGGCAAGGGCCTCTTCGTCGTCACCGAATACGTGCCGACGGACGAGAAGGTCGGCCCGCGCTTCCCGCTGCTTCTCACCACGGGCCGCATCCTGTCGCAGTACAATGTCGGCGCGCAGACCCGTCGCACCGACAACACGCTGTGGCACGAGGAGGACGTGCTCGAGATCCACCCGCACGACGCCGACGAGCGGGGCATCCGCGAGGGCGCCTTCGTCAAGGTGGCGAGCCGGGCGGGCGACACGACGCTGCGTGCGACGATCACGACCCGCGTTGCGCCCGGCGTCGTCTACACGACCTTCCACCACCCGCTGACGCAGGCCAACGTCGTCACCACCGACTATTCCGACTGGGCCACCAACTGCCCGGAATACAAGGTCACGGCGGTGCAGGTCTCGCCCTCGAACGGCCCGACCGACTGGCAGGAAAGCTACAACTCGTTCGCCGCCACCTCGCGGCGCGTGGCACAAGCCGAGCCCGCCGAATGAGCGCCGCGGAGGGAATGCATGGCGGCGAGACCGACCGCCTCGTCACCATGGTCAACCAGGTCGCGCGCTTCTTCGAGAGCCAGGCGCACGAGCCGGGCGTCCTCGGCGTCGCCGACCATGTCGCGGCCTTCTGGACGCCGCGCATGCGCGAGATGATCTTCCGGCACATGGACGACGGGGCTGAGGGGCTCCGGCCACTGGCGAGGGAAGGGCTGGAAAGCTTGCGCGCCCGCCCGCCCAAGGCCGCGCGGCGGCGGCTGGAAGCGGCCGGCGGCATTTCCGTCGGCACCACGCCGGGGTCGGACGCGGGATAAGACGGGCCGGCGACGGCCATCGCGCCCGAATGTTGCGCCTGCCCGCGAGCCCTTTTGCCGTCGTGGCCTATCTCATCATGCGGTGGGGCTGAAACGGGCAAGACGGCATCGCGACGATGGATGGAGGCAAGGCTCCCCCCGAAACGCCCGCGACGACGGTCCCGGTCAAGGCACCGAGCCGCTTCCGCACGTGGGTGCGCGGCAACGAGATCGGCCTCGTCCTCGTGGCGGCGATCGTCGGCGTGCTGGCGGGCCTCGTCGTCACCGCCATCGGCCGCACCGCCGAGGCGCTGCATGTGGTCCTGTTCGGAGCGGACGACGGGCACTTGAGCTCGATGTCCGCGCTCCTCTCGCCCTGGCACGCCGCCCTCCCCGCCTGCGGCGGGGCGCTCCTCGGCGCCTATCTCCTGTGGATGAGAAACCGCAAGGCGCGTCCGCTGGTGGATCCGATCGAGGCCAACGCCCTGCATGGCGGGCGCATGTCCATTCGCGACAGCGTGGTCGTGGTGGTGCAGAACCTCGTGTCCAACGGGTTCGGCGCGTCCGTCGGGCTCGAGGCGGCCTATACCCAGATGGCGGGCGGCCTTGCCTCGCGCATCGGCACGGCCTTCGAGATGCGGCGCGGCGACCTGCGCATGCTGGTCGGCTGCGGCGCGGCCGGTGCGATCGCGGCCGCCTTCAACGCGCCGCTGACCGGTGCCTTCTACGCCTTCGAACTCATCATCGGGACCTATTCGGTCGTCTCGCTCGCGCCCGTGGTCGCGGCCGCGCTCTGCGGCACCTTCGTCGCGCAGCGCCTGGGCGCGACGCCGTTCCTGATCGACCTCGGCGACCCCGGCACGATCACGGCGCTCGACTATCCACCGGCGCTCCTTCTCGCGATCCTGGCCGCCGGGCTCGGCATCGCGATCATGCAGGGCGTGACCGCGGTCGAGCGCGGCGTGCGCGGCTCGGGGCTGCCGGCCCCGTTGCGGCCCATCGCGGGCGGGCTCGTGGTCGGCGCGCTCGCCCTCCTCACCCCCCAGGTTCTCTCGTCCGGCCACGGCGCGCTGCATCTCCAGCTCGACCTGCCCGTCTCCCTCTCGGCGCTCCTCCTCGTCCTCGCGCTCAAGGCCTTCGCCTCCGCGGTCTCGATCGGCAGCGGCTTTCGCGGCGGCCTGTTCTTCGCCTCGCTCTTCATGGGCGCGCTCCTCGGCAAGCTCTTCGCCGCCGTGGTCCCCCTCGTCTTCGCCACCTCGGCGCTGACACCGGTCACCTTCGCGGTGGTCGGCATGAGCTCGCTCGCCGTCACCGTGGTCGGCGGGCCGATGACCATGACCTTCCTGGCGCTGGAGATGACGGGCGATTTCCCGATCACGGCACTGGCGCTCGCCGCCGTCGTCACCGCCTCGCTGACGGCCCGCAAGACCTTCGGCTACTCCTTCGCCACCTGGCGCTTTCACCTGCGCGGCGAGACCATCCGCAGCGCCCACGACATCGGCTGGATCCGCAATCTTTCGGTCGGCCGCATGATGCGAACGGACGTGCGAACGGCGACGCTCGGCACGAGCCTCAAGACCTTCCGCCGCGACTTCCCGCTCGGCTCCGCCCAGCGCGTCGTGGTGGTGGACGAGACGGGCGCCTATGCCGGCATCGTCCTCGTCGCCGACGCCTATTCCGACGCGGTGACCGATCTGGAGGCGAAGATCGACGACCTCCTGCGCTGGCAGGACGCCGTGCTTCTGCCGCAGATGAGCGCGCGCGAGGCGGCCGGCCTCTTCGACAGCGCCGAGAGCGAGGCGCTGGCGGTGGTCGACGGGCCGAAGACGCGCGGGGTCGTCGGCCTCCTCACCGAAAGCCACACGCTGCGCCGCTACAGCGAGGAACTGGAGTTGCGCCGACGCGAGGCGGCCGGGGAAACCCGGTGAGGGGCAGCGCCGCGGACGGGCGGCCGGGCATGGCGTCATCGCTTCGTGCGCTCGGTCTGCTATGGACGGGTGGGACGCGGGCCGTGCGGGAGATTCGTCACCGCGCTTCGGCGCAGCATGAAGAGAGGATACGATCTTGGACGCAGTGAACGAGGCGACGGCCGAGGCCGGGCCGACGATCCTGGAGCCCGGTCGCAACTGCATGGCGCTGGAGCGGGCCGAACGCCTGTCGGTGATCGTCGATGCGGACGACTACTTCCGCTTCGCCCGCCGCGCGATGATGGCGGCCAAGCGGCGCATCATGCTGATCGGCTGGGATTTCGATGGCCGCATCGTGCTCGGCCACGAGCAGGGCGTCGATGGCCCCGAGAAGCTCGGCGACTTCGTCCACTGGCTGGTGGAGCGCAATCCCGACCTCGAGATCTTCCTCCTGCGCTGGGACGTCGGCGCGCTGAAGACGCTGACGCGCGGCTCCACCTTCTTCACGCTCCTGAAGTGGATGGCGCATCCGCGCATCCACACCAAGCTCGACGGCGCCCATCCGGCCGGCTCCTCGCACCATCAGAAGATCGTGGTGATCGACGACGGCCTCGCCTTCTGCGGCGGCATCGACATGACCGCCGATCGATGGGACACGCGCGAGCACGCGTTCCAGGACGAGCGGCGGCGGCGTCCCTTCACGCGGCGGCGCTACAAGCCCTGGCACGACGCATCCACCGCCTTCTCCGGCCCCGCCGCCGCCGCGCTCGGCCAGATCTCCCGCGAGCGATGGCTGCGCGCTGGCGGCAGCCCCGATCCCAAGCCGCTCGACGGGCCCGAAACGACCTGGCCGGAGGGGCTCTGGACCCATTTCCGGCACCTCGACATCGCCGTGTCCCGTTCGGCGCCCGCATACGGGGGCCGCGACCCGGTGCGCGAGATCGAGACGCTCTATGTCGACCACATCCGCGCCGCACGGCGCTTCATCTATGCCGAGAGCCAGTATTTCGCCTCGCGCCGCATCGCCGAGGCGATCGCGCACCGGCTGGAGGAGGCGGACGGGCCGGAGATCGTGGTGGTCAATCCGGTTTCGGCGCAAGGGTGGCTGGAGCCGATGGCCATGGACACGGCGCGGGCGCGCCTTGCCGAGGCGCTGCGCCGCATCGACCGGCAAGGCCGCTTCCGCCTCTATCATCCCGTGAACTCCGGCGGCGAGGCGATCTACGTCCACGCCAAGATCCTGGTGGTGGACGACAACTTCCTGCGCGTCGGATCGTCCAACATGAACAACCGTTCCATGCGGCTCGACACCGAATGCGACGTGACGGTGGACGCCGCGCTCGCTCCTTCGGGTACGCGCGAGCAGATCACCGCGATCCGCGACGATCTCCTCGCCGAGCATCTGGGGCTGGAGCCAACCCGCGTCACCGAGACCCTGGCGCGCACCGGCTCGCTGATCGAGACGATCGAGACGCTTCGTGGCGCCGGACGCTCGCTCGTTCCCTACGAAGCGCCCGAGCTGAACGACATCGAGGCCTGGCTCGCCGACAACAAGGTTCTCGACCCCGAGGGGCCGGAGGAAATGTTCGAGCCCTTCAGCCGGCGGCGAAACCTTCTGGCGCGCCTGCGCCGGCGCATGGGACGCTGAGGACCGCGCCCGCGGCGCCGTCAGTCCGCGTTCGCCGGGCCGAGGGCGGCTCGGGCCCCCCCCCGCACGGACTCGGTCAGGCGCAGCAGCGAGGCGGACGGCAGGCGGGCGACGGTCCAGAACAGCGGTACGGAGATCCGCAGCGCCGGCGGCAGCTCGACCAGCCGCCCGGCCGCCAAGTGCACGTCGGCGAGGGACACGGGCTGGAGGCCCCAGGCAAGGCCGGCCAGCGCGAAGTCCAGGAACCCGTGGGTCGAGGGAACCCAGTGGGTCGGCGCGTCGGGAGCACAGGCGTGCGCGTCGTGCAGCCAGCGCCGCTGAAGCCCGTCGCGGCGGTCGAAGCGCAGTTGCGGCGCGCGGGCGAGCGCCGACGCGTCGATGCCCCCGCCGAAGAACCGTGCGGCGAAGTCCGGGCTGGCGCAGGCCGCGTAATGCAGGGCGCCGAGCGGAAGGGTACGGCAGCCCGGCACCGGTTCGGGATCGGCTGTGACGGCGGCCACCACTTCGCCCGAGCGCAGGCGCCCGGCCGTGTGCGCTTCGTCATCGAGCACGAGGTCGAGCGCGACGTCCGGCGTCGTGGCGAAGCCGGAAAGCGCCCGGGGAAACCAGGTCGCAAGGCTGTCGGCGTTCACCGCGACCTTCAGAACGCTCGGCAAGCCGGCGCCTTCTGCGCGAAGGCCGAGATCGGCCTCCAGGAGGCGAACGCGCTCGGCATGGGCGCAAAGGGTCCGGCCGAGGTCGGTCGGCCGGCAGGGGGCGCCCCGCACCACCAGGATGGCGCCCAGACGCTCCTCCAGCCCGCGCACCCGCTGGGACACGGCCGAGGGCGTGATGCGCAGGGACGCCGCGGCGCGCTCGAAGCTGCCTTCGCGAACGACCGTGGCGAGCGCCTGGAGAGCGGGATAATCGAGCATGGATGAAGCCGTGCTTCATCGGGAACAGAAAAACAAGTTTGGCTGCATTCCCGGCAACGGGCATGGGAAGGGGCATGAGCGACATCCTTCCCGCCTTCCTGTCCGGCTTCGCGCTGTCGGCCGCGCTGATCATGGCGATCGGCGCCCAGAACCTCTTCGTGCTGCGGCAGGGTCTTCTGCGACAGCACGTCGGGCCCATCGTCCTGTTCTGCGGGGCGGCGGATGCCGCGCTGATCGTGGTCGGCGTCGGCGGCGCGGGAGCGATGCTGGAGGCCGCTCCGCAGATTTCCCGAGCCCTGGCCCTCGGCGGCGCGGCCTTCCTGGCCTGGTACGGCGTGGCGGCCCTCCGGCGCATGGCCCGGCCGGACGCCCTCGCGGCGGAAGCGTCGGGCGGCCTGTCGCTGGGCCAGGCGCTGGGCGCCACGGCTGCCTTCACCCTCCTGAACCCCCATGTCTATCTCGACACGGTCCTGCTGATGGGCGTCGCCGGGTCGGCGCAGCCGGCGGCGCTGCGCCCCGTCTTCGTCCTCGGGGCGGCGAGCGCGAGCTTCGCCTGGTTCTCCGCCCTCGGTTTCGGTGCCCGGGCGCTGCGTCCGCTCTTTGCCCGGCCCGAGGCCTGGCGGCTTCTCGACGCGGTCGTCGGCCTCGTCATGCTGACGCTCGCCGCCTCGCTCCTGATCGGGGCCCTCGCCTGATCTTCGGGCGCCTCGACCGCGATCGACGTGCGGCGTCAGGGTCGCGGGCACCGGTCGCGGCGGGGACGGCGGCGGGCGCCGTCAGTCCACGGGCAGGTCGATGGTGCAGCGCACGCCGTCCGGAGCGATCTCATAGCGCGTCTGCGCCTTGAGCTGGTAGGGCAGCGCCTTTTCGATGAGTTCGCGGCCGTAGCCCCCGCCCGGAAGCGCCTGCGACGACGCCTGCGCCGGGACATCGCGTTCCGTCCATTCGACGGTGAGACGCCGCCCGCCGTCCGCCGCCTCGTGCAGCCGCCAGCGCACGTCCAGTCGACCGGCATCGCCCGACAGCGCGCCGTACTTCACGGCGTTGGTGGCGAGCTCGTGAATGGCGAGCGCGAAGGTCTGGACGGTGGCGGAGCGCAGCTTGACGTCCTCCGGTCCGTCCAGCACCACGCGCTGCCGTCCCGCAGGGTCGAGGACGCCGCGCGCGCCGAGTTCGGCGCGGACCATCTCGGCAAAGGTCACCCGCTGCCCCCGGTCGAGCTGCGACAGAAGGCCGTTGATGCGCGACAGGGCGAGCAGTCGCTCGCGAAAGCGCGGCAGGAAGTCGGCGACGGACGGCGCGCCGTGGGCGGTGCGCTCGGCCACCGAGGTGACGACGCCCAGGAGATTGCGCGTGCGATGCTGCAGCTCGGCGAGAAGGACCTCCTGGCGACCGCGCAACTGGCGCATCTCGTCGATGTCGGTGCAGGTTCCGATCCATTCCGACACGGCGCCCTTCTCGTCGCGAACGGGGAGCGCGCGTACCTGGAACCAGCGGTCGCGACGGTCTTCGCCGCCGCGGATGCGAAGCTCCGCCTGGAACTCGCCGCGCCCGCCCGCCTCGCGCCAGTTGGCGAGGGCGAGCGCCCGATCGTCGGGATGAACGGCCCGGAGCCAGCCGAAGCCGCCGGCCTCGGCTTCCGTCTGGCCGGTATAGGCGCTCCATTGCAGGCTCGCCCATGTCCAGCGGCCCGTCTCGCTCGCGCGCCACACCAGCTGCGGCATCCCCTGGACGAGGGTCGTCAGCCGGCGCTCGCTGGCCGAGAGCCGCTCTTCGGCATACCGACGGGGCAGGATGTCCCGGAACAACACCGCCAGCCGCACGGCCCCGGCGCCGCCGATCGGCGTCGCATAGACCTCGAAGAAGCGATGGGGCGCCTCCTGTACCTCCTCGAACCGCTCGGCCAGCCCGCTGCGGGCGATGCGGCCGTAGATGTCGAGCCACTTGCGCGGAAGATCGGGCACGAGCTCCAGCGCGGTCCGCCCCGCCGCGTCGTGCAGCCCGCTCTGGCGCTCGAACGCCGAGTTCACCGTGAGGAAACGGTAGTCGTAGGGCCGCCCGTCGCCGTCCAGAAGAAGCTCCAGCGTGCAGAAGCCGTCGTCGATCGTCTCGATCAGCTGGCGGTGGGCCTGCGCGTCGGCCTCCGCGAGGGACATGCGCCGGCCGATGGCGTGCCAGCCGCCGCCCCCCGACGGAGCGAGGCGCAGGTGGACGAGGTCGGGGTCGCCCTCCCCCAGCCGCAGGCGCACCAGCCCGACGACCGGGCGTCCCGACGTCGTCGCCTCGCGCCAGAGTCGTTCGGCGCTCGGCTGGTCCGACGGATCGGGGATGGTGGGCCAGCGGCGGCCGACCCAGTCCCCTGCGGCGGCCGCCCCGCCGTTCCCCAGCGGACCGCCGGCGATCACGACGGCATCGTCGTCCATCCGCCACAGGCAGTCGGCGAAGCCTTCGAGGAGGCTTGCGGGAAGTGGGTCGAAAGGCTCCGCAACCATCCGGGCTCCCATCGGTCGATCCGCCGCGCTGCCGCGAAAGCATCATCCTTTGGCTTAGATCCAGCTGCCGCGTGCTGGCAAGCCGGTCGGCGTCGGGAAGGCATCCCGCGACGGCCAAGCTCGCGTCGCATCGGTAGGCAAGACACGTTTATGAACGGCAATTCATTCGCCAAGCGCGGGCAAAGCCCTTACATCTGGATGAATTGATCGCGCGCGAACGGACTTGCGCCATGTTCACCACCGCCCCCCTCGACCTTTCCGGCCAGCGTGTGCTGATCGTGGAAGACGAGTACTTCGCCGCCGAAGCCCTGCGGCAAGCGGTGACCGCCGGGGGCGGCAAGGTCGTCGGCCCGGTCGCCAGCGTCGAGGAGGCCCTCGTCCTTCTGGAAGGCGGCGAGGTGCTGGACGCCGCGATCCTCGACGTCAATCTGGGGGGCGACAAGGTGTTCCCCGTCGCCGTCGCGCTGCGCCGACACGCCGTTCCCATCGTGTTCGTCACCGGCTACGACGACTGGATCATTCCCCAGGAATACGACGACGTGCCGGTGTTTCGCAAACCCGCCGACCCCGACAACGTCGTGCGCCTCCTGTTCGAACGCTCGTGAGCGTCAGTCGATCGCCGCGAGGATGGCATGGGCCGCGCGCACGCGCTCGGCGTTCGGCCAGTTGCGGTTCGACAGGATGACGACGCCGATGCGCCGCTCCGGCACGAAGGCGACATAGGCGCCGAAGCCACCGGTCGATCCCGTCTTGTTGAACAGGACGGCGCCCTCTGGCGGCTGGCGCGGGTCGAGGCGGACAACGGCTTGCGGTTCGAGCGCCATGTCGCTCGAATTGCCGGAGATCAGCGTGTCGAGGGCGACGGGATAGGGATACTGCTCCCAGCCGAGCCCCTGCACCATCGGGCCGACACGGATGTGCCCGAGATGCGTCGCCTCGACGGCCGCACGCAGATCGGGACCGAGGGCCGACGGATCGATCTGCGCTTCCACGAAACGCGCCATGTCGGCGGCCGTGGACTTCAGCCCGTAGGCCTCGGCATCCAAGGGGCCCGGATTCACCCGGACGGCCTCGCCGCTCCGCGACGTGCCGAAGGCATAGCGCGCCATGGCCGTCTCGGGCACCCGGATGAACGTGCTCGACAGGCCGAAGCCCGGCAGGATGTCGTGCGTCATCGCGGCCTCGAAGCCCTGCCCCATCGCCCGGCCCGCCAGATGGCCGAAAAGGCCGATCGAGGGGTTGGAGTAGAGCCGCAGGTTGCCGAACTCGCCGTCCGGCCGGAAGTCCTGGAAGTAGCGGAGCGTTCCCGCCTCCCCCGACACGTCGTCGGGAAACTGCAGCGGCAGGCCGCCGGCGGTGTAGGTCGCGAGATCGAGGAGCGTCGCGCCGCCGAGCGGGTGCCCCGCCAGCGCCGGCCAGTGCCGTTCCGCCGGATCGGCGAGGGACAGCTGCCCTCGGGCCTGCGCATAGGCGCCGAGCGTCGCGGCGAAGGTCTTGGACACCGAACCGAGCTCGAACAGCGTATCCTCGCTCACCGGCTTGCCGTCCCTCGGGGCATCCATCCCGAAATTGAAGTGATGGCGCCGGCCGCCCTCGAGAACCACGACCGCAAGGCCGGGAATGCCTTGCGCCTTCATCACCGGCGCGATGGCGGCCTCGACGACGCCCCGCACGGCTGCTTCGTCCGCCGCCGACGCGGCGCCCGCAGAGGCGGCGCAAAGCCCGAGGGACAGGAGCCCGGAGGCCACGGATCGAAGCGATGGGATGGCAATCATGGCGGTCTCGTCCTATGGGTTGCGAGGGTGGCGGACCCGCATGTGGGGCAGAAGCCGGACACGGCGCAAAGCACGAATTCTCGTCCGAGCCATGAAACGAATTGAGGTGTCGCCTTGGTCAGGCCCTATCTGCCGCTGACGGCCCTGCGCGCCTTCGAGGCTTCCGCCCGGCACCTGTCCTTCACCCGCGCGGCGATCGAGCTCTGCGTCACGCAAGGAGCGGTCAGCCATCAGGTCAAGGCGCTGGAACGGACGCTCGGTGCGACGCTCTTCGAGCGCCTGCCCCGCGGGCTCATGCTGACGCGCGAGGGCGAGATGCTCTTGCCGGGCGTGCGCGACGCCTTCGACCGTATCGCGGGAACGCTGACGCGCTTCGAGAAGGGGCAGATGCGCGAGACGCTGCGGATCGGCGCGGTCGGCACCTTCGCGGTCGGCTGGCTGCTGCCGCGCCTTCCCGACTTCGCCGAGCGCCACCCGTTCGTGGACCTGCGCCTGTCGACCCACAACAACCGCGTCGATCCGGCGGCCGAGGGGCTCGACTTCGCCATCCGCTTCGGCGACGGCGCCTGGCACGGCACGTGGGCGCAAGCCATCCTCGCCGCGCCCCTCTCGCCCCTCTGCCCGCCCGACGTCGCCGCCCGATTGACGGGGCCCGAAAGCCTTCTTGGGCAGACGCTGCTGCGCTCCTACCGCGCGGACGAATGGCCGCGGTGGTTCGCCGAGGCGGGCCTTGGCGACGACCCGCGCCTTCCCGCCGGCATCACCTTCGATTCCTCGCTCGCCATGGTGGAGGCGGCGCTCGGCGGCGCCGGGGTGGCGCTCGCTCCGCCCGCGCTCTTCGAGCGGCACCTGCGGTCCGGCGCGCTGGTCCAGCCGTTCGAGACCGGCGTCGATCTCGGGAACTACTGGCTGACGCGGCTCCTGTCGCGGCCCGAGACGGCGGCCATGACGGCGTTCCGCACGTGGACGGACGCGGTCGCGGCACGGGCGCCGCCGTCCGCCGCCCCGACGTTTTCCCTCGAAGTCGAACCGCTCTCGCCGTAAGAGGGGCAAAGGCTTCGGCAGGCTGAAGGACGGGTAACGATGCGCATCGCGGTGACGGGGAAAGAAGGACAGGTCGTCTCGGCGCTTCTTGAGCGCGGCCCCCTTTCGGGCGTCGAGATCATCGCCCTCGGGCGGCCGGACCTCGACCTCACCGACCCCGCCTCGATCCGCCGGGCGATCCTGGGCGCGAAGCCCCATGCGGTCGTCTCGGCGGCCGCCTATACGGCGGTGGACAAGGCGGAGAGCGAGGCCGACCTCGCCTTCGCGGTCAATGCCGAGGGGCCCGGCGCGATCGCCGCTGTCGCCGCCGAACTCGGCGTGCCGGTGGTTCATCTGTCCACCGACTACGTCTTCGCCGGCGACAAGACTGCACCCTACACGGAGGCGGACCCGACCGGCCCGGTCTCGGTCTACGGGCACACGAAGCTCGAGGGCGAGCGGCGCGTGGCGACGGCCCAGCCCGACCATGCGATCCTGCGCACGGCCTGGGTCTATTCGCCCTTCGGCGCCAACTTCATGAAGACCATGCTGGGCCTTGCCGAGACGCGCGACGCGGTGAACGTCGTCGCCGACCAGCACGGCACCCCGACCAGCGCCCTCGACATCGCCGACGCCGCGATCGCGGTGGCCCGTCGTCTCGTCGCAGACCCCAATCCCGCCTTGCGCGGCGTGTTCCACCTCACCGGCTCGGGCAAGGCGACCTGGGCGGATTTTGCCGAGGCGATCTTCGCGGAACGAGAGGCCCGCGGGGCCAGCGCCGTCACGGTCGGGCGCATCGGCACGGCGGACTATCCGACGCCGGCCCGTCGCCCCGCCAATTCCCGCCTGTCCGGCGACAAGCTCGCACGGACCTACGGCATCGCGCTGCCCGACTGGCGCGTCTCCGCCAAGGTCGTGCTCGACCGGCTCCTGTAAGGGGTCAGGCCCGAAGGCGCCGCTTGGCGGCGTCGAGCCCCCACTGGAGAAGCGCGGCGGCCGCGGTCTCGTCGGCGGCCTCGACGTAGCAGCGCAGCTCGGGCGCGTTGCCCGAAGCGCGATAATGGACGGTGGAGCCGTCCCGAAGCGTGGTGCGCACGCCGTCGAACGCGTCGACGCCTCGCGCGCCGCCCCGCTCGGCGAAGAAGGCGGCCGCCTCCTCGCCGCCCGCCGCCAGCATCGCGAGGAACGGGGTGCTCTGCGTCGCCGCGATCTCCGGCAGGCGATCGGCCATGGCCGCACCCGCCTTCAGATCGGCGACGAGGCGCGACACCGGCAGGCCGGCAGCCTTCGCTTCCGCCAGCGTCGCCACGATCGGCAGGAGCGCGTCGCGCGTCTTCATGGCGGACAGCGTGCGGCCGCCGCGTGCGACCGCGGAGCCGAGGAGCACGCCCCCGTTCGCCTCGAAGCCGACGACGACGTCGCCGGCCGCGGCTTCGCCCTCCATCCCCTCGATCACGAAGGGCGAGCCGACCCGGGTGCGGACGACCTTGCCGAGGAAGGAGGCACGCTCGAGGCTGGACGAGGAGGTGACCGGCGTCACCACCGTGCGCGCGCCGAGCTGGCGCGCCGTCAGGAGGCCGAGGAGATCGCCGCGCACCACGCGGCCCTGCTCGTCGGCAAGGAGCGGGCGGTCGGCGTCGCCGTCGGTGGAGACGATCGCGTCGAAGCGCCCGCCTGCGGCCCAGCCGGCCAGGAGCTCCAGGTCCTCGGGACGGTGCGCCTCCGTGTCGACGGGAATGAACCGGTCGGCCCGGCCGAGCGGCTCAGACGCAGCGCCGAGACGCGTGAGCGCTTCCACGAGGATGTCGCGGGCGACCGAGCTCTGCTGGTAGACGCCGACGCGAAGGCCGGCCAGCGCATCGGAGCCGAAGAAGCCGGCGATGCGCTCGATATAGGCCTCCGCCAGTCCCCCGAGCGGCGCGACCGAACCCTCGACCCGATCGGCGGCGGCAGCGGTCCGCGCCTCGAAGGCGGCGCGGATCCCCGCTTCGTCGCCCTTGGTGATCTCGCCGTCCGGCCGGTAGAACTTCAGGCCGTTGCGGTCGTCGGGAATATGGCTACCCGTCACCATCACGGCGGCCGCGCCCCGGCGCATGGCCTCGAGGGCCAGCGCCGGCGTCGGCAGGGCGCCGGCATCGAGGGCGTGCCAGCCGAGGCCGGCGGCCGCGCGGAGGCAATCGTCGGCGATCTGCGGACTGGACGAGCGAAGATCGCGTCCCACCAGAACCTCGCGCGAGGCGGGGGCGAGCCCGGCACGATCGAGATGGGCGAGAAACGCGCCCGTCCAGTCGGCGGCCGGGCGACCGACGAGATCCACCACGAGACCGCGCAGGCCGCTGGTTCCGAACTTCAGGCTGCTCATGGCTGCTCCTCGCCTCGTTGCGTCGTCGGGGGACGGGGCGCTTCAGTTCCGGGCGTAGATGTCCTCGAGGCGCACGATGTCGTCTTCGCCGGTATAGGAGCCGACCTGGACCTCGATGAGCTTGAGCGGAATCTTGCCGGGGTTGTGCAGGCGGTGGGTGCAGCCGATCGGCAGGTAGGCCGCCTCGTTCTCGTGGAAGAGCTTCACCGTGTCGTCCACCGTCACCTCCGCCGTGCCGTGGACCACGACCCAGTGCTCGGCGCGGTGGTAGTGGCGCTGGAGGCTGAGGATGCCGCCCGGCTTGACGCAGATATGCTTGACCTGGAACCGGTCGCCGATGTCGATGCGCTGGTACCAGCCCCAGGGCCGGTGGATGCGGTGGTGCTGGCCCGCTTCGGACCGGTTCTCGGCATGGAGCTTGGCGACCAGCGTCTTCACGTCGCCCGCCTTCTCGCGCGAGGTCACGAGCACCGCGTCGGGGGTCGTCACCACGACGACGTCGTCGAGCCCGACCACGGTGGTCAGGACCTCGTCGGAGCGCACGAAGGACGAGCGCGTGTCGAGAACGCTGACCGCGCCTTCGAGGACGTTGCCGGCCGGGTCCTTGCGCTTGACGTCGAACATGGCATCCCAGGAGCCGATGTCGGACCACCGGAAGCGCGTCTTCAGGACCCCGGCCCGCCGGGTCTTCTCCATGACCGCGTAGTCGATGGAGATGCGCGGTGCCGCCGCGAAGGCTTCGGCGTCGAGGCGCAGGAAGTCGAGGTCGGCGACAGCCGCATCGAGGGCGCCGCGCGCGGCGTCGAGAACCGCCGGCGCGAAGCTGGACAGCTCCTCCTGCATCAGCCGGGCGGGGAAGACGAAGTTGCCCGAGTTCCAGCGGTAGCCCTCGGCCACATAGGTCTCGGCCGTCTCGCGATCGGGCTTTTCGGCGAAGCGATCCACAGTGAAGGCACCCGCGTCGTCGAGGGGGGCGCCGGGCGCGATGTAGCCGTAGGCGGTGGAGGGGCTGGTCGGCTCGATGCCGAGCAGCATGATCCGGTCGTGCCGGGCCGCCGCCTCGGCGGCCTGCTGGCAATCGGCGGTGAAGAGCTGGCCGTCGGGGATCAGGTGGTCGGCCGCCAGCACGAGGCACACCGCGTCCTCGTCGCGCCGGGCCGCCATCAGCGCGCCGACCGCGATCGCGGCCGCCGAGTCGCGCCGCTCGGGCTCCAGCACGATGTCCGCGGCGATGCCGAGGCCCGCCAACTGCTCGGCCACCACGAAGCGGAAGTCCGAATGGGTCACCACGATCGGGCGCCCGAACCCTTCGCCCGACACCCGGAGGATCGTTTCCTCGAAGGTCGAACGACCCGAATCCAAAAGGGAGACGAACTGCTTGGGCATCGTATCGCGCGACACCGGCCAGAGCCGCGTTCCGGATCCACCGGCGATCACGACCGGATGAACGAGCCGATTGCTGCTGGGTACCATCATGCGCCCCACTCTTCCTTCGTCCGACCAAATTCGAGCGATGCACCGCACGCGTGCGGCCGCATTGCACAAGGAGCTATAGACGAGAAAGGTCCGTGATTGTCTAGAAAGCATTCCAATTGGTCTTAACGACCATGGAGCGGCGCGTTCGCGCGGACGCCGTCGCGGAGGCCCAGCGTGCTTGCCAAAGGAAACGCGGTGCCCCAGGTTCTGGCGCGCAACCGCCGGAAGGTCGTCTCGATGCGCAAACTGACCGGATGCCTTCTGGCCATCCTCGCCCTCGCGCCCGCCGCGCCCGCCGCCGCGGCCACCGTGAGCGTGGAGCTTCGCAACCGCACCACCGACACGATCTACACGGTCACCGCCTTCGCGAGCGAACTCGTCGCCAACAACCGCAACCTGACCCGGATCCCGCTGTCCGGCGGCTCGACGCGCACCGTCACGATCTTCGACGACTACAACAAGTGCATCTTCACCTTCACGGTGAACTTCAATGCGCCCAAGCGCGCGGGGCGCACAAACCGCACCCGCGCCAAGCCGTTCCGGGTCCTGCGCGACATCGACATCTGCCGCACGCGCCGGATCGACCTGCGCTGATCCGCCGACCGGTCGGCTGCCCCTTTCGCGGACGCTTTCCGCGATACCCGACCCTTCGGCGCTTCCACCCCCTACCCCTGCTGAGCCGTGTTGCGCGCCGCCGCCAGGCGCGCAGGCGGTCGCGCTTGGCGTCATGCCGCACGCAAGGCGGGACCTGCCGCAACGGCGCCGACAACCTTTGCTTGCATCGATCGAAGTGTCGTCATTAACTTATAATTATTCATCCAGTTGACTCAAGACGGCCTGCTTCATTAACGAATTGTTCATCAACAGCAGGGGGATGAAATGCTTTTTAATAAACTTCTCACGTTCGGCCGCACCGGTCTCACCAATAGCGACGACGTGTTCACGTCGAAGTTCTACACGGCCGCCAGCATTTCCGGACTGGACGGCAACGACGTGTTCCAGACGCCCGAGTCCGGCGGCATCATCACCTCTTCCGACTTCTTCGGCGGGGCGGGCGATGACCGGCTGATCGTGAACGAGAACACGACCCTCGTCTTCGGATCGAAGTTCGACGGCGGCACGGGAACCGACACGCTGGAACTTACGAGCGACCGCCGCATCGTGATGTCGTCGGAGGGGAACACCGAGAACCCGGCCGTCACGATCAAGTCCTATCTCGGCTGGCTGCCGACCGGCTCGCTGACGGGCGAGAGCGTCGAGCGCTACATCATCAAGGCCAGCGCCTACAACGACGTCCTGGTCGGCGGCGCGGGCGACGACTGGCTGGACGGCAAGGGCGGCCTCGACACGTTCCAGGGCTCGGCCGGCAACGACGGCTACGTGTTCGACACGGCGGGAGAGCGCGTCGTCGGGGAGACGGCGAACGGCGGCATCGACACGATCTGGACCACCGTCTCGGTGGACCTGCGCGACAACGCCAATGTCGAGAACCTGCGCCTCCAGGGCGGCAACATCGACGGCACCGGCAACGAACTGAACAACGTCATCACCGGTTCGGCGGGCAACAACGTCATCGCCGGCGGACTTGGCAACGACCAGCTCTGGGGCAAGGGCGGCGCCGACACGTTCGCCTTCGCCGAGTTCGGCACGGCCAACCGCGACACGATCTTCGACTTCAGCGCCGACGACAAGATCCAGCTCTCGCAGTCGGCCTTCGCGGGCCTGACCGCCGACGGCGGCATGCTCGCGGCATCCGACTTCGTGATCGGTGCCAAGGCGACGGCCGACCATGCGCAGGTGATCTACAACCGTTCCACGGGTGTCCTGTCCTACGACGCGGACGGCACGGGCGCCGGCGCGGCGCAGGACATCGCCGTGATCGGCAAGAGCCTCGCCTTCATGGACAACGCCCACATCCTACTGGCCTGATCGAACGGGCAGATCGGAAACGAGAAAGGGACCGCCGGCGGAGCGTCGGCGGTCCCTTCTTGCGTGCGTGGCAGAGGCCGCCGCTGGCAAGAGGCGCGAGCTTTCGCCACCGCGCCTCGTCGGCGAGGCTTCAGACCATGCGATCGCCCGTTGAGCGGCTCTTCCAGTCGCGCAGCGACCCTTCGAGGTCGGTCGAGAAGCGGAACCCCGATCCGATCAGCGCCGCAGGCTCGACCCTGGTCGAGCGCACGAGCTTCAGGATGCGCTCGCGGTTGATGCCGTTCCGCAAGCCGAGGCGGTCGACCACCTCGAAGGGAAGCGCCGCCGCGTTCATCACGGGCTGGGGCAGGACGCCGCGCGGCGGCCGGTAGCCCGCCACGCGCTCGAACGCCTGGCAGATCTCCTCGATCGTGTAGGCCTGCGGATAGCAGAAGTTGTAGAGGAACTCGCGCTCGCCCAGCGCCAGGGCATGCTCCATCGAGCGCACGATCTCGCCGACATAGCCGCAGCATTTGATCGTGTCCTTGCGGCCGGGATACACGAAGGTTCCCTTGCGCAGCGCGGCGGCGAGGCGCGTGAAGTTGCCCCCCTCCCCCTGCCCGAAGATCACCGCGGGACGCGCGATCACCAGACGACGCGCCGCATCGCCCGCCAGCCACTGGCGGTGAACCCCTTCCGACAGGAGCTTGGAGCGACCGTAGTCGGAGACGGGCTCGGGCGTCGAGCTTTCCGTCTTCAGGTCCTCGCCCGGGCCGTAGACGGCGATCGAACTGGTGAACAGGATCGATCGGACACCGTTGCGCGCGGCGAACTCGCACACGGTGAGCGCACCGCCCAGATTGGTCTCGTAATATTCGTGCGGCTCGTGGCCGGGCGTCCTGTGCACGGCGGCGAGATTGAAGATCGCATCATAGGCGCCGTCGAGCCGGGCCGGAAACGGATGGCGGATATCGTGGCGTTCGTAGTCGACGCCCGCCACGGGCCGCGCGGGGGCGACGAGGTCCACGCTGACGAGCCGGTCGTAACCGCCCGCCGCGCGCAGGTGCTCCAGAAGATGGGTGCCGATGAAACCGGCCCCGCCCACAACCATCGCCTGCTTCACCGCAACCTCCGTCCGTATCCGCCCAAGTTATATGCAGTGCAACATCGACAGGATCAACCAATTCCGTTCGCGCCCGGGCGCCGCCGCCACGCAGCCTCGCCTCACAGGTCCGAACAAGCTTGATGCCGCAAGTTGAATACAGTTATACCGACCGGACTGGCTGGGACTTGAGCATGCTTCAGAATCGGACATGGATCGATCCGAACGCCGAGGCCGAATTCTGGAAACAGATGGAGCGCCTCGAGGCGGTGAGCGCGCGCCTGTCGGCTTTCGGCGGGGTCGGCGGTCTCCTGAAGGGCGGCCCCTTCCGGCGTGCCGCATTGCAGCGCGACCTCGACAGCATCCGCGGCGTGGCGCAGGACCTCGTCGACCGTCACACGGTATCGGTGATCGCCGTGCCCGCCACCGAGAGCGCCGCCGCTCCGTCTGCCTCATCCGCCGATGATCCCCTGCGCAGACTGGCCGGCATGGTCGTCTCGCTGCGCCAGGACCGCGCCCTGCGGCCAGAGGCCGGAGAAGAAACCGCGGTCTGACCGAGGGTCGCGGCCATGAGCCACGCGCCGCTGACATAGCCGTATCACCCGGCGCGCATAGCGCGGGGATCCGGGGGCGTTCGCAACGTCCGCCGGCAATCCTGTCACGTTCCTTTTCTTGCATTGCGGGAGATGTCGTGAAACATGGGGTCGTTATCCTGCAGTTGTAGAATGACCTGAGGCGAACTCAGGGGGCGTCCTGCAACTCGAACGTGATGGAACGGTCCGATGTTGGATATGTCGCTTGCCGGAAGCTCGGCGCCCCAGGTTGCCGTGATCGGGACGGGCTACGTGGGCCTCGTCAGCGGCTCCTGTCTTGCCGAGGCCGGGTGGCGCGTCGCCTGCGTCGACCAGGTCGAGGCGAAGATCGAGAAGCTCAAGGCCGGCATCATCCCGATCTACGAGCCGGGCCTCGACGAGGTCGTGGCGCGCAACGCCGAGGCCGGGCGCCTCACCTTCACGACGGACATCGCCGAGGCGCTGCGCGCGGCCGAGATCGTGATCATCGCGGTGGGCACGCCGACCCGCAAGCTCGACGGCAATGCCGACCTCCAATACGTCTACGCCGCAAGCCGCGACATCGCACGCAACCTCGACCACTATGCCGTGGTGGTCACCAAGTCGACCGTTCCCGCCGGCACCGGCAACGAGGTGCGTCGCATCATCGAGCGCGAGAACCCGTCGCTCGACTTCGACGTCGCCTCCAATCCCGAGTTCCTGCGCGAAGGCAATGCGGTCTCCGACTTCATGAAGCCCGACCGCATCGTGATCGGCACCGACAGCGCGCGGGCACGCGAACAGCTGGAGGCGCTCTATCGCCCCTTCACGAGCCAGGGCTTCGAGCTGATCTCGACCGACATCATCTCGTCCGAACTCATCAAGTACGCCGCCAACACGTTCCTGGCGACGAAGGTGAGCTTCATCAACGAGATGGCCGACATCTGCGAGAAGGTGGGCGGCGACATCGGCGCCATCTCGCGCGGCATGGGCTCGGACAAGCGCATCGGACGCGAGTTCCTGAAGCCGGGTCCCGGCTACGGCGGCTCGTGCTTCCCGAAGGACACGCTGGCCATGGTCCACATCGGCGAGAAGGCGCTGAGCCCCGCGACGATCGTGGAGGCCGTCATCACGGTGAACCGCTCGCGCCCGCACCGCATGGTGGCCAAGGTTCTCCAGGCGGCCGGTGGCTCCGTCGACGGCCGGACGATCGGCCTCCTCGGCCTGACCTTCAAGCCCAACACCGACGACGTGCGCGACAGCGTGGCGGTGCTGGTTGCCGAACAGCTCGTCCAGCGCGGCGCGATCGTCAGGGCCTACGATCCGAAGGGCAGCGAGCACGCGCGCGAGATGCTCGGCGATGCGATCACCTATTGCGCGACCATGGCCGAGGCGATCGACGGCGCCGACCTCTGCGTCCTCGCCACCGAATGGGACGAGTTCGTCCGCTTCCCGCTGGACGGCTACCGCGCGGCGCTGCGCCATCCGATCATGGTCGACTTCCGCAACGTGTTCTCGCTGGAGGCGATGACGCAGGCCGGCTTCGAGTACCACTCGATCGGCCGCACCAGCGTGCAGGCGCCGGCGCCCGAGGCCCTGGCGCGCTCGGCCTGACCTCGCGCAGCGAGGGCGCGGGTCCCGCCATCGGCGGGTCCCTCCGGCCTTCGCGTTCGGCACGGAGGCTCTCACCGATGGACGCAACAGGCGCACGCCGCGGTCTGACGATCGCGGCCCTGGCATGGGGCATCGCGAGCGCGCAGGCCGCGCCGCCCGGTGCCGGGAACGGCCCGCTGCGGGTAGCCACGTTTGGCACCAGCCTGACCGCGATCGGCGGCTGGCAGAAGCCGCTCGCCGCCGCGATCGAGGCCTGCATCCGGGGGCCGGTCGCCGTGAGCAACGACGGCCGGTCGGGCGCCGCCTCCGACTGGGGCGTCGAGGCCGTGGACAGGGTCGCGGCGACGCGGCCCGACATCCTGTTTCTGGAGTTCGCCGTCAACGACGCCGCGATCAACAACTTGATCACCGTCTCGTCGTCCGTCGACAACATGCGCGCGATCATCGGCGCGTTCCGCCGCGAGAACCCGGATGTCGTCGTCTACGTCATGTCCATGAACCCGGTCAGCGGCCGCCGCCTCTGGGCGCGTCCGTTCCGGGACCGATACGAGGACGCCCATCGGCGCCTCGCCGAGGAACTCGGACTTCGCTACATCGATCACCGGCCGGACTGGGAAAAGATGGGGGCGGACGCGCTCTATCTCGCCATCGCCGACGGCGCCCATCCGACCCCCGGCAGCGCCACCGCCATCGTCGTGCCCAACATCATGAAGCATCTGGTGGACGACGGCGTGCTGCGCTGTTCGGCGTCCGAAGACCGGTGAGACGCCCCGAACGCCCGTTCGCCGCCGCCCATCGCAACGCCGCGCCGTCCGCCGCGACCGCCGCGTTCCCCTGCCCCGGAGCCCCGCATCCATGATCGTGAACCTGTTCAGCACGGCCAATCTCTCGTCCGGCCGTTCGGACGTCCTGGCGCGCATGATCGCTTCCGTGGCCGCAGCCGCCCGGGCGCGGGCCGACATCGACGTGCGGCTCCTGATCCTGCTGCAGGGCTGCGACAGTGCGCCGGCGGACCTCCTGTCGGAGGAGGAGGCGCGCCTCGTCACCCTTCTGACGGCGCCCGGCCTCGTCTCGCTCTCGGCGGCGCGCAATCTCCTGCTCGCCGAGGGACGGCGCCTCGGTTGGATGGCCGGCGACGAGATCGTCGCCTTCCCGGACGACGACTGCTGGTATCCGGAAGGGGCGCTTCCCTACATCCACGACGCCTTCTCGGCGCGGTCCGACCTCGACCTCTGGTTCTGCGACTACGCGTCGAGCCCCGTGCCGATGGACGGCGCGCTCGAGCGCGACGCCTCGGTGCACGACGTCCTGCGTCGCGCGTCCTCCAACACGATGGTGTTCCGAAGCGCGGTGGCACGGCAGGTCGGGGAGTTCGATCTGGACCTTGGCGTCGGCGCGCGGCTGAACGGATCCGAGGACACGGACTACGCCCTGCGGGCCTTCGCCCTGTCGCGGCGCACCCGCTTCCTACCCCTTCCCTGCATCGGTCACCGCGACCGCAACACCGCCATCCGGGCGAAGTACTATCCGTCCGGGCTGATGGTGATCGCCCGTCACGCCCGTCAGGTCCCGGCCCTGCGCGGAGCCCTGGTGCGCAAGCTGGCCGTCGGCTCGGCTCTCGTGGCACGGGGCGAACTCAAGCCGCGGGCCTTCGCCGGCGCCCTGCGCACGGCGATCGAGGCGTTCGGGCAGGCGCGCCGTTAGGGATCGTCACGCGGGTTCGGCTCCGCGGCCCTCCACGCGCTGCACGGTTGCGTTCGTCCGAAAAGCCGTCCTCCGGTTTTCCCCGGTCCCTTGCGGCGTCGGTAGCCTGATCGGGCTCGAAGGAGGACCCGATGCCCGCTCAAGACCCCTATCTCAATGCCGCGACGACCGCCGCCGGCCCCGCCAACCGCGTCTTCGCGGTCTCGCCGAGCGACAGCGTCGACCTGCCGTTCGTGACCACCGGCATCTATGTCGGCCTCGGCGGCGACATCGCCGTTCAGGACCGCGTATCGGGCGACACCGTCGTCTTCCGCAACGTCGGCGACGGTGCGGGCCTTCCCATCCGCGTGGCACGCGTCCTGGCGACGGGCACCACCGCCGGCCACATCGTGGGGATGGCGTGATGCCGGGCCTCGGGATCGGCAACCTGTCGGGCGGGCGGAGCGCATCGCTCCCCTCGCGCCCGGTCTACGATGCGGCCACGCGGACCGCGAGCGGACGTGCCCCAGCCGGCGCAACCGTCACCGTGCTTCTGGACGGCATCGCGGCGGGAACGGCCTTCGCGTCGCCCTCCGGGACCTGGTCCCACGCCTTCGCAACGGCGCCGGCCATCGGACAGGCGGTCACGGCCCGGGCCGAGGTGACCTCGCCGCACTGCGTCGTCGCCTCCGGTTCGATCGGCAACGCGTCCGCGAGCGGCCTGCCCGCATCCGTGGTCAACCTCGCGGCCTTCGGCGACAGCTACACCTTCGGCACCGGCGCGTCCGGCGCGGCGCAGCGCTACGTCAATATCGTGGCGTCGGCGTTGACCGGCGGGCTCGTCCTCAACCAGGCGATCTCCGGCACCGTTCTCCAGAACAGCCCCGACGCCAGCGGAGCGCCGATGGCGAGCAATGGTCGCGATCGCTTTGCCGGCGCCCTGACCGGCGCCGCGGCGCAACGCGAAACCCTCGTCATCGCCTACGGCTACAACGACGCGCGCTACGTGGGGGCGCCGGCGACGTTCAACGTCCGCGAGTTCGAGACCGACTACCGCGAGATCCTCGACGGCCTCCTCGCGGCCGGCTACCGGCGCGACCGCATCGTGCTCGTCACCCCCTGGTGGATCAGCGACGCGGGGCTCGGCACCGGGTCCAGCGGATTCTCGGGCCAGACCCGGGCGGGCTTCGAGGCCTATGTCAACGTCGTCAAGGCGCTCGCGGCTGAGTACGACACCTATCTCGCGGACGCTTATGCCGCCATGCGGGATGGCGGCGGCGCTTCGCTGATCGGTCCCGACAACATCCACCCGACCGATGCGGGCCATGCGGCGATCGCGGCCTGCGTCCTCGCGGCGAAGCGGGCCGGCACCATCCCGGTCGGCACGACGCCCTGGCTCGACGATACGATGACGGATGCCGACGGCACGCCCCTGACGGCGCATGTCGGGGAAAGCGGCACGTCGTGGGTGCTGCAGCTGGGCTACACGCCGGCCTCGCCGGCCGTGATCGGTGCCGGCAGGATGGTGTCGCCCTCGACGCTGAACGTCTTCCGATCGCTGAAGGCCGCCCCGTCTGCCGATTACGACGTGGAAGCCGTCCTCGTCTTCGCCGGTCCGCTCGCCACCAACGATCGCGGCATCATGGCGAGGGCGGACGCTGCGGCGAACACCTTCTATTTCGCCCGCTACTCGTCCTCGGCCGGCGGCTGGCAGATGTTCAAGACCGTGGCGGGCGCGAGCACGCAGCTTGGGGCCACCGTCTCCGGATCGTTCTCGGCCGGGGCCCATCTCCTGCGGCTGCGGGTGAGCGGCAGCGCGATCCAGGCCTATCTCAACAACGGCCTGATCATCTCGGCGACAGATACGGATATCGCGGCCCCCGGCCATCCCGGCATCCGCTCGACGGGCACGGCGCAGACCGCGACCGCCGGCATCCTCGTCGACAGCATCAAGGCGATGCCGATCGCGGCCTAGTGCATGTCTCCCGAACGCCGGGTCGGCGAGCGATGGCGCATCGGCTCGACCCCCGGCGGCTTCGCCGGGTATGGCGGGCGCGGCGCATGTCGGCGGCGATGGTTGCGGGGATCTCTGGCGAACGAGCCCGGGACGGTCGCGACCGCCATGGGCGAGGCCTATCACTCCTGGGGAACGAGAGGGTGGCGCGCCCCGGGGTCAAGCTCCAGCGGCCGGTCGGCCGCTCCGCCTCGAGCGTCCGGCTTCTTCCTTCGCGGTCGATCTTCCAGGCTCCGCCGGCCGGATAGGCGGAGCCTGATTTCGGGATGCTCAGTTCTTGCGCACGTCCTCCAACCAGAAACGGCCCAGCGGGTTCTGGTAGAAGCCGTCGATGTTGGCGCGCGTCACGTTGATGTAAGGGCTGTAGTAGAGGTCGATCCAGTTGACCTCGTCCTTGGCGATCGTCTGAAGCTCGACATACATCGCCTCGCGCTTGGCCGGGTCGGCCTCGGTTCGCGCCTCGGCCACGAGGGCCTTTACCTTGTCGTTCTTGTAGCGCGTCATGTAGTTCATGTTCGTGTCGTGGCCGAGCACGAAGGTGGTCTTCTGGTCGGGATCGAGGACATCGTTGGTCCAATAGCCGACCGCCACGTCGAAATCGCCGTTGATGAACATGTCCCACTGCGAGGCGGCGTCGACCTTGTTGATGTTGACCGTGACGCCGGCGAGGCCGAGCTGCTGCTGCATGAGGACGGCGATCTGCTCGTCAACCTCGTCGCCGGCCTTGACGTTGTAGTCGAGTGCGAGGTCGGACGCCCCCGCCTCGGCCAGCATCGCCTTGGCGCGCTCCGGGTCGTAGGGGCGGCGCAGATTGTCGGCGTGATAATAGAGGGCGCCCTTCGGAATGTAGGAGTTGGCGACCTCGCCGATGCCGAAGGTGACGGCGTCGACGATGGCCTGCTTGTCGATCGCCATGTCGAGCGCCTGGCGGACAGCGACCTCGCCGAGCGTTCCCTTCTCGTGGTTGATGAGGAGCGCGTCCTCGCGGGTCGACGTGTCGAGCGAAACCTTGAGCGCGGGATCCTGCTTCAACTGCTCGACGCGCGAGAAGGGCACGAAGATCGCGGCGTCCAGCTGGCCGGCCTGGACGTTCAGCATTCGGGTGTTGTCGTCGGGTACCGAGATCCACTCCACGCCGTCGAGGTCGACCTTGTCGGCTTCCCAGTAGTTCGGGTTCTTCTCGAGGATGACGCGGTCGCCGCGGATCCATTCCTTGACCGAGAAGGCGCCCGAGCCGATCGGAGCCGAGGCGAAGTCCTCGCCCTTCGCCTCCACCACCGCTTTCGGCAGAACCGATGCGTTGGGCAGGGCGAGGGAGGCCAGGAACGGGACCGATGGCTCCTTCAGCTTGACGGTTAGCGTGCGCGGGTCGCTCGCCTCCGCCGTGTCGATGATGGAATAGCTCGAGGACCAGAGCGAGGCGGGATCGTCGCGGATGCGCAGGAGCGAGAAGGCCGCGTCCTCGGCGGTCACGGGCGCATCGTCCGAGAACTTCGCCTCGCGCAGCTTGAACGTATAGCTCAGCTTGTCGTCCGAGACGGTCCAGGTCTCGGCAAGTCCCGGCTCCAGCTTGGTGCCGGTCTTGTCGACGCGCACGAGCACGTCGAAGACGTTGGAATAGACCCAGTTGTCGACGTTCTGCGCGGAGGCAATGGGGTCGAAGGTCGTGGAGTCCTCGCGCCGGCCGATCGTGAGCACCCCGGCGGCCTCGGCGATCGAGGCGGTGAGCGAGAGGGTGGCGAGCGCCGTCGCGGCCAGAAGGCGGATCATGCGGGGTCGAGTCATGGGAAAGCCTCGCGTTCGGTGGGGACAGGAAGGGGTGGGAGGTCGGAAAGCGGTGCGGCGAGCGCGCCGGGCTCGAGGATGCAAGCCCAGCCGTGGTCGTCGGCGCGGCGCAGAACCGGAGGCGGACCGGAGCGGCACGTCTCCTGCGCGAAGACGCAGCGCGGGTGGAAAGCGCAGCCGGGCGGCGGCTCGAGCGGGCTCGGCGGCTCGCCGACCATCGGGGCCAGCGGCAACGCGAGGTCGGGGTCGATCTCCGGGATCGAGGCGATCAGCGCCATCGTGTAGGGGTGGCGCGGCTGGCGGAACACGCGCTCGGTCGGCCCTTCCTCGACGATCCGCCCGAGATACATGACCGCGACGCGGTCGCAGAGCCGCCGCACGATGGCGAGGTCGTGCGCAATGAAGATCAGCGTCAGGCCGATCTGCTCCTTCAGGTCGAGGAAAAGGTTGATGACCTGTCCCTGTATCGACACGTCGAGCGCGGCGACGCATTCGTCGGCGATCACGAGGCGGGGCTCGACCGCGAGCGCACGCGCGATCCCGACGCGCTGGCACTGACCGCCCGAAAGGGCGGCCGGGCGTCGGCCGGCGAGCGCCGGATCGAGGCCCACCATCGCCAGGAGCTCGCCGACGCGGCGGTCCGTCCTTCCGCGCTCCGCCTTTCCGTGCACCCGCAGGACTTCGGCCAGCGTGTCGCCGACGGTCCGTCGCGGGTTCAACGAGTTGGCGGGATCCTGGAATACCATGGCCGTGCGCCGGCGCAGGGCCCTGACGTCTGCACGGCGGCCCTCGGACACGGCGAGCCCGTCGAGCACGACATGGCCTGCCGCGATCGGCTCGAGCCCGAGCAGCGCACGGCCGAGCGTCGACTTGCCCGATCCCGATTCGCCGACGATGCCGATCGTCTCGCCGCGCCGCACCTGGAGCGAGACGCCGTTCACGGCCTGGACGTGGCGACGCCGGAGGCCGAACGGCCCCGCGCCGGGTCCGGGAAAGCGCACCACCACGTCGTCGGCCTCGAGGATGATGTCGGGCGCGCTCATGCCGCGCCCCTCGCGGAGCCGAGCGGATGATGGCACGCGGCCCAGCGCTGCGGCCCCATCGCGACCAGAGGTGGCTGGTGGCTGCGGCAGTCGCCGGCGGCGTTCGGACAGCGCGGATGGAAGCGGCAGCCCGGCGGCATCTCACCGACGCCCGGCGGCTGTCCCTCGATGGTGCGCAGGCGCCGCGCCCCGGCGCTGTGGGCGGGCTGGCAATCGACGAGCCCCGCGGCATAGGGATGGCGCGGCGTCGCGAGGACATCGCGCTTGGCGCCGATCTCGCAGAGGCGGCCGGCATAGAGTACGGCGATCCGGTCGCAGAGCTGCGACACCACGCCGAGGTCGTGCGTGATGAAGATGATCGCCAGTCCGCGACGGTCGCGAAGGTCGAGGAGGAGGCGCAGGATCTGCGCCTGAACCGTGACGTCGAGCGCGGTGGTGGGCTCGTCGGCGATCAGGACGTTCGGGTCGGAGGCGAGCGCCACCGCGATCATCGCGCGCTGCCGCATGCCGCCCGAGAACTCGTGCGGGAAGGCGCGCGCGCGGCGCACGGGATCGGGGATGCCGACCTGGCGCAGGAGCTCGACGCTCTCGGCCTCCGCCTCGCGCCGACCGAGACGCCGCGTCAGGCGCACGGTCTCGGCGATCTGCTCGCCGATCCGCATCACGGGGTCGAGATGGCTTGCCGGGTTCTGGAACACCATGCCGATCTCGCGGCCCCGCAACGGCGCGAACTCGGCGTCCCCCAGCCCCGAGATCTCGCGCCCATGGAGACGGATCGCGTTGGCCGAGACGGCGAGCGACGGCGGCAGGAGGCGCATCAGGGCCCGGCAGGCGACCGTCTTTCCCGATCCGCTCTCGCCGACGAGCCCGAGGATCTCGCCGTGCCCGAGGCGGAAGGACAGGTCGTCCACGATCCGGCGCTCGCCGAAGGCGCCGTCGGCGCGCACCGTCAGCCCCGCCACCTCCAGGGCATCGACGCCGGCCGCGCTCATGCGCGTTGCCCCAGAAGGTCGCCGAGCCCGTCCGCGACGAGGCTGAAGCCGAAGGCGAGGACCACGATCGCAAGGCCGGGAAACGCCGATATCCACCAGGCGCGGGCCAGGAAGCCCTGGCCTTCCGCGACCATGATGCCCCACTCGGCCGCCGGTGGCTGCACGCCGAGACCGAGATAGGAGATCGCCGCGCCCGACAGGAGCACGAGGACGCAGTCCGACATCGCGAACACGACGGAGGCCGTCAGCGCGTTGGGCAGGAGGTGGCGGAACATGATGCGGGCGTGGGAGAAGCCGAGCGAGCGGGCGGCGAGCGCGAAGTCGCTCCCCTTGAGGACCAGGATCTGGGCCCGCACGAGCCGGGCGTAGGACACCCAGCCGACGAGCGCCATGGCGATGAAGAAGCTATGGAGGCCGGGCCCGAGGATCGTGATCACCGAGAGCATCAGCACGAGGAACGGGAAGGCCAGGACGACGTCGACGATGCGCATGAAGATGCCGTCGACGATCCCGCCGAAATAGCCGGACACGGTGCCCACCGCGGTACCGATGAGAAACGGGAAGACGACGCCGAGGACGGCGAGCTGCAGGTCGATGCGCGTGCCCCAGATGATGCGCGAGAGAATGTCGCGGCCGTAGTTGTCGGTGCCGAAAGGATGGGCGCGCGATGGCGGGGCAAGGCGTGCGGCCGCGTCCTGGAAGATCGGGTCGTAGGGCGCGACGACGGGGGCGAGGAGCGCCAGAAGCAGGAAGGCGGCGAGCATCGCGAGCCCGACGACAAGCGGCAGCGGCAGCGCCCCGGAGCGCCGCGCCAGGGGCGGTGCCGCCGCCGGAGGCGAGACGGGAAGCGCGCTCACAGGCGCACCCGCGGGTCGGCCGTGACGGTGAGGATGTCGGCCAGGAAGTTCACCAGCACCGTCGCGACGGCGAACACCATCGCGACGCCCTGCACCACCATGTAGTCGCGCGAGAAGATCGCCCGCACCAGCAGCTGCCCCATGCCCGGGATGGCGAAGACCTGCTCCACCACCACCGTTCCCCCGATCAGCCACCCGATGTTGACGGCCAGGAGATTGAGCGTCGGCAGGATCGAGTTGGGCAGGACATGGCGGCGGAAGATGGTGCGCTCGGGCAGACCGCGGGCGCGCGCCGCAAGGGCGACGTCGGACCGCATCTCGGCGATCAGCGAGGCGCGCAGCTGGCGGGTGAGCACCGCCGAGAGCGAGAGCGCCACCGTCAGCCAGGGCAGCGCCATGTGGTGCAGCTTCGCGGCCAGCGTGTCGCCGTAGCCGGAGACCGGGAACCAGCCGAGCGTCACCGAAAACAGGATGATCAGCATGATGGCCAGCCAGAAGTTCGGCAGGCCGAGGCCGAGCGTCGAGGCGAGGCGCACGCCGCCGTCTGTCGCCGTGCCCTGCCTCCGGGCGGCCAGCATCGCCAGGGGAACGCAGATGAGGAGCGACAGCGCGACCGAACCCGCCACGAGGACCAGCGTCGGCTCCAGGCGCCCGAGAATGAGATCGAGCACGTCGACCTTGTAGAGGATCGAGCGGCCCATCTCGCCGCGCCCGAGGTTGCGCAGGAAGTAGAGATACTGGAGCCAGAGCGGCTCATCGAGGCCGAACTGCGCGCGCACGCGTTCCAGCGCCTGCGGCGTCGCCCGCGTGCCGAGGATCAACCGGGCGGGATCGCCGGGGATCGCGCGCACCAGCACGAAGGTGACGAGGCTGATGCCGAGAAGCACCGGAATGAACTGGAAGGGGCGCGACAGGACGAAGCGATAGCGGTGCATGGAGCGGCCTCAGGCGGCTCCCGCCATCGGCGCGGCCCGGCGTCCCCCACGGCGCCGGAGGAAATCCAGAAGGACGGGGAAGAAGGCGTCGGGCTCCTCGAAGAAGGGCATGTGGCTGGAATTGGGAAAGACGCGCAGTTCGGCGTCGGGCAGGGCGAGCTTCATGCGCATGGCGCAAGCCGGCGTCAGCTCGTCGTGCTGGCCCACCGTGATCAGGGTCGGAACCTTGATCGCGTGCATGTCGGGGATGCGGTTCCAGTCCTTGAGATTGCCGGTGTAGGTGAACTCGTTCGGGCCCTGGATCGTCTCGTAAGGGCCCATGTTCCAGTCATCCAGGGAACGGCGCACGGGCGCGGGCCATTCGGACAGGCGGCAGACATGCCGGTGGTTCAGGAGCGTGATCGCGGCCTGATACTCCGGATGAGCGAGCGTCCCTTCCGCCTCGTGGCGCTGCATCATGGCCACGGTCTCCGAGCCGAGCGCCTCGCGCAGGCGACCGAGTTCGCCGACGAGATGCGGAATGTCGGCGGCGGTGTTCTCCAGGACTAGCGTCCGCAGCCCCGCCGGATGGGTCAGCGCGTATTCCACCGACAGCCAGCCGCCCCAGGATTGGCCGATCAGATGGACCGGCCCGAGGCCCAGCGCCTGCCGCACGGCCTCGACCTCGCCGACATAGCGGGTGATCGTCCAGAGCGCCGGATCCGTCGGCCGGTCGGACCGCCCGGTGCCGAGCTGGTCGAAGGCGACGACCCGGTAGCCGTGATCCACGAGGCACGAATGGGAGTCGCGCAGGTAGTCGCAGGGCAGTCCCGGCCCGCCGTTGAGAAGGAGGACCGTGTCGTCGCCCTCGCCGAAGGAATAGGTGACGACGCGGCCTCCCTCGACCTCGACGCTGCGGGTTTCGTCCGGTTCGATCTCACGCCACATGCTTGCTTGTCGCCTTGCCACGGTTGCCCGGCGTCGAGAGTAGGACAGCGTTTTGGTCGCGCGAAAGCTATCAAAACTACCAGGGTCCGAGCCTGCCCGCTTGCCCGCGATCGCACAAGATGTGAACATGCCTCAATGTTCGGCAGTGGTGGACGGCCGCGATGGCTTGGGATGCCTGGGACTTGGACGACGCGCTGGGCGATGCCGCGACGATCGACGGCAAGCTGGACGTCGCCCGTGCCGCGATGGACGCGCTCGGACTGGGCGCCCTGATCTACGATTATGCGCCGGTCGCCTACACGCACGACGGCGAACTGATCACCCCGTCGTTCTTCGGCATGCGCGACGTCCCGCTCGACATGGTCGAACTCTGGTCGACGAACGGCTTCTATCAGATCGATCCCGTGCAGCATCTGGCGCTGAACAGCTCGCGACCCTTCGTGTGGAGCTATCGCCGGGACGGGCGGACGGTGCTGAACCCCGCGCTCGAGAAGCGCCACGAACCCGTGGTGAGCTATGTCCACGACATGGCGATCACCTGCGGCGTGACGGTGCCGATCCATGGCCGGTCGGGCGACTGCGCGACCGTCACGGGCATCCGCTACGACGCGCGGGACGACTTCCATCGGGAGGGCGCACGGCTGCTCGGCGATTTCACCCTTCTCGCCCATGCGCTGCATGCGGGCGTGGAGCCCCTCTTCGGCGAAGGCGAGCGCCGCTCGCGCGCCGTGCATCTGACGCCGCGCGAGCGAGAATGCCTGCGCTTCTCCGCCGACGGCCTGTCCGCCAAGGACATCTCCGGAAAGCTCAGCCGCTCGGTGCCGACCGTGACCATGCATCTCAACGCGGCGGCCCGGAAGCTCGGCGCCCGCAACAGGGCCCAACTCATCGCAAGGGCCGCCCATTACCGGCTCCTTTGAAGGCGGCCACCCGGCAGGGAGGCTTTCGCCGCCGTCCACGGACCTGGTTCCCGTGCATGGCCGGGTCTCTGGCAGCCGCCATGCACCGGCGCAGAGGTCGAGGACACGGCGCTTCTCGCGCCCGCCGGGACGCCGTCGCCCGGATCGAACGTGCCGGGGAGCGGCGATGGCCGGGACAGGGCGAGCCCCGCCGACAGGCGGTCGCCCGCCAAGCCGCCTCGCCCCGTCAGGCGCCCGGTCTCAGGGTGCTGGCGAGGTTCGACGGGTATGACGGCGCGGCGAAGAGATCGAGGCCCGCCAGCAGCGCCTCGACATGGCTTCGCATGAGATCGGACGCGCGTGCGCGCTCCCCTTGGGACAGGGCATCGAGAAGCGCTCGATGAGCGGCGTTGTCGCAGAGCGTCGCCGGCTGGCGCCAGTAGAGCGCGATCACCAGCGAGGAGCGGGACAGGAGGCCGTCGACGATCGCGGCCAGCACGCCCTGCCCCGACATGCGCGCGATCTGCCGGTGGAAATCGGCGGAGTGATAGACGGCCTCGCGCGGATTGTCGGCATGCCAGGCGCCGTGCTCGGCCTCGATCGACCTGCGCAGCATCCGCGCGTCCTCGGGCCGCATGCGCGTTGCGGCCAAGGCCGCAAGCGGCGGCTCGACCACGGCCCGCGCCTCGAAGATCTCGCGCGCCTCGTCCGGCGTCGGATGAGCGACGCGAGCCCCCTTGTTGCGCTGGAGAACCACGACGCCGTCGCGCGCCAATGCCTGGAGCGCCGCGCGCACGACCGTGCGACTGATGCCGTAGATGTCGGCGATCTCCTCTTCCACGAGCTTGGCACCGGGCCCCAGCCGGTGCCGCGCGATCGCGTTCAGGACGCCATCGTAGATCGGCTGCCAGGAAGCGGCATTCCCATGGTCCGGGACGGGGTCGGACGGCACGCATCATCTCCGCAACGGGGCGACCGTCGGTCGCGCGTCTCGTCTTGCATGAACAATGCCATGCGACGCCACCCGCCGCGGTGACGATCGCATACAAGGATTGTGTACAACTTAGGCAGTCGGCGACGGCCGTCGCATCCTTGCTGTGCATTCGCTCCAAGGCTGCGTCCACCCCCGAGGGCCGGAGGCCGGAGGTCATCGCCTCTCTCAAGCGGTTTTCCGGTGTGGCACGCTTCCTGCTTTCTCCTTCCCAGGCGGAGTGGAGACGGACGCATGGCCCCTGGTGACCTCGAACTCGTCAAGCTGACCAAGCGCTACGGCGCGACGGTGGCGGTGGACGCGATCGACCTGCGCGTGCCGGCCGGCACCTATTGCTGCTTCCTCGGGCCTTCGGGCTGCGGCAAGTCCTCCACCATGCGCATGATCGCCGGCCACGAGAGCGTGTCGGGCGGCGACATCATCCTCGGCGCCCACAACGTCACGGATCTCGCCCCCGCCCGGCGCGGCACGGCGATGATGTTCCAGTCCTACGCGCTGTTTCCCCATCTCACCGTCCTCGACAACGTCGCCTTCTCCCTGAAGATGAAGGGCGCATCCAAGGACGAGCGCACCCGCAAGGCGCGGGCCGTGATGGAGCTCGTCGATCTCACGCGCTTCGAGACGCGCATGCCGGCGCAGCTCTCGGGGGGCCAGCAGCAGCGCGTGGCGCTCGCCAGAGCCCTCGTCACCGACCCCGGCATCCTCCTTCTCGACGAGCCGCTCTCCGCCCTCGACCCGTTCCTACGGCTTCGCGTGCGCACCGAGCTGAAGCGCCTCCAGCGCGAGCTCGGCATCTCGTTCCTCCACGTCACCCACGGCCAGGACGAGGCGATGGCGCTCGCCGATCTCGTGGTGATCATGAAGGACGGCCGCATCGAGCAGGCGGGGTCGCCGCAGGACGTCTTCCACCGCCCCGCCACCGGCTTCGTCGCCCGCTTCATGGGCGGCCACAACGTGCTTCATGTCGACGGCCGCCCGGTCTCGGTGCGCGCCGACCGCGTGCGGATCGGCGAGGGCGCCCCGGATGCCCGCTCCCTCACCGGCGAGGTGCGCGGCGTCGAATACGGCGGGGCGACCGTCACCGTCG
>NZ_BBWJ01000025.1 GCF_001463745.1 Aureimonas sp. AU22 | reverse complement strand
CCGTCGTGGTCCACGCGGGCGAGGCCGGCGATATCACCGCCGTGATCCCCGAGGAAGTCTTCAACGCCACGCCCGCCGAGCTCGGGCAGACGCGCGCCGTCCACTGGTCGCGCGGCGACGAGCTCGCCCTCCAGGCCGCCTGACACCTTTCGCCTCCCAGCCCTCACCCCAGGAGACAGCCCATGAGCGACACCAGCAAGACATCCGGCCTCGACCGCCGCGCCTTCCTCAAGTCCGGCGCAGCGCTCGCCGCCGGCGCCGTGGTGACCACCAAGGTCACCGGCTTCCCGTTCGTTTCGGGCGCGCGGGCGCAGGAGGCCAAGACGCTGCGCTATCTCGGCACGGCGGTGAACCAGTCCAAGGAGATCGCCGACAAGGTGAAGGCCGATCTCGGCATCACCATCGAATACGTTCCCGTCACCACCGACGAGGTGACCAAGCGCATCATCACCCAGCCCAACACGTTCGACATCGTCGACACCGAATACTTCTCGCTGAAGAAGTTCGTGCCGACCGGCAACCTGATGGGCATGGACGCCAAGCGCATCAAGGAATTCGACAACATCACCACCGTCTTCACCAAGGGCGAGATCGACGGCAAGCCGATCGGCGGACAGGGCACGGCGCCCTGGAAGGTGCTCTATCTCGAGGCCAACAAGTCCAAGGCCTTCTCGGCGACCCCGACCGAGTGGATCTCGCTGATCCCCACCACCTACAACGCCGACACGCTCGGCATCCGCCCCGACCTCATCAAGCGCCCCATCGAAAGCTGGTCGGAACTCCTGAATCCCGAGTTCAAGGGCCGCGCCTCCATCCTCAACATTCCCTCGATCGGCATCATGGACGCCGCGATGGCGGTGGAAGCGTCGGGCAAGTACAAGTATCCCGACAAGGGCAACATGACCCGCGACGAGATCGATCTCACGATCGACGCGCTGATCGAGGCCAAGCAAGGCGGCCAGTTCCGCGCCCTCTGGTCGGACTTCAACGAGAGCGTCAACCTCATGGCGTCCGGCGAGACCGTGATCCAGTCCATGTGGTCGCCCGCCGTCACCGCCGTGCGCGCCAAGGGCATCGACTGCCGCTTCCAGCCGCTGAAAGAAGGCTATCGCGCCTGGGCCTCCGGCTTCGCCCTGCCCGCCACACTCGACGGCCCGAAGCTCGACGCCGCCTACGAGTTCGTCAACTGGTTCCTCTCCGGCTGGGCCGGTGCCTTCCTCAACCGCCAGGGCTACTACGCCGCAGTGCTGCCCACCGCCCAGGCGAACATGGAGCCCTACGAATGGGCCTACTGGATGGAGGGCAAGCCGGCGGAGAAGGACATCCTCTCCCCCCAGGGCGCCGTCATCGCCAAGACCGGCGACACACGCGACGGCGGCTCGTTCGCCGAGCGCATGGGCGCCGTCGCCTGCTGGAACGCGGTGATGGACGAGGACGCCTACATGGTCCGCAAGTGGAACGAGTTCGTCGCGGCTTGAGGTGCGGCAGTTGTCGCAGGGGCGCTGCCCCTGCATCCCGCCAGGGGAATTGAATTCCCCTGGACCCCTCGTCTGTTGAGATGTGTCCGAAGTTCGGGAGGGCCGGTGGCCCTCCCGAACTTCGGAAAAGTCCCGAAAGAAGACAGGGGTTCGGGGACGTCAGGCCACGAGCGGGGCCCGGGGCGGCAGCCCCGCCACGATCTTCCCACCCACGGAGGCCGCATGGCTGCGACCGATCGCAACGGGCTCGCGCCCTATCTCCAGGCGGCGCCGCTGGCGCTGGTGTTCCTGTTGTTCCTGGTGGTGCCGCTCGCCTTCATCGTGATGGTGAGCTTCTGGACCTACGACAACTACCAGATCCAGCCGGCCTTCACGCTGCAGAACTACATGGACGTCTTCGACCGCTGCATCACGCGGCTGCCGGCGCTGTGCACGACGTTCCGGACCTACGTCTCGACGCTGGGCTTTGCCTTGAAGGTCTGGGCGCTGACGCTCGGGATCGGCTTCACGATCGCCTACTTTCTCGCCTTCGAGGTGCGATCGAAGGCGGTGCAGTCGGTGCTGTTCCTGATCTGCACGATCCCGTTCTGGACCTCCAACGTCATCCGCATGATCTCGTGGATCCCGCTTCTCGGGCGCGAGGGGCTGGTGAACCGGACGCTGATGGGGATCGGCGCGATCGACCAGCCGCTCGACTGGCTGCTCTACTCCTCCTTCTCGGTGACGCTGACCTTCGTCCACCTGTTCACGTTCTTCATGGTCGTGCCGATCTACAACTCGATGCTGCGCATCGACCGCTCGCTGATCGAGGCGGCGCGCGATGCGGGCGCCTCCGGCTGGCAGATCCTGTGGAACGTCATCGTTCCCTTGTCGAAGACCGGCATCGCCATCGGCTCGATCTTCGTGCTCACCATCGTGATGGGCGATTTCGTCACCGTCGGCCTGATGGGCGGCCAGCAGATCGCCTCCGTCGGCAAGACGATCCAGACCGAGATCAGCTATCTCCAGTTCCCGATCGCGGCCGCCAATGCGGTGGTGCTTCTGGCCACCGTCCTCCTCATCGTCTTCGCGCTCCTGCGCGTCGTCGACATCCGTAAGGAGCTGTGACGTGTCGGAAAAACGCTCCCGCGCCTTCGTGCCGCTGGCGATCTTCTTCGCCCTCTTCGTGCTCTTCCTCTACGGGCCGACGCTGACCGTCCTGATCCTCTCGTTCCAGGGGCCGGAGGGTGGACTCACCTTCCCGATGCGCGGGTTCTCGACCCACTGGTTCGGCGTCCTGTGGGAAGGGCTCGGCGTGGTCGACGTCTGGGCGGCCTTCGGGCGATCGTTCCGGCTGGGGCTCGTGGTGACGGCGCTGACCGTCGTGATCTCGGTGCTGGCGGGCCTCGCGTTCCGGCGCCGGTTCCGCGGTTCGACGCTGCTCTTCTACACCGCGATCGCCAGCCTGATCCTGCCGTCGATCGCGGTCTCGCTCGGCATCGCGCTGGAGTTCCGCATCTTCGACGACGTCGCGAAGGCGTACGGGCTCGGGGGCTCGGGCTACCAGTCGGCGATGGGCCTCTTCACCTCGGCGCTCGGCGCGCATCTCACCTGGACGCTGCCCTTCGGGATGCTGGTGATGTTCGCGGTCTTCAACCGCTTCGACCCAGCCTACGAGGAAGCCGCGCGCGATCTCGGCGCGACGCCCTGGCAGACGTTCCGGCACGTCGTGCTGCCGATCATCGCGCCCTATCTCGTCGGCGTCGCGCTCTTCGGCTTCACGCTCTCCTGGGACGAGATCGCCCGCACCTCCCAGGCGATCGGCGGGCCGAACACGCTGCCGCTCGAGCTTCAGGGCCTCACCACCACCGTCACCAACCCTGCGATCTACGCGCTCGGCACGCTGACGACGGCGGTCTCCTTCCTCGTCATCGCCCTGACGCTCGGCACCGGCCTCTTGCTTCGCGCGCGGCGCATGCGCGGCGCATCCGACGCCGGCAAGGGGACGCTCTGAAAGCCGCTCATGCGCATCCTCTTCATCAATCCCAACGCCACCGCCTCGATGACGTACAAGATCGAGGCGGCGGCCTGCGCCGCCGCAGGTTCCGGCACCACGATCCTCGCCGCCACCAACCATGCCGGTCCGCCCTCGATCCAGGGACCGGCCGACGGCGAGGTGGCCGAGCCCGGCCTCCTCGCGCTCATCCGCGAGCGCGAGGCCGAGGCGGACGCCTTCGTGATCGCCTGCTTCGACGACACCGGGCTTGCGAAGGCCCGCGCGCTGACACGCAAGCCCGTCGTCGGCATCGGCGAGGCGGCGATGCGCGCGGCCGGGGCCGGCGGACGGCCCTTCAGCGTGGTGACGACGCTCTCCGTCTCGGTTCCCGTGATCGAGGAGAACGTGCGGGCCTATGCGCTCGGTGACCTGTGCCGGCGCGTCCGCGCGTCCGAGGTGCCGGTGTTGGCCCTGGAAGAGCCGGGCAGCGCGGCGCGCGAGACGGTGGCGCGTGAGATCGCGCTCGCGCTGGCCGAGGACCGCCCGGGTGCCATCGTGCTCGGCTGCGCCGGCATGACGGATCTCGCCGACCAGTTCGCACACCGTTTCGGACTGCCGGTCCTCGACGGGGTGGTCTCGGCGGTGAAGGCCCTGGAAGCGCGGAAGCGCTGAGGCAACTGGTTCCGCCGCGAAACGTCGCAGTTGCAGCCATCGTCAGGCCCGATGGCTGATGCCGGTGCATCCGACGCCGTATCCGGAAATTCTTCCATTCCAAACAGCACGTTATCTTGCGCCTGCGCGACCGCGGCGCATCCCGGCAGGCTGTTCCCGAGCCGGTCGGCGGCAAGCGGCCGTGGGGATCTGCCGACCGCGTGACCAGAGGCTGGCGCGCAAACCGGCACCCGGCCTTCGATTTTTGTCCATTTGGTCAGTTTTTCTCCGGTATGCGCGGGGCGCCCGATGGTCGTCCGCTCCAACGCACTGTTTCGCCTGCGCAATTTATTCTGGCACGCGAGTTGCTGAAGCTCTGGAGCGGCAGTCCCGCCGCGCCACTTGCACGAGGAGGACGGATGGAAATCGGTGTCTTCATCCCGATCGGGAACAACGGCTGGCTGATCTCGGAGAACGCGCCGCAGTACAAGCCGAGCTTCGCCCTCAACAAGGCGATCGTGCAGAGCGCGGAAGCCCACGGCTTCGACTTCGCGCTGTCGATGATCAAGCTGCGCGGCTTCGGCGGCAAGACCGAGTTCTGGGACCACAATCTCGAAAGCTTCACGCTGATGGCGGGCCTTGCCGCCGTCACCACCCGCATCCGCCTCTTCGCCACCGCCGCGACGCTGGTGATGCCGCCGGCGATCGTCGCACGGATGGCCTCGACGATCGACAGCATCTCGGACGGGCGCTTCGGGCTCAACCTCGTCACCGGCTGGCAGCGGCCGGAATACTCGCAGATGGGCCTGTGGCCCGGCGACGAGTATTTCGCCCGGCGCTACGACTATCTCGCGGAATACGCCACGATCCTGCGCGAGCTCTGGGAGACCGGCCGGTCCGACCTCAAGGGCGCGTTCTTCCAGATGGACGACTGCCGCCTGTCGCCGCAGCCGCAGGTACCGGTGAAGATCATCTGCGCCGGCTCGTCCCATGCCGGCATGGCCTTCTCGGCGCGCTATGCCGACTACAACTTCTGCTTCGGCGTCGGCGTCAACACGCCCAAGGCCTTCGCCGGCAACACCGAACGACTGGCCAAGGCGACCGCCGAGACGGGGCGCGACGTCTCCACCTTCGTGCTCTTCATGATCATCGCCGAGGAGACCGACGAGGCGGCCCGCGCCAAGTGGGAGCACTACAAGGCCGGCGCCGACGGAGAGGCCATCGCCTGGCTCGGGGTCCAGGGCGCCGCCGACACCAAATCCGGCCCGGACACCAACGTCCGTCAGATGGCCGACCCGGTCTCGGCGGTGAACATCAACATGGGAACGTTGGTCGGCTCCTTCGAGACGGTGGCGCGGCTCCTCGACGAGGTGGCCGAGGTGCCGGGCACCGGCGGCGTGCTCCTGACCTTCGACGACTTCGTGGAAGGGGTCGAGGCCTTCGGCACCCGCATCCAGCCGTTGATGCAATCGCGCCGCCATGTCACGGCGCAGCTGGAGGCCGCCGAATGAGCGCCCTGCCCACTGCCGGCCACGTGCCTCGCCCGCAGACGTTCGAGAGCGTGGCCCTGCCGGCGCGCCCCGAGCCGCTGTCGTTGAAACCCCACGAGACCGCCGTCGTGGTGGTCGACATGCAGAACGCCTACGCGACGCCCGGCGGCTACGTGGATCTCGCCGGCTTCGACATCGCGGGCGCCGCCGGCACGATCGGAGCCATCGGCAAGGTGCTGCCAGCGGCGCGCGCGGCCGGCGTCCTCGTGGTCTACCTCCAGAACGGCTGGGACCGGGACTACCAGGAAGCCGGCGGCCCCGGCTCGCCCAATTGGCACAAGTCGAATGCGCTCAAAACCATGCGCCGCCGCCCCGAGCTTCAGGGCACGCTGCTCGCCAAGGGCACCTGGGACTATGCGATCGTCGACGGGCTGGAGCCGCGCCCCGGCGATCTCCTGGTGCCGAAGACCCGCTACAGCGGCTTCTTCAACTCGACGCTCGACAGCACCTTGCGCGCGCGCGGCATCCGCACCCTCGTCTTCGTCGGCATCGCCACGAATGTCTGCGTGGAGAGCACGCTGCGCGACGCGTTCCACCTCGAATATTTCGCGGTGATGCTGGCCGACGCGACCCACCAGCTGGGTCCGCCCGCCGTCCAGGAAGCGGCCGCCTACAACATCGAGACCTTCTTCGGATGGGTGTCGACGGTCGCCGACTTCTGCGGCGCCGTCTCGCAAGTCCCGCCCGCATCTCCTTCCGCCTGAACCAGGAGCCTCCATGCCCAAATCCATCGTCGTCCCCGAAGGCACGTCGAAGCCGATCGCCCCCTTCTCGCCGGGCACGCTCGCCGACGGCGTGGTCTACGTGTCGGGGACCCTCCCCTTCGATGCGAACAACGACGTCGTCCATGTCGGCGACGCGGCGGCGCAGACGCGCCACGTCATCGAGACCATCAAGCGGGTGATCGAGACCGCCGGCGGCACGATGGCCGACGTCACCATGAACCACATCTTCCTCACCGACTGGGCGAACTACGCGGCGGTGAACGCCGTCTATGCCGAGTATTTTCCGGGCGACAAGCCGGCGCGATACTGCGTGCTCTGCGGCCTCGTGAAGCCCGACGCGCTGATCGAGATCGCGAGCGTCGCCCATATCGGCCGCCCATGACGCTGCACCACGAGATCCGGGGACGCCGCGACGCCGGCGCGCCGACGGTGATCCTCTCGTCGGGCCTCGGCGGCGCCGGTGCCTATTGGGCGCCGCAGATCGAGATGCTGGCGCAGGATTTCCGGGTCGTCACCTACGACCATCGCGGCACCAACCGCAGCGGGGGCCGGGCCGAGGGGACGATCGCCGCCATGGCGGACGACGTCCTCCAACTTGCGGTCGCGGCCGGCATCGAGCGTTTCCATTTCGTCGGCCACGCGCTCGGCGGCCTGATCGGCCTCGATCTGGCGCTCCGCTCCGCTTCGCCCGTCGAGAGCCTCGTCCTCGTCAACGCCTTCGGCCGCGCCGATCCCCATTCCGGACGCTGCTTCGACACGCGGATCGCGCTTCTGGAAAAGGCGGGGGTGGAAGCCTTCGTCGAGGCGCAGCCTTTGTTCCTCTATCCCGCGGTCTGGATGGCGGAGCATGCCGAGCGGCTGCGCGCCGAGATCGCCCATGGCATCGCGCATTTCCAGGGGCGAGAGAACGTTCTGGCGCGCATCGCCGCGCTACGCGCCTTCGACGTCGAGGCACGGCTCGGCCAAATCCCGGTGCCGACGCTGGTGGTGGCGGCCCGGGACGACCTCCTCGTGCCCTACACGCGCTCGCTCGCCCTCGCCGAAGCGATCCCGCACGCGGCGCTCGCGCTGTCGGACTTCGGCGCCCATGCCGTCAACATCACCGAACCCGCCTGGTTCAATGCCGCCGTCGGCTCGTTCCTCGCTTCCCGGAAAGGATAGGACCCCGATGACCGTCGCATGCGCGTCCGCCGCGCCCCATGCCGAGCACCACGAAATCGACCGCCTCGCCTTCCGCGACGCGATGGCAAGGCTCGGCGCCGCCGTCACCATCGTCACGACCGACGGGCCGGGCGGGCGTGCCGGCTTTGCCGCCACCGCGGTCTGCAGCGTCACCGACGACCCGCCGACGCTTCTGGTCTGCGTCAACCGGGCGTCCTCGACCTACGCGCCCGTCCGGCGGAACGGGCGGATCTGCGTCAACGTGCTGGCTGCCGAGCATGCCGAACTGAGCCGCGTGTTCGGGGGCAAGACGCCCGTCGCGGAGCGCTTCGCCGCGGCAAGCTGGCGCGAGAATGCGGGCGGAACGCCCGAACTCGAGGGCGCCCTCGCCTCGTTCGGCTGCGAGATCGCGACGGCGACGCAGGCGGGCACGCACGACGTCTTCTTCTGCCGCGTCGTGTCGGTGCGATCGCGCGCCGAGGGGAAAGGCCTGATCTATTTCGATCGCGCCTACCACGTGCCTCAAGCGCTCGGCGCGACCGAGATGGCAGGGCCCGGCGCGTTCAGCGAGGCCGCACCCCGTCGATGATGACGGACAGGACCGACCGGGTGACCCCTTCCCGGAAGTCCGGACGCTCGACGTCCGGGCCGAGGATCGCTCGGATCTGGACCGCGAAATCGGCGTAGTGCTGCGTCGTCGCCCAGATCGCGAAGATCAGATGGATCGGGTCCACCGGGGCCAGTCGCCCCTGCGACGCCCAGGTCCGAAGGATCGCGGCCTTTGCCGACACCAGCGTCCGCAGCCTCGTCTGGAGGGTGGGCAGGATGACGGGCGCGCCGGCGAGGATTTCGTTCACGAACAGTCGCGACGCCTCCGGCCGTTCGAGCGACAGCGCGAGCTTGGCCGTGATGTAGCGGCCGAGTTCCTCGACCGGGTCTCCGTCGACGTCCAGCGCGTCGAGCGGATCCAGCCATTCCCCGAGCGTGCGCTCCAGAACGGCCTCGTAGAGATCCTGCTTGCGGCGATAGTAGTAGAGGAGGTTCGCCTTGGACAGGCCGGCCCGGGCCGCGATCTCGTCCACCGTCGATCCGCGAAACCCGTGGCGCGAGAAGATTTCCAGCGCCGCATCGAGGATCTGCGCCCGTGTGGCGGCCTGGATGCGGGTCACCGGTGGCGCGGGTGGCGCTTCCCCTCGATCTGCGCCTCGCGCGCCCATATGCGATCCCCGCTCGTCGGTGTGTCGCGACGTCCTAGGACGGCTGGCGTCGCCGACGCAATGGCTCGCGGTCCGACCATCCGGCGCCGCGGTCCGGGGCGCGTCGGCCCCTCACGCCACGGGCCGGCGCAGACGGATCGCCTTGGCGCCGGTCCAGAGCGTGCCGCGCCCAAGGTCTGCGAGGACGTCCAGACGGTCGGTGATCGTCAGGAAATGATTGCCCGCCAGGGGGCCGGCCTTGGAGGCGAAGGCGACGGGACCATAGGCGAGGAGGATCTCGGTTTCCGAGACGCCGCCGGGATAGAGGATCATCTGGCCGGGCGCGGGGTGGCTGGTCGCGTTCTCGTATCCAAGACCGAAGTCGCGCTCACCGAGCGGGATCCAGCAGGCCTCGCCCGACCAGCGCACGTGGATGATCCGTTCGGCATAGGGAAGGATCGCCTCCACCGCCGCGACGGTGCGGGGCGCCGCCTCGCGCTCGAAACGCGCGGGGAAGATCTCGCTGTCGATCTCGACGAGGATTTCGGTCATGTAGGGGCGACTCCTGACAGGCCGGATGGGTGCCGGGTTCTGGATCACGGAAAGGATACGAGCCCATGTCGCGCCGGATCGGAACGATCGCCATCTTCTGCGGATCGAACGCAGGCGGACACGAGGCCTATGCCGAAGGCGCGAAGGCGCTCGGCCGGACGCTGGCCCTGGAGGGCATCGGCATCGTCTACGGCGGCACGCACAAGGGGCTGATGGGCCACCTCGCCGACGCCGCGCTCGCCGAGGGCGGACGCGTCCACGGCGTGATCACCGAACGCCTGCACGGCCGCGGCCACGCCCATGCCGCCTTGAGCGACCTCGAGGTCATGCCGACCTTGCGCGCGCGCAAGGAGCGCATGGCGGCGCTCGCGGACGCCTTCATCGCCCTGCCCGGCGGCATCGGCACCCTGGAGGAGTTCCTCGAGGTCTGGACGATGAACCAGCTGTCCGAGATCGACAAGCCGGCGGGGCTGCTCGATACGCGCGGCTTCTTCCAGGCCTTCCTCGGCTTCATCGACCACATGGTGGTGGAGCGATTCCTGCCGGCCGCGCACCGCCATTCCATCGTCGTGGACGCCGATCCGGCGGCGCTGGTCGACGGGCTCCGGCGGTTCGAGCGGATCGACGTGCCGAAATGGCTGTGACCGCCCGGGACTGAAGACGCCAGCGTTCACGGCGCGGTGCGGCGCGCGATTACGGCGACCGGCCCGCCGCCGTCCGGCCCCTGGTGCTCGGCGCCGCCCGAGACGAAAAGTTCCGTCGTGCCGGTGAGCCCGGCCAGCACGCCCCCGACGAAGGCGCGCGCATGGCGCGTCGCCGAGATGTCGCTGTCGTCGTTCATCGTGTGCCGGACGCCGCGCACGAGGCCGGTGCGCGAGGCCTCGGCCTTGGCGAGGAGCGCCTCGAAGCGGGCGCCGGCGGGCACGCCGAGCCCGTCGAGGCAGGCGTGCACGGCGGCCGCGTCGATCGCATCGCGCATCACCGCATGCGCCACCGCGAGCGGCCCACGCCAGTTCCGGCTCATGCCGAGCACGAGGATCTCGTGGCCCATCAGCTCGATGCCGGCCGAGGTGCTGGCGCGGCCGGAGAACAGCGTCATGTCGCGGCCGATGGCGCTGTCCGGCACGTCGGCGGCATCGAGTTCCCCGAGCGCCAGCGCGATGCCGAGCGCGCTCGCCCCGCGCGACAGGCCCATCGACTTCAGCGTGTCGGACACGGCGCAGCTCTCGCCGCGCGCCGCAGCCTCCGCGATGCGGGCCGAGGTGAGGAGCGGGCACTTGATCTGAACGAAGTGAACGTCCTCCGCGCCGGCGATGCCGGCCGCCGCCATGGCTTCCCCGACGCCTGCCCGCACAACCTCCATCTGCGCGCCGCGACCGATCTCCTCGGGCAGGAGATCGCGGGTGACGGCGGTGCCGATCGCGAGCGAGCCGTCCGGATACGCCGGCCCCTCCCCGTCCCCGACCCGCTCGAACACGAGCCAGTGCGGGCCGAGCGCGCCTTCCGTGCCGCCCGACATGACCAGCACGACGCCGGCCGCCCGCTCCCGGCCGACATGGCCGGCCAGGAAGTCGGCGAGCGCGCGGGTGGCAAAGCCCCGCGTGAAGTCGTTGACGCAGCCGTTGCCCTCGGTCTTGCCGAGAATGGCGAGAATGCCGGCGGGATCGAGCGCGCCGCTGGCGACGAGATGCTCCAAGCCCGACACGTCGTCGGGCGCTGCGGCGGGAACGCGGTGGAGGCGCGTCGAAGGGCAGGAGGGCGACACGAAGGGATGCTCCTTAGGGGGTCAGCAGCAGGCGGGGCCATGGAAATGATCGCGCATCGCGGCTTCCAGATGCGGCAGCGCCGCGGCAAGGCGGCCGGAGGCGACCATGCCGTGGCGCACCTCGGCCAGAAGCTCGCGGGTGAGCGCCTCGTGGTCGATGCCGGCGAGGCGGCCGCCCTTGGCGATGCTGCGTCCGCCGACGATCACCTCGGCGATGTGGTGCCGGGTGCCGCGCGCCAGAAGGAGGCCGCCGGGCTCCGGCGTGATCGGCAGGCGGTCCTCGTCCAGCCGGTCCATGTCGAGGAGGAGGAGATCGGCTGGCTCGCCGCTCGCGATACGCCCGCCCTCCTCCTCGCCGAGCACCGCGGGCCGTCCATTGCGCGTCGCCATCGCCAGGATGTCGGCATCGCCGAACTCGTGCGAGAAACCCCAGCCGCGATGGAGGAGATGGGCCAGCCGCATCTCGCGCAACGCGTCGTCGTCCTCGTCGAGACCGAGCCCGTCGAGACCGAGCGCCACGCGGCAGCCCGCCCGGCGCATCGCGGCGAGGGGAGCGATGCCGGAGCGGATCTGGAGGTTGGAACTCGTGTTGACCGCGATCGTCGCACCACTTTGCGCGATCAGCTCCAGCTCGTCCGGCCGGGCATAGGTGCAGTGGGCGAGCGTCAGGCGCGGCGAGAGGAGGCCGATGTCGGCGAGCCAGCGCACGAGCCCGCCGGGCTTATCCTGCCGGTCGGCCCATTCGCGCTGATAGCGGGTTTCCAGGAGATGCATGTGGACGCGCCGACCGGTGAGGCCCGAGGCCTCGGCCACCGCGACGAGCAGTTCGTCGCTGCACCATTGCGGCCCAGTCGGCCCGTACTGGGCACGCACGCCCTCGCCGAGCGCCGCATCGACCTCGTCGACGAGGCGGATCTGCGCGGGCACGTCCGGCGCGGGGGCCGAGACGCGCGCGGCGATCTCGGCGCGCGCGTCACCCGGCAGCGCGTTCAGAACGGCTTCGGACGGGCCGTAGACCAGCGGGTTGCGGTCGCGAAGCGCGACAGCGAAACCGATGCGCACGCCGACGTCGCGGGCGGCCCGGGCCGTCGCGGCCGCTTCGTCCGGCACGGCGGCGAAGGATCGGAAGCGCGTGTGATGCACCATCACGACGCCGGCGCCGCCGAGCGCGCTGCGCCCGAGCGAGGCGGCGGCCGCGAGATAGGGGTCGATCGGCGGCAGCAGCGCGAGAGTGGACAGCCAGAGTTCCAGCGGCTTGCCCGCCGCCCCGAAGGAACTCGCCCGTACCGGCCGCGCGTGGTCGTGCGCGTTGACGAGGACCGGCATGGCAAGGGTCGGGTCAGCGGCCGTGCCCGGCGCGACCGAGGCGATCCGCCCATCCGCGAGGGTCAGCGTTACGGGATCGCGTGAGCCGAAACCCTCGGCGCAAAGCGCGCCGAGGCAAGGGATGCTCGTGCGGGTCACTGCGACGCGCCACCGGGCATGCGCTCGGCCTGCGGCGGCAGGAAGGAGCGATCGAAGACGTCGGACGGGGCCGGGCTGCGCTCGAGCCCGTAGGCCTCCGCGATCGAGCCGATCGCGCGTCCGAGGCGGGCGTCGTCGAGATCGCCGAGCCCCAGCCGCTTCGCCTCCTCGGTCTCGATCACGCGGGCCAGCGCGAAGCGCATGCGCGCCGTTTCCGCCTCGGCATTCACCAGCGGCTCGATCGCGGTCAGCGCGGCGACGCCGAGCGCCGGATCGGCCGCGACCTCGACCATCGCGCGATTGATGGCGCGCACGAGACCGCGCACGGCCTCCGGCTTCTCGGTGGCGAGGCGCCGGGAGACCATGACGCCGTTGGAATAGAGGTCGAGCCCGTTGGCCGCAAAGTCGATCCAGTGGAAGTCGCGCTCGGGGTCCTGCCCCTGCGACAGGAGATTGACGTAGCTCGTGACGTTGAAGACCAGAGATGCCGCGACCTCACCCCGCAGCAGCATCTGCTCCTGGAGGTTCGCCTGCATGTTGAGCACCTCGACGCTCGCAGGATCCACCGCATTGGCCTTGAGAAGCAACGGCAGAAGCTTGGTCGCCGCGGCCGAGGCCGGACCGCCGACCGTCTTGCCCGCAAGGTCCGCGATCTCGGCGATGCCGCTGTCGGCCTTGGTGAGTACCGAGAAGGGCGCGGCGTTGTAGACCTGGTAGACCATTACGGGCGCGGTGTCCGGCGCGCTCGCCGCCTGCTGGATCACGGCGTTGATGTCGCCGAAGCCGGCGTCGTAGGTGCCCGACGCGATGCGCGTGACGGTGGCGGCCGAGCCCTCGCCTTGGTCGATCGTGACGTCGAGCCCTTCGGCGTCGAAATAGCCCTTCTCCTTGGCGAGGAGGAAGGGGCCGTGGATGCCCTGGTAAACCCAGTCCAGCGTGAAGCGGATCGGCACCTTCTCGGCGGCGGCGGCGGGAAGCGTGGCGGCAAGCCACAGGGTGGCCAGGGCGAGGGCACCGGCGAGCGGTCGACAGGTCATGATCTCGTTCCTTCGAAGGGCGCCGGGCCGTCAGCCCAGGGCGAATTCGGTCTTGCGGTTGGCCCAGCCGGTGACGCGCTTCTCGACCAGCGAGAAGGCGGCGTAGAGCGCGACCCCGAGACCGGCGAGGATGAAGAGGCCGGCGAAGACCAGCGGCACGTTGAAGTTGGACGAGGCGATCAGCATCATGTTGCCGATGCCCTTGTTGGAAGCCACCGTCTCGGCGATCACCGTGCCGACGAAGGCGAGGGTGACCGCGACTTTGAGCGAGGCGAAGAGGTAGGGCATCGTCCGGGGCAGGCCGACGTTGAAGAGGATGTCGGTGCGGCTCGCCTTCCAGGTCTTCAGGACGTCCTCGAGCTCGGGCTCGGTGGTCGCAAGGCCCGTCGCCACGTTCACCACCACCGGGAAGATCGAGATGATCATGGCGGTGATGATCGCCGGCACCGTGCCCGCCCCGAACCAGAGGACCAAGATCGGCACCACCGCGACCTTGGGGATCGAGGAGAAGCCGACGAGCAGCGGAAAGGCCACCTTGTAGGCGAAGCGCGAGGAGCCGATCACCATGCCGATGACGACGCCGAGCGAGACCCCGAGCGCGAAGCCGACGAGCGTCGTATAGAGCGTCTGCACCGCGTGGGGCATGAGGGCGGGCCAGCGCGTGACGAGCACCGTCACGATCTCGCTCGGGCGCGGCAGCACGAGCGGGCTGATCGCGAAGGCGAGGCACGCGGCCTCCCACAGCGCGAAGAAGCCGAGGATGACGAGAAGCGAGCCGAAGCGTTCGCGGGACAGGCTCATCGATCAGGCCTCCTTGGCGGCGGTGCGCGCCTGGACGATCAGGGTGCGCAGGCGGTGGCCGAGCGCCACGAAAGCCGGCTCCGCCGTGGTGTCGATCGTGCGCGGGCGGGCGAAGGGCACGTGCTCGTCGACAAGGATGCGGCCGGGCCGCGCGCTCATGACGACGATGCGGTTGGCGAGGAACGCGCTCTCGCGCAGGTCGTGGGTCACGAGAAGGACGGTCGGGCGCGTTTCCATCCACAGCGACTGGAGGATCTCCCAGAGTTCCTCGCGGGTGAACTGGTCGAGCGCGCCGAAGGGCTCGTCGAGGAGAAGCAGGGTCGGCTCGTGGATCAAGGCACGGCAGAGCGAGGCGCGCTGCTGCATGCCGCCCGAGAGCTGCCAGGGATAGCGGTCGCCGAAGCCCGCGAGCCCGACCTTGGCGAGCAGCGCCTCGGCCCTCTCGCGGTACTCAGCCCGGCGCTTGCTCCGCCAGTGCTCGCGAAAGCCGGGAACGATCTTGAGCGGCAGCATGATGTTGTCGCGGATCGTCAGCCAGGGCAGGAGCGTCGGGTTCTGGAAGGCCATGCCGATGCGCACGTCCTCGGCGCCGACCTCGCGCCCGCCGACGAACACGTAGCCGGCGGTCGCCCGGATCAGCCCGGCGACGAGCTTCAGGATCGTCGACTTGCCGCAGCCGGACGGACCGACCAGCGCCACGAAGTCGCCGGCGAAGACCTTGAGGTCGGTCTCGGCCAGCGCCTGGACCGCCGTCCCGCCCCGCCCGTAGGCGAGCGCCGCCCCGTCGAACTGAATGAGCGGCACCGGCGAGGGCGGCGCGTCGGGGTCGAAGGGCCGGGCCCCCGCGGTGTCGTTGACGCTCAGCATCTGCATGGCCTCCTCCTCATGTCACGCCGCGGCGCGCGGTCGCGCCGAAGCCGGTGTCGGCGGGCGGAGCACGGCCTCCATCGTCTGGTCTAGGTTTCGCGGTCGGGGCGTCGGCATCGCCTGCACCCGGCGCACCGAGCGACCCCAGCCGGCGGTGTCGGTGACGAGCGTCCGGTCGCGCATGGCAAAGCGCCCGCGCACCATGGTGTGGATGGGCAGGCCCACCGTCTCCATGCCCTCGAACGGCGTGATCTTGCCGCGCGAATGGAGCTCCGCCGCGCGGATCACGTGGCGCCGCTTCATATCCACGAAGGCGATGTCGGCGTCGGCGCCCACCGTGAGCGAGCCCTTGCGCGGGAAGAGGCCGAAGGCGCGCGCCGGGGCGGCGGCCGACATGCGCACGTAGTCGGCGAGCGTGAAGCGCCCTTCGTTGACGGCGGTCAGCATCAGCTGCATCTGCGTCTCGACGCCGGGAAAGCCGCAATCGGCGGTCCAGATGTCGTCGCGGCGCTTTTCGGCGGGGTCGTGGGGCGCGTGGTCGGTGGCGATCATGTCGATCGTGCCGTCCTGGAGAGCCTCCCAGAGCGCTGCCTGGTGATGGCGCTCGCGCACCGGCGGATTGACGCGGATGATCGAGCCCAGCATCTCGTAGGCGTTCTCGTCGAACAGGAGGTAGTGCGGGCAGGTCTCGCCGGTGATGTCGACGCCCCTCGCCTTCGCCTCGCGAAGCGGGCGCAGTTCGTCGGCCGACGAGATATGGAGGATGTGGATGCGCGCGCCGGTCCATTCGGCGAGGATCGCGGCGCGGGCCACCGCCTCCGTCGCCACCACCGCCGGGCGCGAGGCGAGATGGGCGAGCGGATCGTGGCGTCCGGCGGCCGCGAGCTTGCGCTGGCGCCAGGCCATGATCGAGGCCGTCTCGGCATGGAGCGAGCAGCGCAGCCCGTGCCTGGCGAGGATCTCGAACCCTTCGAGCATCGCGCCGGTGGAGGGCGAGGGCAGGTTGCCGAACGTGTTGCCCATGAAGCACTTGAAGGCGGCGACACCCCCTTCGATCAGGGCTTCGAGCTGGTCGATATTGTCCTCGGCGAGAAGGCCGTAGATGCCGAAATCGACATGCGCCTTCTCGGCCGCCTTCAGCTTCAGCGCGAGGGCCTCCCGAGTGCCCGTCGGCGGGTTGGTGTTGGGCATCTCGAAGACCGTGGTGACGCCGCCCATGGCGGCCGCCGCCGTGCCGGTGCCCCAGTCCTCCTTGTGCGTGTAGCCGGGCTCGCGGAAATGGACATGCGCGTCGATCGCGCCCGGCAGGAGATGCAGGCCGGTGGCATCGAGGGTCTCGCGAGCCGGCGGCATGGCGTCGGGCATGCCGACGGCGATGATCACGCCGTCGCGGACGGCGAGTGCCGCGTCCAGCGTACCCGTCTCGCCGGCGATCGTGCCGCCGCGGATGACGAGGTCGGCAGTGGGCTGGGGTTCGTTCGTCATGGCGGGTCCTTTCAGAGCATGGCCCAGCCGCCGTCGACCGGCAGGTCGACACCGGTGATCTGGCGGGCGGCGTCGCTGGCGAGGAAGACGCAGGCATGGGCCACGTCCTCGTCGGTGGAAACGCGCCGCAGCGCGTAGTCCTCGGCATGGCGCCGGGCGGCCTCGTCCTCGGTGATGCCGAGCCGCGCGGCCATCTCGGGCACGACCTTCGTGCGGAATCGCGGGCCGTCCACCATGCCGGGCGCCACGCAGTTGACGTTGACGTTGTGCGGCCCGGCCTCGAGGGCGAAGGACTTGGTGATGCCGCGAAGGCCCCATTTCGATGCCGAGTAGGCCATGCGCCCGGCCCGGCCGCGCATGCCGAACGTGCCGCCGACATTGACGATGCGCCCGCCGCCGCCCGCGATCATCGCCGGCATCACCGCGCGCATCGTGTTGAAGCAGCCGGCCATGTTGAGCGTGACGATCTCGTCGAACTCGGCCGCCGTCGTCTCCCAGCCGGTCTTGCCGATCGGGCCGGAGCCGCCCGCGACGTTGACGAGGACGTCGATCCGGCCGAAGGCTGCCGTGGCCTCGTCCGCCAGCGCTTCCGCGTCGCCCTCGCGGGTGACGTCGCAGGCGACGACGATGGCTTGCGTCCCGCGCCGTTGCGCGTCCTCGGCCACCGGCGCGATCGCCGCCGTGTCGCGGCCCGCCAGCACAAGCCGGCATCCCTCGTCCGCAAAGGCGAGGCTCACCGCCGCGCCCATTCCCTTGGCCGGACCGGTGATGATTACGGTCCGCCCCTTCAATCCGAGTTCCATGTCGATACCTGCCTTGCGTTCAGTTCACGACGGCCGTCGGGCGCTCCGCGAGCGGCGGCAGGAAGGCGTCGGTGAATACCTTCTCCAGCGCCGGCGTCCGGGGCAGCGCGTTGGCCTCCACCACCACGTCGATCGCCCGACGCATGCGCGCGGGGTCGATGGCGCCAAGGCCGATGGTCTTGATCTCCGGATGGTTCATCTCGGCGGCGAGCGTCGCTTGCGTGCGCTCGACCTCGACCGCCTGGTTGAGGAGCGGCTCGCGGCTCATCACCGCGTCCACCGAGCCGGCGGGATCGGCGATCATGTCCTTCGTGGCGCGGTTCAGCGCCGCAACCAGCCCTTTCAGCGCTTCCGGGTGCTTGGCGGCGAAGCTCTTCGACGCGACCACGGCGTTGGAATAGAGATCGAGCCCGTAGTCGCCGAACTTGACGAAACGCAGCTGCGTCTCGGGATCGATGCCGGCCGCCTTGGCGCTGAAGGCGATCGTGTTGACGTAGCCGAAGACCCCATCCACCTGCCCGCTCATCAGCATCTGCTCGCGCAGGTTGGGCTGCATGTTCGTCACCGTCACCCCCGCCGGGTCTATGCCGGCCGCCTTGGCGAAGGCGGGAAACAGCTTCAGCGCGCCGTCGCTGGCCGGGCCGCCGATCGTCTTGCCGGCGAGATCGGCGGGCTTGGCGATCGGGCCGTCGGCCTTGACCGCGATCGTGAAGGGCGGCGTGTTGAACATCTGGTAGATGCCGATCGGCGCCTGGTCCGGCTGCGTGGCGGCCAGCGCGATCAGGGCGTTGATGTCGCCGAAGCCGACATCGTAGGCGCCCGTCGCGACCTTGGTGATGGCGGCGGCCGAGCCCTCGCCCTGGTCGATCGTCACGTCGAGACCGGCTTGCTTGAAATAGCCCTTGTCCTCGGCGAGGAAGAACAGGGCCTGCGGTCCCTGGTACTTCCAGTTCAGGACCATGCGCACGGGCGTCTGGGCCGACGCTGCGCCAAGCGGCGCGGCGGAGGCAAGAAGGGCGAGGCCGAGGACGGCGAGAAGGGATCGCATGGGTCAGGCTTCCTGTGCGGGAGGGACGGGCGAAAGGGCGGCGAGGAGGTCGGGGCTTTCCGCCACGAAGCCGTGCAGCGTCTCCACCAGCCAGACCACGGCGGCCTCGATGGCGGGCGGCGAGACGGTGGCGCAGAGGTCGGAGAGGAGCACGCAGTCGTAGCCGAGCGCGGCGGCGTCGGTCAGCGTCTCGAAGACGCAGCGGTCGGTGTTGATGCCGCAGAAGAGAAGCGTCGACACGCCCATGCGCCGCAGCAGGCTGTCGAGATGGGTGTCGGGAAAGCCGGAAAAGCGCTGCTTGTGCACCTCGTGGTCTTCGGGCTCGCGCGTCAGCCCGTCGGCGAGCGCGGCGCCCCAGGACCCCGCATGGAGCGTGCCCTCGTCGCGGCCCGCCGGGCGCTCGCCGTAGCCGATCGCGTCCGCCTCGCGCTTGCCGCGATAAAGCGTGGAGGCCGGCAGGTGCGCGGCGGTGCCGGGCAGGCCCCAGTTCAGCCAGACGACGGGCAGGCCGGCGCTCCGGCAGCCGCGAGCGAAAGCGTCGATCCGCTCGATCGGCGCCCGCCCCTGCCGCCCGGCCTGGGCGAACCAGCCTTCGCCGTGCAGGAAGTCGTTCTGGAGGTCCACCGCGATCACGGCGGTCCGCGTGAGATCGATCTCGACCGCGCGCGGCCGCGCCGCGAACGAAGCCGGCCGGGGCGTGGGCTCGGGGCGGAGCGTCGAGATCCGGTCCGGCGCGACCTGCCAGCCCTGCCCGGGCGAGGCGCCGAGGCGGAAGGGTTCGGCGGTTCGGGAAGGGTGGATCGGCTCGGCCAAGCGCTTCGGGCTCCTGTCATCTCGGGACGACGCTACAGGCCGAAACGCGGATACCGGAAATGCCGATTTCGATGCGATGTGATACGAAAAAGTCTACACCCCTGAGCGGAGCACGCGGCGATGCGCCATATGCGGATCTGGTCCTACGTCGATCTCGCCGCCCGCCACGGCTCGATCCGGCGCGCTGCGGAGGAGCTCAACATCACCCCCTCCGCCCTGCAGCGGCGCATCCAGGACGTCGAGGACGATCTCGGCACCGCGATCTTCGAGCGGTCCGCGCAAGGGGTTCGCCTCACGGCGGCCGGCGAGACCTTCATCCGCTGGATCCGGCAGCAGACCGTCGACCTCGACCGAACGCGCTCGCAGATCGAGAGCCTGGAGGGCCTGAAGCGCGGGCATATCCGCATCGCCTGCAGCCAGGCGCTGGTGAACTATCTCCTGCCGCAGGAGATCGCGGCCTTCCGCCGGATCTATCCGCGCGTCAGCTTCTCGATCTCGGTGGTGGACCACGACGTCGCGCTGCAGCGACTGGTGGACTACGAGGCGGACGTGGTGCTGATCTTCCGGCCGCGCCGCAGCGCCGAGCTCCAGCCGATCGTCACCATCGGCCAGCGGCTTCACGCGGTGATGGCGAGCGACCACCCGCTGACGCGCTTTGCGAGCATCCGCCTGCGCGACTGCGCGCCCTACCCGATCGCGCTGGCGGACCGCTCGTTCGGGTCGCGGCGCATCATCGACGGCATCCTGTCCACCAGTTCCTTCGCGCTGTCGGTCGATTTCGAATCAGACTCCTTCGAGATGCTGCGCAACCTCGCGCGCTCCGGCGAGGTGATCACCTTCCAGATCGAGGTCGGCTCCGAGGTCTCCTGGCTCGAGCCGGGGCTCGTCTCCATTCCCGTCGCCGACGCCGACCCGACCCACGGGCCGCTGGTCCTCGGCCAGTTGCGCGGTCGGACCCTGCCGGTGGCGGCGGCCAAGTTCGTGGAACAGGTGGCGCGCCGCCTCGACCGGACGCGCAACCTGCCGCAAGGCGCCTGAACGCGCAGGATCGCGATGCACCTGCCTAATGTTTCATCAACACTCGAAACTGATACCACCGGAGAAATTCGCCAAACAACTGATATGACATGATCCTTCGCCTTGGCACGGGCATTGCATGCAATCTCTCGTCATTCCTCGACGGGATCATTTCGCCATGCCGCTTCTGCCGATCCATCGCCGCCGCTTCCTCCAGGGCGCAGGCGCGCTCGCCCTCAGTCCGCTGATGCTGCGCGCCGGCTCCGCGCGCGCCGCCGAGGACCTGACGGTCGGCTTCCTCTATGTCGGCCCGAAGGACGACTTCGGCTACAACCAGGCCCATGCGCAGGCCGCCGCCATCATCAAGGCAATGCCCGGCGTCACCGTCCTGGAGGAGGAGAACGTCGCCGAGAGCGAGGCGGTCTCGCGCTCCATGCAGTCGATGATCGAGCTCGACGGCGCCAAGCTCCTCTTCCCGACCTCGTTCGGCTACTACAAGCCCTTCGTGCTGGAAGCCGCCACCGCCAACCCGGATGTTCAGTTCCGCCATTGCGGCGGCCTCTGGAGCGAGAGCGATCCCGAGAACGCCGGCTCCTATTTCGGCTATATCGGCATGGCGCAGTACCTGTCGGGCATCGTCGCCGGCCACCAGTCGAAGTCGAAGAAGCTCGGCTTCATCGCCGCCAAGCCGATCCCGCAGGTCCTCCTCAACATCAACTCCTTCACGCTCGGCGCGCGCTCGGTCGATCCGTCGATTACGACGCAGGTCATCTTCACCGGCGACTGGTCGATGCCGGTCAAGGAGGCGGAGGCCGCCAACGCACTGATCGACCAAGGCGTCGACGTCATCACCTGCCATGTCGACGGGCCGAAGGTGCTGGTGCAGACGGCGGCCGGCCGCGGCTCGTTCGTCACCGGCTACCACACGAGCCAGGCCGAGCTCGCCCCCGAGCACTACCTCACCGGCGCCGAATGGGACTGGGCCAACGTCTACCGCTCCTTCGTCGAGAAGGCGCAAGGCGGCGAACCGCTGCCGAACTTCGTGCGCGGCGGTCTTGCGGAAGGCTTCGTGAAGTCGAGCCCCTATGGCGCCATGGTCTCGGAGGCCGCGCGTGCCCAAGCCGACAGCGTGCGCGCCGAGATAATGAAAGGCGGCTACGCCGTCATCAAGGGGCCACTCAAGGACAACAAGGGCAAGGAGGTGGTGGCTGCCGGCCAGAGCTATCCGGAGACCGCAATCGAGCTGGAAAAGATGGACTATCTCGTCGAGGGCGTCGTCGGCTCGACGGCCTGAGCGAGCAGGGACCGGCCGCGATGAGCCTCGATCTCGCCTCTCCCCTGGCCGCGCCGGCGCGCGGCCTCTCGGACGCCGCATGCCGGCGGATCGAGGCCGTGCTCCTGCCGGTCCTCGCGATCCTTGCGGGCTTTGCGGCGTTCGCGCTGTTCCTGGGCCTGCAGGGCCATTCGCCGGCGACGTTCGCGAGCCTCGTCTGGCGCGGCGGGTTCGGCACGGCCTTCTCGATCGCCAACACGCTGCAGCGCGCGGCGCCCCTCCTCCTCACCGCGCTCTGCGTCGCGCTGCCGGCGCAGCTCGGCCTCGTGATCATCGGCGGCGAAGGCGCCTTCGTGCTCGGCGGTCTGGCAGCCGCGGCGACGGGCGCAGCTCTGGCCGGCCTGTCGCCGGTACCGGGCATCGCCGCGATGGCGTTGGCCGGCGCGCTGGCGGGCGGGCTCTGGATCGGCCTTGCCGGCTGGCTGCGCCATGCGCGAGGGGTCAACGAGACCATCGCCTCGCTGCTTCTCAGCTACATCGCCATCGCACTGTTCAACCACATCGTGGAAGGGCCGCTGCGCGATCCGGCGAGCCTCAACAAGCCCTCCACCACGCCGATCCCGGCGGACTTGCGCATCGGCACCCTGCCGGGAATCGACGTGCACTGGGGCTTTGCGGTCGGCGTCCTCGCCTGCCTCGTGAGCGCCTTCGTGATCCGGCGCACCACGTTCGGCTTCGCCGCGCGCATCGCCGGCGGCAATCCGCGCGCCGCCGCCGTGCAGGGCCTGCTGGTCGGGCGGCTCGTCGTCGCCTTCGCGATCGCCGGCGGCGCGGCGGCCGGCATCGCGGGGATGATCGACATGGCGGCCGTGCAGGGCTCGGCCAACGCCTCGCTGATCGCGGGCACTGGCTACACCGGAATCCTCGTCGCGTTCCTCGCGCGGCAGAACCCGCTCGCCATCGTGCCGATGGCGATCCTCGTCGGCGGCATCGCAGCGGCGGGCGGCCTCGTGCAGCGGCGCATGGGCCTGCCGGACGCGACCATGCTCGTCCTCCAGGGCTGCCTGTTCCTGTCGATCCTCCTGTCGGAGACGCTGGCCGGACGTCTCGTGCCGAAAGCCCTGCGCGCGGAAGGGGGTGCCCGATGAGCCTCGATCTCTGGAGCGTCCTCGTGGCGGTTCTGGGCGGCGCGATCCGCGTCTCGACGCCGTTCCTCTTCGTCAGCCTCGGCGAGTGCGTGACGGAGAAGTCGGGCCGCATCAATCTCGGCCTCGAGGGCACGCTCGTCTTCGGCGCGATGGCCGGCTACGGCGGCTCGCTCCTGACCGGCAGCCCCTGGGCCGGGGTGCTCGCCGCCGGGCTCGCCGGCACCTTGTTCGGGCTCCTGCACGGCGCGATCTGCTCCTTGAAAGGCGTCAACGACATCGCGGTCGGCATCGCCCTGATGATCTTCGGCACGGGCCTCGCCTTCTACTTCGGCAAGCCGCTGATCCAGCCCGCCGCGCCCATGCTCCAGGCGATCGACCTCGGCTTCTGGACCAGCGACCCGGCGCTTCGGGCGGCGCTCCAGATCAATCCCCTGTTCCTCGTCGGCATCGCGATCGCGTTCGCGATGGGCTTCGCCTTCCGCCGCACGCGGGTCGGCCTGGTCCTGCGCATGGTCGGCGACAGCGCGGATGCCGCGCGCGCCATGGGCTATCCGATCGTCCCCGTGCGCATCGCGGCCACCATGTTCGGCGGCTTCATGGCCGGCGTCGGCGGCGCCTACCTCTCGCTCTACTATCCCGGCTCCTGGAACGAGGGCATCTCGTCCGGTCAAGGGTTGATCGCCGTCGCCCTCGTCATCTTCGCGCGGTGGAACCCGGTCGCCTGCTTCGGGGCGGCGCTCCTCTTCGGCGGGGCGGGCGCGCTCGGACCCGCGCTCCAGTCGGTCGGCGTCACCGGCGGCACCTACCTCTTCTATGCCGCGCCGTATGTGCTGACGCTCGTGATCCTCGTCCTCACCTCCTCGCCCCGCCGCGCCCTCGACGGCGCGCCGCGCGAGCTTTCCATCACCAAATAGGAGCCCGGCATGAACGGCCTCGGCGGACTGAACAAATCGGACAATGGCGTCGTCATCGGCTGCGTGCAGCTGCAGCTGCCGACCGTCGCCACCCCGGACGACCTCCGGCGCCAGACGGCGCGCATCGTCGCCATGGTCGGCAAGGCGCGCCGCAACCTCTCGACCATGGATCTCGTGGTCTTCCCGGAATACTCGCTCCACGGCCTGTCGATGGACACCAACCCGGCCATCATGTGCCGCGTGGACGGGCCCGAGGTCGAGGCGTTCCGCAAGGCGTGCCGCGACAACCGCATCTGGGGCTGCTTCTCTATCATGGAGCTGAACCCCGGCGGCATGCCCTACAACACCGGCCTCGTGATCGACGACACCGGCGAGATCCGGCTGAACTACCGCAAGCTCCATCCCTGGGTTCCGGTCGAGCCCTGGGAGCCCGGCAATCTCGGCATCCCCGTCATCGACGGGCCGAAGGGCGCCAAGCTCGCCCTCATCATCTGCCACGACGGCATGTTCCCCGAGATGGCGCGCGAATGCGCCTACAAGGGCGCCGAGATCATGCTGCGCACGGCCGGCTACACCGCGCCGATCCGCGAAAGCTGGCGCTTCACCAATCAGGTCAACGCCTTCTGCAATCTCATGGTGACCGCGAATGTCTGCATGTGCGGATCGGACGGCTCGTTCGATTCCATGGGCGAGGGCATGATCGTCAACTTCGACGGCACGGTTCTCGCCCACGGCACCACCGGCCGCGTCGACGAAATCATCACCGCGGAAGTCCGGCCCGACCTCGTGCGCGAGGCGCGTCGCGGCTGGGGCGTCGAGAACAACATCTACCAGCTCGGCCATCGCGGCTACGTCGCGGTCCAGGGCGGCGCGCAGGACTGCCCCTACACGTACATGCAGGACATGGTCGCCGGCCGCTATCGCTTAGCATGGGAGGACGAGGTGAAGATCGTGGACGGCACGTCCTGCGGCTTCCCCGCCCCGACGCGCCGATACGGCGACGCCCTTCCCCAGGCCGCCGAATAAGGAGCCGGAGCGATGGACACGCTGAACGCCGCCGGTCTCACGATCGCCTCCACCCCCTATCGCTGGCCCTACGATGGGAGCCTTGCGCCCGCGACCACTGCGCTCGTCATCATCGACATGCAGACCGACTTCTGCGGCCCCGGCGGCTATGTCGACAAGATGGGCTACGACCTCCAGCTGACACGCGCGCCGATCGAACCGATCCGTAGCGTTCTCGCCGCCATGCGCGACAGGGGCTTCCCCATCATCCACACGCGCGAGGGGCATCGGCCGGACCTGGCCGACCTTCCCGCCAACAAGCGCTGGCGTTCGCGCCAGATCGGCGCCGGCATCGGCGATCCCGGCCCCTGCGGGCGCATCCTGGTGCGCGGCGAGCCGGGCTGGGAGATCATCCCCGAACTCGCGCCCCTGCCCGGCGAGGTCGTCATCGACAAGCCCGGCAAGGGCTCGTTCTGCGCCACCGACCTCGAGCTGATCCTCCACGCGCGCGGCATCCGCAACATCGTCCTCACCGGCATCACCACCGACGTCTGCGTCCACACCACCATGCGCGAGGCCAACGACCGCGGCTTCGAGTGCGTGATCCTGGAGGACTGCTGCGGCGCCACCGACCGCGGCAACCACGAGGCCGCGATCAAGATGGTGACCATGCAGGGCGGCGTCTTCGGCGCCGTGGCCTCGAGCGCCGCGTTGATCGAGGCGATCACCGCATGAGCGCGCTGGAGGCGCTGCCCGACGACGAGCCCGAGGCCGCCGAGACGCGTGGATCGCGCCCACTTCTCGAAGCCGTCGGCCTCACCAAGCGGTTCGGCGCCTTCACGGCGCTCGACGACGTGACGATCGCGCTCCATCCCGGCGAGTTCCACGCGCTGCTCGGCGAGAACGGGGCGGGCAAGTCGACGCTCGTGAAATGCATTCTCGGCTACCACCGGCCGGACGCCGGCGCCGTGGTGCTCGACGGTCGCGAGGTGGCCGTCGGCTCGCCGCGCGACGCGCGCCGGCTCGGCCTCGGCATGGTCTATCAGCACTTCACGCTGGTGCCCGCGATGAGCGTTCTGGAGAACCTCGTGATGGCCGGCGCCACGGTGCCGCGCGTCGTGGACTGGCGGGCCGAGCGCCGGCGCCTCGCCGCCTTCATGGAGACGATGCCGCTCCGCGTGCCGCTCGATGTCGCCGTGGACCGCCTGTCGGCCGGCGAGCGGCAGAAGACCGAGATCCTGAAGCAGCTCTATCTCGGCTCCCGCGTCCTCGTGCTCGACGAGCCGACCTCGGTGCTGACGCCGGGCGAGGCGGAGGAGGTGCTGTCCTTCCTGCGCACCCGCGCCGCCGAGACCGGCATGGCCGTGCTCCTCATCACCCACAAGTTCTCGGAGGTCACGCGGTTCTGCGACCGGGTCAGCGTGCTGCGAAAGGGACGTGCCGCCGGCGGCGGCAAGGTGGCGGACCTCACCGTCGAGGACATGGCGCGGATGATGATCGGCGAGCGTGAACTCACCGAGGCCCCCGCCCGCACGGCCTCGCCCACCGCGCCGCCGGTGCTGCGGCTGGAAAACCTCACCGCCGGCCTGCCGGGCAGTCGGGGCGCGATCGCGATCGACCATCTGGAGGTTGCGCCCGGCGAGATCGTCGGCATCGCCGGCATCTCGGGCAACGGCCAGACGACGCTAGTCGAGGTCCTCTCGGGACAGACACCGGCGGACGGCGGCGTACTCGAGGTCGGGGGCAAGATCTACCGGGCGAGCCGGGCCGAGGCGCAGGCGCGGCGGGTCCGCTGCCTGCCGGAGGAGCCGTTGCGCAACGCCTGCGTCGGCCGCATGTCGGTCTCCGACAACCTCGCCTTCCGCTCCTTCGACCGCGACGAGGCGGGCGCGCCGATCCGCCTCCTCGACCGCGCCCGCATGCGGCGCGACGCCGAGCGGCTGATCGCGGCCTACTCGGTGAAGACGCAGAGCCCCGGCTCGCCGATCGCCACGCTGTCGGGCGGCAACGTGCAGCGCGCGGTGCTCGCCCGCGAGCTTCAGGGCGAGACCGACCTCCTCGTCGTCGCCAACCCGTGCTTCGGGCTCGACTTCGGGGCGGTCGCCGACATCCGCGCCCAGCTGATGGCCGCGCGCAACCGGGGCACGGCCGTCCTCCTCGTCTCCGAAGACCTCGACGAGGTGATCGCGCTGTCGGACCGCATCCTCGTCCTCTTCGAGGGGCGGATCGTGATGGAGACGCCCGGCGGCGCGGCGGCCGATCCGTTCGCGATCGGCCGCGCCATGGCGGGGCACGTCTGATGGGAACCGTTTCCGCCCTGCCCTTTGCGTTCGCGCTCGACCCGGCCCGCGTCGGCCTCGTCGTCATCGACATGCAGCGCGACTTCCTCGAGCCCGGCGGCTTCGGCGAGAGTCTCGGCAACGACGTGCACCCGCTCCAGGCGATCGTGCCCGCCGTGGCGAAACTGATCGCGGGCTTTCGCGCCGCCGGGCGCCCGGTGATCCACACGCGCGAGTGCCATGCGCCCGACCTGTCGGACTGCCCGCCGGCCAAGCGTCTGCGCGGCCCCGAGGGAAAACGCATCGGCGATCCCGGCCCGATGGGGCGCATCCTCGTCCGCGGCGAGCCAGGCGCCGACATCGTGCCCGACCTCGCGCCCCTGCCGGGCGAGTTGGTGCTCGACAAGCCCGGCAAGGGTGCCTTCCACGCGACACCGCTGGACGCGGAGCTTGAAAGGCTCGGCCTGCGACAGCTCGTCTTCGCCGGCGTCACCACGGAGGTCTGCGTCCAGACCACGATGCGCGAGGCCAACGACCGGGGCTACGAGTGCCTGCTCGCCGAGGACGCGACCGAAAGCTACTTCCCCGAATTCAAGGCCGCGACGCTCGCGATGATCCGCGCGCAAGGCGCGATCGTCGGCTGGACCGCAGAGACGGACGCCATCCTGGAGGCCCTCGCATGAGCGACCCCGTGCATTTTCCGGGCCTGGCCACGGGCGCCTTTTGCGACGCCGCCTTCGAGCCGTTCCGCGAGGGCGTCGAGATCGCGCATCTCCAGCGGCCGGGGGAAAGCGGCGGTCCTGCGCTGGCCCTCCTGCGCTACCGGCCGGGCGCCGGCGTGCCACGCCACGAGCATACCGGCCTCGAGACGATCCTCGTCCTCGCGGGGAGCCAGAGCGACGAGCGCGGCACCTACCGGGCCGGCGACGTCGTCCTCAACCCGCCCGGCAGCGTCCACCGCGTCTGGTCCGACGAGGGCTGCACTGTCCTCATCTCCTGGGCGGCCCCCGTGCGCATCCTCGGCGACGCCTGACCCTTTCGAAAGCCCGCGACATGACACTGCCCACCGTCCTCGACTTCGCCCGTCTTCGGGCTGCCTATGCGTCCGGCCTGACCCTGCCGGAGATGGTGGACGCCCTTCTCGAACGGCTGGCGGCGGCCGATCCCGCGATCTTCATCGCGCGGACCGCGCCGGACGCGCTCCGCGCAGCCGTTGCCGACATTCTCGCACGCGCGCCGGAGCCCAACTCCCTGCCGCTCTGGGGCCTGCCCGTCGCGGTCAAGGACAATATCGACGTCGCCGGCCTGCCCACCACCGCCGGGTGTCCCGACTTCGCCTACGAGCCGGCGGCGGATGCGCCGGTCGTGGCCCGGCTAAAGGCGGCAGGCGCCCTCGTCATCGGCAAGACCAATCTCGACCAGTTCGCCACCGGCCTTAACGGCACGCGCTCGCCCTATGGCGCGCCGCGCTGCGTCTTCGACGCGAGGTACGTTTCGGGTGGCTCGTCCTCGGGCTCGGGCGTCGCGGTGGCGGCGGGCCTGGCCGCCTTCTCGCTCGGCACCGACACGGCGGGCTCCGGCCGCGTGCCCGCCGCCTTCAACAACATCGTCGGCATCAAGCCCTCGCCCGGCCGCGTCGCCACCGCGGGCGTCGTGCCGGCCTGCCGTTCGCTCGACGTCGTCACCGTTTTCGCGGCTTCCGTCGCCGACGGGTTGGAGGTGCGGCGGGTGGCCGAGGGCTTCGAGGAAAGCGACCCCTTCTCGCGGCGCCTCAGCGAGGCCGCGCTGCCCGCGCGCCTGCGCGTCGGCGTGCCCGAGGACGACGAACTCGAATTCTTCGGCAACGAGGGCTATCGCGCGCTCTACGCGGCGAGCGTCGAACGCGCCCGCACGCTCGGCGCCGAGATCGTCCGCTTCGACTACCGGCCGTTCCGCGAGGCGGCGGCGCTGCTCTACGAGGGCCCCTGGGTGGCCGAGCGGTTGCACGCCGTCCTGCCGTTCATCGACCGGGCACCGGGCGCGATGGACGCCACGGTGCGCACCATCATCGAGGGCGCGCGGGGCATGACCGCGGTGGATGCCTTCGCCGGTCGCTACCGGCTGGAGGCGCTGCGGCGCGAAGCCGAGCGCGAGTGGGCGAAGGTCGACGCCCTCCTCCTGCCGACCTCGCCGGACATCCAGACGGTCGAGGCGATGCGGGGCGATCCGGTCGCGCTGAATGCCCGCTTCGGCCGCTACACCAACTTCGCCAACTTCTTCGGCTGCGCCGCCATCGCCGTGCCCGCCGGCTTCACGGAGGCCGGCCTGCCCTTCGGCGTGCAGCTCGTCGCCCCGAGCGACACGGACGAGGCGCTCGCCCCCTTCGCCGCCCGCCTCCACGCGGCGGCCGAAACCGGGGCCGGTGTCGACCGCACCCTCCAGCCGCCCGCGGTCGCCGACAGGCCGACCGACGACATCGCCATCGCGGTCGTCGGCGCCCACCTCACCGGCATGCCGCTGAACGGTCAGCTGACGGAGCTCGGCGGCGCGCTCCTGACGGAAGCCCGCACCGCGCCGGGCTATCGCCTCTACGCGCTCGCGGGCACCGTGCCGCCCAAGCCCGGTCTCGTGCGCGCGCCGGGCTTTGCGGGACCGGGCATCGCCGTGGAGGTCTGGCGGCTCTCGCCCGCCGCCTTCGGCCGTTTCGTCGCCGCCATTCCCCAGCCGCTCGGGATCGGCAAGCTCGTGCTCGACGACGGGTCCGAGGTGTCCGGCTTCCTGTGCGAGCCGGCCGCGCTCGACGGGGCCACCGAGATCACCGAGTTCGGCGGCTGGCGGACCTACATTGCCTCGCGCGCCCAAGCCGCCTGATACTGGCGCAATGACGAAGCATCCCAAGCGCACGCAGGCGGACATGATCCGCGAGGTCCTGTCCGATCGGATCGTCCACGGCATCCTTCGCCCCGGCGAGGCGCTCGACGAGACGAGCCTTGCGGCCGAGTTCGGCGTCTCGCGTACGCCGATCCGCGAGGCGCTGCGCCAGCTCGAATCGATCGGGCTTGCCCTGTCCCGCCCCCATCGCGGCACGATCGTCACCAATGTCGGCGAACGCGAGCTTCACGACATCTTCCGCGTCATGGGCGAGTTGGAAGCGCTCTGCGCCCGGCTGTCGGCCGAGGCGATGACGCCGGGCGAATGCGAGGCGCTATCGCATCTCCACGCGCACGGCGCCGAACTGGTGCTGCGCGGCGACGTCGGCGGCTACCTCGCGCACAACGAGCAGTTCCACGACGCGCTCTATGCCGGCTCGCACAACGGCTTCCTGGAGGAGACGACCCGCTCCGTGCGCCGCCGGCTCGCCCCCTTCCGCCGGATGCAGTTCGAGGCGCTGCACCGCATCGCCCATTCGCAGCGCGAGCACGGGGCCGTGGTGGCCGCCATCCTCGATGGCGACGCCGATCGCGCGGCGCGCGCCATGCTGGAGCACCTGTCCATCGTGGAACGGGCCGTCGACCGGATCTCGCCGTCCCATCGTGCGGCCGGCGAGGACGGGGCCGATCCGTTGCTTCGGGCAGACGTTGGCTAGCGCGCGCTAACGCGGGAACCAGGATCGCCCTCCTGCTTGCGGTCGGAACGCCTTCGATGAAGCACTTCCGCCTTGGGCACCCTGACAACGAGCGGGCGGCGGCCGGACGGCGTCAGGGCGTGCGCCTCAGAAGTCTTCCCATTCGGATGCAGCGGAGACGGGCCTCGCGGCAGCGCCGCCGGAGCCGAGCGTGCGCATCTGCACCACGGGCGCGCGGGGCGTTGTCGCCCGCGCGGCGGGCGGGGCGGCGATCGCCGAGCGGATCCGGAAACGCCGCGTGAGGGCGGCGAGCCGTTCCGTCTCGTCCGTCAAGGCCTTGGCCGCCGCGGTGGTTTCCTCGACCATGGCCGCATTCTGCTGCGTCACGTGATCCATCTGGTCGGCCGCGGACGCGACCTCCTTCAAACGCCGCGCCTGATCGCTCGCGCTTTCGGCGATGCGAGAGACGATCCCGCTGACGTCGCCGACCTTGGCGACGATGTCCTCGAGCGACGAGCCGGAGGCGGAGACGAGGTCGACGCCGATCGAGACCTGCGAGGCGGAGCTCGAGATCAGCGACTTGATCTCCTTGGCCGCTTCCGCCGAGCGCTGGGCAAGGCCGCGCACTTCCTGCGCCACCACGGCGAAGCCACGGCCCGCTTCCCCGGCGCGCGCGGCCTCGACACCGGCGTTCAGCGCCAGGAGGTTGGTCTGGAAGGCGATCTCGTCGATGACGCCGATGATCCGCCCGATCTGGTCCGACGACGCCTTGATCGCGGCCATGGCCGTCACCGCGCGGGCGACGATCTCGCCGCCGGCCGCAGCGACCCGCTCCGTGCCGGAAGCCGCCCGCTGCGCGTCGCCGGCCCCGGCCGCCGTTCCGTCGATGGTGACCGTCACGTCCGCGAGCGCCGCAACGGTTTCCTCCAGCGAGGCCGCCTGCTGTTCGGTGCGATGGGCGAGGTCACCCGAGGCCGCCGCGATCTCACCGAGCCCGAGGCGGATCGTGCCGACGGATTCGACCACCGTTCCGATCGCGCCTTCGAGAGCTTCCACCGACGCGTTGAACGTCCGGCGGATGGGCTCGAATTCGGGTGCGGTGGTCGCGGCCATGCGCACGGTGAGGTCGCCTTGCGAAAGGCTCTGGAAGCTTTCCTCGACAAGATGGACGAAGACGCGCAGGTCCTCCGCCTTCGCCTGATCGATCGCCGCCTGACGGGCCGCACCGGCCGCACGGGTCTCGCGGCTGGCCTCGGCCTCCGCTTCGAGCCGGAGCTTTTCCAGCGCCGCGTCCTTGAAGACCTGGACCGCGCCGGCCATGTCGCCGATCTCGTCGCGGCGCTCGGTTTCGGGGATGTGGATCGAGGTGTCGCCCGCTGCCAGCCGGCGCATCGCGCCGGTCAGCCCGACGATCGGCCGCGAGATCGTGCGGACCAGCATCCAGCCCATGAGGAGGGCGATGGCGCCGCTGATCGCGAGCGAGCCGACCATCGTGCGCATGGACATCGTGTTCGCGACGTCGGCGGACGCGCCGTTCGAGGCGATGAGTTCCTGCTGGACCTTCAGGGCGTCGTCAAGCAGGTCGTAGGCCTGCGTCAGCGGGAACTGCTTGGGCAGGGCCAGCGCCTCGGCCCGGGTCGCGGGATCGCGGCCGAGCTCGATCATGCGATTGCCGGCCTTGTCCCACCAGGTCTCGACCACCGTGCGCGCCGTCGAGACCTTCGACCGCTGCTCGTCCGAGGGAGACAAGGCGAGGAACTCGTCGGCGGCCTTCCCGAAGCCGCTCTTGGCGTCAGCATAGGTCTTGAGGAAGCGCTCCTCGCCGGTGAGGAGATTGTTGCCGATGGCGTTCTGCTGGCGATACAGCGATGCGCGCATGCGCTCGGCCTGCAACGAGGCCATCAGGTTGTTCGTCTGCGCGCCGTTGGCGGACGAAGCATCCGACATGCTCGACCAGAGCAGGCCGTTCGCCGCAAAGAGAACGACCATGATCGCCGCGAAGGCAAGGATCAGCTTGCGCGATATCGTAAGCTTGGGAAACATGGAGAACCATCTCTGGACGATGCCGGCCGGCCGCACCGTGACGGCGACGGTTCCGGTGTAAGCCGTTCCAGTGAAGGTTTCGTTGATCGGCACCCCGGGGCGAAGGGCGACGAGACGCCGTCCGAACGCGGGCAGGCCTGTCAGGCCGTGTTCGACAGGGTTCTCACGAAGCGTATCGTGCGCTCGTCCCGCGGATGGCCGAAGATCTCCGCCGGCGGCCCCTGCTCGACGATCTCGCCGCCCTGGAGAAAGACCACGTGCTGGGCGATGCGGCCGGCGAGCCGCAGATCGTGCGTGGCCATCAGCATCGTCATCCCGTCCTCGGCGAGCCTGCCGAGGACGTCGACGACTTCGGCAGCGAGTTCGGGATCGAGCGCCGAGGTCGGCTCGTCGCACAGAAGCAGCTTCGGGGACGCCGCGAGTGCGCGTGCGATGGCGACGCGTTGCTGCTGCCCGCCGGAAAGCGTGGCGGGATAGGCGTCCGCCTTGTCCCCCATGCCGACGGTCCGCAGGAGTTCCGCGGCCCGCGCCCGCGCCCGGTCGAGCGGCCACCGCTGGACGATGACGAGACTTTCCGTGACGTTCTCCATCACCGTGCGATGGGGAAAGAGCTGGAAGTTCTGGAACACCATGCCGGTGCTTCGCCGCACGGCCAGAACGTCCTTCTGCGGCAGGCGCCCATCGGGGTTGAAGGTGATCCGCAGCGTGTCGAGTTCGAGGCTGCCGGCTTCGGGAACCTCGAGAAGGTTGACGCATCGCAGGAGCGTGCTCTTGCCGCTGCCCGAGGGGCCGATCAAGGCGGTGACGCGCCCCGGCGCGATGTCGAGATCGACGCCGTCCAACACGGTGTTCTCGCCGAAACTCTTGCGAAGGCCCGAGAGGCGGATCATGACCGGCCCTCGACATATCCGCCATAGCTGGAGAATCGGCGTTCCAGCCTGTTCTGCAGCGCCGACAGGACGGACGACAGCGCCAGATATATCAGGGCCGCCTCGATGTAGAGGATCAGCGGCTCGTAGGTCACGGCGACGACCCGCTGAGCCTGCTGGAACAGCTCCGGCACCGTGATCGCGGCGGCCAGCGAGGTATCCTTGACTAGGGATATGAACGAGTTCGAAAGCGAGGGTACGGCGACGCGCAACGCCTGGGGCACCACGGTGCGCGTCATCGCCTGGCGCTGCGTCATGCCGATCGAGTAGGCCGCCTCCCATTGGCCCTTCGGGATGGACGAGAGGGCGGCGCGGATGATCTCTGAGGTGTAGGCGCCGACGCTGAGCGAGAAGCCGATCAGGGCCGCGGGAAAGGCGTCGATCAGGATGCCGAGGCTCGGCAGTCCGTAGAAGATGACGAACAGCTGCACCAGCAGCGGCGTGCCGCGAATGAACCAGACGTAGAAGCGCGCGATCGCCACGATCGGCCTGGGCGCGAACAACCGGACCACCGCCGTCGCGAACCCGATCGTCAGCCCGATGGCGAACGACAGGATGGCGAGCGGCACCGTGAACGTCAGCCCGGCCCGAACCAGCGGCCAGAGCGAGTCGAGCATGAGTTGCAGGCTGGGAGGCACAGCGATCCGTTCTTGTCACGTTGCGCGACGCAGCCGCCCCGCATCGGGGATGATAGGGCGGCCGATCGATCGCGGAAGACGGGAGGGCCAGCCTCAGCGCGAGACGTCGGCCCCGAAGTAGCGCTGCGAGATCGCCTCGTAGGTGCCGTCCGCCTTCATCTCGCCGAGCGCCTTGTTGATCGCGGCGACGAGATCGGGGTTATCCTTCTGGACGATGATCCCCGAGGCGGCGGCCTCGCCCTGTGTCGCGACCACGACGACGGGCGCGTCGGGCTTCTGCTTCTTGAAGTCGAGGAAGGACAGGTTGTCGTTGATCGTGGCGTCGGCGCGGCCCGTCAGCACGAGCTGAACCGACTGGTCGAACCCGTCCGTTCCCACAAGCGTCGCGCCCGCCTCTTCCGCAAGGCGGCCGTAGTTCGACGTCAGGGACTGTGCCGCCCGCTTGCCCTTGAGATCGCCGAAGCCCTTGATCGCCTCGTTGCCCTGCTTCACGATCAGGACGGCCTTGGATACGATATAGGGATCGGAGAAGTCGAAGCGCGCCTTGCGCTCCTCGGTGATGCCGACCTGGTTGATCACCGCATCGTAGCGGTCGGCGGCGAGGCCCGCGATCAACCCATCCCACTTGCCCTCGACGAACGTGGCCTCCACGCCCAGGCGCTTTGCGACCTCCCGGCCGATCTCGACGTCGAAGCCGACGAGCTGGCCGGAGGCGTCGTGAAACGTGAACGGCGCATAGGTGCCTTCGGTCCCGATGCGCAGGGCCTTCGCCGATTGCACGTCCGCAAGGCTTCCAGCGAATGCCGCGCCGCTCGAGAGCGCGAGGGCGAGAGCGGTGGCAACGAGGCATTTCATGCGACTTGTCCTTTGGACGGGGATCGATCCGATGGGTGAGATATGGGCGATGGGTCCCGGCTTCTCCAAGGAACGCGATTGCGCCGATCGGAGCGGAAGGGAACTTTCTTCCTTCGCCGGCCACGCCCATCCCGCGGTGTGGGGTTCCAGTCCCGGCGTTTCGGTCCCTCCCCCCAGCCAACTGCAGCGACCAAGGCGCGGTGCCCGAGACCGCCAGCGCGGCATCTGCTCCCTCATGCGAACGCGGGCCGCCGCGATACGGCCGGATCGCGGAACGGCAAGGGCACCGTTCCGGCGCCCCGCTCTCGCATCAGGCCGGCTGGCCGTTGCCACCCGTCGATCCGAAGATCTGGCCCGTGGAATAGCTCAGCAGCGGGTCGGCCGCGGCGACGTAGAGAGCTGCGATCTCGGCCGGCTGGCCGGCGCGGCCCATGGGCGAATCGCCGCCGAAGGTGCGCAGCTTCTCCGTCGTCGCCCCGCCCGAAACCTGGAGCGGCGTCCAGAACGGTCCCGGCGCGACCGCGTTGACGCGGATGCCACGCGGCGCCAGTTCCTTGGCCAGCCCCTTGGTGAAGTTCAGAACCGCCGCGCGGGTCATCGCGTAGTGCATGATCTCCGGTGACGGGTTGCCGGCCTGTTCTGACGAGGTGTTGACGATCACCGCCCCCGCTTCCATGCGCTCCAGCGCGGCTTTCGTCAGCCAGAACGGGGCGTAGACATTGGTCTTCATCGTGTCGTCGAAGAGCTCGGACGAAATCTCGGCGATCGAGGGACGGGTCTGCTGGAGAGCCGCGTTGTTGACGAGGATGTCGAGGCCGCCGAGCTGGTCCGCGGCCTGCGAGATCAGGCTGCGGCAGAATTCCTCCGAACGCAGGTCCCCGGGGATCGCGACCGCCTTGCGCCCTTCCGCCTCGATCAGCGCGACGACTTCCTTGGCGTCGGGCTCCTCGGCGGGAAGATAGTTGATCGCGACGTCGGCGCCCTCGCGGGCATAGGCGATGGCGGCGGCCCGGCCGATGCCGCTGTCGCCCCCCGTGATCAGCGCCTTCTTGCCCGCCAGCTTGCCGGAGCCCTTGTAGCTCGTCTCGCCGTGGTCGGGACGCGGATTCATGCGCGAGGCCAGCCCCGGCCAGGGCTGCATGTCGGTCGGATACGGGGGCTTCGGATAGCCCGCGGCAGCCGGGGCGGTCGGCTCCGACGCGCCGCCGCCGCCGCCCGACTGAGCGGACGCCGCCGTGTTCGAGGCGAGCGTGACGGCGGCGCCTGCGGTCAGGGCGGCGCCTGCCAGAAACGTGCGGCGGTTGGTGTCGGTCATGACGTGTGTCTCCGTGGTGCATCACGAAGCTGGCTTCACCGCGAATGGTTCCGCAGCGGGTCCTGGCAAACGAACCCGGCTCATCCACCAGTTCCGGCACCATCGCCGCACGGAGGAAGTGCCTGCGTCCGGGACCTCGCATCCGACGAACGGTCGATCGGCCGGCAGGTCTGGCACCGTCGGGGCGGGAGACGGGAGCGCTGGGGGAGCGGTCATCGGCGATGCCTCGTGTGTCGGCGGGGATCCCGCGAGCCGACTTTCAGCGGCACTCGGTCGCACCATCGATCCCGTGCCCCTCGCCTCTTGTGCGCAGAACCCGGAACATCCATTTACCATCCACTTGGATGCATAATGGGAAAGTCGGGGCATGCCGAAGAAGGCCGTCGGACAGGAACGCGCCGGGGACAGCGAGAAGCTGACGCTGAACCTTGGATATGTCGATCTCGGACGCATCGACCTCCTGGTGCGCGAAGGGTTCTACGCGAACCGCAGCGACGTCATCCGCACCGCCATCCGCAAGCATCTCGACGCCCATGACGCCGAGCTGCGCCGATCGTCCGAGCGGCTGACGCTCGAACTCGGACTGCGCCGCTTCACCCGGGCCGACCTCGAAGGCGCCAAGACGGCGGGCCGGATCCTCCACGTCCGCGTGCTCGGCCTGGCGACCTTCGACGACGACGTTCCCGCGGAGCTCGCCCGCGAGACGATCGGGTCGATCACCGTTCTCGGGGGCCTCCAGGCCAGTGCGGCGGTCAAGGCCGCCCTCGCCGACCGCATTCACTGACGGGCCCGGTCCGGCTCGTCTCCAGGCCTCTTGTTGCAGGAAAACCGCATGGTCCGTTCCCTTCCCTTCCTGGCCGAGGCGCAACGCCTCGTTCTCTCCCGGCGCCTGTCGGACGCCACGGCGCTGATCCAGGAGCGCCTGGGCGGGGCCTCCCGACCGGTCGCCGGCGCGCCGGACGGTTTGCGTGGGCCGACGATCGAGCTGACGGTCGAGGCGGTGAAACCGGCACGAGGCAAGCCGCCGGCGAGCGAGCCGACGTTGCGCACCCGGCCGCGCTTTGCACCCCACGCTCCGATCCATCCCGGCCGGGCGGCGGAGCCTTCGCCGGACATGCCGCGCGGGGCCGAGTTCGCCCGCCTTGTGCACGAGGGTCCGGCCGGGCGACGCGCCTATCGTCTCTACGTGCCGGCGGCCGAGGCCAAGGGGCCGCGCCCGCTCGTGGTGATGCTGCACGGCTGCACGCAGAACCCGGAAGACTTCGCGCGGGGCACGCGGATGAACGTGGTCGCCGAGGAGGCCAACGTGCTCGTCGCCTATCCCGAGCAGGATCGCTCGGCCAATCCCAATCTCTGCTGGAACTGGTTCGACCCCGCGCACCAGGACGGCGGGACCGGCGAGCCCGCGATCGTGGCGGGGATCGTCGAGGACATCGCCCGCCGTCATGCCGTCGACCGCCGTCGCATCTTTGCGGCAGGCCTGTCGGCGGGTGGTGCGATGGCCGCCACTCTCGGATCGACGCGGCCCGACCTCTTCGCGGCCGTCGGCATCCATTCCGGCCTGCCGCATGCCAGCGCCCGCGACGTCGCAACGGCGCTGGCCGTGATGCGCACCGGCAAGGCGGGGGCGAACGGCGCCATGCCGCCGCGCGTGCCCGCCATCATCCTTCACGGCGCCCGCGACACGACCGTCCATCCGGCGAACGGCGAGCGTATCGCGGGTCTCGACGCGGCTCGGCATGGCTCCGGCGAGAGGATCACGGGCACCGAGAACGGACGGGACTTCACGCGCACGACGCTGCCCGGTGGCGGCCGGACACAGCCGCGGGAACACTGGCGGATCGAGGGCCTCGCGCATGCCTGGTCGGGCGGCGACGGCGCCGGGTCCCATGCCGATCCTGCCGGTCCCGACGCATCGCGCGAGATGCTCCGCTTCTTCCTGGAACAGGCGGCGTCGAGAACACGGGGATGATCCGCGGCGCCAGGGGGTGAACCGGGGCGTGGCCCGATCGCCACGGCGGCCCGGAGCCTTCGGTCCCGCCCGCCACGTTTCGGGCGGGAAGTGTTCCTAAGGTCATGGCCGACCCGCCCGACCACGGTTCGCTCGGTCCAACCCAAGGAACTCACCTTGTCGGTCACACGCAGTTCCCCTCAGCCGCGCTTCCAACTCATCCTCATCAAGCCCTCGCATTACGACGACGACGGCTACGTGATCCGCTGGTGGCGCGGGATGATACCCTCGAACTCGCTGGCGGCCCTCTACGGCATCGCCGCCGATTGCGCCGACCGGGAGGTGCTGGGTCCGGGCATCGCCATCGACATCGTGGTGATCGACGAGACCAACACGCGGATCGATACCCCCGCGCTTCTCGCTCAGCTGCGCGAGCAAGGCGGCTTCGGCATGGTCGCGCTGGTGGGTGTTCAATCCAACCAGTATCCAAGGGCGCTCGACATCGCGCGCCCCTTTCGCGAGGCAGGCGTTCCGGTGGCGATGGGCGGCTTCCACGTATCGGGCTGCCTTGCCATGCTGGACGGCGACGCGGTCGGGCTTGGCGCCTGCCGCGAGATGGGCATCTCGATCTTCGCCGGGGAAGCCGAGGGTCGGCTGGACGGGGTGATCCGGGATGCGGCGTCCGGGCAGCTCGCGCCCCTCTACGATTTCATGAAGGACCTGCCGGGCCTCGAAGAGGCTCCGACGCCGTTTCTGCCCAAGCGCTATGTTGAGCATACGCTCGGCCTCAGTTCGAGCTTCGATGCCGGGCGCGGCTGCCCCTACCAGTGCTCGTTCTGCACGATCATCAACGTCCAGGGCCGCAAGTCGCGCTTCCGCTCGGCCGACGACGTGGAGCGGCTCGTGCGCACGAACTGGGCGCAGGGGATCTCGAAGTTCTTCATCACAGACGACAATTTCGCGCGCAACCGCCAGTGGGAGGCGATCCTCGATCGGCTGATCCACCTGCGCGAAGTGGAGAAGATCCCGATCGGGCTGATGATCCAGGTCGACACGCTCTGCCACAAGATCCCGCACTTCGTGGAGAAGTCGAAGCGGGCCGGCGTGACACGCGTCTTCATCGGGCTCGAGAACGTCAACCCGGACAACCTCATCAACGCCAAGAAGCGGCAGAACAAGATCACCGAGTATCGGCGGATGTTGCTCGACTGGAAGGCGCAGGGCATCATCACGCTGGCCGGCTACATTCTCGGCTTTCCCGCCGACACGCCGGAAAGCATCCGTCGCGACATCGCGATCATCCAGCGCGAACTGCCGCTCGACGTCATCGAGTTCTTCTGCCTGACCCCGCTGCCCGGCTCCGAGGACCACCAGACGCTCTGGCGCGAAGGCGTCGCGATGGATCCCGACCTCAACATCTACGACGTCGAGCATGTCTGCACGGCCCATCCGAAGATGACGAAGGGGGAATGGGAAGCCATCTATCGCGAGGCCTGGGCTCTCTACTATACGCCGGCTCATATAAGGACGCTTCTGCGCCGCGCCGTCGCGACCGGCGTTCCGGTCGGCAGCCTCGTGAAGATCCTCGTCTCGTTCGCCACCACCGTGCGCCTCGAGAACGTCCACCCCCTCCAGGGCGGGGTCCTGCGGCTGAAGCATCCCTCGGAACGGCGGCCCGAGATGGCCCGGGAAAGCGCGTTTGTCTTCTGGCCGCGGTTCGCCTGGGAGACCGCACGCAAGCATGCCTCGCTGGCCAAGGCGATCGTCCAGCTGGTGGTGGCCGCGGTGGCGATCACCCGCTCGAAGGAGGCTGCGAACTACATGGATCAAGCGCTCACGCCGGTCGGCGAGGACGGCGACGCGACGCTCGAGCTGTTCACGCAGACCACCGGCGGGCGCGCCAGTCTTGCCCGCGCGAGGCCGATGGCGCGACCGGCCTGACCGGAACCCATCCCGCGCAACCGGACGGCGGCGCCTGGCAGGAAGCCAGCGGGCGGGCCGATCGGTGAACGCATAGGCATGACGGGGCGACGGCCCCATATGGCAGGCATGCCAAGCCCTTCCCAGCTCCTCGCCCCGAAGCGGATCTATTTCGAGCCGGCCGTGCTCGGCTTCGAGCGTGGCCGCGAGATCCTCGCGCGGTTTGCGGACGCGGAGCGCGTCGAGGTCCAAAGCCACACGCGGATTCCCCAGCTCTACGGCGACAGCGCGTCGGCCGAGGACTGGTTGCGCTTGAAGCGGGACGTTCTGGTGCTCGGAGTGAAGAAGGGCCTGCAGATGCGCCCGAACGGGCGGAGCGCCGACTTCATCGCGCCCTCGTCGTCGAACGGCTGTGCCATGGCCTGCTCCTACTGCTACGTCCCCCGCCGCAAGGGCTACGCGAACCCGATCAGCGTGTTCGTCAACGTCGGGCAGGTGATCGCGGCGATCCGCAAGCACGCGGCGGCGACCGGACCCAAGGCGGCGCCGAACCAGGTCGACCCCCGCGCCTGGGTCTACGACCTCGGCGAGAACGGCGATCTGTCGGTCGACGCGCTGGTGTCGGACAACGTGCGCGACCTCGTGGCCGCCTTCCGCGACCTTCCGCATGCGAAAGGGTCGTTCGCCACGAAGTTCGTGAACCGCGACCTTCTCCGCTACGATCCGCAGGGCCGGACGCGCGTGCGCTTCTCGCTGATGCCGGCGGAGATGGCCAAACTGGTCGATGTGCGCACGTCGCCGATGGACGAGCGCATTCGCGCGATCAACGATTTCGTGGAAGCGGGCTACGAGGTCCACGCCAATTTCTCGCCCGTGGTCGTCCACGAGGGCTGGCAGGCGGAATGGCGGCGCCTCTTCGCAGAGATCGACGACGCGCTGACGCCCGCGGCCAAGGCGCAGCTGAAGTGCGAGGTCATCATGCTGACGCACAACGAGGGGCTGCACGACCTCAACATGTCCTGGCACCCGAAGGCCGAGACCTTTCTCTGGCGGCCCGACATCCAGGAGGAAAAGCGCAGCGAGAACGGCATGGCGAACGTCCGCTACCGGCATGGCTGGAAGCGCCAGTGGCTCGACCAGCTGCTCGGCTGGATGGGCGAGACGATGCCCTATTGCGGCGTGCGCTACGCGTTCTGAGGTGCCCGACGTCGCAAGCCTGACCCGGTGGGTCTGCTGACGGGACGGCCCGGACCAGGTCGCCCCTTTCACGCTTGCGGGTATCCGTCTGGATTCGCTGGACGGTTGACCGCACTGAAGTGATGATGTCTGCTGTCAGACAACATCGTTCGGGAAAAGCGGAGGCGAGACGAGCGTGACCGACGGGCTGGCCCGCCTCCCTCCCGCCAACCGGACGCGGGCCGCGATCGACATCGTCGCGGACTACATCGCGCAAGCCGGTCTCAAGCCGTCGGAGCGCCTGCCGACGGAACACGAACTGATGGGGGCGCTCGGCATCGGCCGCTCGACGGTGCGCGAGGTGATGCGTCACTTCCAGGCGCTGGGCGTCGTCGAGACGCGGCGCGGCAGCGGCTCGTTCCTGCGCCGGAGCATTTCGGCGGCGACCGTGCACATGCCCCTGTCCTTCGATCCCGGCCCGATGCGCGATGGCCTCCTGCGCACGCTCGACGTTCGGCGCGGACTGGAGGTCGAGGCCAGCATGCTCGCGGCCGTCAGGGCCGAGGCGGCCGATATCGAGACCATGCGCGCGACGTTGGAGGAGATGGAACGCGTGCACCTGGAGAAGGGCACGGCGGGGCGCGAGGACCTCGCCTTCCACCTCTCGATCTACGATGCCACGCGCAACCCGCTGTTCGGCCAGTTGCTGGCGCAGATGCGGGAGGCCTTCGAGCTCTTCTTCGAGAAGCCCTTCGACCGCCCGGACTTCGCGCGCCGGTCCTTTCCGTTCCACCGCGAGCTGTTCGACGCGATCCGGGCCGGCGATCCGGCCGGCGCGCGGGAGAAGACGTTGCAGATCCTCGCCATCGTCGAGGAAGACATCAAGGACATGTCCCAATGATCGACGGGATGGACTGGTTGGAGCATGCGGCCGGCATCGTGGCCCACGACGCGCCCAACGCCTATGCGGCGGTGGTGCCGCCCATCGTGCAGACCTCGCTCTTTACCTTCGAGTCCTATGCCGAGATGGAGGCGGTCTATCGCGGTCTCAAGCAGCGTCCGGCCTATTCGCGCGGGCTGAACCCGACCACGCGCATCTTCGAGGAGAAGGTGGCCGCGCTGGAGGGCACCGAGGACGCGCTGTCGTTTGCCAGCGGCATGGCGGCGATCTCCTCCACGGTCCTCACCTTCGTGTCGCCCGGCGAGCGCATCCTCGCGGTCCGCAACGTCTACCCCGACGCCTACCGCCTGTTCGAGACCTTCGCCAAGCGCATGGGCATCCGGGTGGACTATGTCGACGGGCTCGATGAGGCGGCCGTGAAGGCGGCCCTGCCCGGCGCGCGGCTCTTCTACATGGAAAGCCCGACGAGCTGGGCGATGGAGGCGCACGACGTCGGCGCGCTGGCGGCGCTCGCCCGCGAGGCCGGCGTGATGACCGTGATCGACAATTCCTGGGCCTCGCCGGTCTTCCAGAACCCGATCGCGCTCGGCGTCGACCTCGTCCTGCATTCCGCCTCGAAATATCTCGGCGGCCACAGCGACGTGGTGGCGGGCGTCGTCGCGGGTCCGTCGAGCCTCGTCGCGCGCATCCGGGGCGAGACCCATCCCTATCTCGGCGGCAAGCTGTCGCCCTTCGAGGGCTGGCTCCTGATCCGCGGCCTGCGCACGCTTCCGATCCGCATGAAGGCGCACGAGGCTTCGGCGCTGACGATCGCGCAGCGGCTGAAGGCCCACGAGGCGGTGGAGGGCGTTTCGCATCCCGGCCTTGCCAACGCCCTGCCGCTGGGGCTGCGCGGCACGTCGGGCCTGTTCTCCTTCGTGTTCCGCGAAGGCGTCGACGTGGTGCGCTTCACCGACGCGCTCTCGACCTTCTCGCTCGGGGTCAGCTGGGGCGGCCACGAGAGCCTCGTGGTGCCCGGCGCCATCGTGCGGGCGCAGGCGGCGCAGCCGAACTCCGCCGTCGCCTTCGGCATCCATCCGCGCTCCGTGCGCCTGCATATCGGCCTGGAGGGGGTGGATCTTCTCTGGCGTGACCTCGAAGCGGCCATCGCGGCCGCGACGCTCTGAGCTTTCAAGACGACCAAAAAAGGAGGAATGGCATGATCAGGACGCTTCTCACCGCCACCATTCTGGCCGGGCTCGGCGCCGGCCCGAGCCTTGCCCAGACGCTCAAGCTGACCGAGGTGATCACCAGCCCGGAGCGCACCGCGACGCTGCGCGAGATCGTCAAGGGCTTCGAGGCCGAGAACCCCGGCGTCACCGTGGAGATCACCTCGCTGCCCTGGGGCCAGGCCTTTGAGCAGTTCGCGACCACCGTCTCGGCCGGCGAGACGCCCGACGTCGTGGAGATGCCCGACACTTGGCTGGCGCTCTACGCCAAGAACGGCGCGCTGGAGAATCTCGAGCCCTACCTGAAGGACTGGCAGTACACCGCGGGCCTCAACGACCGCGCGCTTCAGTTCGGCCGCGCCGTCGACAACACCGCCTACATGCTGCCCTACGGCTTCTATCTCAGGGCGATGCTCTACAACAAGGACGTCTTCAAGGCGGCCGGCGTCGAGGCGCCGCCGAAAACCCTGGCGGAGTTCACCGCCGCGGCCGAGAAGATCAAGGCCGCCGGCAAATCCGCCTATTGCCTGCGCGGGGGCCCGGGTGGCCTCAACGGCTGGGTCATGTTCGGCGCGACGGCGAACGGCGACAACACCTTCTTCAAGGAGGATGGCACCTCGACCTTTTCCGAGCCCGGCTGGGTGAAGGGCCTGACCTACGTGGTCGACCTCTACAAGAACGGTCATGCGCCCAAGGACTCCATCAACTGGGGCTTCAACGAGATCGTGGCGGGCTTCTATTCCGGCACCTGCGCGATGCTCGACCAGGACCCGGACGCGCTGATCGCGATCGACGAGCATCTGAAGCCCGAACAGTACGGCGTCGCGCCGATGCCCAAGGGCGAGGCCGGCAAGGCCTTCCCGACGATCGGCTATGCCGGCTGGTCGATGTTCGCCGCCAGCGAGAACAAGGACCTCGCCTGGAAGCTGATCGCGGCGCTCGAAGGTCCCGAAGGGAATCTCGCCTGGAACAAGCGCACCGGCGCCCTGCCCGTCCACAAGTCGGCCGAACAGGACCCGTTCTACGCGCAGGACAAGTTCAAGGGCTGGTTCGAGGAACTGTCGGACGCGAACGTCGTGCCGACCGTGATGCCGACCGACCTCGAGGAATTCGCCTTCTTCAAGGATTCGCTCGTCATCAAGACCAGCCAGGAAGCGCTTCTCGGCTCGATCTCGCCGGAGGAGCTTGCCAAACAGTGGGCGGACTACCTGACCGCCGCCAAGAAGAAGCAGATGGGCAACTGACCCCTTTGCCGAACCCCGGAGGGCGGCCGTGAGCCGCCCTTCCCCCCTCCTCCCACCATCGGCGAAGCGCTCATGACCGTGATCGGCCAAACCGGCTTCCCGCCCGGAGCCCAGGCCCCGCGCCGAAGCTGGACCGCGCGCCTCGAGCCCTACCTCTACGCGGCGCCGGCGGTGATCCTGATCCTCGCGATCATGCTCGTGCCGCTCGTCGTCGGCATGTCCTACGCCTTCCGCGACATCCGGCTGATGAACCCGTTCAGCGGCGGCTTCGTCGGGTTCGACCAGTTCGTGAAGCTGTCGGGCGACAGCGACTTCCGCCTGGCGCTCGGCAACACCGTCTTCTGGACCGCGACCTCGGTGGCGCTCCAGTTCACCTTCGGCCTCATCCTCGCGCTCCTCCTCAACCGTCCCTTCACCGGACGAGGCCTCGCGCAGGCGCTGGTCTTCCTGCCCTGGGCGGTGCCGAGCTTCCTCTCCGGCCTCGACTGGGCCTGGCTGTTCAATCCGGTGGTCGGCCCGATCCCGCATTGGCTCACGGCGCTGGGGATCATGGACACGCCCTCCAACATCCTGGCCGACCCGGACCTTGCGATGTGGGGGCCGATCGTCGCCAACGTCTGGTGGGGCATCCCGTTCTTCGCGATCACGCTTCTGGCCGCGCTCCAGTCGATCCCGCGCGACATCTACGAGGCGGCCGCCATCGACGGCGCCGGAGCGTTCGAGCGCTTCCGCTCGATCACCCTCCCCCTTCTGGCGCCGACGATCGCGATCACCATCCTCCTGCGCACCGTCTGGATCGCCAACTTTGCCGACCTCATCGTGGTGATGACCAACGGCGGCCCGGCCGACCGGACGCAGATCGTCGCGAGCTACATCTTCACCACCGCCTTCCGGCGCCTCGACTTCGGCTACGCCTCGGCCATCGCCATGGTGCTGCTCGTGCTCCTGATGATCTATTCGCTGCTGCTCGTGATGCTGCGCCAGACCCTCCTGAACAGGTCCTGATCCATGGCCGCCGTTGCCCGCCGGCGCCTCGTCGGCACCATCGCCCACCGCACCGCGATCCTCCTCTACATCGTGGTCGCGCTGTTTCCGCTCTTCTGGCTGCTCAAGGTGTCGGTGACGCCCAACGCCCTCCTCTACAGCGAGGGCGTCCGGCTGTGGCCGTCACGCACGAGCTTCGAGCATTTCGCGTTCGTGCTCGAGAACAGCGACTTTCCGCTGTTCTTCCGCAACTCGCTGATCGTCTCGCTCTCGACCGCCGTGATCGTCACGCTGATCGCAGCGGGCGCCGGCTACGCGATGTCGCGCTTCCGCTTCCGCGGCAAGTTCTGGCTGGTCGCCCTGATGCTGGTGACGCAGATGTTCCCGCTCGTCATGCTGATCGCGCCGATGTTCCGCATGCTGGCGCCGCTCGGCCTCACGAACAGCCTCACCGGCCTCGTGATCGTCTATTCGGCGTTCAACGTGCCCTTCGCCGTGTTTCTCATGCAGTCCTTCTTCGACGCGATCCCGAAGGATCTCGACGAGGCGGCGATGATCGACGGCGCCAGCCGCTTCCAGGCGTTCCGCGAGATCATCGTGCCGCTGACGCTGCCGGGCATGGCCGCGACGCTCGGCTTCGTCTTCACCGCCGCCTGGAGCGAGCTTCTCTTCGCGCTGATGCTGATCTCCAAGACGGATGCCAGCACCTTTCCGGTCGGGCTCCTGTCCTTTGTCTCGAAGTTCGGCGTCAACTTCGGGCAGATGATGGCGGCCGGCGTGCTGGCGCTCATCCCCGCGCTTCTCTTCTTCCTCCTCATCCAGCGCTTCCTCGTGCAGGGCCTGACGGCCGGCGCGGTCAAAGGCTGAAGGGCACGAACGACATGGCCACGATCGACCTCCACGCCGTCCAGAAGTCCTTCGGCCCGATCCATGTGCTGGAGCCGGTCGACCTCCAGATCCGAAGCGGCGAGTTCGTCGTCCTGGTGGGCCCGTCGGGCTGCGGGAAGTCGACGCTGCTGCGCATGATCGCGGGGCTGGAGGAAGCCACCGGGGGCGACATCCTCATCGCCGGGCAGCGCGTCAACGACATGGAGCCGAAGGACCGCAACATCGCCATGGTGTTCCAGTCCTACGCGCTCTACCCGCACATGAGCGTCGCCGGGAACATGAGTTACAGCCTGAAGCTGCGGAAGACCGCGAGGGAGCGGATCGCCGAGGCCGTGAAGGGCGCGGCCGAGACGCTTGGCCTCGCGAAGCTCGTGGACCGCAAGCCCCGCGCGCTCTCCGGCGGCCAACGCCAGCGCGTCGCCATGGGACGGGCCATCGTGCGCCAGCCGCAGGCCTTCCTGTTCGACGAGCCCCTGTCCAACCTCGATGCCCGGCTGCGCGAGCAGATGCGCGCCGAGATCAAGAAGCTGCACCAGCGGCTCGGCGCGACCTCGATCTACGTCACGCACGACCAGATCGAGGCGATGACCCTCGCCGACCGGATCGTCGCGCTCGACGCCGGCCGTATCCAGCAGATCGGCACGCCGCTCGACCTCTACCAGCGACCGGCCAACCGGTTCGTTGCCGGCTTCATCGGCTCGCCCGCCATGAACTTCGTCTCGGGGCGCTATCGCGCAGGGGTCGAAGGCCGATCGCCGCACCTCGACGCCGACGACGCGTCGATCCCGCTCGGCGACTTGCGGATCACGGACGGCCGGGCGGTGACCGTCGGCATCCGCCCCGAGCATATCGCCTTCGCCGGACCGGAGGCACCTTATGCCATCGACTGCGCGGTGGAACTCGTCGAGCCGACCGGCGTCGGCACGATCGTCCACCTGCGCTTCGGCGACGTCGCGGTGAAGGCTTACCGGCCGGGCTACGGCGAGTGGAAGGCGGGCGAGCGACTGCGCATCCTCGCCCCTTTCGAGCATATCCATGTCTTCGACGGCGAGACGGGCATGCGGATCGAGCACGCCTGAGCGACCGGCGCGCAGGCGAAAGCCGCCGACCCCATGGAGACCACGAGCGGCGAGTGGGTGCCCGCGCCGGCCCTGTCCCGCCTCGGCCGCGTCGTCCGGCGGTTCGGCGAGTGGGAGGTGGTCGGCGGCGGCGGCGCTCTGATCGGGCCGGAATTCGAGGGGGCCGACGAGTTCGAGATCACGCCTGCCCGCCGCTCCCCTCGAGAGTTGACTGCGCCGCGACCGTGCCCGCGTTCGGCCGACGTCATCGGACGGCGTCGATCTCGAACGCCGTGCGCACCGCCCGCGAGACCGCAATGGGCAGCATCGTCATGTGGGTTTCGCCGGGATAGATCTCGCATGCGACGCGCGTGCGGGGCAGCGCCGAGAGGCGTGCGGCCATCTCCCGCGTGAGTTGGAGCGTGCGCGCGGTGCGGGCGCCGGACAGCCGCGTCTCGGTGTCCTCGCGGCCATACTGGAAGGGCGCAAGGGTCTCGCCCTCGTATTCGCCCACTGAGAGATGGATCACGACGTCCCTGTCCCGCGGTGTCGCGGCGAAGCGTCGCTCGCTCTCCAGAAGACCGCCATCCTCCCAATAGATGGTCGGACTGGCGGCGACATAGCGCGAGAACGCCTGGCAGCCCGAAAACAGGGCGTGCAAGGCGAAGAGGCCGCCGAACGAATGGCCGAACAGGGTGCGGCGCGCGGGATCTATCGGCGCGAGGCCGCCGAGAAACGGCAGCACCTCGGCCTCGATGACGTCGAGGAAGCGCTGCGCGCCGCCCGTGCGCACCGCCGGCCCGCCCTCCGAGAAGGGCGGGTAGGAGCGTCCCGGCGGCGGCGAGAGGTCGAACGATCGACGCAGCGGATCGTAGGCGTCGTCCGTCGGATAGCCGATCGCCGCGATGACGCCCGGCCCGACATGGGTGCCCATCGGATAGCTCGACTGGACACGGAGCGCGTCGACCGCCGTCGCGATCATCGCGTTGCCGTCGGTGATGACGAGAAGCGGCCATCCCTCGGGCGGCGGCTCTCCGGCCGGTCGATGCACGAAGACCCGCCACGGCCCGGCCTCCGACGTTCCGAGGTCGAAGGAGCGCGTCCGCCACAGGGAATGCGCACGACCGTCGGTCGAACTGCCTGAAGGACTCACGCGCCTGTGACCTTTCTGCCGCAGTGCACACGTGTCGGCAAAGCCCAACGCCGTCCGTCGTGGTCCGAAGAATGTCTCAAGGCGCTGTTTTTCCTTCCGATTTCTCTCGCCGCACCCGCCGCATGCCGGATCGAACGGGCGTCAGTCAAATATTGACTATGCTTGTCATGTTTTCCTACGCAGTCGATCGACTGGTCACAAGTCGCGTCTTTCGAGGATCCCGCCATGTTCGCTGCCCGCCCCGCCCCGCGCGCTCTCGCCGTCGCCCTTCTGGGATGCACCTGCCTCACGGCGATCGGTGCGACGGGGGCTCGCGCGCAGGACGTGATCGAGCTCGACACCGTCACGGTCGAGGGCAGCGCCGGCACGCCGACGCCGGGCGAAGGCGAAGGCAGCGGCCTGGAGACGGACGGCTACGTCGCCAAGGCGGCGGATGTCGGCACCAAGACCGATACGCCGCTCAACAAGGTGCCGCAGTCCATCTCGGTGGTCTCGCGCCAGCAGCTCGAGGACCGCAACGTCCAGACCCTGTCGGAGGCGCTGACCTACACGCCGGGCGTGCGCGTCGGCGCGTTCGGCTTCGATCCGCGCTTCGACAGCTTCTCGATCCGGGGCTTCGACGTCGTCTACAACGGCGTCTACCGCGACGGCCTGCGCGAACTCACCGGCAACTTCTCGATCTTCAAGACCGAGCCCTACGGCCTGCAGGGCGTCAGCGTCCTGAAAGGGCCGAGCTCGGTGCTCTACGGCGGCGGCTCGCCGGGCGGCATCGTCAACCTGACGTCGAAGCGCCCGACCGACGCGCCGTTCCGCGAGATCGAGACGCAGATCGGCAACAACGACCGCTACCAAGCCCAGTTCGACGCGTCCGGTCCGCTGGCCGGAAACGACAACGTCCTCTACCGCATCACCGGCCTCGCCCGGACCGCAGAGACCGATCTCGCCAGCGTTCCCGACGACCGCACCTTCATCGCGCCGGCGCTGACGCTCCGGTCCGACGACCGCAACACGCATCTGACGATCCTCGGCGAATACGCCGACATCACCACCGGCGGCAACGCGACCTATTTCAACCAGAACGGCCGCCCCACCGGGCTCGAATCGGGCGATCCGGCCTTCGGCGACTTCGACCAGCAGCAGGGCCGGATCGGCTACGAGTTCGAGCATCGCTTCAACGAGACGGTCGCGGTGCGCCAGAACCTGCGCTACGCCCACATCGACGCGGACGTGAAATACACCTCGATCGGCGCGCTCTCGCCGGACGGGCTGACGGCCAGCCGGTCCACCGGCCGGATCGTCGACGACCTCGACTCGATCGCCGTGGACAACCAGGTGCAGGTGAACGTCGATACCGGCCCGGTCGCCCACACGCTGCTCGGCGGGCTCGACTACAACCATGTCGACGTCGACGACAAGATCGGGCTCGGCACGGCGCCCGACCTCGACCTCGTGACCCTGAACTACGGCACCCAGCCGATCCCCTCGCCCGCGCTCGACTTCGTCGCAACCACGACGCGGCAGAGCCAGACCGGCGTCTATCTGCAGGATCAGCTCGAATACAACCGCTTCGTGCTGACGCTCGGCGGGCGCTACGACTGGCTGGAGCAGGAGGCGTTCAACCAGTTGAGCGTCTCGACCAGCGCGCAGGACGACCACAAGTTCTCCGGCCGCGCCGGCCTCGCCTACCTCTTCGACAACGGCATCTCGCCCTATGTCAGCTATTCCACGTCGTTCTCGCCGGTGATCGGCAACAGCTTCTCGGGCGACGCCTTCAGCCCCTCGGAAGGCGAACAGGAGGAGATCGGCGTGAAATATGCGCCGAGCGAGGTGAACCTTGCGATCAACGCCGCGCTCTTCCGCATCCGGCAGACCAACGTCCTTGCGAGCGACCCGAACAATCCGAACTTCCAGATCCAGCGGGGCGAAGTCGAATCGAAGGGCATCGAGCTGGAGGCCACGACCAGCCTGATGGCAGGGCTGAATCTCACCGCCGCCTACACCTATCTCGACCTCGAGATCACCGCGGGCGACAACGAGGGCAACGCCCCCTCGGGCATCCCGGAGCACCAGTTCTCGATCTGGAGCGACTACACCGTGCAGAGCGGGGCGGCCGAGGGCCTCGGCTTCGGGGCGGGCGTCCGATACCTCGGCGAGAGCTTTGGCGACGACACCAACACGTTCCGCAACGACTCCCGCATTCTCGTCGACGCGTCGCTCTCCTACGATTTCGGCAAGGCCAACCCCAAGCTCGAGGGCGTCAGCGCCCAGATCAACGCCAAGAACCTCTTCGACAAGCGCGCCGACAGCTGCCAGGCCGGCTACTGCTACCGCGACGAAGGCCGCAACGTGATCGGATCGCTGCGATATCGCTTCTGACGAGCGGGTAAGCGGTCGGAGCCTTCGCTGGTCCGACCGCGATCACCACCGCGACCGTTCTCTCCTCGGGGTCGCCCATCCCCGACGACACGTCGACGGACCGCCGTTGGACAGGTCGTATCCCCCGACGTCTGCGTGCGCGCTCTCCGGTCCCGGCGTCGCGCGAGCTCCTGGGGTTTCCGGGATCGACCGACGGACTCGGCCGGGGTTCGGTTTTCGGCGGGCTGGCCGGCGGGCGGCGGCGGCGCGAGGGCTGCCGTCACGGCACCGGGTTACGCGACCTCGTCGACCGAAATCGCGTGCCCGCTCCTCGCCGGGCATGTCGTCGTCATGCACAGCCGTCCCGCCACGACGCCGCAGTCGTGCGAGCCGCGACGAACAGCATCCGCCTAGATCTGACGCTCGAGCCAGTCGGCGGCGCTTTCCGGAACGGCCCGGTATTCCCAGCCGTCCGTCGTCCGCCGTCGCCAGAGTTGGCCGAGGCCGTCCCATCGCGTGCCGTCGGTCAGGCGCACAGCGGACATCACGCGCCATTCGTGCCAGTGCGACGCATCCGCCGGCTCCATGCGGTCGAGGCAAACGTCGATCAAACGGGAAAGGGGTCTGCGCATCGGCAAGCGGGCTTCCGGTCTGCGGGGCACCATCGGCGCCCGACAATTGCGTCCTTCTTGATGGGAGATAGGGGATCCCCGGCAAATTGCTGCACCCCAGCATGAACGACGAAGCCGCCGGCTTGCGACCGGCGGCTCGCCCATGCAGCATCGATCAGGCGATCAGGATATCGGTGTGGTCGAGGAAGCCGAGCGTCTTGCCGATGAAGGCGATCGCCTGCGCGGCGCCGGGATCGGAGCCGTCGGCGTCATAGGACAGGCCGCCCGTGGTCCGGCTGCGGATCAGCTGCGCATCGGTTCCGACCGCCTCGCCCGAAAGGGAAAGAGCCGAGGCATCGAGGATGCCGTCGTCGTCGGCATCGAGGTTCGCGAAGACGGATCCCGACAGTTCGATCCTGTCGTCGGAGCCGAAGTCCCAGATCGAGTCGCGATCGGCAGGCCCCATCTCGGCAAAGAAGAGAGTATCGGCGCCGCCCTCGCCCTGCGGGTGAAGAAGACGTCGTCTTCGTTCGTACCCTTGAAGAGAGGAGCCATGCGTTCCTTCCGTCATGCGACGCAGGACAGACTAGGCGGCGCGCCGCCGGCTTGCCGACGTCGGCCGCGGGCAGCGGACGTTCCGCCCCCGGCGTTCCGTCACGAGACGCCGGCGCCGGCGAGCGATCCGTCCGCGCACCGCAGAACAGCCTGCGCGGCGGCCTCCGGCGAGAAGTGGCGGAGGTAGGCCTCTGTCCTCTGCGACAGCTCCATGCAGACATCGGGCGCGTTCAGGCATGCGACGAGCTGGGCGGCGAACTCTTCCTCATCGTCGGCGAGAAGAAAGGGCGCGCCCTCGACCGGGAAGCCGTGGGCGCCGACGCGCGTCGTCACGCAGCCGAGCCCCTCGCGGAAATAGTCGACCATCTTGATCTTGATGCCGCTTCCCATCCGGACCGGATTGACGGCCACCGCGGGACGGTGGGTCAGCGAGCCGAGGTCGTCGACCCGTCCCCAGCAGACGACGTTCGGATGGCCCTCGAACAACGAGCCGATCGATCCCACGACGTCGAGGACCGCGCCGGCGTGAGCGGCCAGCACGTTCGGCCAGACCTTCTCCAAGAACCATCGCAGGCCATCGACGTTGTGATGGGCTGACGAGCCGATATACAGGACGCGCCCCGAGCGGGGATCGATCCGCCGTTCGAGCGGGCCTGCGGGAACCGCGGGATAGAGCGTCGCGACCGCCGAGCGCGGGGAGAGCCGGCCGTATGTGGCGGCGTCGGCGTCGGAGATCGCCAGGATGGCGTCGAAACGGGAAACGAGGTCCCCTTCCATGCGGGCATCGACGCGCGGCGTCACCTCGAAACCGTTGGCTTCGAACGAGGCGACCCTTTCGTGGAAGACGTCGTGCCCGACGAGGACGGTCCGTGCGCCGCCCACCTCCTCCGGCACGTACGGCGCGCGGAAGATCGTGTCCACGAAGACCACCTTCGCCTCCACGCTTCCCAGCATCCGCCGCACGGTGTCGATCTCATGCTTTGCGGGGAAGCGCTCGATCTTGACGCGTTTGCCGATCGGGTTCCCGGACGGCCTTCGCGACGACAGCCGACGCTTGGCATACCGCGCGACCGGCAGCACCGAGGGGACGACGAACCGCCCGCCCCCGAGGGGAAGGGCGTGCGCGAAGCGGACGGTGACGCCGGGATCGTCGGTCGGGATCCGAAACGCGATCCGGTCGAACCGGCGTCCCGCGACCAGGATCAGGACGCGCCAGCCGAGCGCGCGGATCGCCCGCAGCACCGCGGCATTGTAGCTGGCAGCACCGCTGTGATGGTCCTGCGGGAACTGATCGACGAGTAGAACCGCATCAAACGTCTCGCGCATAGTGCCCGCACCCATTCCATTACTTGGATTTGGATCGAATGCGAGGCAGCCGCACCGTCGCATCGATCCGCAGAACGCTTATCGGCGAACGTTTACACCTTCGGGGCGGTGTGCGACACAGCAAACCAGAGGGCACCGCAACATGATGCGCTGCCTCAGGAGATTGCCAGTTGGTCGCCGCCGGTGCAAGCAGCTTGAAAGCAAACGTCGTGTGGTCGGCGGCTCGGAACTGGGTCGTTCGACTGGGATCGGCAGTCGTCTTCTTCATCCTGGCGAGAATTCTGCCACCCGAGCAGATCGGATTGTTCAGCGCGGCGCTCGCGGTCATAGCCTTTGTTGAGATCGTCGCGGAAAACGGTCTGGGCGACGCCGTCATCCAGTCGTCGCGCTTCACCGACGAAATCGTCGTCGCGGCCCTGTGGTGCAACCTGGTGATCGGATCGGCGACCGCGGTCGTTCTCTACACCATATCCCCCCTCTTGGAGGATTGGCTGCAGGCGCCCGGACTTGCCGCCATCTTGTCGACACTGATCCTGGCCGTCCTTCTGAACTCGATCAGCTACGTTCCGCAGGCCGTGATGCGGCGGAAATTCCTCTATAAGTCGCTTGCTATACGAGCGACGGTCGCCACCGGCGTATCCGGCCTCGTCGGCCTCGCCCTCGCGATCGCCGGCTACGGCATCTGGAGCATGGTGGTCCAGTTCAACCTGTTCTGCGCGTTGAACTGCCTGATCGTGTGGCGCGTCAGCCCCATCCGGCTCTTCGTCCGGCCCGACTTCGGCCACCTCCGCCAGCTCATGCAGTTCGGCTTCCAGATCTTCCTGTCGCGCGTCCTCTACTTCGCTTCCACGCGCATCATCGAATTCGTGCTGCTCTACAAGTTCGGTCCCGTGACGCTCGCCTACTACATCATGGGATCACGCATCACCTTCATCGCCAGCCAGCTTCTGACCGCGGTCACGGTCGACGTCGCCCTCACCTCGTTCTCGCGAAGCGTTTCCGACCTGCCGCGGCTCGTCGGCATGTATCTCGATTCCCTGAGCTTCAGCACCTTCGTGTCGGTGCCGGTGTTCGTGGGCCTGGCCGCCATCGCGCCGGAATTCTGCACCGTGGTGTTCGGCGAAAAGGGAGAGAACGCGGTGCCCTTCATGATCGCGACGTCCGTGCTTCAGGCGGTGCTCGCCGGCCAGGCGCTGAACGGGAGCCTTCTGAGTGCGCGCGGCTTTCCCGGCTACTCCGCCTGCATCCTCGTGCTGCAGAGCGTGCTGGCGCTGGCCGTTCTCCTGCCGGACTGGCAGATGACGGCGAGCCATTACATCTTCGTCTACTGCGGGGCGATCGCCTCCACCACGATCGTGTACTTCCTGCTTCTCAGGCACGTCATATCGATCCGGTTCGCCGACTTCGCGGCCGTGATCTTTCCCGCCTACGCCGCATCGGTCCTGATGTATGCCTGCATTGCCGGCGTTCGATACGCGCTGGATCGCTCGATCGGCGACCTCGGCCTCCTCGTCGCGACCGTGCTGACCGGGATCATCGTTTATACGGGCTTCATGGCGGCCCTCTATCCCGCCTACCTTCGAAAGAACGTGGGTCACATCTGGTCCAGGAAGAACCTCGGAAAAGGCGCGAAGGCATGAAGCTGTTCTACTACAAGGCTCCGGGCGGAAACTTCGGGGACGACCTGAACGCCTGGCTCTGGTCGTCGGTGGAGCCGCAACTCCTGGCCGACCCCGACGACGGCTACACGCTGGTCGGGATCGGCACGCTTCTCGGGATCAAGATGCCGGCCGATTCCGGCATCAAGCTGGTCATCGGCACGGGAACGGGGCTGGAGCAGCCGCAGCCCCTCGACGACACCTGGAAGGTTCTCGGCGTCCGGGGGCCGCTAACGGCGCGCGTCCTCGGGCTGCCGCCGACGGCGGTGGTCGGCGACGGCGCCTTCCTCCTGCGATCGCTTGCCGCCTACCGCACCGCCCCCCCGACGCGCAGCGGCGTCGGTTTCATGCCGCATGTCTACGCCGCCAGCCTCGGCGATTGGGGGGACGCGTGTCGGCAAGCCGGCATCACCTATCTCGATCCGCGCGCCGAATGCCGGGAAACGCTGGACACGATGCATTCGTGCTCGATGGTGCTCGCCGATGCCATGCACGGCGCGATCGTCTCGGACACGCTGCGGGTGCCCTGGGTGCCGCTGATCTCGTCCTGCGAGATCAACACCTTCAAGTGGCTGGACTGGGCGATGTCGGTGAAGGCTGCGTACCGCCCGACCGAGCTGCGCTACATCTCCGTCCTCCACGCCGTGCGGGACTGGTACTGGCCGCTGACCGGCTGGAACCACAAGGCCGACGCGGCGCTGATCGAATCCTACGATCCGCAGGATCCCCGCTCGACGGACTCGATCTTCGAGCGGTTCCTGGCACGCCGGCACGCATCGCCCCTGAAGCGACGCCTCAACCGAGCGGCGCAGGGCGTCTGGCGTCGTATCCTACTCCCGACCCTGAAGGGACTGCAGCGACGGGGCCTGTTCGAGCCCATCGATCGCAGGCTGCGGGCCCGCGTCGCGGCGCAGTTGCGCGAACTTGGCACCCGCCAGGGCATCCTCAGCGAGACGGCGGTCCTGGACAGTGCCGTCGAGCGCCTGAAGGCGTGCGTGCGTTCCGCCCGCGAGCTTGCCGACGGCAGCGCTGCGGCAAGCGCGCATGGGCGGGGACCGGCCGGCCTCGACGCGCGCGACGCCTGATCGCATCGAGGCGGGGCCGCCGGCTCCGCCTCGAACGCGTCATCCCGCCGGTGCGCATGCGACGGCGGGCTCGCGGCACCGCAGACGCCTTCGCCGGCACCGCACCGTCCGGTCTCTGCGGCGCCTGGATGGGGCGAGGAACGGCGGCCTATGGATGTGTTCGCCCCCTCCTCGACACCTCGATGCGCACGGTCTAGAGCAGGGTGTTGGCCATGGATCGAAGCCGGACGAACGTGTCATCGAACCCGGAGCGCGGAGTCACGACCGAGATGGCAGCCGGCGCCGAATCCGTCATGCGATCCAACGCCGGGATGGCAGGAAACATTCGCTTCGCCTTCCCGGAAACGGGCGCATGCTCTCGCCCGTCCGCCGGGCGCCACGTCGCGTTCCTCAAAAAACCCGCGTTTGCGATCCATCTGCGACCCTTGCCGTTCATCAGCTCGCCGCAAGCAAAGCACCGGCGCATTCCCGGCATCCGATCCCCCGGTCGGACGCTGGTATCAGGCGCCCTCGCTCGCAGTCTCGTGGCAGCAGGCCGTGCGCCTGCGGGCGCATCCGCCGCCTGGTCGCCGCAGACGGACGGGGCAGGTAATGGAATGACGGCTCGGCCGGATCGCGTCCAGGGAAGGTTTGACTAAGATGATATTCCGATGGACGTTCATGGTGGCCTTCTCGGTCTACATCATCAACATCCAGACCGTTCTGGGTGTCGGCCTGGCGAACCCGATCGAGAAGTCGCTCTTCCTGTTGGCGGCGATGTCGTGTCTCCTCACCCGCAAGGTCGACTTCACGGTCATCTTCATTCTGTTCCTGGTTCTCTGCCTCGTATTCCTGCAGACCATCTTCGTCGATTATCCCGGCTTCAGCTGGTCGATCCTTCTGGGTGCGATCAACCAGTTCGTCATCATCTACGCCTTCCTCGGGATGTACCCGACGGTGAGGGACCGAAGCGTTCTTCTGCGGTTCATCTCGTACCTCGCGATCGCATCGTCGGTTCTGGGGGTCGTCTACGGAGCCCTCGGCATCTGGGAACCGGTCCGGGTCGAGTTCGCGACCGGTGGAGCAAGATTCCGGGGCACGCTCTTTGCCGCCGCGTTCCTGTCCGGCGTCGCGATGATCAGCACCTTCGCCGCCCTGCAGGTCGTCCTCAAGGAGGGCCGCAAGTTCTATGCCGTGCTGGTCCTGGCGAACTTCATGATCCTCCTCCTCTCCGGCGGACGTGCGGCACTCGTTCTGACCCTCATGGTCTGCGCCGCCTCCGTCTTCATGGAACGAAGCATTCGTTTCTCCTCGAAGATCGGCATGCTCGCGGGCGGCTTCACGCTTTTCGCCGCCATCTTCGCGACGGCATGGGAACGCATCCTCAATCGCTTTCTCAACAGCGGCGACAACGGGCGCGAAATCCTGTGGGACTATATCGAATCGCTCAATCGCCAATATCCCAGCGGCATCGGCTTCGGTCACCAGTATTTCTCGGCGCCCGAATACGTGAAGATCATGACGGGCACCTATGCGGCCCACAACGACTTCCTGCGCATCGCCCTGGAATTGAGCTATCCGGGAATGCTCGTATTCTACGGACTGATGGCGCTGGCCATCCTTCGGGTATCATTGCGCGGTACGCTGAATGCCGGGCCGCTCCTGGCGGTCGCGTTCCTGGCATTCCTCATCCTGTCGAACTCCGACAACGCCTTGGCCACGCCACCCTATTTCCCGCTGCTTCTGGTTGCGTATCTCGCTTCCATCAAATTCTTCCGTGCCCCGGCGACGGCCGTCGTGGCCCCATCCGGGGAGGAGGACGGCTGGCGCGAGGTGGGCAGGCGTACGCAGGCGCAGGCCTTCAAGGGACCATTGGTGCCGCCGGGAACCCTGGAGCTGAGATAGACCGATCGCCCTCCGACCGAGACGTCATGGCGCCGGCCTCCGCCCGTTCTGCCTCGTGAAGGTCGGCGCAGCGAGGCCGCACCGCTCTAGCGGGTCGGGCCCGCGGAGATCGCCCACCATCCGCTGCAACGCGGAGACGAGGCGAGGCGGTCAGTCGCCCCGTGCGGAAGGGCTGCCCTCGTCACCGCCATCGAACCGGATCTGCGCCTCTGCGATCTGCCGTTGATACGCGAAGGCCCATTCGCCGAGCGCCTCGACCGGCGTGCGCAGCGAATGGCCGAGTTCGGTCAGCTCGTAATCCACCCGTGGCGGGATGGTGGGCGTCACGCTTCGCGTCACGAGCCCGTCCCGCTCCAGCCCCCGCAGCGTCAGGGTCAGCATGCGCTGCGAGATGCTGCCGATGGCCCGCTTCAACTCGTTGAAACGCCGCGGCCCGTGCCGCAACTGCATGATGACGAGCACGGACCATTTGTCGCCGATCCGTGCCAGAACCCCGCTGACGAGACGGCATCGATCCGCGTCATGCAGATCGGTCGTGGTTACATCGGTGTGCTTCGGTGCCAAGAATGTGCCTCCTTGCGCCGTGCGCGGCAGGTTCCTTATTGAGCGTCGGTATCACATCGATACCGGTCACACAAAGGCACCCCCCGTGAAGCTCCTTCATATCGACACCTCCATCCTCGGTCCGAACTCGGTCAGTCGCATGCTGTCCAAGGCGACGGTGGATCGCCTGGTGAACGAGATCCCCGGTCTTTCGGTGACCTACCGCGATCTCGTCGCCGATCCGATCTCCCACCTCACCGGCCGCTATCTGGCCGGGCAGACCCCCGAGGTCCGGCACGATCAGGCGCTTCAGGAAGACTTGGCGCTCGGCGGGCGGGTTCTCGAGGAGTTCCTCGATGCGGACGTGGTGGTGATCGGCGTCGCCTTCTACAACTTCGGCATTCCCAGCCAGTTGAAGGCCTGGATCGATCGCATCGCGGTCGCGGGCAAGACGTTCCGCTACACGGCGAACGGTCCCGAAGGCCTGGCGGGCGACAAGCGGGTGATCCTGACGATCGCGCGCGGCGGCCACTACGGCACGGGGTCGCCTGCGGCCTCGATGGAGCATGCCGAGACCTATCTGCGCTCGCTTCTGGCGTTTCTGGGCATCCGGCAGCCGGAGGTCGTCGTTGCGGAAGGGTTGGCGATCGGTCCCCAGCAGCGCGAAGACGCCACCCGCCAGGCCCTCGACGAGATCGGCAATCTCAAGGCGGCCTAAGGCCGGAGGAAGCGGAAGCGACGGCGAAGGTCGTTACGTCGCTTGGCTGCCATGGAGGGTACGACTTCGCGGGGCAGCCCGGAGAGCGGACCGGCAATCGTCGGGTCCGCGCTCCTTCGCCCCGGCAGATCGTCTCTTCGAGCGTTTTCGAGGCGAAGACGCGGCGCGGTTAACCGTGACTTTAGAGACGGATCGTAAGTGTAACATCCGTTGCATCTTGCGGTTACGTGTGGCTTCGGCGTCGAGGTCCGCCCCGGGGTGTGGGGGGATATCATGTCGACTTACCGAACCGCCGTGAAACGTCCGCTTTGGATCTCGATCACGGCCTGCGGCTTTGCAGCCGTTCTGTTCGCCAGCGGCGCCATCGGTGGGCTGGCCTGGTATCGCCAGACGCAGATGAGCGACGAAACGGTGCAGGCGGAGTTGCGCAACGACCTCGGCTTCATCCTGGCCGACATCGAAGGGCAGAAACGCGCCGCGTCCGGACTGGCGCTCGCGTTGGCCGGCGAGCCGGAGACGGCTAGCCTGATCGAACTCGGCCTGCGCGATCAGATCGTCTCCCGATACGCGCCCAGCCTTCCCGACATCGTCGCAAACGGCTCGCTGCAGCTCATCAGCTTCGTCGACCCCTCCACCACCGTCGTCGCGCGCATCCATACGCCCGACAAGTTCGGCGACCAGATGAAGGGTCGTCGCAAGACGGTGGAAACGGCGCTGCGCGACGGAAAGCTCGCCGTCGGGATCGAGCCGGGCCGCACGGCGGTCAGCGTGTTCGCGAGCGCCCCCGTTCGCCGGGACGGCAGCGTCGTGGGCGTCGTCGACGTCGGAACGATGCTGACGGAAACCTACTTCCAGCATCTCGCGCAGGCGATCGACGGGGCCCTCACGGTCCAGGTCGTGAGCGACGGCCAGCTGAAGACGCAGGCGTCGACGCTGGCGGGCGGGGCGTTGCTGACCCCCGAGGAAACACAGGCGATCTTCGACGGCGGGACGCGCGAACGGGTTACCGCGCTCGGCGGCATCGACTACGCGGTGACCGGAACCGTGCTGACCGACTTTTCCGGCCAGAAGATCGGCGTTCTCGAGATCGCGACGGACGTGACGTCGACCGTGCAGGCCGCGCGGTCCGCGGTCTGGACGATGCTGGCCTGCACCCTCGCCATTTCGGCGCTGGCCCTCATCGGCTTCATGCTCTTCGCGCGCCGGCTCGGCGTGTCGATCAGCAAGCTGACGACGACGATGGGCACGCTGGCGGCCGGCGATCTGTCGGTCTCGGTGGACGGGCAGAAGAGGTCGGACGAGATCGGCGCGATGGCCCATGCGGTGGACGTGTTCAAGCAGGCCTCGGTCGAGAAGGTGAGGCTGGAATCCGAAGCGGAGGCGTCGCGCCGTGCGGAGGCTTTGCGTCGGGAGGCCCAGGCGGAGGCGGATCGGGCCAAGGCGCGCGAGCTCGAGGGGTTTGTGGCCGACATCGAGGCCGGCTTCGTGCGGCTGGCGGCGGGCGACCTGACGGCGCGCATGGCAAAACCCGTGGCGCCCGAGTTCGAGCCGATCCGGGCTGAGTTCAACGGCTCGCTGGAGAAGCTGGAGCGCACGATGGGCGCGGTGGTCGGCTCGATCGGCACGATCCGCACGGGCCTTGCCGAGATCAACGTCGCCTCCAACGATCTCGCCCAGCGCACCGAGCAGCAGGCGGCGAGCCTTGAGGAGACGGTGG
>NZ_BBWJ01000024.1 GCF_001463745.1 Aureimonas sp. AU22 | reverse complement strand
GAACCTCCTGGCGCTGAACGCGGGCGTCGAGGCCGCGCGCGCCGGCGAGGCGGGCCGGGGCTTTGCGGTGGTGGCCCAGGAGGTGCGAGGCCTTGCCCAGCGCTCGGCCGAGGCGGCAAAAGAGATCAAGGACCTGATCCAGGCGTCGGGCGACCAGGTGGCGTCGGGCGTCGAGCTCGTCACCGCGTCGGGCAAGAGCCTGTCGGAGATCATCGTGGAGGTCGGCGACGTCAGCCGGGTCGTGTCGGAGATCGCGCGCCGGGCGCAGGAGCAGGCGGTGTCGTTGCGCGAGGTGTCGACGGCGGCCGACCAGATGGACAAGGTGACCCAGCAGAACGCGGCGATGGTGGAACAGGCGACGGCGGCGGCGCAGACGCTGGCGTCCGAGACGGACGAGCTGGCCCGCCTGATCGCCGAGTTCCGGACGGCGGCCACCGCCAACCATGCCCGCCAGAGCGAGCGCGCCCACCAGCGCACGGCCGGCATCGCCCGGCGCGCCACCCCGCGCCCCGCTGTCCAGATGAAGCCCACCGCCCAGGGCAACGCCGCCCTCGCAACCCTCCAGGACAACTGGGAAGAGTTCTGAGGCGGCGGAACACGAGCCGCCGGCTCGACGGCGCTCCGTTCGCATGAGGCAGCATGGCCCGCCCGGTTCACCGCGGCGGGCCTTGCCGCGCCTCCATCGCTCCGACTTGCGCTGCGGCGAACCCCGCCTGCGCACTTAGCGACGCCGCAGCGGTTCTTCGCGCGCGTGACCGCGGCAGGGCATTCCGCAGGAAAGCCCTCGTCAGCCCGCTTGCGGCGCAGGGGTTTCCTCTTCTAGGCTCCCGCCGGGAACAGGGGGAGCGATCGCGATGCGTACCGCACGGATGCTGACGGGCTTGGTTCTGGGGCTTCTTCTGGCAGCCGCCTCCCCGGCCCCGCTGCAGGCGCAGGTCGCGGAGCGCACGATCGTGCCCGCCCCCGATGCCGACTACTACGGCCACGACTACGACATCCTGAAGGATGCCGACCAGAACCTCTGCGAGACGGCGTGCCTTTCCGACAACCAGTGCGAGGCCTTCACCTTCAACACGGCCAAGGGCTGGTGCTTCCTGAAGAGCGAAGCGGGCGAGCTGCGTGCGGCGGTCGGTGTCGTGTCGGGCCGCATCGCGGTGGCGGCGACCCCGGCCGAGACGCAGGCGCGCGACAGCCAGCGCAGCGCCGAGCTCGGGAAACTGCCCGGCCTCGATCTCGATGCCGCCCGCAGCTTCCGCCTCGGGCTCGCCGGGGAGGCGCGCGACGCCGCAATCGCCGCCGGCGAAGCCCTGTGGCCGCAGGCCGACGCGGCGCTGGAGCGGCGGGACTTCGCCGCGGCGATGGCCGCCTATCGCGAGGCGCTTCGCCGCGACCCGGCGTCGAGCCGCGCCTGGCTCGGCCTCGGCCTCGCCAGCCTGTCGTTCACCTCCGACGACTACCAAGCCGCTCAGGACGCCAGGGGTCTGCGCCAGCCCGCTGCCATCAACGCCTATCTCACGGCCGGCGACGACCGCGAGAAGGCCGCAGCGCTTGACTTCCTCGCCAGAGGCTTTGCGGCGGACGACAACTGGAAGGACGCTATCCGGATCTGGCGCGCCTCGCTCAGCGTCGCGGAACGGCCGGACGCGCGCTCGCGGCTCGACGCGGCGATCGCCGAGCACGGCTTCCGGATCGTCGACAACACCGTCGACAACAACGCGGCGTCGCCGCGCATCTGCCTGAACTTCTCCGAAGCCTTGAGCGCGTCGATCACGGCCGGCGAGGCGGCGGGCGACTACCTTCAGGTGGAGGGCGGCGGCACGCTGCCCGTCTCGGCCAGCGGCTCGCAGATCTGCGTCGAGGGCGTCACGCACGGGGTCCGCTACCGCATCGTCGCGCGCAAGGGCATTCCGTCGGAAAGCGGCGAGACCCTCGCCCGCAACGTCGAGGTGTCCGTCTACGTGCGCGACCGCGACCCGTCCGTGCGCCTGTCGGGCAACGCCTACGTGCTGCCGGGCGGTGGCGACGCGTCGATCCCCGTCACCAGCATCAACACCGACACGATCGAGGCGAAGCTCCTGCGCGTCGGCGACCGGGCGCTCGCGCGCACGATCGGCGCCGGCCGCTTCCTCGGCCAGCTCGACACCTACACGCTCGACGAGGTGAATGAGAGCGACGGCGAAACGGTCTGGTCGGGCGCCGTGGACGTCAAGCGCACGGCCAACGAGGAAGTGACGACCGCCATTCCCGTGGCGGCGATCGTGACGGAGCGTAAGCCGGGGGTCTATATCCTGTCGGCGAAGGCGAAGAACGCGCGCGCCGGCGACGAGGCGCCCGCGACCCAATGGTTCGTCGTCACCGATGTCGGTCTCACGAGCTTTGCCGGGCAGGACGGGTTCCACATCTTCGCCCGCTCGCTCGGCTCCGCCGAGCCCCTGGCCGGCGTGACGCTCGAGCTCGTGGCCGTCAACAACGAGATCCTCGGGACGGCCGAGACCGATGCCGCCGGCCATGCGCGCCTGGCGCCCGGCCTTCTCAAGGGCACGGGCGGCGACCGTCCCGCCCTTCTGATGGCGACCCGGACGGACGGCGACTTCTCTTTTCTCGACATGACCGCCTCGCCCTTCGACCTCACCGACCGCGGCGTCGAGGGCCGCGAGCCGGCCGGGGCGCTCGACGTCTTCGTGACGCCCGAGCGCGGCATCTACCGGGCGGGCGACACGGTGCACCTCACCGCCCTGATGCGCGACGGGCGCGGCGCCGCGGTGGACGGGCTGTCGCTGACCGCGATCCTCATGCGGCCCGACGGCGTGGAAGACCGCCGCATCCTCGTCCAGGCGAAGGAGGCCGGCGGTCTCGCCCTCGACCTCGTGTTGTCGGAGGGGGCGCAGCGCGGCCTCTGGACGCTCGCCCTCCACACCGACCCCAAGCAGCCCGCGATCGCCTCCACCTCCTTGCGCGTCGAGGACTTCGAGCCGGAGAAGATCGACTTCGACCTCGCGCTGCCCGAGACGCCGATCGACCCCGCCGCACCGCCGACGCTCGACGTCGCGGTCCGCTATCTCTTCGGCGCGCCGGCGGCGGGGCTCGGGCTTTCCGGCGAGACGGTGCTGAGCGCCACCGACGGCCTCCCCGCCTATCCCGGCTACCGCTTCGGCCTGAGCGACGATGCGCCGACACCCACGCGCCTGCCCTTCGAGGCCGACCCGACGGCGGAAGACGGCACGGCCGCGGTCGCTCTTGCGCCCTTCGAAGCGCCGGTGACGACGAAGCCCCTCCAGGCCTCCGTCCAGCTCCGCGTGACGGACGCGGGCGGACGCCCGGTCGAGCGCAGCCAGACGCGCCCGCTCCTCGGCACCAAGACGCGCATCGGCGTGCGCCCGCTCTTCGACGGGGCGCTCGGTGAGAACTCGGACGGCGGCTTCGAGATCATCGCGGTGGGCCCGGACGGCAGCCGCATCGCGCGCGCAGACGTCGGCTGGGTGCTGAACAAGGTGACGACGGATTTCCAGTGGTACTCGGTCAGCGGGCGCTGGAATTACGAGACCACACAGCGCCGCGAGCGCGTCGGCAGCGGCACGCTCGCGGTTTCGGCCGACGCGCCGACCCGCCTCACGGTGCCGGTCGCCTGGGGGAGCTACGAGCTCGTGCTCACCGATCCCGCGCCGGACGCGCTGCCCACCAGCGTCGCCTTCGAGGCCGGCTGGTATGTCGCCCCGAGCTCGATGGAAACGCCCGATATCCTGAAGCTCTCGCTGGACAAGCCGCGCTACCGCGTCGGCGACACCGCGACCGTCCATATCGAGCCGCGCTTCGCCGGCAAGGCCGAGGTGCTCGTCATGGACGAGCGCGTGGTGGCCAGCGTCGCCGCCGACATCCCGGCCGAGGGCGGCGACGTCCAGCTGGAGGTGACGCGCGACTGGGGCCCGAGCGCCTATGTGGCGGCCGTGCTCTACCGGCCGATGGACCTCGCGGAAAAGCGCATGCCCGGGCGCGCGCTGGGTCTCGCCCATGCCGGGGTCGAGCCGGGCGAGCGCGCGCTGGCCGTCGCCCTCGATGCGCCCGAGCGCATCGCCCCGCGCACGACGCTCGACGTCGGCGTCACGCTCGGCAACGTCCAGCCGGGCGAGACGGCCTACGTGACGCTCGCGGCCGTCGATGTCGGCATCCTCAACATCACGCAGTTCGACCCGCCCTCGCCGCAGACCCATTATTTCGGCCAGCGGCGGCTCGGGGTCGAGATCCGCGACCTGTATTCGCGCCTCATCGACCGCATGCAGGGGGCGCCGGGTTCGGTGCGCTCGGGTGGCGACGCCGGGGCGGAAGGCTCGCGCCCGCCGCCGATGGACGACCTCGTGGCGCTCTTCTCGGGCGTCGTCACGGTGGACGAGAACGGCCGCGCCACGGTCCCGCTCGACGTGCCGGACTTCAACGGCACGCTGAAGCTCATGGCGGTCGCCTGGTCGAAGTCGGGCGTCGGCGAGGCGAACAGGGACGTTCTCGTGCGCGATCCCGTGGTGGCGCAGGTCAGCCGCCCGGTCTTCCTCAGCCCCGGCGACCGCTCGCGCATCCAGATCGACCTCAACCACGTCAAGGGCCCGGGAGGCCGGGTCCACCTGTCGCTGTCCGGCGGAGGCGAGGCGCTGCGTGTCGAGGCCAATGCCGAGGCCGACCTCGAACTCGCCGAGAACGGGCGCGCGCGGCTTCTCGTGCCGGTCGAGGCGCTTGCCTCCGGCGAGGCGGCGATGGAGCTGGCGTTGATGACGCCCGGCGGCGAGCGGCTCACCAAGAGCTTCACCCTGCCGGTGCGCTCCATACAGCCGCGCGAGGTGAAGAAGAGCCGGTTCGAGATCGCGGCCGGCGGCTCCCTGGACCTCGGGCCCGACATCCTCGCCGACATCCAGCCGGGAACCGGGCGGGCCACCGTGTCGGTGACGCGCTTTGGCGGGTTCGACGTCGCGGGCGTCGTGGCGGCGCTCGACCTCTACCCCTACGGCTGCACGGAGCAGCTCACGAGCCGCGCCCTGCCCCTCCTCTACCTCGACCAGACCGTGCTCGCCGCCGGACTGCCGGGGACGCAGGACGTGTCGGAACGGGTCGGGGCCGCCATCCGCGGCGTCCTCGCCAACCAGGATTCCGCCGGCAGCTTCGGGCTCTGGGCGCCCGGCGGCGGCGATCTCTGGCTCGACAGCTATGTCACGGACTTCCTGACCCGCGCGCGGGAAACGGGCTACGACGTGCCGGCGGAGGGCTTCACCCTCGCGCTCGACAACCTTGCCAACCAGATCGCCTATCTGCCCGACCAGCCCGACTGGTCGAAGGCGGCCTATGCCTACTACGTGCTCGCGCGAAACGGCCGGGCGGCGATCGGGGACCTGCGCTACACCGCGGACAACGAGGCACCCGCCTTCCGGACGCCGCTCGCTCAGGCGCAGCTCGCCTCGGCTCTGTCCTTCTACGGCGATGCCGCGCGTGCCGAGACCCTGATGCGCCTTGCCGCGAGCCGCGCCGCAAGCGGTGCGGACCTGGCCAACCGCGACGACTACGGCACGCCCTTGCGCGACGGCGCGGCGGTGGCGACCCTCGCACTGGAAACCGGCGTCGGTGGCGTCGACCTCCAGCCGCTCCTCGCCAAGGTCGGCAGCGAGCGCGAGGCCAAGCGATACACCTCGACGCAGGAGGACGTCTGGTCGCTGCTGGCCGCCCACGCCGCACTGGCGTCGCAGCCGCCGCGGCTCGAGGTCGACGGCGCGCCGCGCGAGGGCGGCTATTCCGAGACGCTCGACGCCGCGCGCCTGGCCTCCGGCCTCACCATCGGCAACCGCGGCGAGGCGCCGGTCTCGGCCGCCGTCACGATCGCGGGCGTGCCGACGCTCGCGCCGCCCGCCGAGGCGTCGGGCTACGAGATCGCGCGCACCTACTATACCCTGGAGGGCGAGGAGGCCGACCCATCGGCGATCGCGCAAGGGGACCGGCTCGTCGCCGTGATCGACGTCCTTGCCGTGGACAAGGCGGCAGCGCGGCTGATGATCGACGATCCGCTGCCGGCGGGCCTGGCGATCGACAACCCGTCGATCCTGAAGGGCGGCGACGTGGCGGCGCTCGACTTCCTCGAACTGACCGGCGAGGCCGCGCACACCGAGTTCCGCGCCGACCGGTTCCTGGTGGCGGTGAACAAGGCGGAAGGCTCCACCGAGCGCTATCGCTTCGCCTACATCGTGCGGGCGCTGTCGCCGGGCGAGTTCGTCCATCCCGCCGCGATCGTGGAGGACATGTACCGGCCGGAGCGCCGCGGGCGCACCGACGAGGGACGCGTGTCCGTCGTCGGCCCGCTGCGCTGACCATGCAACGACGCCTCGTCCGTGCGGGGCTGGCGGGCGCCGTCCTCCTTGCGGCCGGCGTCGGTGGCTGGTGGTGGACCGAGCGGGCCATCGCTGCCCGCGCGGCTGTCATCGCCGAGCCGGAGACCGGCTTCGTGGTGGAGGCTCGCGACGGAGCCCTCTTGCGCGCCTTCGCCGCATCGGACGGCCGCTGGCGCATGGCGGCCGATGCGGGTGATGTCGATCCCCGCTTCCTCGCCATGCTGGAAGGGTGGGAGGACAAGCGGTTCCGGACCCATGGCGGCATCGACGCCGTGGCGCTGATGCGCTCCGCCTTCGATTCCGTCCGTCATGCGCGCATCATTGGCGGCGGCTCGACGCTGACAATGCAGGTGGCCCGCCTTGCCGAACGCCTGCCGACGGGAAGCCTTGCCGCCAAGGGCCGGCAGTTCCTCGGCGCGCTGGCGCTGGAGCGCGCGCTCGGCAAGGACGAGATCCTGTCGCTCTACCTCCGGCTGGCGCCCTATGGCGGCAATGTCGAGGGCATCCGCGCGGCGAGCCTCGTGTGGTTCGGGCACGAGCCGAAGCGCCTGACGGCCGGCGAGGCCGCGCTTCTCGTCGCGCTGCCCCAGGCGCCCGAGCGCCTGCGCCCCGACCTCGAACCCGAGCGGGCGCGGCGCGCGCGCGACCGGGTGCTCGACCGGATGGCCGCGATCGACGTCCTGCCGGAAGCGGAGGTCGAACGGGCGAAGCGCGAGCCGATCCCGACGCGCCGCCGCGCGATGCCGATGCTTGCCGCCCACGCGGCAAGCCAGGCGCGCGACCGGGCCCTCGCCGAGCGCCGCGGCCAGACGGCCGCGCGGCTCACGATCGACGCCGCGCTGCAGGCCCGACTGGAAGCCTATGCGCGGGAGAAGGCCGCCACGCTGCCGCGCCCGCAGAGCCTTGCGGTGGTCGTCGCCGACCATGCGACCGGCGAGATCCTCGCCTCGGTCGGCTCGCCCGACATCTTCGACGCCGGCCGCGACGGCTATGTCGATCTGACGAAAGCGCAACGCTCGCCGGGTTCGACGTTGAAGCCCCTGATCTACGGCCTCGCCTTCGAGCGCGGGATCGCCCATCCCGAATCCCTGATGGACGACCGGCCGACCTCGTTCGCGGGCTACACGCCCGGCAATTTCGACGGCCGGTTCGAGGGCACGCTCACCGCCCGCCGCGCGCTGCAGCTCTCGCGCAACCTGCCGGCCGTCGAGCTGCTCGCGGCCGTGGGCCCCTCGCGCCTCGTCAGCCGCATCCGGGCGACGGGCGCGAGCCTCGAGCTCGGCAACCGCACGCTGCCGGGCCTCGCCATCGGCCTCGGGGGCCTCGGCATCTCGCTGGAGGACCTCGTGCGGATCTATGCCGGCATCGCCAATGGCGGGCTGGCAAAACCCCTGCGCATCGACGCGAACGCGGCGCTCGCGGCCGGGCCGGCGCGACGCATCCTCTCCGAGCAGGCCGCGTGGTATCTCGCCTCGATCCTCGCCGGCGCGCCCACGACCGCCAAGGGCCCGCCCGGCACGATCGCCTGGAAGACCGGCACCTCCTTCGGCTATCGCGACGCCTGGACGCTCGCCTTCGACGGGCGCCACGTCGTCGGCGTCTGGCTCGGCCGTCCGGACGGCGCGCCGGTGCCGGGCCTCGTCGGCCAGGACGCGGCCGTCCCCGTGATGCGCGACGTCTTCGCAAGGCTCGGCCCGCCCGTCCCCCTCCCCGGCCCGCCGCCCGGCATCCTGGCCGGCACCGCGCGCCTGCCGCCCGCCATGCGGCATCTCCAGCCCAAGGGACCGACGGCGCGCGGCGATGCGCCCGAGATCGTGTTTCCGCCCAACGCCGCGCGGATCGAGCTCGGCATCGCGGAGGGCGCATCCTCCGCCCTCAGCCTCAAGGTGCGCAACGGCCGCCCGCCCTTCACCTGGTATGTCGATGGGCATGCGACGCTCACCGGTCTCTTCGAGCGTCAGGCGGCCTGGCGTCCGAGCGAGCCCGGCTTCGTCGAGATTTCCGTCGTGGACGCCGTCGGCGGGGCGGCGACGACCCGGGTCTTCGTGGAATAGGGCGGCCGGCCGGCGCTCAGGTCCAGTACAGGATGCGCATGCGCGGAAGCTCGGCCGCAAGCCGGGTTTCGAAGAAGCGCCGAAGGTCCGCCATCGTCGCGGCGTCGTAGACATGCTTGACGGCGCCGAAGCGCGTCCGCTTCTCGCGCCGCCGCGCCGGGCCCATGTCGAGGTCGGATCCGGGATACCAGCTGTCCAGCACCGCCTTCGAACCCGGCGTGAAACGGTGGGTGATCAGCTCGATCGTCGGATCGGCGGTATCGGCGCAATCGCCGAGCGTTGCGGCGATGTCCGAGATCAGCTCGCCATAGGCCTCCTGCCAACCCTCGGCCGCGATGATCGGGGCGATCGTCAGGCCGATCGGGTAGCCCGCGTCGGCCATGCGGCGCAGGGCCCGGAGCCGCTCGCCGACGGGCGCGGTGCCGCCCTCGAAACGCGCGAAGGCGGCGGGGTTGAGGGAGGCGCGCATCCGGGTCCGGCCACGGTGATCCAGCCCCAGCAGCGGCTCGACCGCCGCGAACTTCGTGGTGAAGCGCAGCTGCACCGGGGCGTCCCACCGTCCGAACCAGGCGATCAGCGAGGACAAGGAGCCCGTGAGGTGCTCGATCGCCAGCGGATCGGTGTAGCAGGAGGCCTCGAACGTCGTGCCCTCCCCGGCGCGCGCGGCGCTGCGGGAGGTGACGAGGCCCTCGCCGAGATAGCGGGGCAAAGCGCCGAGGATGTCGTCGAGATTGGCATAGACGCGCGTGATCGGCGGGCCCTTCAGCGAGCCCGCGAGGTAGCAGTAGCTGCAGTGGGCGGGACACCCTTCGGCAAGATCGACGCGCCAGTCGGCGCTCGGCGCGATCGGCTGAAGCTTCAGCTTGGAGGGCGGGGCGACCACCACCGCGAGGGTCGATTTCGCCCCGGCATAGGTGCCGCGCGGGTCGCCCGCCCGATCCAGCGGCAGGCGGTCGGAGGCAAGGCGTTCGACCGGGATGCCGAGATGCGCCATTCGTTCGGCGATGGAGCGTCCGTGCTCGCGCCCGAGCGCGGACGGCGTGATCAGAACGCGCTTCGGCCGCCAGAGACGGGGCGGACGAAGGGCGGGGCCGGGATCGTGCAGCATCCGCACCAACGCAGCGGCGGGGGCAGGCGTT
>NZ_BBWJ01000023.1 GCF_001463745.1 Aureimonas sp. AU22 | reverse complement strand
GCGGCGGGGGCAGGCGTTCACCCGCCGAACCGCGACCGGCTGACGCTGTAACCGACGAGGACGCTCAAGCGCCCGCTCGAACGGTCCTCGCGAACGGCGGCACTTGCGTTTACCTTCGCGCGGCTCCGCTGCAAGCCTGCATGCGCGCGGCGACGACGACCCGCAAGACCGGATGGACCGAGGCGACCATGGAAGATCACAGCCCGGCTGCGGCCCCGACGCTTCGCGATGTCGCCCGTCATGCCGCGGTGAGTCTCGCCACCGCCGACCGCGTCGTGAACCGACGGCCGGGCGTGCGCTCGGCCACCATCGAACGGGTGGAGGCGGCAGTGCGCGCGCTCGGCTTCGAGCGCCATGCGGGGGCGGCGGCCCTCGCCCGGCGATCGGGGTTCCGCGTCACCGCGATCCTTCCCCGCTTCGCCAATCCGTTCGTCGCCGGGCTGGCCGCCGAACTCGGCGAAGCATGCCGCATCGAAGGGCGGCGCCGGCTGAACCTGATGCTGGACGAGGTGGACAGCTTCTCGCCTGCGCTTCTGGTGGATGCCGTCCGGAAGGCGGCGGCGACGGGCGATGCGCTGATCGCGATGGGGCTCGACGACCCGGCCGTCGCCGCCGCCATCGATGCGGCGGTGCAAGGGGGCGCTCCCGTGGTCACCCTGGTCTCCGACGTGCCAGGGTCGGCCCGGCATCGCTATGTCGGCATCGACAACCGCGCCGCCGGGCGCGTCGCGGCCACCCTCGTCGGACGCTTCGCGGCCGATCCGGTGGGCAAGGTCCTCGTGGTGCTCGGCTCTTCGAGCCTTCGCGACCACCGCGACCGGCTGGACGGATTTCGAACCGCGCTGGCGCACGACTTTCCCGGTATGGAGATCGCCGCCGTGGTCGAGGGCGAGGACGATATCGAGCGGACGCGCACGGCGGTCGCCCGGGCGCTCGATGGCGAGGTCCCGCCCTCGGCGGTCTACAGCGCCGGCGCGGGCGCGACCGGGCTGGCGGCAGCCCTCGGCGTTCTCGACCGCAAGCCGGTGGTGATCGGCCATGAACTGACCGCGGAAACCCGCCCCCTTCTCGAAGCGGGGTTCCTCGACGCGCTGATCGTGCAGGATCCCGGTCACGAGGCACGATCGGCCGTGCGCATCCTCATGGCCGCGCTGACCGGCACGTCGCTCAACGAGAACCAGGAGCGGATTCGCATCGAGGTCCTTTTCCGGGACAACCTGCCGTAGGGAGAGTTGCCAGGATATGCGTCCTGGGCTACGCAGATGACGGGAATGAGGTACGTAACTCAAACCGGCGGGACGGAGGATCGACCGCTTCGCCGAAGACCGAACCAGGCAGGCGGCCGCAGGCGGAGCGAGGCCGGATCCGCAGCCTTGCTCGGCCATCGAAACGGCCAGTGTGCCGCGGTCCGTCGCCACGCGCGGGGATGCGGCCGGACTTCGAGACGTCATGCCGAGGGAGGACGGGTCGCGGGACCCGGCGTCGGCAGCTACAAGGGGAGACCATCACATGAATCGCAGAACCATGCTTCTGGCGGCGACCATGCTCGGCCTGGGCCTAGGCCTGGCATCGCCCGCCGCGTTCGCGCAGGAGAAGGGCACCGTCGGTGTGCTCATGCCGACCAAATCCTCGCAGCGCTGGATCCAGGACGGTGACAATATCGTCAAGCAATTG
>NZ_BBWJ01000022.1 GCF_001463745.1 Aureimonas sp. AU22 | reverse complement strand
ACCTCGATCGAAGGCAAGCTCGGCCTCAAGGACGGCAAGGGCCCCTTCGCGATCGAGCTCTTCGGCGGCTCGCCGGACGACAACAACGCCTTCTTCTTCTACAACGGCGCGATGAGCGTGCTGCAGCCCTACATCGACAGCGGCAAGCTCGTGGTCACGTCCGGCGAAATGGGCATGGACAAGATCGGCACCCTGCGCTGGGACCCGGCCACCGCGCAGTCCCGCATGGAGAACCTCCTGTCCGCCTACTACGGCGGCAAGACGATCGACGCCATCCTGTCCCCGAACGACAGCCTCGCGATCGGCATCATCTCGGCGCTCACCGCGAACGGCTACGGCGGCAACGGCAAGCCGATGCCGGTCATTTCCGGCCAGGACGCCGACCTTCCTTCCGTCAAGGCGATCCTGGCGGGCGAACAGTATTCCACGGTCTTCAAGGACACCCGCAACCTCGCCAAGGTCACCGTCGACATGATCGACGCGATCGGCCAGGGCAAGGAGCCGCAAGTCAACGATACGAAGACCTACGAGAACGGCGTGAAGGTGGTACCGGCGAACCTTCTGACGCCGGTTCTCGTCACGAAGGACGACATCCAGAAGATCATCGTGGACAGCGGCTACTACACGGCCGACCAGCTGAAGTAGGCCGCGCGGATCGAAACCCGAAGGGCGCCGGTCGATCGACGCCCTTCGTCCGCTGAAGCGGACCCTGGCCGTGCGGAGGGGGCGTGGCGTGGCGGGAAGTGCGTTTTCCCCAGTGCCGCCGGGCGGCGGCGCGCGCACCGCGATGACGCCCCGTGCGACGCGAAATGGCTCGGCCCGGCGTCGGCTTTCCTCGTTACACGCGAGAAGAGAAAACCCGATCGCCGCTCCGACGGGCAAGTGACCGGAACGTTCACGTACAAGTTTAAGTGACAGCTAACGACCACGATTGTCGCGGACACCTCTATGGTTAATCCTCGGTAGGATATTCCTCCGGATTTCGACCGATTCGCATGTCCGATCGCTTCCGCATCGCAGCCCGCAGCCACGGTCCCAGCGTCGCGGCGGCAGCGCGCTCCCTGGAGGACGACGTCTGGGGGCACCTGGGTTTCCTCAACGCCACCGACGCCCATCATCGCCACTACGACCGGATTCTCGAGACGTTCGCGGATCTACAGCTCTGCCTCATCGACGACGAGACCGACGAACTCGTGGCGCTGGCCAATTGCGCGCCGCTGAAGTGGAACGGCGCCGCCCTGCCCTCGACAGGGTGGGACTGGCTGGTCGAGGAGGGCGCGCGGGACCGCGACGTGCCGCACAATACGCTGGGTGCCCTCGCCATCTCCGTCCCGCCGCGCCACCGCGGCACCGGCCACGCCCAGCGGATGATCGGCGAACTGAAGCGCCTGTGCGAACGTCACGGTTTCACGTCGCTGATCGCCCCCGTCCGTCCGTCCCGGAAGTTCCAGCACCAGAGCGTGTGCATGCGGGACTATGTCGGATGGACCGACGAAAGCGGGCGCTGCTACGACCCCTGGTTGCGGAGCCACCTGCAACAGGGCGCGCGCGTGCAGGGCGTTTGCGAGCGCTCGATGGTGGTCGTGCAACCCGTCGCCTTCTGGGAAACCTGGGCCGGCCGCCGGTTCGACCGGTCCGGTACGTTCTGCGTCGAGGGCGGGCTCGTTCCCGTCCTCATCGATCTGGAACGGGACGTCGGGATCTACGAGGAGCCGAACGTCTGGGTTCGTTACGACTGCGGCGGTCACTCCGCCCTCAATTGAGGGACGGGTTCGCGGGGCCGATCCAACTCGTTCGTTTCTGCGCCCGCACGCCGCCGAACGGGAAACGCGTCTCCCAATCGCGCGGGGACCACGCCGCCCGGGGTGCGTAGCCCTGCTGCAGAAGCCGGCCCATCCCCAAAGCCCGTGCGCAGCGATGGTTCGCGAAGCGGAAGGGCGCGAGTTCGCAGAAGGCGTCCGCAAGGGCTTTGGGCGACAGGTCGGCCGTCAGAAGGCACGCGATCCCGGACACGACCGCCGCGTCCGGCGCGTCCTCCGGCAGCCGCTCGCCCCATGCGTCGCTGAGGTGCGATCGCAGAAGGACGAGATTGGAGGCGCCGAGCGTTCGCCGCGCGAAAAGGCCCCGATGCGCGGCCAGTTCGGCCGGCGTGGCAGCACGCTGGATCCCCGACAGCGCATTGCTCGCCGTCACGTAGTGCTGCACCCAGGGTGCGAACGCGCTCGCTGCGATGTCGAGACCCATCTCCCGTCCCTTCCCGTAGTGCGCGGCGATGCGGATGGCGACGACCGATGACAGGAGCGCCAAAGCGTCGCCTCCGCCAAGCCTCGACCTCAAATTGCAACGGAAACGGTGAAGTCTTTCGCAAGGTCGCTGCGATAAACATGCGGGTTAGCGGTTGCACCGCGCACGCTCGGGAGCTTGGTCATCCATGCAGAACAGAAAGGGTCAACTCCGCTCGAACGCCCGGTCCACCGCGTCGGCCATCCGCCTTTTCATCATCGTCTTCGGAGCCGCGCTCGTGGGGCTGACGGGCTGGTTCGGCTGGTCGAGCAACCGCAACGAACTGGAGGCGGAGCGTCTGCGGATCGACAACGCCCTCAATCAGACCATCGCCAACATCCTCGACCAGCAGCGCAGCGTGGCATGGTGGGACGATGCCGTGCGCCAGGTGGCGCAGAGCTTCGACTTCGAGTTCGCCGATTCCAACTTCGGCATCTTCCTGACCGAGACCTATCAGCAGGACGAGGTCTACATCGTCGATGGTTCGGACCGGCCGGTCTACGCGCATCGCCGGAACGACGCCGAGGGAACGGCTCTCGACCCCGCCCTCGCCTCGTCCCGGCTGCAGCAGCTGCGCGCCGTCCTGGAGGGCGTGCGAAAGGGCGAGCGGACCTCGATGGCGCAGCGGCCCGACCTCTTCGTCGATCGCCAGACATCCTATCAGCGCCTCGCGGGCGTGCGCACATCGGCGAACTGGTTCAGTGCCATCGTGATGGTGGACGAGCGCCCGTCGATCGTGACGGCGATCACCATCACCCCGAATGTCGACCAGTCCCTGATCATGAACCCGCCCTTCCTGCTGGTCAGCGTCGTCGCCGTCAGCGACGAGGTCCTCGGCCAGCTCGGGCAATCCCTCCTGATTGCCGATCTCCATCGCACCACCGAACCCGCCACGGGCACCTTCACGGCGTCGGAGGCCTTCGTCACCGACGACGGCGTTCCCGCCGGCTACCTGACCTGGAGCACGGCCGCGCCCGGGCATCCGATTCTCTCCGTGATCCTGCCGCTGGTGGCGATCTTCTCGGTCGTCGGCGGCGTCCTGGCGGGTCGCATGCTCGCTCGCATCGAGCGCACCACCGACGCGCTGGCGGAGCGGGAAAACAAGGCGCGGCACGATGCCCTGCACGACGACCTGTCCTGCCTGCCCAATCGCGCCGCCTTCCAGGACGAAGCGCGGCGACGGATAGAGGCCGCACGGGCGACGGGCGAGCGTCTCGGCATCGGCTATGTCGACATCGACCGTTTCAAGGACATCAACGACACGCTCGGCCATCACATGGGCGATCAGCTCATCCAGGAGTTCGGCCGCCGCCTGCGCAGCGCCCTGCCCGACGACGTCTTTCTCGCCCGCATCGGCGGCGACGAGTTCGCCTTCATCGAGAAGCGCGGTCTCAGAAAGCCTTACGATATCGGCGCCGTCGTCGCCGACGCCCTGGCGACCCCGCTGCGGCTCGACAACCGGGCCGTCACCATCACCTCGTCGGTCGGCCTCGCCGCCATGCCGCAGCACGGCACCACGATCGACGAACTGACGCGGCATGCCGATATCGCCCTCTACGAGGCCAAGCGGAACGGGCGCAACCGCGCCGTCGTCTTCGACGCGTCGATGGCAAGGGACCTGTCCGAGCGGCACCAGATCGAGACCCATCTCCGGGAGGCCATTCGCGACGAGCAGCTGGAGCTCCACTTCCAGCCGCTGGTCGACGTGGCGACGGGGCGCATCCGGGAGGTGGAGGCGCTTCTTCGCTGGTTCCATCCGGTGCTCGGGGCCGTCCCGCCCTCGGTCTTCGTGCCCGTCGCCGAGGAGACCGGGCTGATGGGCGACCTCGGCGACCTCGTCCTGAAATATGCGGTCCGCCAGGCGCGCGACTGGCCGGACCTGTCGATCGCGGTGAACCTGTCGCCCCTGCAGTTCCGTCACCGCAAGCTGGACGAAACGCTGCTGGCGCTCACGGCCGCGGACGGGGTCGACCCGCACCGCATCGTCCTCGAGGTCACGGAAAGCCTCCTGCTCAACGTCAACGCCGAGACCTCCGGCACGTTGAAACGCTTGCGCCAGGCCGGCTTCCGGATCGCGCTCGACGATTTCGGCACGGGGTATTCCAGCCTGAAATATCTCCTCGATCTGGAGTTCGACACGATCAAGATCGACCGCTCCTTCGTCAGCGGGATCTCCCGCCATGCGGCAGCCCGCCCGATCGTGGAAGCGATCGTGGGCCTCGGCCATGCGCTGGGAAGCCGGATCGTCGCCGAGGGCGTGGAGCGCGAGGACGAGCGCCGCGTCATGGTGGAACTGGGCTGCGACCAGCTGCAGGGCTATCTCTTCTCCAAGCCGCTTCCCGGGCCGGGGCTTGCCGGCTTCGTCGCGTCCTTCAACGCGGAGGTCGACCGGCGCGCCGGCACGGCGCCCCAACAGGGGGCGCAGGCGAACTAGAGCCTTCGTTCGTCGCATTGTCCGCGCGAAAGCCGACTCGGCTTTCGCTGGAAATGCTCTGGCCGAGCGGCGTCGCGCGCCGGGGCCGGCCGCGCCCGTCGCCCGTGCTTCCGGTCCCCGACGATCCATGCCAGAAGCGATGGGCGATGTCGGAGGGGACGATGGCGACCAGAGCGAACGCGGGCTACGGTTGGGATAGCTTCGATTCGGAGAGCTATTTCCAGCATTACTACGGCGAGCCGCATGTCGACGACGAGGTCGTCGTCGGGCTCGCCAGCCGGGCCATCGCCCGCGCGCAGCCCTTCGGGCGCGATCTCGAGACCGTCGACATCGGCACCGGACCGAACCTCTTTCCGCTCCTCTGCGCCTTGCCGCGAGCCCGCCGCCTGACCGCCTGGGAGTTCTCGTCGAGCAATGTCGCGTGGCTGGAGGGCGAGCTGGCGGCACGCTCGCTGCGCCCCCAATGGGCGCATTTCTGGAACGTCGTCGAACGCTCCTACCCGCCGGGCTCGCGCCTTGCGTCCGATCCCCTCGCCGTCCTGCGCGAGAGGGCCGAGATCCGCCAGGGGTCCGTCTTCGATCTACCGGAAGCGACATGGGACCTCGCGACCATGTTCTTCTGCGCCGAATCCATCACCGGAGACGACAGGGAATTCGAGCGGGCCTGCACGCGGTTCGTCCGGTGCGTGAAGCCCGGCGGCAGCCTCGTCGGCGCCTTCCTCGTCGGGTCCTCCGATTACGAGGTCGCCGGACGCCCCTTCCCGATCCTCGACGTCTCGCCCGATCGGATCCGCGAGGTCCTGGAACCGATGGTGAGGGATCTCGAAATGGAAACGATCGGTCTCGTGGATCGCGAGATCCGCAGCGGATATTCCGGGATGCTGTTCGCGTCGGCCGTCCGCCGCGAGGCGGCCGCTTAAGGGCGCGTCGGATCGCAACGGCGCCGAAGGCGAGAATCCGGCGCCGTTGCGAGGGCCAGGCCACCCGATGACGAGCCCCGCCCCCTCGCCTCATACGCTGCGCGCCTATGCGAGGGGCATCGACACGATCCCCTATGTCGCCCTCCTCGCCCTTCCGTTCGCCTGGGCCTTCTGGGCAATGGGCGCACCCGGAAACACCGCGCCGGACGAGATCGCCGGGTCCTGGTGGTTCGCGGGCTATCTGGCGTTCCTGGCGTATGCGCCCTCGATGGCCGTTTGCGCGCTCTTCGAGAGGCTGACGCGGCGCTGGGGCTGGCCGCGCGTCCGGATCGCCATAAGGCTCGTCCGATGGGCGCACTTCGCCGTTGCGCTTGGACCGATCATCCTGCTCCTGGCCGCCGTGGTCCTGCCGCCGCTCGGCCGGATGCTGACCTGACAGCGGCGGCGCGGGATGCATCGGCCGGAAGCGTCGGCCGCCGCTCGTCGTCAGGCAAGGGCCGGCGGGCGATGCGTCACGCCGGTGGTTGCGCGGCGCTCCATTCACGGATTGCTTCGTTCGCCCGTTCGCGCTCCGGGGTCATCACGAGGCTTCGCGCCTTGTAGGGCGATCGGCTTCCCCTCACGCCCGGCGCGCTCCACTGGATCCCAGCGGCAAGGTCGTCGAGGTAGCCTCGCCCTCTCTCCCGGAACTGCGCGACCTCCTCGTCGGTCAGCGCCATGAGGAAGAGGTAGTCCACGGCGCTGTGACTGCACGAGACATCGAGATAGAGCCGCCCGTCCTCGTCCAAGAGGAGCCAGCGGTAAGGTTCCTGATCCAGAACGATCATGCCAATCCCCTCGTGGCCGTGCCCTTCATCGTCACCCTTGCGGCGTAGGCCCCGCCGCCATTGCCGGAGCGGGCGCCCCTTTCGCCACGCGGGAACGTGCGAGGGCGTCGCCCGATCCTTGGCCGGAGCGCCGCGGGCGGGCGCCCTTCCGACCTCTAATCGCGTCGCCGTCGCTCGCGCATCAGTTCGAGCATCTCGAGATTGTTGCGCGCCGTCTCCGACGAGATGCGGGCCTTCTCCATCGCGATCAGCTGTTCCCCGTCCCGGCGCTCCTGCTGCTGGAGCATGCAGCGGGTGTGCTCGCGCGAGCCGTAGCGTGCTCCGAAGTCGGAACAGGTGCCCGTATCCTCGGCAAGGTTCGCCCGTCGCATCTCCTCGCTCGACATGCAACCGGCGAGGGTGAGCGCGGCACCGAGGAGCCCGGCGAGCGACAGGGCGGTCCGGACAGGAGGGGTGGGGGTGGGCGTCTTCATCGCGATTCTCCGGTTCTGGGAGCGAGCGGTCATTTCGGCGTCTCCGGCGTCAGCCCGGTCCAGCGGGCGGCGAAGGCCCACATGTCGGCGGTCTGCTCGATCACCTTGCGGATCGGCTTGCCGGCGCCGTGTCCGGCCCGCGTCTCGACGCGCAGGAGATGCGGCCGGGACCCGAGATCGGCGGCCTGCAGCGTCGCCACGTACTTGAAGGAATGCGCGGGCACGACGCGGTCGTCGGTGTCGGCGGTGGTGGCGAGGATCGCGGGGTAATCCACCCCTTCGCGGATGTTGTGCAGCGGCGAGTAGGTCAGGATGTTGCGGAAGTCCGCCTCCTTGGCCGGATCGCCGTATTCCTGCATCCAGAGCGGTCCGCCGGTGAACCGGTGAAACCGCAGCATGTCCATGACGCCGACATCGGGCAGGGCCGCGGCAAACAGGTCCGGTCGCTGGTTGACGACGGCCCCGACGAGAAGGCCGCCGTTCGATCCGCCCTGGATGGCGAGCCCATCGGCCGACGCGATCCCTTCCGCCTTCAGGAATTCGGCGGCCGCGATGAAATCGTCGAAGACGTTCTGCTTCTTGCCGAGACGTCCCGCGTCATGCCAGGCCTTGCCGTATTCGCCGCCGCCGCGGATGTTGGCGAGCGCGAAGACGCCTCCCGCTTCGACCCAGGCCAGGGGCCCGGGCGAAAATGCCGGGATCATCGGGATGCCGTAGCCGCCATAACCGATCAGCATCGTCGGCGCGGGTCCGGCGACGTCCCGGCGCCGGACCACGAACACCGGCACGCGCGTGCCGTCCTTCGAGGCGAAGAAGCGCTGTTCCACGGCGATCCGGTCGAGATCGATCGCGACCTTCGGCTCGGCCCAGGCGGTCGTGGCGTTGGTGCCGACATCGTGGCGCAGGATCGTGGTCGGCGCGTCGAAGCTGGTGAAGACGAAGAAGGCCTCGTCGTCGCCCGGCCGGCCGCGGAAGCCGCCGGCGCTGCCGATGCCGGGAAGCTCGACCACGCCGTCGGGCGTCCCGTCCGTCCGGTAGCGTTCGACCCGCGATGTCGCGTCCGCCATGAAGGACACGAGCAGCCGATCGCCGACGAGGGCAGCGGCAAGGATCACCGCGTTCGCCTTCTGCGCGATCAGATCGGTGAAGACCGGCTCCGGATCGGCGAGATCGACGGTGGTGATCTTGCCGCGTTCGGCATCCTTCTGCGTCGACAGGAACAACCGCGTGCCCAGGTTGCCGGCGACGATCCAGCTGTCGTCGAATTCGCCGACGAGCGTCCGGATCGGCCAGGCGGGGTCCGAGAGGTCCGCGACCGCGAGCCCATTCCCGCCCGTCAGGGCGGAGGAATAGATCACGGCGTATCGACCGTCCGGCGTCACCTCGACCGTATGGAGCAAGGGACGCTCGCCCTCAGGCGCATGGACGATGCGGTCCTCGGACTGGGGCGTGCCGAGCTTGTGAAAATGGATGGCGTGCCCGAGCACCGGGGCCTCGAACGCGCTGCCCGCCTCGGGCTTGGGATTGCGGGCATAGAAGAAGCCCGAGCCATCCGCCGTCCAGGCGATCGCGGTGAAGCGCGCCCATTCGATTTCGTCGTCGAGGATCGCGCCGCTCTCGACATCCAGAATGCGGATCGTGCGCCAGTCGGAACCCCCTTCCTGGATGGCGAAGGCGAGATGCGTTCCGTCGGGGGACGGCTCCCATTCCGCGAGCGCGGTGGCGCCATCCTCGGACCATCCGTTGGGATCGATGACGACACGGTCCGCCCCGTTCGCCCCGTCGCGGACGAGGAGAACGGGCTGCCCGTCGAGGCCGGAATGGCGGGTCAAGAAATAACGCCCGCCGCGCTTTTCGGGAGCGGTCAACCGCTCGTGATCGAAGAGCGCCATCAAGCGCTCGTGAAACGCGGTCCGTTCGGGGATGGCGGTCAGGTAGGATGCCGACAGAGCGTTCTGGGCGGCGACGAAGGCGCGAACGTCCGGGTCGCGCCGGACGTCGGCCTCCAGCCATCGGTAGGGATCGGCGATGGCGGCGCCGAATGTCGTCTCGACGAGATCGATCCGGCGGGTCTCGGGATAGGTCATCGGTGTTTCCTCGTTGGCGAAGGCCGTTCCGCCCGTGGGCGAGAGGGTCAGGACGAGCCCGGCCGCCAGGGCGGCAAGGGCGGGTCTCGCCGTCGCGGCGTGCGGGCTTGCCCGCCTTTCGTCCAGGCAGCGGCCAGCCGGCCCGCGGTTGCGGGTCGAATTCATCGTCATCGATCGTCTCCACTGTCGGCGCGAGGGGCGCGCGTCTCTAGGCCCGGCAAAGCCCCCCTGCGAGGTTCGTGGAACCTATCCCCCGACGGGATCGCAGATCGGCAGGGTGCTCGCGGCACGAATGGCCGCGGCCAGCCTGTCGGTCGTCTCGCTCTGCTCGAAACGCCGACCCTCATGAATGGCCGCCGAGCTGATCTCCTCGTCGACGACCCGGATCGCGGCCATCATGGCGGCCGCGCAAAGCTTCACGTCAAAATCGTCCGGCGTCCGGTCGGCGCGCGCGGCGACGACCGGCACCAGTTCCTCCTCCGCCTGCCGGCATGCCATCAGCCAGGCCGACCGGAGCGCGGGCTCCTTGTGCAGCATCGCCACGATGCGAACCGCCGCGATCCCGTCACGGATCGTCTGATCGCCCTCGACGAACGAGCGCATCGTGGCATGCAGATAGGTTTCCAGGGTCTCGCCTCGCGGCCAGTCCCGCAAATGTCCGACGAAGCGCAGGCCGGTGGCCAGAAGCAACGGCTCGACGCATGCTTCCTTCGAGCGGAAGTAGCGCCAGACCGTCCGCTTGGAGATCCCCGCGGCTTCCGCGATGGCCTCGCCGCTCGTTCCGTCGACCCCATGCTTCCAGAACAGGTCCGCCGCATGTCGGGAAACCGCGAGCTTGGCCTGTTCCGCGTGAGACCGTTCGATCTTCGTCCTCTGTGTCACTTAGTGCCAATCCATTTATGTCACTTAGTGACAGGCCGCGCAAGCGCAATTCGTACAAGAGCCGGATGATCGCTTCGAGGCTCGATGCGCCGGGGCGCCGGGCGCCTGTCCGCCGCCCGTTCTGCCGGTCCCGCGGCCCCATGCCAAGCGGCGAAGCGGTCGTCGATTCAGGCGGGGAACATGCGTCACCCCCGTCGGTTTGGTGAAAACCCAAGCGAAAGGACGCGCAAGCATGGCCTATATCGAATCGAAGGACGGCACCCAGATCCACGTCAAGGACATGGGCGAGGGCCGTCCGGTGGTGCTGATCCACGGCTGGCCGCTGACCGGCGACATGTTCGAATACCAGACGGTTGCCCTTCTGGAGGCGGGCTACCGCGTCATCACCTATGATCGGCGCGGCTTCGGCCAGTCCGGCCATCCCGCGACCGGCTACGACTACGACACGTTCGCCGACGATCTCGCGGCGGTGGTCGAAGGGCTCGAACTCAGCGATGTCTCGCTCGTCGGCTTCTCGATGGGCGGCGGCGAGATCGCGCGGTATCTGTCCCGGCACGGCGCCTCGCGCGTCGCCAAGGTCGCCCTCGTCGCCTCCGTCGCGGGCTATCTCCTGAAGGACGGGACCAATCCCGACGGCGTGGACGCCAGCGTCTTCGAGGACATGAAGGCTGAGATCCGCAAGGATCGCTTCGCGTTCCTCCAGAGCTTCGCCAAGACCTTCTACGGCGTCGGCGTCCTGTCGAAGCCGGTGAGTCAGGGCGTTCTCGACTGGAGCTTCGTGCTCGGCGTCATGGCGAGCCCGCTGGCGACGATCCGGTGCGTCGACGCCTTCGGCAAGACGGACTTCCGGCCCGACTTCAAGAGCTTCACCGTGCCGACGCTCGTGATCCACGGCACCGGCGACGCCACCGTTCCGATCGACCCGACGGGGCGCGCGGCCGCCAAAGCCATCGCGGGCGCTCGCCTGATCGAATACGAGGGCGAACCGCACGGCCTGTTCGCCACCGTGCCCGACCGCCTCAACCGGGATCTCATCGAGTTCCTGCGCTGACGGCTGTGCGCCCGGCGCGCCGATCCTCGAGATAGCCGCCGAGGGCGCCCGGTTCCCCGCCGGGCGCCCTCGGGCATGCCTCACTGCGCGGTGCGGATCTCGTCCAGGCGACGGACGTGGTCCGGCGACAGGCGCAGCGACGCCGCGGCGACGTTGGCGCGAAGATGCGCCCGCCGCGATGTGCCGGGAATGACGAGGATGTTGGGGCTGCGCTGGAGAAGCCAGGCGAGGGCCACCGCCTGCGCGCTCTCTCCGAGATCGGCCGCGACCGCCGTCAGGCGGTCGGCCTGCAGCGGCGTGAAGCCGCCAAGCGGGAAGTACGGGACATAGGCGATCCCGTCCGCCGCCAAGGCATCGATCATCGCCTCGTCGGCGCGCTGCACGAGGTTGTAGTGATTCTGGACGCAGACCACCGGCGCGATGGACCGGGCGATCGCAAGCTGGCGCTCGTCCACCGTGCTCACCCCGATGTGCCCGAGGAGACCCTCCTCCTGCATCCGTCGCATGGTCTCCATCGGCGCGGCGACGTCATCCTCCGGCCCGCCCATGCGCAGATTGACGATCGCCATCCGGTCGAGCCCTAGGCGCTCGAGATTCTCCTCGACCGAGCGGCGCAGGAAATCGGCGTCGCGCTTCAGGATCCACTGGCCCTCGCCGTCGCGATAGGCGCCGATCTTGGTGACGATCGTCAGGTCGTCCGCGTAGGGATGGAGCGCCTCCCGGATCAGTCGGTTGGTGACGTGCGGGCCGTAGAAGTCGCTGGTGTCGATATGGTCGACGCCGAGTTCGCGGGCCTCGCGCAGCACAGCCCTCGCCTCGTCGGGATCCTTCGGCTCGCCGAAGACGTGCGGCCCGGCAAGCTGCATGGCGCCGTAGCCCATGCGGTTCACCGAGATCGATGTTCCGGGAAACGTGAAGCGGCCGGCCGCGGCCGCCGACGGGGTGGAATGCGCTTCGGTCATGACGGTCTCCTATGTTGGGTGGAGCCAGACATGGCTGTTCGACGGGGATTTGATAATCCGCCCGTTGGCGAATAGGTTGTTCGCCATGCCGATCAATGATCGACCCCCCTCCTTCGACGACCTGCGCGTGTTCCTGATCGTGGCGAAGGCGCGCGGCTTTCGCGTGGCGGCGCGCACGCTCGGACTGTCGCCCTCGACGATCAGCGAGACGGTTTCGCGACTGGAGACGGACCTCGGCGTCCCGCTTCTCGCCCGCACCACGCGCAGCGTCGTGCCGACCGAGGCGGGCGAAGCGCTGGCGGCGCGCCTTTTTCCGCTCTTCGACGAAGCGCTGGCGGCCACGCGGGACGTCGCGACCTCGAAGGATACGGTGCGCGGTCGCCTCAAGCTGAACGTGCCGGGTGCGGTGATGCGCGACATCCTGCCGCCGCTCGTCGACCGCTATCTCGATCGTCATCCCGACGTGCAGGTGGAGATCGTCGTGGAAGATCGGCTGGTCGACATCACGGCTGCCGGCTGCGACGCGGGCATCCGCTACGGCGAGCATCTCGAGAAGGACATGATCGCCGTTCCGATCGGCCCGCGCCATCAGGAAGGCGCCGTCGCGGCCGCACCCGCCTATCTCGCCCGCCACGCGGCGCCCGAGCATCCGCAGGACCTTCTGGCCCATCGCTGCCTGCGGATCCGCTTCTCCGGGGCGGCCCTCGGCCCATGGGAGTTCGAACGGGGCGGCGAGACGCTGCTCGTCGATCCGCCCGCCCATCTCGTCCTCGGGACGGCGGGCGCCGAAGCTCTCCTGCACCACGCGGTGGCGGGCCGGGGCATCGTCTACACGTTTCGCAACTGGCTCGGACCGCACCTGGAGAGCGGCGCCCTGGTGCCCCTCCTCCAGGACTGGTGGCCCCGCTACGAAGGCCCCCGCCTGTACTTCTCGCGGCGCTTCATGCCCTCGCCGCTGCGGGCCTTCGTGGATCTCGTGCGGGAGGATCCGAGAACGCCCCGCGCGCGAGACGACCATCCGGTTGAGGATCGATAGGCCGGGTTCGCTTCGGCCGTCCGATCCGTCGCAGCCTTGGCGGCGCCCGTCGCAGACGTCCGCGCCCCGGCCGCCCGCGCTCCATTCGGAACGTCGGCGCCCGGGGCGTCGTGCGGCTGGGTCAGCCCATCTTGGACTGGATGTCCTCGAGCAGCGCGATGTGCTCCTTGACCTGTCCGCGCGCCAGCTTGGCGACCGACAGGTGCTCGCGGTTCTTGCCGACCTTGAGGTAGTCCTCCTGGATCGCGAGGAGCTTGCGGTGCCCGTCGAGCTGCGCGGTGACGTACATCTTGTCGAACTCGGCGCCCGATAGGCCCCGCAACTTGGTCAGGGCCTCCTTGCCGGCCGGATCGATCATCGCCTCGACCTCGGCCTCGCTCGGCTTCTTCAGGGCGCCTTCGGCCGATGCGGGATCGGCCTTCATCGACATCAGGATGTCGGCGACCGTCTCCTGCTCGGCCACCTCGAAACCGGCGAACTTCTTGACCATGGCGTCGGTGGCCTTCTCGGCGGCGACGCGGCTGGTGGCCAGCGACAGCGAGCCGACCATCCCGGTCTCCTCCGCATGCTTCGTTTCGGCCTCTCCCATGGCCGCCTCGCCCGGCATCGCGGTCTGGGCGAAGGCGGACTGGGTGAGGACGGAGGTCGCCATCAAGGCGACGGAGGCGGCGGCGGCGCTGGCCAGCATCTGGCGGCGGTGCATCATGGACGTGACTCCCATTGGGTGAATCCCCAACGGGTTGTAAGGCAGCCTTCCCACGCGCCCGCTCCGCCCGCGATCTATTCGCATGGCTGACTATCCAGCCTGCGCTGCAAGCCCTGCGATCGCGGAGCGGAGGCACGGCGCTGCGCGCTTATGTCCCGATGCCGCAGCCGGCGGCCGGGGGGATCGGAACAGCGCCGGATTTTTCCAGTCGCCTAACGAGTTGAAACAAGCAATCCGCTTCCGCGCGCCGACCTGGAACTTTTTATCTATTCAGTCGGTAGATTTAGTGGTCTTCTCTCCGCATTCGCTGAAAGCTTGGAGGCCCGGATGCCCAAGACAGAATCCAACGCCGTCGCCCTCGGCACCAAGGCGCCCGACTTTTCGCTTCCCGGCCCCGGCGGCCGCGAGGTGGCGCTCGCGGACTACGCCGATCGCCCGGCGCTGCTCGTCGCCTTCATCTCCAACCGCTGCCCCTTCGTCGTGCTCCTGCGCGAACAGTTCTCCGCCTTCGCCCACGAATACGCCGCCAAGGGCCTCGCCGTCATCGCGATCAACGCCAACGACGCCACGGCCCATCCGGAAGAGACGCTCGAGCGCATCGAGGCGGAAGTGCGCGAGCAGGGCTACGGGTTTCCCTATCTCAAGGACGCCTCGCAGGAGGTCGCCAAGGCCTATGACGCGGCTTGTACGCCGGACTTCTTCCTGTTCGATGCCGAGCGCCGGCTCCGCTATCACGGCCAGTTCGACGACGCGCGTCCCGGCAACGGGCGCGCTGTGACCGGCGCGGACCTGCGGGCCGCCGTGGACGCGGTGCTGGCGGGCGAGGCCCCGTCCGAGCGCCAGACGCCGTCCATCGGCTGCAACATCAAGTGGGCGGAGGGCAACGCGCCTGCCGCCGTGTCCGCCGCGGCCTGACCCACCCTCCGACGAAAGCACGACGCATGGCTTCCACCGCCAAGGACCGATCACTGCCCGACGGCGAGCGCCTCGCCTGCGACGTCCTGGTCGTGGGCGGCGGCCCGGCCGCGGCCTGGGCCGCCCTGTCGGCGGCCGAGGCGGGCGCGAGCGTGGTGCTGGCCGATAAGGGCTACTTCGGCACCAGCGGCGCGACCGCGCCGTCCAACACCGGCACGTGGTGCGTGCCCCCCGGCGAGGGTCGGCTGGCGGCGGTGGAGGCGCGTTGGAAGCGCACGGCGGGCCTCGGCGACCGGCGCTGGATGCTGCGTTGCGTGGACCAGAGCTTCGAGAACCTCTCGCGGCTCGTGGAATGGGGCTACCCGTTCCCGAGCGACGACGGCGGCAATCTCTACGTGGCGAACCTTCGCGGCCCCGACTACATGCGCTTCATGCGCGCCCAGGTGGCCAAACGCGGCGTGCGCATCCTCGACCACCACCCGCTCCTGGAGCTTCTGGGAGATGGTCACGCGGTGGCCGGCGCACGGGGGCTCTCACGGCGCAGCGGAGCGAGCTTCGAGATTGCGGCCGGCGCGGTGGTGCTGGCCAGCGGCGGCTGCGCCTATTTCGAGCGCATCCTCGGCGGAACCGGCCTCACCGGCGACGGCCATCTCTTCGCGGCCGAGGCCGGCGCCGCCATGTCGGGCCTCGAGTTCACGGCCAAGTACACGCTCGCGCCTCGCGGCTCCTCCCTGAACAAGGGCCTGCCCTTCCGCTGGGCGAGCTTCTACCGGGCCGACGGCACGCCGCTGCGTGGGCCGGACGGCGAGCCGGTGACCAACGGCATCGGCGCGGCCGAGCGGCTGATCGCCGACGCCCTGACGCAAGGCGAGGTGCTCGCGCGCTTCGACCTTGCCGACCCCGCCATCGCCGAGGCGCTGCGCCGCGGCCAGCCGAACTGCTTCACCCCCTACGAGCGGATGGGGCTCGACCCGTTTCGCGACCTGTTCCCGGTGGAGCTGAAGTTCGAGGGCACGGTGCGCGGCACCGGCGGCATCCGCATCGCATCGGCCGACTGCTCCGTCGGTGTTCCCGGCCTGTTTGCGGCCGGCGACGCGGCGAGCCGCGAGAACGTGACGGGCGGCGTCTCCGGGGGCGGCGCGGTGAACGCCTCCTGGGCGATGGCGAGCGGCTGGTGGGCGGGGCGCGGCGCCAGCCTTGCCGCGCGTCGCCCGGCGGCGCAGTCGGGGCGCCGGCTCACCGCCCTCGGGCGCGCGGGCCTTCGCCCTTCCGAGGAAGCGCGTCCCGTCGACCTCGCGCGAGCGGTGGCCGAGGTCCGCGGCCGGATCGCGCCGCTCGCCCGAAACTACCGCCGGCATGCCGAGACCCTGGCGGAGGGACGCCGCGCGGTCGAGGCGGTCTGGCGGGACGTCGAAGCGCATCTCCAGGCCGACGGCGCGGGGCGCCTGCGCGCCCGCGAGGTCGCGGCCGTCACCGCCGTCACGCGCTGGACGCTCGCCGCCGCCGAACTGCGCACCGAGACCCGGGGCGCCCATCGCCGGAGCGACTTCCCGGAGACGGACGTTGCCCTCGCCCGTCGCATCACCGTTGCGGGCCTGCGAACCGTCCGCGCGGAGTGGGACGAGCCGGCCGAAGCGCTTCTCGAAGGAGCCGCGTCATGATCGAGGTCGTATCGGCCGAGCGCTGCATCCGCTGCGACATCTGCGAGCGCATCTGTCCCGCCTTCGTGTTCGACCGGGACGAGAGCGGCCTTCCCGTGATCGCCCGGCAGGACGACTGCCAGACCTGCTACCTCTGCGAGATCTACTGCCCCGCCGACGCGCTCTTCGTCGCCGAGCGGGCGGACGGCCCGACCGGGATCACCGAGGCCGAGGTCGAGGGGCGCGACCTCTTCGGCGCCTATGCCCGCGCGCTCGGCTGGAGCCGGGGACGAGCCGGCGGCGCCGACCGGGACCCCACCCATCGCCTGCGGGCGGCGCAGAACTGAACCCTTCGAGGAGCCGATCCATGGACCGCATCGACGTCAGCGACCTGCGCAAGACATTCCAGCTGAAGCCCGGCCAGAGCGTCACCGTGGACGGGCGGCGCAGCGACCGCGTCGACGTCCTCGGCGGCGTCGATCTCGCCATCCGCCAGGGCGAGTTCATCACGCTGGTCGGCCCGTCGGGCAGCGGCAAGTCGGTGCTGCTCGACGTGATCGCGGGGCTGACGGTGGCATCGTCGGGCGTGGCGCGGATCGACGGCCAGCCCGTCACGCGGCCCCATGCCGGCACCGCCTACGTCTTCCAGCAATACGCGCTCTTTCCCTGGCGCACGGCGCTGGAGAACATCGAATACGCGATGGAGGTGCGCGGGGCCGGGCGGCGGGAGCGGCGCGAGCGGGCGCGCGAACTCCTCGATCTCTTCGGCCTGTCAGGTTTCGAAGACCGCTATCCCGCGCAGCTCTCAGGGGGCATGCAGCAGCGCGTGGCGATCGCCCGGGCGCTCGCCAACGATCCCGAAGTCCTCCTCATGGACGAGCCCTTCGCCGCCCTCGACGCCCAGACGCGCGACATCCTCCAGTCCGAGCTCCTGCGCATCTGGGAGACGATCAAGACCACGGTCGTCTTCGTGACCCATTCCATCGACGAGGCGATCTTCCTGGCCGATCGCATCGTGGTGATGACCGCCCGGCCCGCGCGGGTGAAGGAGATCATCGACATCGACCTGCCGCGCCCGCGCGACATCGAACTGCGCAACGGCGACGACTTCAACCGCTACCGCGCCCGCGTCTGGGAGGCGCTGCGCGACGAGGTGCGCAAGGCGCAAGGGGACTGGTCCCTCGCCGCGCGGCTCGCGCACTGAAAGGACCGACGCCATGACCCTCGTCTCGCCCAAGCCCGTCTTCGCCCCCTTCGTCGGCACGCGCCTGCGCTTTGCGCCGGTCACCTCGCGCCTGCGGCGTGCCGCCACCAGCCTCGGCCTCGGCCTGCCCGCGCTTCTCGCCTTCGCCCTTCTGTGGGAGGCCGCGCCGCGTCTCGGCTGGATCAACGCGCTGTTCTTTCCTCCGCTGAGCCGGGTCCTTGCGGCGCTGTGGGAGATGATCGCCAGCGGCATGCTGGCCGAGCACATCGGCATCAGCCTGCAGCGCGCGGCGATCGGCTTCCTGCTGGCGGTGGTGGTGGCGGTGCCGCTCGGCCTCCTCATGGGCCGCTACACGCTGTTCGAGCGGATGAGCGACTTCCTCGTCCAGACCCTTCGCAACACCTCGCAGTTCGCTCTGATGCCGGTCTTCATCCTGGTGCTGGGCATCGGCGAAGCCTCGAAGATCGCCATCACCTTCTACGCCGCGGTGTTCTTTCTGCTCGTCAACACCATCGTCGGCGTCAAGTCGGTGGACCCGCTGCTCCTGAAGGCCGCGCGCTCCATGGGCACCTCGGACTGGGATCTCTTCAAGAAGGTCATCCTGCCCTCGGCCGTGCCCTCGATCGTCGCCGGCGCGCGCCTCGGGGTGAAGACCTCGCTCTTCTCGGTGATCGCCGCCGAGATGCTGGCGGCGCAGTCGGGCATCGGGTTCCTCATCCAGAACGCCTCGCTCATGCTGGAGACCGACCGCATGTATGCCGGCATCCTCACCCTCACCGCGACGGGCCTCCTCGTGAACTACCTCCTCGTCGCCCTCGAGGCGCGTGCCACGCGCTGGAAGGCCAGCGAGGGCGCCGGCCCCGCCTGAGCCGGACCTTTTACCGCAACGCAGCCAAGCCCGTCCGCCCCCGAAGGCCAGGACGGAACGACCCCTCACGTCCCTCAAAGGATCTCGTCCATGCCCATCGCCACTCTTCCCCGCCGCGCCATCCTGCGGCTTGCAGCCCTGTCCCTGGTATTGGGCGCCTTCAGTGGTGCCCCGGCCCTCGCGCAGGACGCCAAGCCCGAGGTGATCCGCATCGGCTCCACCGCGCCCGGCCATCTGAAGTTCATCCTGTTCCGCAACCAGAAGCTCCTGGAGAAGGAGTTCGAGCGGGATGGGATCCGGATCGAGCTCACCACCTTCGACGGCGGCTCCGCCGCATCCGTCGCGCTCGGCTCCGGCGCGATCGATTTCACCTATATCGGCAACAACCCCTCGCTGCGCCTCGGCGCGAGCGGTGCCGACGTCAAGGCCATCGGACTGTCGAGCTGGATCCCGTCCAACGAGACGCTGGTGGTGGTGCGCCCGGACTCGCCCGTCCGGTCGCTCGCCGAACTGAAGGGCAAGCGCGTCGCCTACCTCTCGGGCACGGTTCGCCACTCGACCTTCGCCAAGGCGCTGGGCGACGTCGGGGTCTCGATCAACGACGTCGAGAGCCTCAACATCGGCATCGAGAACTCCGGGCCGGCGCTGGCGCGCGGCGACGTCGATGCGATCGTGGAAAGCACCGGCCCCGCGCAGAAGCTGGTCGACGCCGGCGCGGCGCGCGTCCTCTTCGACGCCGCGACGGCCGGCAAGCCCGAATGGGCGGTGCCCTACCTCATCAGCGTCAACGGCGACTTCGCCCGTACCTATCCGCGCATCGTCGAGCGCCTTCTCAAGGTAGACATCGAGACCGCGCGCTGGGCCGACGCGCATCCGGACGAGACGGTCGCCATCTTCGTGAAGGAGACCGGCAACAGCGAGAGCGCGGTCCGCTCGACCTATGCGCAGGGCAAGTTCTACCAGAACCCCGAGATCACCCCGCAGGCGATCGAGGCGCTGAAGGGCGAGGAGCGCTTCATGGCCGAAACCGGCCTTCTGAAGGGCAAGGTCGACTACGACACCTGGATCGACCGCAGCTTCTACCAAGCGGCCGCCGCGCAGGTCACCGCCAGCAACTGACGGATCGCCAGGACTTCGCTATCGGTACAGGGGATCGAGCCGTCTGCGCTCGATCCCTTCGTCTTTCGGCATGACACGGGTTCGGCATTTCATGACCGTCACAGCACCGGGCGCCTCCGCTCTCCCCCGCCCCCGGCTCATGGCCGGCATCGTGGCGGTGTCCTTCTTCATGCAGGCGCTCGACGGGACGATCATCGCGACCTCCCTGCCCGCGATGGCGGCCGACTTCCGCACCGACGTCGTCAGCCTCAACGTCGGCTTCACCGCCTATCTCCTGGCGATGGCGGTCTGCATTCCGCCGGCCGGCTGGCTCGCCGACCGCCTCGGCGCGCGCAACGTGTTTCTCGGTGCGATCGTCCTGTTCACCCTGTCCTCGCTGGCCTGCGCGCTGGCCGAAGGGCTATGGACCTTTGCCGCCGCGCGCATCGCGCAAGGCGTCGGCGGTGCGCTGATGACGCCGGTCGGGCGCCAGATCGTCCTGCGCAACACGCCCAAATCCGAGCTCGTCCACGCCATCGCGCTGATCACCTGGCCGGCCTTGATCGCCCCGGTCGTCGGCCCCGTCCTCGGCGGCTGGATCACGACCCATGCCGGCTGGCGCTGGAACTTCCTCCTCAATCTGCCGATCGGAGCGCTGGGGCTCGCCCTCACCGTCCTGTTCCTCGTCGGCGGCGAACGCGAGAGACGGCGTCCCTTCGACGGGCGCGGCTTTCTCCTCACGGCCGGTGCGATGGCGTCGATCCTCGTGGGTCTCGAGCTTCTGTCGCAGGACGCGGGCGGCACGGCCGCCGCGCTGGCGCTCGCCGGCCTTGCGCTCGGCGGGCTCGCGGTGCGGCACCTGCGGCGGGTGGCCGATCCCCTGATCGACCTTCGCGTCCTGTCGACCCGGACCTTCGCCCTGTCCTCGCTCGCCACAGGAACCGCGGCGCGCATGGTGATCAACGCGACGCCGTTTCTCCTGCCGCTCCTGTTCCAGGTGGGCCTGGGCCTGGGTGCGGTCGAGACGGGGTCCCTGATGCTCGTCTATTTCCTCGGCAATCTCGCGATGAAGGCGGCGACGACGCGCACGCTGCGCCGCTTCGGCTTCCGGACGCTGCTGGTTGTCAACGGCATCGTCGCCTCCCTGGCGGTGGCTGGCTTCGCGCTCGTGGACGCCGCGACGCCGCGCCCGCTCCTGCTCGCGCTTCTCTTCGCCGCCGGGCTGACGCGCTCCATGCAGTTCACCGCGCTCAACACCCTCACCTTCGCCGACGTCGAACCGGCGATGCGCGGCGCCGCGACGACCTTCTCCTCGATGACGCAGCAGCTCTCCGCGTTGCTGGCCGTGGCCGTCGCCGCCTTCCTGATCCGCCTCAGCGTGCTCGTCGGGACCGGAACCCTCGAAGCCGCCGCCACCCTTCGCGACGTCCACGCCGCGCTGGCAATCCTCGGCGCGATCGGCGTCCTCGTGTCGCTGCGATACCTCGTCCTGGCGCGAGACGCCGGTCTCGAGGTCTCCGGCGGAGCCTATCACCCGCGCGCGGCGGCGGGGCGCAAGCGCAACGGCTGAGTTCCGTTCGCCGGGGGATCGTGCACTTCGGATGACATGCGACCGAACGTATCGGCGCGGCTCGGAACGCTCCCCGCTCTCGAAGTGTTGATAGCACCGTGAACGTTGCGAGCGTGTGCGGGCTGGAGTGCCATGGCGTTGGATGAGGACGGACGCGTCGACCGGTCGGACCGCCGGGATGAACGGCCCACCGAGATGCGTGCGGAGGCCAAGCCGTCTTCGGACGGCGGCGCGCGCGAGCCCGAGAAGGCAAAGGCGGCGCCGGCCGAGGTGCAGCCGAAGCGCCCGAGCTTCCTGCGGCGCCATCCGTTCTGGATCCTCATGGCCGTCGTCGTGGTCGCCGTCGCCGCCGCCGCCGGCTACTGGTACTGGCTGACCTATTCCCACCCCTACGAGACCACCGACGACGCCTTCGTCGATTCGCGCCAGTTCGCGGTCGCTCCGCAGGTCTCCGGCGCCATCGCCGAAGTGCTGGTGGAGGACAACCAGCATGTTCAGGCGGGCGACCCTCTGTTCCGCATCGATCCGCGCGACTATCAGGCGGCGCTGGAGGAGGCGAAGGCGCGCGTCGCGAGCGCCCAGGCCAGCGTGAACGGGGCAGACGCCCAGATCGCGGCGCAGCAGGCGCAGGTCGAGGAGGCGAATTCGCGCGTCGAGCAGGCGCAGGCGAGCCTGGCCTTCGCGCAGCAGCAGGCCCAGCGTGCCCAGGAACTCGTGCGCTCGGGCGCCGGCACCGTGCAGACCGCCCAGCAGCAGACGTCGGCCCTCCAGCAGCAGGAAGCCGAACTCGGCAGCGCGCGCGCGGGCGTCGTCTCGGCGCAGAAGCAGGTCGGCTCCCTCCAGGCGCAGAAGGCGACGGCGATCGCCGATCTCCGGCAGGCCGAGGCGCAGCGGGCGCAGGCCGAACTGAGCCTGTCCTACGTCACCGTCGCGGCCGCCCAATCGGGGCGCGTGGTCCGGCTGACCGGGGCGAAGGGCCAGTATGTCCAGGCGGGCCAGAGCCTTGCGATGTTCGTGCCGGACGAGATCTGGGTCACCGCGAACTTCAAGGAAACGCAGATCACCGACATGCGCCCCGGCCAGCCGGTGGACGTGCGCATCGACGCCTATCCCGATCACAAGATCAACGGGCACGTCGATTCCGTGCAGCCGGGATCGGGAACGGCCTTTTCGCTCCTGCCGGCCGAGAACGCGACCGGCAACTACGTGAAGGTCGTGCAGCGCGTTCCCGTGAAGATCGTCGCCGACAACTGGCCGACCGACGTCTCGATCGGACCCGGCATGTCGGTGGTGCCGACCGTCACCGTCCGCCCTCGGGACTGATCCGATGAGCGCGGCGGCGAGCGCTTCGGCCGGGCGGCCGAGCAACCCCTGGCTGATCGCCGTCGTGGTGTCGATCGCGACCTTCATGGAGGTTCTGGACACGACGATCGCCAACGTGGCGCTGCGCTACGTTTCGGGCGGCCTCGGGGTCTCGTCCGACGAGGCGTCCTGGGTCGTCACCACCTATCTCGTGTCCAACGCCATCGTGCTCACCGCCTCGAGCTTCATCGCCAAAAGATACGGGCGCAAGCGCTTCTACCTCGCCTGCCTCGCGCTCTTCACGGTCTCCTCGGTCCTGTGCGGGCTCGCCTGGAACATCCAGTCGCTCCTGTTCTTCCGCGTGCTGCAGGGGTTTGCGGGCGGCGGCATGGTGCCGATCTCGCAGTCCATCCTCGCCGACAGCTTTCCGCCGGAAAAGCGCGGTCAGGCCTTCGCGCTGTTCGGGGTGGCGGTGGTCGTGGCGCCGGTGGTCGGCCCGACGCTCGGCGGCTGGCTGTCCGACAACTACTCCTGGCACTGGTGCTTCCTGATCAACGGCCCGATCGGCGTCCTCGCCTTCGGGCTGGTCTGGAGCCTGGTGAAGGAATCGGATGAGACGCGGCGCGAGCGGCAGGAGCTGAAGCGCCGGGGCATCCGGTTCGACATCGTCGGCTTCCTGGCCGTCGCCACCTTCCTCGGGGCCCTCGAACTCGTGCTCGACCGCGGCCAGACGGAGGACTGGTTCGGATCGAACTTCATCATCCTGGCGACAGCGGTCTGCATCCTCGCCTTCCTGTTCATGATCCCGTGGGAGCTGCGGCACCGCAATCCCGTGGTGGACCTTCGGATGATCTGGAGCCGGCAGTTCGGCTCCTGCTTCCTCGTGATGATGGCGACCGGCGCGATCCTCATCGCCACCACCCAGTTCCTGCCCGAACTGCTCCAGACCTACTACGGTTACACCGCGACCTGGGCGGGCCTGGCGCTTTCGCCCGGCGGCGTCGTCACCATGACGATGATGTTCGTGGTCGGCCGCCTGACCAACGCCGTCCAGCCGAAATACCTGATCGCTCTCGGCGCGGCGATCGTCGCCGGTGCGATGTGGGACCTGACGCGGCTCTTCCCCGAGCTCAACTTCAGCTTCTTCGTCTGGTCGCGCGTCTATGTCGGGCTCGGCCTGCCGCTGATCTTCATCCCGATCACCACCGCCTCCTACGACGGCATTCCACCGGACAAGACCGACCAGGCCTCGGCCCTGATCAACGTCGCCCGCAACGTCGGCGGCTCGATCGGCGTCTCGGTCGCGCAGAACACGCTGGCCTGGCGCGAGCAGTTCCACCAGAACCGTCTCGTGGAACACGTGGTCCCGAGCGAGCCGGCCTACCAGCAGACGATGCGCACCATGAGCCAGTATCTGCAGACACAGGGCCTCTCGCCGGCCGACGCGCAGTCCGGCGCGATCGCGCTGATCGGGCAGACCCTGCAGCGGCAGGTGGGCTTTCTCGCCTATATCGACGTGTTCCACGTGCTGATGATCATCTCCGCGGCCGCGGTGCCCCTCGCCCTCATCCTGCGCAACGTGAAGCGCGGCGGCGGGGCGCCGGCCGGCGGTCACTGAGAGCCCCGGCCACCTCGGGCGAATCTGGCCGCCTCGGACGGGACACATGCCGCTTGCCTCGGCGCGCCCGAAGCGGGAAGCTCCCCCCGTCTCGTGGAACGGGAGGAAACGCATGGTCGCGAAGAACACCATCTGTCTCTGGTACGACCGGGATGCCGAGGCGGCCGCACGGTTCTATGCCGAGACCTTTCCCGACAGCGCGGTCACCGCCGTTCACCACGCGCCGGGCGACTACCCGTCGGGCAAGGCGGGCGACGTCCTCACCGTCGAGTTCACGGTGGCGGGCATACCCTGTCTCGGCCTCAACGGCGGTCCGGTCTTCCGGCACTCCGAAGCCTTCTCCTTCCAGATCGCGACCGACACGCAGGAGGAGACCGACCGCTACTGGAACGCCATCGTCGGCAACGGCGGACAGGAAAGCGATTGCGGCTGGTGTCGCGACCGCTGGGGACTTTCGTGGCAGATCACGCCGCGCGTCCTCACCGATGCCCTGGCGGCCGGCGGCGAGGAGGCCAGGCGCGCGTTCGCGGCCATGATGACCATGCGCAAGATCGACGTTGCGGCGATCGAGGCCGCCCGGCGCGGCTGAAGCGGGCGCTACACCCGGTCGACGGGCTCGACGGAGCTGCGCCCACCGTCCCCTCTCCCGGGAGATCGCGCCTCTAGGTCCGGGCCGGGCGTTCGCCGGTCAGCGGCGGAGCGACCGGCTGAAATGGCGTTCCAGCCGGGCCTGCCCGTATTCCAGCACCATGGACAGGAGCCAGTAGATCATCGACGCCGTGATCAGCATCTCGATGTGACGGAACTCGGTCTGCCCCTGCGTCCGGGCGAGGTACATGATCTCCCAGATGCCCATCACCGAGACGAGCGAGCTGTCCTTCAGCATCGCGATGAACTGATTGCCGGTCGGTGGAACGATGATGCGCATCGCCTGGGGCAGGATGATCATACGCATGATCTGCGTCCGCTTCAGGCCGAGCGCCTCGGACGCCTCCCATTGGCCGCGCGGGATGCTCTCGATGCCGGCCCGGAAGATCTCGGTCATGTAGGCCCCGTAGCAGAGCGACAGGGCGGCGATGCCGGCCGGCACCGGACCCACGACATAGCCGAGCTGCGGCAGGCCGAGATAGATGATGTAGATCTGCATCAGGAGCGGCAGCCCGCGGAACAGCGAGGTGTAGAAGCTCGACAGGCCGAACGCGATGCCGTTCGGGGACAGCTTGGCGACCGCCCCCACGAGCGCGATCGCCGACGCGATCACGATCGAGATGGCCGAGATGTAGAGCGTGGTGGTGACGCCCTGCGTGATCAGGAAGCCGATCTTCTTGGCGATGAAGGCGAAGCTGAGGTCGAACGAATAGAAGAAGGCGAGGAGCAGGACCACGAGTTCGCCCCAGATCGCGACGATCTGTGCGCTACGCCGGAGCCGGTTGATCACGACGACGTTGAGGACGATCAGCGCCGCGACGCCGGCGGCCCCGAGCCAGGGCGCGAACGCCGGCGCGGGATCGGCGCCCGTGAGTGAGGCGACCCATCCGGCCGCGACCCCCATGCGCTGCAGGAGCACCGTCAGGACGGCGAAGCTGGCAACGATCCAGACCCAGCGGGTGGGGACGGGGCGCGACGGGGTGCGGGTGGGCAGGACGATCGACATGTTGCTGCGTGCCTTCTCGATGGGGCGCTCAGGCCGCCTTGCGCTCGCGCCACCAGTCCGATGCCTGGAGGCCCCAGTAGGTGAGCTGGACGGCCAGCATGCCGAGCGGCCCGCCGGTCCAGTCCAGCCCGAAGGGACGGAAGGCCTCGATCCGCCGGGTCTCGCCGGTGATCGCCTCGGCGACGACGCGCCCGCCGATCGCGGTCGTGTTGAGACCATGGCCGCCGAACGCCGTGGCGTACCAGACATGCGGGCGCCACTGTCCGACCTGGGGCATCTTGTGCCGCGCGTAGGACATCAGCCCGGACCAGGCGAGCTCGACCTTGAGCTCCGCCAGCTGCGGATAGGTCGACACCATGGACTGGCGAAGCAGCTTGCCGAGCGCGCGCGGCTCGCTGGTCCGCGTCGTGATCTTGCCGCCCCAGAGGAGCCGGCGACCGTCGTCCACGAGGCGGTAATAGTCGCCCGCCCGCCGGTTGTCGCCGACCGCGGCCCGGGTCCGGATCGCGGTGGCGATCAGCTCGGGCGCCTCTCGCGTCAGGAGCACGTAGGTGGCGATCGGCAGGAAGCTGCGCTGGAGCGCGGGAAGCATCCCGCTCGTGTATCCACCGCCGCAAAACACGACGTCGCGCGCCCGGATGGTGCCCGTGCCCGTGTGCACTCGCTTCTCGGCCGATTCCAGCTCCGTCTCGACCACCGCGCTTCCCTCGCGCACCGAGCCGCCGAGCCGCTCGATCTCGCGGGCAAGGCCGAGCGCGTATTCCAAAGGATGGATGTGGAAGGCGTTGGGATCGAGGAGCCCCTGGAAATAGCGGGGCGAAAGGAGGAGTTCCTGGAGCCGGGGACGGGAGACGACCTCCGTCCGGTAGCCGAAGCTCCGGTCCAGCCGGTCGCGGGTGCGATGGAGTTCCGCCTCGCCGTCGGTGCGAAGGGCACCGATGATGCCGGGCTGGGGACGCGCCCTTTCGAGGCCGAGCGTCTCGATGTTGTCGGCGACGATCCGCATCCCCTCGATCGACATGCGGTGAAGCTCGTCGGCGGCCGTCTCGCCGACCACGGGCACGATCGCGTCGCGCCCGTTGGCATAGCCGGGGCTCACGAAGCCGCCGTTGCGCCCCGACGCGCCCCAGCCGATCCGCTGGGCCTCCAGAAGCGTCACGCTGCGCCCGCGGCGCGCCAGCTCGAGCGCCGTCGTGAGACCGGCCAGGCCCCCGCCCACGACGCAGACGTCGCATTCGGCATCCCGGTCGAGGCGCGCGAACCCCTCGCCGCTCTGCAGCGTGCGCTTGTAGAAGGTGTCGACATAGGACATGAGCGGGCCTTGCGGAGACGTCGGGGCCTCGCGCATCGGCGCGAAGCCACGGTTTCGGGCGATGCTCGGCGGACCCGTTCAGTCCTTGCTGTAGTCCTTGCCGTACCACTTGGTGGTCAGCGTCGAGAGCGTGCCGTCCTTCTTCATCTCCTCGACGATCTGGCCGACCTTCTGCGTCCATTCCGGATCGCCCTTGTCGGCCACGACCACGAGCGGTTCGCGGAACGCGTAGTCGCCCGGCACGATCTTCAGGGGATAGTTGCTCTTGATCGCCTGGAGCACGGTCTGCTCGGGCGCGATCACCGCGTCCACCCGGAGCCCGTCGCCGAGGCGCAGGTCGTCGAAGGGCAGCATCGAGTTGGCATAGGTGCGCACCTCGCCGGGCTTCACGTCGTACTGGACGGGCGCGAGGTCGGGCGCGTCGATCTGCAGCTGGCCGCGGATGTAGTCCTCGGACGTGGTGCCGGTCTCGACGCCGATCACCTTGCCGTTGAGGTCGGCGCGGCTCTCGGCCTTGGAGTCCTTGTGAACCGCGAAGACATAGGGGCTATAGTAGTAGATCGCGGGAAAATCGATCACCTGGGCGCGCGCCTTCGTCGGCGTCACCGAACCGACGGCCAGGTCGAAGCGGCCGTTCCAGTGACCGCCGGTCAGCACCTGCCACTCGGGGGTCGAGAAGGTCACCTTCGCGCCCAGGCGCTTGCCGATCTCGTTGGCGACGTCGATGTCGAAGCCGACCATCTCGTTGTTGTCGTTCAGGAAGCTTTGCGGCGGCCATCCGCTGTTGGTCGCGACGTTCAACTGACCCGAACTGGTGACCCGGTCGAGCGTGGCTCCCGCCTGCGCGGCGATGGTCGCGGCAAAGAGCGCGGCGACGCTGGCGAACGCGAGCATGCGCTTGGACATGATGGTGGTTCCTCCCTCGATCGGTAGGCCGGATGCTGGACACTCGCCTCGGCGGGTCGCAGTCGTTGATAGACGTCCGACGAGTTCGAGATTTGCACTGGCGCCGAACCCTGTCAATCCGCTTTGCCGGGGATCCCGTCCGCTCATCGCCACCCCGCAGTGCAGCACGAACGAGGGCCTTGATGTCACTAGCGACGTCGCGTTGCATCGTGTTGACAGGACCGAAAAAGCGTAGGCTAGTTGTCAGACCTCTCATCCCGCAGCCGGGTCCGGCCACGGGCGACGAGCTTGCCGCGCAACACAAGCCCCGGAGCCCATCGTGACGGTCGAGCCTCATGCCGCCAGCGCGTGCCGCCCCCGGTCCGGCAGGCCCGTCACGATCCGCCAGACCGGGTGTCGACGGAGGAGCCGGCATGGCGCGTAGCCATCCCAAGAAGCCCTCCGCGGTCGACCAGATCCATCTCGGCCTCCTCGACCTCATCCAGCGGAGCGCGCTGGTTCCGGGCGACAGGCTGCCGAGCGAGGACCAGCTTACCCAGCGCTTCGCGTGCTCGCGCCCGACCCTGCGGGAGGCGCTGAAGATCCTGGAACAGGACGGCATCATCGAGACGCAGCACGGCCGGGGCCGCTTCCTGACCGCCGGCGCGACGCTGATGGTGGAGCGGCCCATCACGTGCTTCGAGAGCGTCTCGACGATGATGCGCGGGCTCGGCTACCGCCCCGCCAGCACGCTGATCGGCGTCGGCGCCGTGCAGGCGGGCGCGATGGTCGCGAACGCGCTCCAGTGCAGCCCGGCGACGGCGGTGGCGCGGGTGGAACGGCTCCGCTTCCATGAACGCAAGGCGCTCGTCTATTCCCTGAACTACCTGCGCATCGACGACCTGCCGGGCGGCGATCCGGACGCCATTGACTGGACCGGTTCGGTGGTCGATCTCCTGCGCGGCCAGGACAAGGAGCCTGTGATGTCGACGGCGACGGTCGCCGCGGTGCCGCTGCCGAGGGAGGTGGTGAAGGCCCATCACCTCGCCGACTTCGAACCCGCACTCCTGATCACCGAGACCTGTTTCACCAAACGCGGCGAGGCCGTCCTGTTCGCGCAGGACTACCATCGCGGCGACGCCTTCAGCTTCAGCTTCGCCCGGCGCTGATGCGCCGGACGCGGCGGCGCGCAAGGTGCTAGGACGCTTCGGACCGCGGCGGCGCGGCGGCGGAGGACCCGGATGCTGACGATCACCTTCTATGCCCATGCGAGCTTCCGTCTGGAGGCGGACGGTCTTGCGGTCGTCACCGATCCCTATACGCCGGGCGCGCACGGAAGCGGGTTCGACCGGATCGACGAGCCCGCCGATCTCGTCGTCATGAGTTCGGCGACCGACCGCTTCCATTCCGATCCGAGCCACGTGTCGGGCGATCCGATCGTCGTGAACGCGCTCGAACTGCCGCCGGAGGGGGCGCTCGTCGGGGGCCTGCGCATCCGCCCCTTTCCCGCCTACGAGAGCCTCACCTTCGATTTCGGGGGACGCGATCCCGACGCCAACGCCCTCTACCTCTTCGAACTCGGCGGCATCCGCGTCCTCCACATGGGCGACATCGGCAATCCCGTCCCGCCCGAGCATCTCGACGCGCTCGCGGGCGAGGTCGATCTCCTGCTGGCCCTGACCGGCGCCCATGCGACGATCGCGCTCGACGATCTCGACCGGGCGATCGAGCGCATCCGGCCGGGGGCGATCATTCCGATGCACTACCACAGCCCGAAGGGCGTGCTGGCGATCGAGCCGGTGGAGCGTTTCCTCGACCGCTTTCCCGCCGCAGAGGTGCGGCGGGTGGGCTCGAGCAGGCTCGAGCTGACCCGCGAGATGCTTGGCCACGATCGTCCGGTCGTCTTCGTCCTCGATCAATCGCGCTGAGGCCTCGCAAGGTCGGGCGCCGGCCCGGGCGCGGTCGAACGCAGGACAGGTGATGGGCCCCCTCCATTCAAGTCGAGGCGTCGAGGCATGATCCGTTCCTCCGCTCGCCCATGCATCGCGAACCGCGATGACCGATTGACAACCATCTGACATGTTAGCTAGTGATCGGGCAGGAGGATCCACCATGACCCAATCGCCATTCGGACTGTCGGCCGCGCTGACGACGCCCTTCGACACGGCAGGCCGATGCGACGCCGCCGTTGCGGTTCGCCATGCCCGGCGCTGCCTCGACGAGGGATGCGCGAGCGTCACACTGTTCGGCACGACCGGCGAGGGCTCGTCCATTGACCAGGCCGAGCGCAGCCGGATGCTGAGCGCGTTCGCGGCGGCGGGCCTTGGCGGCGACAGGCTGGTCGCCTGCGTGATGGCGAACGCCAGCGGCGACGCCGCCGCGCAGGCCGCGGAGATCCTGAACCTTGGCGCGCGCGGCGTCCTCCTGGCGCCCCCGTCCTACTTCAAGAACGTCTCGGAAGAGGGCGTCGGGCGTTGGTTCCGAGAGGTTCTGCAGACGCTCGGCGAAGCCGCGCGCGGCATCATCCTCTACAACATCCCCTCCGTCACCGCGGTGGAACTGCCGGTGTCGCTGGTCGCAGCGCTGCGCGCCGAATTTCCCCAGGCGATCGCCGGTGTCAAGGATTCGTCGGGCAACTGGTCCTATACCGAGCGGCTCCTGGCCGAGCACCGGGATCTCGCCATCCTGATCGGCGACGAGCGGAGCCTAGCGGCCGGTGTGCGACTCGGTGCCCAAGGGGCGATCTCGGGCCTCGCCAACGTCCTGGCCGGCCGCCTCTCGGCTTTGATCCGCGACGGGCGCGACGATCCCGCCCTGAACGAGCTGGTGGAAGCCGTGCTGCGCCATCCGGTGACGCCCGCCGTCAAGGCGCTGGTCGCCCATCGCACGGGCGAGGAAGGCTGGACGCGGGTGCGCGCGCCGCTCGTTTCCACCCCCGCGGACGGACGGGCGACGCTAGGCCGCCTGCTCGACGGCTTCCGCGAAGCGGCGGCGGCCTGAACCGTGGACGAGGTCGCGGGCGAATCCGGGCGAGCGAAGGGTGGCGACGCGCTCAAGCTGCGCGAGCTCGCCTACGAGAGCATCATCGAGAAGCTGATCTCCCGCGACTTCGCGCCCGGCGAGTTCGTCACGCAGCGACAGCTCGTCCAGCGCACCGGACTGCCGCTCGGCGCCATCCGCGAGATCATCCCGCGCCTCGAATCGGAGGGACTTCTGCGCACGGTGCCCCAAAGGGGTATCCAGATCGCCCATGTCGATCTCAACCTCATCCGCGAGGCCTTCCAGTTCCGCCTGTTCCTGGAGAAGGAGGCGGTCGCGACCTTCACGCGCTCGGCGCCCGACCTCGTGGTGGCGGGCTTGCGCCGCGAGCACGAGGAGATGCTGGCGATGGCGCTTTCGCGCGCCCTGACCCGCGAGGAGGAACAGGCGGCGCAGGCGATCGACTGGCGTCTGCACGACACGTTCATCGACGCGCTCGGCAACTCGATCATCTCCATGGCCTACCGCGTCAACTCGGTGAAGCTGCGCCTGATCCACCACGAGCGCTACCGGATCGACGGGCGCGTGGTGCCGGTGATGCGCGAGCATCTCGCCGTTATCGAGGCCATCGAGAGCCGTGAACCTGCCCGCGCCGCCGATGCCGTCGGCGTGCATATCGACAACGCCAGGAGGCTGGCGCTCACCATCTGAAACCGGCCGGACGAAAAGCGTTGGAGGACGCCCCGGCCCCGAGGGAGGACAACCCGCATGCCGAACGAGACCCTGCACCTGTCGCGCCGCCGCTTCCTCGCCGGCACCGCCGCCGTCACTGCACTGGCGTTGGCCGGCGTCCGCCCGTCCTGGGCGGCCGGCGTCGACTGGAAGAAGCACGCCGGCACGACGATCGAGGTGAACCTCACGAAGAACCCGCGCGGCGAACTCCTGCGCAAGTATCAGGCGGAGTTCGAGGCGCTGACCGGCATCAAGGTCAACTCGGAGGCCACGCCCGAGCAGCAGCAGCGCCAGAAGGCGGTGATCGAACTCACCTCCGGGCGTCCGAGCTTCGACGTCATCCATATCAGCTTTCACGCCCAGAAGCGGCAGTTCGAGAAGGCCGGCTGGCTGGCCGACCTGTCGCCCTTCATGGCCGACCCGGCGCTGACGGACGCCTCGCTCAACGAGGGCGACTTCGCGCCCGCGGGCCTCTCCTACGCAAAGGACGGCGAAGGCCGCATCCGCGCGCTGCCCTTCTCGGTGGACTACTGGATCGTCTACTGGAACAAGGAGCTCTTCGAAGCCAAGGGCCTCGCCTACCCCCAAACCTTCGACGCGATGCTGGCCGCCGCCAAGGCGCTCACCGACAAGGAGGCCGGCACTTCCGGCTTCGTCGCGCGCGGCATGAAGAACGCCAACACGCCGGTCTGGACCTCGCTGATGCTCGGCTTCGGCCAGCAGGCGATCGGCGAGGACGGGACGATCCTCGCCGACAACGACAAGGGCGTCGAGGCGGCCAAGCTGTACCAGGCGCTGATGACCGAGACAGCGCCGCGCGGCGTCACCGGCTTCAACTGGGCCGAATGCCAGTCCGCCTTCCTGCAGGGCAAGGTCGGCATGTGGTTCGACGGCGTCGGCTTCGCGGCACCCCTGGAGAACCCCGAGCTCTCGCGCGTCGTCGGCAAGGTCGGCTACGGCGTGGTTCCCGCGGGCCCCGCCGGGCGCGCCGCCCCGACGCTCGGCGACGGCATCGCGGTGACCGAGGCCTCGCAGAACAAGGAAGCGGCCTATCTCTACTGCCAGTGGGCCGTCTCGAAGGAGATGGGCGCCCGTCTCTTCCAGGCCGGCGCAGGCGTTCCGTTCCGCACCTCGATCGTGGAGGACGCCGAGGTCCGCAAGGGCGTGACCATGCCGGCCGAATGGGCCGACGCGGTGGCGGGGTCCGCCAAGGTGAGCCAGATCGCCCTTCCCGTGGTGATCCCGGTCACCGAGTTCCGCGACATCTACGGCGTGGCGCTCACCAACCTTCTGGGCGGCGCCGACCCGGCGACGGAGCTGAAGGCCGCGACCGAGCAGTTCAAGCCCATCCTGGAGCGCAGCGAGGCCTGATGAGCGCCGTGACCTCCCACGCCGACGATCCCGTCGCGGCTTCCGCCATGACGGGAAAGCGGGGGCGACTTCGCCCCAGCTACTGGCCCTTCGTCATTCCGGCGCTCGTCGTGGTTGTGGCGGTGATCGTCTTCCCCTGGGTCTTCACGCTCTACATGAGCGTGAACGCCTGGCGGCTCGGCGGCGAGGTGACGTTCGTCGGATGGGAGAACTACGCGCGGCTGGCCACCGACATCCGCTTCTGGGAATCGATGGGCCACGCGCTCGTCTACACCGCCCTGTCGGTGGTCGCGCCCCTCGTCCTCGGCACGATCGCCGCCGTCCTGTTCGATTCCAGGATGCCGCTCAAGGGGATCCTGCGCGCCATCTTCGTCATGCCGATGATGGCGACGCCCGTCGCCATCGCTCTGGTCTGGACGATGATGTTCAACCCCTCGCTCGGCGTCCTCAACTACCTCCTGTCGGTGGCGGGCCTGCCCGAGCAGTCCTGGATCTACGACCAGTCCACCGTGATCCCCTCGCTGGTGCTGGTCGAGACCTGGCAGTGGACGCCGCTCGTCATGCTGATCGTGCTCGGCGGCCTCGCCTCGCTGCCGCGCGAGCCCTACGAGGGCGCCGAGATCGACGGCGCGAACGGCTGGCAGAAGTTCCGCTACATCACCCTGCCGCTCATCGCGCCCTTCATGATGGTGGCCGTGATCATCCGCTCGATCGACGCCCTGAAGAGCTTCGACATCATCTACGCGATGACGCAAGGGGGGCCCGGCACCGCGTCGGAGACGATCAACATCTACCTCTACAACGTCGCCTTCTCCTACTACGACATCGGCTACGGATCGGCGATCGCCGTCGTCTTCTTCGTCGTCATCGTCGCCATGTCGCTCGTCATGCTGCATCTGAAGCAGCGGGCGAAGTGGAACGGATGAAAGGGCACCGCGCCATGAAGCTCCGTCGTATCGCCGACCGCGCAGGCCTCCTGTTCCTCGGTCTCGTCTTCGTGTCGCCGGCCGTGTTCTTCTTCGTGTGGATGCTGTCGCTCTCCCTGAAGTTCGAGATCGACAACGGCGCCTACCCGCCGATCCTGATCCCCGAGCGCATCGCCTGGGCGAACTACGTCAGGATCTTCGCCGAGAACGACTTCCTTCTCTATTTCTGGAACTCGGTCCTCGTCACCGGTACGGCGACGCTTCTGGCCCTCGTGGTCGGCGTTCCCGCCGGCTACGGCATCGCCCGGTTGAAGGCCAACAAGGCCGCGATCGTCATCATGATCGCGCGCATGACGCCGGGGCTCTCCTTCCTGATCCCGCTCTTCCTCCTGTTCCAGACGATCGGCCTTCTCGGCACGCTTCTGCCGCAGATCGTGATCCATCTCGTGGTCACGGTGCCGATCGTGATCTGGGTGATGATCGGCTATTTCGAGACGACGCCGCTGGAGCTGGAAGAGGCTGCGGTGATCGACGGGGCGACGAGCTGGCAGGTCTTCTCCCGGGTGGCGCTCCCGATCGCGCGGCCCGGCATCGTGGTCTCGCTGATCCTCGCCGTCATCTTCTCCTGGAACAACTTCGTCTTCGGCATCGTGCTCGCCAGCCGCGAGACGCGCACGCTGCCCGTCGCCGTCTACAACATGCTGTCCTTCGAGCAGGTGAGCTGGGGCCCGCTGGCGGCGGCCGCCCTCGTCGTCACCCTGCCCGTCCTCGTGCTCACCATCGTCGCACAGCGCCAGATCGTCGCCGGTCTGACGGCCGGCGCGGTCAAATAAGGAAATCGTCATGGCCCCCGTCACCATCCGCGACGTGAAGAAGAGCTATGGTTCGGTCGCCACGATCCACGGCGTCTCGATCGACATTGCGGACGGCGAGTTCGTGGTCCTCGTCGGGCCGTCCGGCTGCGGCAAGTCCACGCTCCTGCGCATGCTGGCCGGACTCGAGGAGATTTCGGGCGGCGAGATCCGGATCGGCGGGCGGGTCGTCAACGACCTGCCCGCCAAGGAGCGGGACATCGCCATGGTGTTCCAGAACTACGCGCTCTACCCGCACATGTCGGTGGCCGACAACATGGGCTTCGCGCTGAAGCTCAAGAACGCAGCGAGGTCCGAGATCGAGAGCCGCGTGAAGCCGGCGGCCGACATCCTCGGTCTCACCCCGCTACTCGACCGCTTCCCGCGCCAGCTCTCCGGCGGCCAGCGCCAGCGCGTCGCCATGGGCCGCGCCATCGTGCGCGACCCGCAGGTCTTCCTGTTCGACGAGCCCCTGTCGAACCTCGACGCCAAGCTGCGCGTCTCCATGCGGGCCGAGATCAAGAACCTGCACCAGCGCCTGAAGACCACGATCGTCTACGTCACGCACGACCAGATCGAGGCGATGACGATGGCCGACAAGATCGTCGTGATGCGCGACGGCCGGGTGGAACAGGTCGGCGCCCCGCTCGACCTCTACGATCGGCCGGCCAACACGTTCGTGGCCGGCTTCATCGGCTCGCCGGCGATGAACTTCGTGCAAGGGCGGATCGATGCCGACCGGTTCGTCACGGCCGACGGTCAGGAGCTTCCCCTGCCGGGCCGGGCCGGCACCGTGAAGCCGGGCGAGGCCACCTATGGCATCCGTCCCGAGCACGTGCGCATCGAGGACGGCGGCGTGCCGATCCGCGTCGAGGTCGTCGAGCCCACGGGGTCCGAGGTGATGGTCGGCGCCCGGCTTGGGGGACAGGCGATCTCCTGCCTGTTCCGCGAACGCCTGGCGCTGCGGCCGGGCGAGACCATTCCGGTCCGCTTCGATCCCGCAACGGCCCACCTTTTCGACGGCGCGAGCGGCGCCCGCATCGCGGACGCCGCGTAGCGCTCCGATCTTCGCATGTCCGGACGCGAAAGCCTGCTCGGCTTTCGCGGAGAATGCGGCGTCGTCAGATCGTCGGCAGCGCCCGGGCGCGGTAGTGCCCGTCGCCCTTGGCGCCGACGAGCGTGCCGTCCCGCACCATGATCTTGCCGCCCAGCACCACGGTGGTCGGCCAGCCCCGGATCTCGATCCCCTCGTAGGGGCTGTAGTCGGCCCCGTCGTGGAGGTCGGCGTGGCGGATGGTGCGCCGCGCCTCGGGGTCCCAGATCGCGATGTCGGCGTCCATGCCGACCGCGATCCGGCCCTTTCGCTCGAGCCCGTAGACCTTGGCATGGTTGGTGGCGGTCAGCGCCACGAAGCGGGAGAGGTCGATCCGGCCCTTCATCACCCCTTCGGAGAACAGGATCGGCAGCCGCGTCTCGACGCCGGGAATGCCGTTCGGGATGTGGCGGAAGCTCGTCTTGCCCTTCGGGTTCAGCTTGCCGGCGGGATCGTCGTAGCGGAAGGGGCAGTGATCGGAGGAGAAGAGGTCGAAGACGCCGGTCTCGAGGCCCCGCCAGCAGGCCTCCTGGGAGGCCGTGTCGCGCGGCGGCGGCGAGCAGACGAACTTCGCCCCCTCCCAGTCCATGCCGTCGAGGTCGTCGGCGGTGAGCACGAGATATTGCGGGCAGGTCTCGCCGATCACCTTGCGGCCGCGCGCGCGCGCGGCGCGGATCTCGTCGATCGCCGCGCCGTTGGAGACGTGGACGATGACCACCGGCACGTCGACCACCTCGGCGAGCGACAGGGCACGGTGCGTTGCCTCGCGCTCCACCACGATCGGCCGGGTCGTCGCATGCGCCCGCGGCGCGACGTCGCCCGAAGCCTCGTGCCGCCCGATGAGGTAGCGGATCGCGTCCTCGTTCTCGCAGTGGACCATGACGAGCGCCCCGGTGCGGCGGGCGACATCCATCGTTTCCAGGATCTGCGCATCGTTCAGCCGCAGGCCCTCGTAGGTCATGAAGACCTTGAACGAGGTGTAGCCGTCGGCGACGAGCGCCGGCAGCTCCTGGCCGAGCACGGACGCGGTCGGGTCGGAGACGATCATGTGGAAGGAATGGTCGGTGTAGCAGTTGCCGTCCGCCAGCGCGTGGTAGGCCGTCAGCGCCGCGCGCAGCGACTGGCCCTTCTCCTGCAGGCAGAAGGGCAGGACAGTGGTGTTGCCGCCGAACAGCGCCGAGCGCGTGCCGCTCTCGAAGTCGTCGGCCATGACGATGCCGTCCCCGGACGGCTGCGAGATGTGGACATGGCTGTCGATGCCGCCCGGCAGCACGTAGCGGCCGGCGGCGTCGATATCCTGGCGCCCTTCCGCCAGCGTCTCGCCGATCTGGACGATGCGCCCGTCGCGAATGCCGACGTCGGCCGTGAAGACGTCCGAAGCGGTCGCGACCGTGCCGCCGCGGATCACGAGGTCGAACGGCTCGCTCACAGGGCGGGCTCCAGCGCCGCGATGAGGCGGTCGACCTCGTCCAGCGTGTTGTAGTGGACCATGGACACGCGAACCACGCCCTCGGTCCTCGTCAGTCCATGCTCCTCCACGATGCGCTTGGCGTAGAAGTCGCCGTAGCGGATGCCGATCCTTGCGGCGTCCACCGCTTCGACGATCTCGCGCGAGCTTCGTTCGCCGGCCGTGAAGGAGATGGTGGAGACGCGATCGGCGATCGCCGTCGAGGTGCGGCCGATGATGCGCACCGAGTTGCGGCTCTGAAGGAAGTCCATGAGGCGCCCGCTGACGGCACGCTCCTGGCTCGCGATCGCGGCAAATCCGGCCTCGATCGCGGCGCGTCCCTCCCCCGCCCCCGCGCGGGCCCCGAGCTCCTCGACATACTCGACCGCGCCGATCGAGCCCCACGCGCATTCGTAGTTGATGTTGCCGGGCTCCAGCTTGTGGGGCACGCGGGTCTTGTCGAAGAAGTAGTGATAGATGTTGTCGAGCGCGAGCAGCTTGTCGCGCTTGCCGAACATCACCGCATGGTGCGGGCCGAACACCTTGTAGATGCTGAAGATGTAGTAGTCGGCATCGAGCGCTCGGACGTCGATCGCCCGGTGCGGCGCATAGGCGACGGCGTCGACGCAGAGCTCCGCCCCACCGGCATGGGCGACATCGGCGATGGCACGGATCGGGTTGATCGTTCCGAGGATGTTGGAGGCGTGGGTGACACAGACGAGCTTGGTGCGCTCGTTCATCATTCCCTTCAGCTCGGCAAGGTCGAGCTCGTAGGTTTCCGGGTCGCAGCGCCACCAGCGGATCTTCACCCCGCGCGCCTCGTGCTTCAGCCACGGGCCGATATTGGACTCGTGATCGGTGTTGGTGAGGATGATCTCGTCGCCCGGCTGCAGCCGCCCGGTCATCGCCTCCGATAGAAAGCGGATGAGGATCGTGGTGGAGGGCCCTTCCACGATCTCGCCCGGGTCGCAGTTCATGAAGCGGGCGAAGGCCTCGCGCGACTGCGAGACGCGGGCGGTCGATACGCGGCTCGGCTCGTAGCTCGCGCCGGTCTGGACGTTGGTGGTCAAAAGGTAGTCGGACACGCGCTCGGCGACGGTGCGCAGCACCTGGCTGCCGCCGGCGTTGTCCATGAAGGTCCACTCGCCCTGAAGCGCCGGGAACTGGGCGCGGACGAAATCGAGATCGAGGGTCATGCTGCCTGGCCTTGCTGGCGCGTCCACCCCGCGCCTGTCTGGTGGAATCAGTGGTTGAGCACCGCGTCGAGGAAGGCGCGGGCGCGTTCGTTGCGGGTCGAGGAGAAGAACACGTCGGGCGTCGAGACCTCCCGGATCTCGCCGTCCTCCATGAAGACGATGCGGTCGGCGACCTGACGGGCGAATCCCATCTCGTGGGTCACGAGGACGAGGGTCACCCCGGAATGGGCGAGCCCCTTGATGACGTCGAGAACCTCGCCCACCATTTCGGGGTCGAGCGCCGAAGTCGGCTCGTCGAAGAGGAGGATGCGCGGCTCCATGGCGAGCGCGCGGGCGATGCCGACGCGCTGCTGCTGGCCGCCGGACAGCTGGGTCGGAAACTTCTGCGCCTGCGCCCCGATGCCGACGCGGTCGAGCAGCGTCTGCGCCCGTGCGCGGCTCTCGTCCCAGGACAGCTTCTTCACCCGCACCGGCCCGAGCGCGACGTTGTCGAGCACCGTGAGGTTGGGGAAGAGGTTGAAGGCCTGGAACACCATGCCGGTCTGCTGGCGGACCTTCAGAAGATTGCGCCCCCGCTCGACGCGCACGCCGCCGACGAACACGTCGCCCGCGTCGTATTCCTCGAGATGGTTGATGCAGCGGATGAGCGTCGACTTGCCCGACCCGGAGGGCCCGAGAAGCACCACGACCTCGCCCGCGGCGACGTCGAGATCGACGCCCTTCAGGGCGGTGAAATGGCCGTAGCGCTTCTGGACGCCGCGCATGCGGATGATCGGCTCGGCGGACGGGGTCGGAGCCATGTCAGCGGGCCTCCCGGCTGGAGTAGCGGGTCTCGAAGCGGGCGACGAGGCGCACCAAGGGCAGAAGCAGGACGAGGTAAAGCAGCGCCGCGCCGATCAGCGGCGTCGGGTTGGCGGCGAGCGCCTGCGCCTGCGTCGCCTGCTTCAGGAGGTCGGGCAGAGCGACCACGGACGCGAGCGCGGTGTCCTTCATCACGTTGATCGAATTGTTGGTGAGCGGCGGGATCACGATGCGCACCGCCTGGGGCAGCACCACGTCGCGCATCACGTCGATCGCGTTGAGGCCGATCGACTGCGCCGCCTCGAACTGGCCGCGCGGAATCGCCTCGATGCCGGCGCGGTATATCTCCGCCGTATAGGCCGCCGACACGGTGGTCAGCGCCAGGCAGGCGGAGGCGAAGGGCGACAGGCGGATGCCGATGAAGGGAAAGGCGTAGTAGACGATGACGAGCCAGACGAGCACCGGGAGCGCACGGAAGACGTCGATATAGGCGATCGAGAGCCAGCGCAGCGGGCGCGGTGCGTAGAGCCGCACCAGGGCCAGGGCGAGGCCGCCGACGAGCCCGAGCAGGATCGACAGTCCGCCGAGCAGCACCGTGCGCCACAGGCCCTGGAGGAGCTGGGGCATCGAGCGCCAGAGAACGTCGACATTGAAGAAGGTTGTGACGATGTCCATGCCTGACCCTGCCATCGGGGGATCGCGGATGCGGGGCGTGGCACCCCGCATCCGGTAACGTTCGGAACCGCCGCGTCAGAGCTTCGGCGCGTCGAGAACCTTCACGGTCGAGGTCGCGGCATCGGGCTTGGTGCCGAACCACTTCTCGTGAAGCTGGGACAGGAAGCCGTTGGACTTCATTTCCGTGATCGCCTTGGTGGCCTCGGCAACGAGCGGCGAGTCCTTGGCGAACATCACCGAATACTGCTCGCCGGTCGGGATGCGCTCGACCACGGCGTATTGCGGCTTGTCCTTGATGTAGTAGGCGACGGCCGGAATATCGGAGATGTAGCCGTCGATGCGGCCGGCGGCCAGATCCAGCATGGCCGGCGACAGGCCCTCGAAGCGGCGGATCTCGGAGAGGCCGAGGTCCTTTTCGTGCTGCGTGGCGTAGATGTCGCCGGTGGAGCCGGTGTCGACGCCGACGACCTTGCCGGAGAGGCCCTTGAGGCCGGTGATGCCGGAGTCCTTCAGCACCGAGAGCGACTGGTCGCTGTCGTAGTAGGGTTGGGCGAAGGAGACCGACTCCAGCCGCTTCTTGGTGATCGTGATCGAGGAGATCGCGGCGTCGATGCGGCCGGACTGGACGGCGGAGAACAGGCCGTTGAACGGGATGTTCTCGAACTGGACGTCGTCGTAGCCCATGCGCTTGGCGGCTTCCCGGACCAGCTCGACCTCGAAGCCGACGGTCTCGGACTTTTCGTCCTGGAACTCCCAGGGCACGTTGCCGATGTTGGCGCCGACGGTCAGCGACTTGGCGCTGGCAGGTCCGGCCAGGGCCAGAAGGGCTGCGGCCATGGCGGCCAGTTTGAAGCGGGTCATGTCGGCTCCTGAAGTGGGGTGGGAACGGAATCGCGGCACGGCGGATGGACGGCGGCGCAAGGCTGCGCAAAGATTGAACACATCTTCGCACTGCACCACACCGGGCAATCGTATGGACTGCATGCGGACTTGAAAAGAGGGAAAAGCGAAATGGACCTCAAAATGCATACAGTTTCGAATGGGGACGCGACTGACCCCGCCGCGATCGTGCGTGCCTATCTCGAAGCCTCGATGGTGCCCGATCCCGACCGGGCGGCCGGCTTCATGGCGCCGGGCTGCACCATCACCTTCACGGGCGGGCGCGTGTTCGATCACCCGAGCGGGCCGACGGCCGTCAATGCGGCGCGCTACAAGTGGGTGAAGAAGCGGATGGGGCGGTTCGACGTGGCGCCCGGTCCCGATGCGACCGTGGTCTATTCGATCGGCCATCTCTTCGGCGAATGGCCGGACGGAACGGCCTTCGACGGCAACCGCTATGTCGATCGCTTCGAGGTGGTGGACGGGCGCATCACCAGGATGGACGTCTGGAACGACAGCGCGGAATGGATCCTCGACCCGGCACTGCGCCGCTGACGGCGCGTCAGCCGTCCGTCGCGACCCGCTTGCGACGCGGCGGCGGCGCCTCCAGCTGCGCATAGGGCGCGAGGATGTCCATCAGGTCGCCCCGCGCCTCCGGCGCCTTCAGGAGGGCGCGCTGCGCTACCTGGTCGAGATGATGCGCCATGAGTTCGCCCGCCCTCGCCTCGTTGCCCGCCTCCAGCGCGGCGAGGACCTCGCGATGCTCGGAAATCGCGCATTCCGAGGAATGCGGGCGACCGAACGTCGCGAGCGACAGGCAGGAGCGGTAGGCGGTTTCTCTGACATAGCGCGACAGGGTCGGTCGCCCCGTCATCTCGGCCAGCCTCACGTGGAATTCGGTGGCGAGGCGCAGCGAGGCGGCGTCCGGGCCGCCCCGCGCCGCTTCCTCCGCCTCCACATGGGCCGCAAGCTCGGCGATCTGGCGGGGAGTCAACCGGCCCGCGAGACGGCGGACCACCAGCCGCTCCAGCTCGATGCGCATGTCGAACTCGTCCCGCGCATCCTCGAACGAGGGCGTGGCGACCACGGCGATCCGGTTGCGGCGCAGCTCCACCAGGCCCTCGGACGCGAGCTGGCCGAGCGCATGGCGCGCCAGCGTGCGGCTGACCCCGAAGCGCTCGCCGAGCTGGTCCTCCGGCAGCTTGTCGCCCGGCGCCAACGCACGCTCCAGGATCGCGCGCCGGATGGCGCGGCAGATCACGGAAGCGCGGTCCGTGGCCTCGCCCCTGTCGTCCGGGATGGTTTCACTCGTCACGCCACAAACCCATTCACCATCCGCAGCCTCGACTGCGAGCTGCCGACATCTTCCGCTCGAAATTGCATACAGATTATCCGTCGAAGACAGGAAAGCGCAACTTTCCCGGAATGTCATCAGCGACGGACATCCGAACGACCAGGCCGCAGCGTCGCGGACGGATCCCGAAGACCGCGGCGGGCTCCCGCACGGCGGCCCGGCGGCCGCATAGACCCTGTCCTCGACGCGCGGCTTGGCGTAGGGGAAGTGCTCCAGAATGGGAGCGCGCATGAGCGACCGGATCACCCTTCAATCGAACGAGCTGTCGGCGGAGATCGCTTTTGTCGGTGCGGAACTCTCCAGCCTGAAAGATCGGGACGGCGACGAGCTTCTCTGGCAGGGCGGTCCCGAATGGCCGCGCCGGTCGCCGGTCCTCTTCCCGATCGTAGGCCGCCTGGCCGGCGATACGCTGCACCATGCGGGCCGGCCCTACCCGATGACGCAGCATGGCTTTGCCCGCGACGGCGAGTTCCGGCTCGTCGAAGAAGCGCCCACGCGCGCCGTCCTGCGCCTCGAGGACGACGCGCAGAGCCGCGCCCGCTACCCCTTCGCCTTCCGGCTCGACATGACCTACGAGATCGAGGCCGCGACGCTGAAGGTCACGGCCGAGGTGACCAATCCGGGATCGCAGGTCCTGCCCTTCGGGCTCGGCGCCCATCCCGGCTTCCGCTGGCCGCTCGTCGATGGCGTGGCCAAGGGCGACCACGCCATCGAATTCGACGGTGTGGAGACGGGCGAGGCGCTCTCGGTGCGGAACGGGCTCCTCGGCCCCGTAAGGCGCATTCCCCTCGAGGGTCACGTCCTGCCGCTCTCGGAAGAGCTGTTTGCCGCCGACGCCCTCGTGCTGCCCGATGTCGCCAGCCGCTCGGTGCGCTACGTCGCACGGGCGGCGGACGGCTCGGTCGAGCGCGCTCTCCTGTTCGCCTGGGAGGGCTACCGCGACCTGGGGCTCTGGTCGAAGCCGACCGGCGCCGCTTTCCTGTGCATCGAGCCCTGGTATTCGATGGCGAGCCCGGAGGGCTGGGACGGGGAGTTCGCCGAGAAGCCGGGCATCGTGCATCTCGCGCCGGGCGAGAGCCGCGCCATGACGTGGCGCGTCACCGTCTAGGCTTGCCGACGGGCGGGGGAGCGGCGCCGGCCGCTCCCGCTTACCGCGCGGGCCGCAGAGACGCTTGCGCCGGCTCGCCTTGCGCGATGCGCCAGACGGTGTTGGACAGATCGTCGGCCACGAGAAGGACGCGCTTCTGCGCATCGAACGCGACGCCGACCGGACGCCCGCGGGCCTGACCGTCGCCGGTCAGGAAGCCGGTCGCGAAATCCACCGGCTCGCCGGCCGGCCGGCCGTCCTGGAACGGCACGAACGCCACCTTGTAGCCGGACAGGTCCTGACGGTTCCAGCTGCCATGCTCGCCGATGAAGGCGCCCTGGCCGAAGGTGCCGCCGAACCCGCCGTCGGTGGCGAAGGACAGGCCCAGCGCGGCCACATGGGAGCCGAGCGCGTAGTCCGGCGCGATCGCCGTCTCGACGAGATCGGGCCGCTGCGGCTCGACGCGCGGGTCGAGATTCTTGCCCCAGTAGCTGTAGGGCCAGCCGTAGAAGGCGCCGTCCTGGACCTGCGTCAGGTAGTCCGGCACGAGCTGGGGCCCCAGTTCGTCGCGCTCGTTGACGACGGCCCAGAGCGCACGGCTCGTCGGCTCGATCGCCAGCGCCGTCGGGTTGCGGATGCCGCGCGCGATGGTGCGGCGGGCCCCGGTGGCGCGATCGATCTCCCAGACGACCGCCCGCTCTTCCTCCACGTTCATGCCGCGCTCGCCGACATTGCTGTTGGAGCCGATCCCCACGTAGAGCTTGGAGCCGTCGGCGCTGGCAGCCAGCGATTTCGTCCAGTGGTGGTTGATCGCGGACGGCAGCTTGGCCACCTCCTCGCCCGGCGCGGTGATCTCCGTCTGCCCTTCCTCGTAGGGAAAGCGCATCAGCGCTCCCTGGTTCGCGACGTAGAGGAAGCCGTCGACATAGGCGAGGCCGTAGGGCGCATCGAGATCGTCGATGAGAACGGTGCGCACCTCGGGCTGGCCGTTGTTGTCGGCATCGCGCAGGAGGGTGATGCGGTTGCCCCCGCTTCCGCTCGAATTGCCCCGCTTCTTGATGACGCCGGCGATGATGTCCTTCGGCCGGAGCGCCGGCGCATGGCCGCCGCGCCCTTCGGATACCAGCACGTCGCCGTTCGGCAGGATCAGCATCTGGCGCGGGATCGACAGGTCGCTGGCGAAGGCGGTGACGGTGAAGCCGTCCGGAACCGTCGGCGCCTCGCCGTTCCATCCGGCTGGCGTCGCGATGTTCATCGGCGGAACCAGCGTCTCACGGATGGCGGGCAGGTCGGGTTGCGCGCCGGTCTGGTTCAGGCCGGGGTCGCTGCCCTCGCAGCCGGAAAGGGCGAGCGCCGCCGCCAGCGTCGTCCAGAGAGCCTTCGTCATCGAACCATCTCCCATCGCGCGACCCGCGAGAACATCATCCAGCCGGCGACCAGCGCGAGAAGGGTCGCGGCGGCCGAGAGGCCGAGGCCGGTCATGCCGACCGAACTCCAGCCGTCGCGTGCATGGTGGAAGGCATCGACGAGGCCGACCGCGAACATCGCGGCAAGCACCACGACATAGGCCAGGCGCCGCGCGCCGCCCGGCCGGCGAAGGAAGCGCAGCCAGTCGACCAGCCCCCACAGGAGGGCAAGGCCACCGAAGACGAGGGCGCCCGCGATCGACCAGCTGGCGAAATTGCTCCACTGGATCTCGGCGCTTCCCAGATACGCCGCATCGGCCGCCAGCGCCGTCGTGAACAGCGCGACGGGGAAGCTGAGGACGATGCCGTGCAACCCGCTCGCGAACGATCCCGAGGCTTCGCTCGTACCCGGCATACTCGACACTCCTTGCACATCTGGTCGTCGATCCGACCCGCGAACGCGCGCATACGCGTTGCTCCGGTGGGCCAACTCCTCGGAAAGCTATGGCGCGAACCCGCCTTGGTAAGGCCGCCTTCCCGAACGAGGCGTCGGCACACCACGGCGAGAATTGCCGGCGCCCGTCTATCTCGGGGCAAGGCAAGGCCGCTAGGTCTTGTCGAATGACACGGCGCCAGCCGGAGGAACCGACGCTTGCGCATGATTGCCGCCCTCGCCACGCTGGCGCTTGGTCTCGCCGGTGCCGGCGCCACCGCCCGCGCGGACGAAACGTCGCGCGGCGTGATCTGCGGGCTGATCGACCGCGCAGCGGCGGACCATGCGCTTCCGCCCTCCTTCCTGACACGCCTGATCTGGCGCGAAAGCAGCTTTCGGCCGGACGTGCGCAGCCGGGTCGGGGCGCAGGGGATCGCGCAGTTCATGCCGGCGACAGCGGGCGAGCGCGGCCTGGCCGATCCGTTCGACCCCGAAGCGGCGATCCCGGCATCGGCTCGCTACCTGTCCGAGCTGCGCGGCCGGTTCGGCAGCCTGGAACTCGCGGCCGCTGCCTACAATGCCGGCCCGGGGCGCATCGCACGGTGGCAGAACGGAGAGGCCAGCCTTCCCGGCGAGACGCTGGCGCATGTGCGCTTCATCACGGGCGTGAGCCTTTCAGAGGGCGTCGGCGCGAGCCCCGGGAACGACGCGTCCGCCGACTGCCTGACGACGCTCGCCGCGATCCAGACGGGGAGCCCGCCGAAGACCCGCAGCGCGCTGGCGGAAGCGATCGCGCCCTGGGGCGTGCAACTGGTGGCCGGGCCGAACAAGGCGCGGGCCCTCGACGCCTACCGGTCGCTGCAGGGACGCCTCGGCACGCTTCTGCGCGACCACCAGCCGGTGGTGCTCACCACGCAGCTCGGCGGCCGGGGACAACGGTCGTACTACCGCGTTCGCATCGCCTTCCCGGATCGGGCCTCCGCCACCCGCCTGTGCGGACGGATGCGCGCAGCCGGCGCGGCGTGCCTGACCACGCGCAACTGATCGCGGACCCCCCGGCTGCGACCGGTCGACGGAAAGCCGCCGCCTATCTCCCCACGGGCGGCGATATCCACATCATTAACCACACGGCAATTTTACGCGATCAGAATGCAACCCCGGCGCGCGCCTCGGACGCGGCGATGGAGGGATGACATGACATTCGCGATCTTCGGCAGTTCGCGCGCGGCGACGATGCGCATGGCGCTCGAAGGTCTCAACGCCAACGTGATGCTGGCCGACGCGGACCTGCGCATCACCTTCGTCAACGCGACCCTGACGGAACTCCTGCGCGAGGCCGAGGCCGACCTGCGCAAGGAACTGCCGAACTTCTCCGTCGCCACGCTGATCGGCAGCAACATCGACATCTTCCACAAGGCCCCCGCCCACCAGCGCAAGCTTCTCGCCGCGCTCCAGTCGCGCTACAGCGCCACGATCCGCGTGGCCAACTGGAGCTTCGACCTGATGGTGACGCCGATGCGTCGCGACGGGCGGCTCCTCGGCTTCTGCGTCGAATGGGCCGACGCCAAGGAGCGTCTCGCCAACATCGACTTCACCGCCCAGATCGCGGCGATCAACCGCAGCCAGGTGGTGATCGAGTTCCGTCCCGACGGCACGGTGCTGACCGCCAACGAGACCTTCCTGAAGGCGTTCGGCTATCAGCTCGGCGAGATCGTCGGCCAGGAGCATGCCCTGTTCGTGGATCCCGCCCACCGCGCGAGCGATGCCTATGCGCGGTTCTGGGGCGAGCTGCGTGGAGGCCGGTTCCAGAGCGGCGAGTTCCGCCGGAGGGCGAAGGGCGGCGGGGACGTCTGGATCCAGGGATCCTACAATCCGATCCTCGATGCGAAGGGTGCGGTCGCCAAGATCGTGCAGTTCGCCACCGACGTCACGCCGCGGGTCAGGGCCGTGAGCCAGATCGGCGGGGCGCTGGGAGCGCTCGCCGAAGGCCGGCTCGACCAGGAGCTCGATGTTCCCCTCACGCCCGAGCTCGACCAGCTGCGGCTCGACTACAACCGGGCGCGCACGACGCTCGGCGACACGATCCGCGAGGTCCAGGGCGCCTCGACCCGGATCGCCGAGGGCATGTCGGAGATCGCGGTGGCGGCGGGCGATCTCGCTCAGCGCACCGAACAGCAGGCCGCGGCCCTCGAGCAGACGTCGGCCGCGATCGGTCAGGTGAGCCAGGGGGTGCGCGAAACCACGAGCGAGGCGACCCAGGCGCAGAAGACGGCGAGCGTCGCCCTGCGCAACGCGCAGAAGGGCGAGGAGATCGTCGCGTCGGCGATCAAGACCATGGGCGCGATCAAGCAGTCGTCCGACATGGTGGGCAAGATCATCTCGGTGATCGACGAGATCGCCTTCCAGACCAATCTCCTGGCCTTGAACGCCGGCGTCGAGGCGGCACGTGCGGGCGAGGCAGGCCGGGGCTTTGCCGTGGTCGCCCAGGAGGTCCGGGGCCTCGCCCAACGTTCGGCGGAAGCGGCGAAGGAGATCAAGGACCTGATCCAGGCGTCCGGCGGTCATGTCGAGGCCGGCGTCGAACTCGTCACCGCGACCGGCCGGAGCATCGAGGAGATCGTCGCGCAGGTCGGCGAGATGAGCCGGGTGGTGAGCGCCATCGCGCAGAAGGCACAGGACCAGTCGATCAGCCTGTCGGAGGTATCGACCGCCGCCAACCAGGTCGACAAGGTCACCCAGCAGAACGCCGCGATGGTGGAGGAGACCACCGCCGCCACGAAGGCGCTGATGACCGAAACCGCCAAACTGTCCGAGCGGGTCGGCACCTTCCAGACCGGTGGCGCACCGGTCGCATCGCTATCGGCCCAGCGCGCGTCGGCACGCCGCGCGATGGGCGGTCGACCCTGAGGCCGGACGGGCGGGCGGCGTCGACGAGCCCGCCCCGGCGCCGATCGAATGGCGTAGGCGACGACCGCGCCTCGAGCTGAGCGGCCGCCGCTTCGGCGCTACTCGGCCGCCGGTGCGCCGTTCGTGGCGGTGCCGCGCTCGTTGGACGAACCGGCGCTGCCGGTCGGTCCGTCGCCGCTCCCGGCCTTCTGACCCGCCGAACCATTGCAGGCGGCCAGCGTCAGCGCCGCCGAGAGCGCGAGGGCGACGCGCAGCGCGTGGGATCCCCGGCAGCTCATGACGGGTGTGCCTCGCTCTCGTCCTCGCCCGCGCCGCCGATCGCGGCTTCGATACGGGACGCCTCCTTTTCGTCGACCTCGATTGGGCGGCCGCTGTCGTCGGGCAATCCTCCTGCCGTCTGACCGATCGAGGCGTCGCGCGGCCGGTCGTTCATGCCGTCGGTGATCTTGGACTGGTTCATCGCCTGTCTCCTTGTTTCCGCAAGTGAAACGCGCGCGGCCCGTGTTGGATGCCGGGCCGTTTCGTCGCGCCGTTCAAGGCGTGGGCGGCGCCGCTGCCTGCAGGTGCGCGGGCGGGGCGATCTCCTCGAAGTGGTCGGCCAACCGATGTAGCGCGCCTCGCATCAGCGGGCCCGCCATGGCGCGCCCGTGGCCGGTGACGAGAAGCTCGGGGTCCAGCGCCGCCAGATCGCGCGCCGAGTGGGCGGCGGCCGTCCAGTCCGGCGTGAAGTATCGTGGCGGCCCGTGCATTTCCGCAGTCTGGGCGGCCACCTCGTAGGCCGATTCCTGGCCGGTCGTGATCACCGCGTCGCCGGCGACCAGCGTCCGGTCCGTCGCGCGCCAGAGCGAGACGTGGCCGGGCGTATGGCCGGGTGTGTGGAGCCAGCGCCAGCCGGGCAGCTCAGCGATCGTGCCGTCCTCCGGCAGCGCCCGCAGCCGGCGCGAGACGTCGACCGGCGAACGGGGAAACAGCGGAGCCAGCTTCGGCATGATGCCGCCGTCCGCCTTCGTGTCGGGCGGAGGATAGCTTTCGCGACCGTCCAGGAACGGGTGCTCCAGCGGATGGGCGAGGACGGGCGCTTCCCAGGCGTCGCTCAGGGCCTCCAGTGCGCCGATATGGTCGAAATGCCCGTGCGTCTGAAGGATCGCCGCGGGGCGCACGCCCGGGCCGAAACGGGCGCCGGCGGCCGCAACGATCGCCTCGCGTCCGCCGGTGATACCCGTGTCCACCAGAACCCAGCCCCGGTCGCCGGCATTCGGGTGGCCGATCAGGACGACGTTGACGAGCGCGGTCCTGAGATAGGCGAGATCGGGGCGCACCTCGTGGAGATGAGCGGGACCAGCGCGCTCGGGTGCCAGCGCCTCGTCGGAAAGTGGGATCTGAACCGTCATCGGGAAAGACTTTCCATCAGTTCGTCTCGTCGCCCTGAAGCGCGATGCAGAGATCGAGAGCGGTGATGGCCGCCACCATCGCCAGCGCGCCGCCGCCGCCCAGGCGATGCGGGTTGTCGGGGCGAAGCGTGGGCGCGAGCACGGCGAGATCGGCCATGTCGCCCGCGACCCGACCCCAGACCATGGCGACCGGACGGCGGGAGGCGAGGATGGCGACGCCGGTCGCGATCTCGCGCCAACCGAAAGCGCGCACGAGCCCCGCCGGGGCGGGCAAACCCGTCTCCTCGCGCAGGCGGCGGGGGGCGGCGAGTTCCAAGAGGCCAAGAGCGATCGAGAACCATCCGAGGCCTCGGGCAAGGATCTGTGCGTCGGTGTTGGGGTGTCTGGGTTCACGCGAGCGATGCATCGGTCGTCTCCTTTCCGTCCCGGGGAAAGGGCGGCGGGGCCCGATGCGTTCGCCGGGAAATCCTTGGGCGGCTGCAGACAGGAGCCCATCCGGTCCACTCGGGTCGCCCGGACGGGCTCGGGAGTCCTGTCCGGCGCACTCTCCGGACGCGAGAGCCGACGCAGCTTTCGCGGGGAATATTCTTGCGGCGGAAGGGCACGGTTTGGAGACGCTGAGGTCACCATCCGACGGCTCGACTCACGCCTTCGATCGGCGCAGGAACGCTTGAGCGCCGGCCGTCAGACCCAGACCGGCCCGTTATCCGGTCCCGCGAGGCCGCATCGGAGATTGCTCGTGAAGAAGATCGGCTTTCTGTCCTTCGGCCACTGGTCGCCCTCGCCGCGTTCGGGCACGCGCTCGGCCCGCGACGTCCTCCTCCAGTCGATCGATCTGGCGGTCGGCGCCGAGGCGCTGGGCGCGGACGGCGCCTATTTCCGTGTCCACCACTTCGCCCGCCAGCTGGCCTCGCCGTTTCCGCTCCTGGCAGCGGTCGGGGCGAAGACGAGCCGCATCGAGATCGGCACGGGCGTCATCGACATGCGCTACGAGAACCCGCTCTACATGGCGGAAGACGCGGGCGCGGCGGACCTTATTTCCGGCGGGCGCCTGCAGCTCGGCCTCAGCCGCGGGAGCCCCGAGCAGGTGATCGAAGGCTGGCGCCATTTCGGCCATGTCCCCCGGCCCGGCGAGAGCGATGCCGACATGGGCCGCCGCCACACCGAAACCTTGCTGGAGGTCCTGAAGGGGGAAGGCTTCGCCGAGCCGAACCCGCGTCCGATGTTTCCGAACCCGCCCGGCCTCCTGCGCCTCGAACCCCATTCGGAGGGGCTTCGAACTCGCATCTGGTGGGGCTCCGCCTCCGATGCGACCGCCGTCTGGGCGGCCGAGAGGGGCATGAACCTTCAGAGCTCGACCCTTAAGGCCGACGAGACGGGCGAGCCGTTCCACGTGCAGCAGGCCCGGTAGATCCGCCGTTACCGGGATGCCTGGAAGGCCGCCGGTCACGCGCGGGAGCCGCGCGTTTCCGTGTCGCGCTCGATCTTCGCGATCACGAACGATCTCGACCGCGCCTATTTCGGAGGCGACACGTCGCACGACCAGGTCGGCGTCATCGACAACATGCGCGCCGTGTTCGGTCGCTCCTATGCCGCCGAGCCCGATCGGCTGGTGGAGGAGCTCCGGCGCGACGAGGCGATCGCGGAGGCCGATACCCTGCTCCTCACCGTGCCCAACCAGCTTGGCGTCGACTACAACACACACGTCATCGAGGCGATCCTGCGCCACGTCGCGCCGGCGCTCGGCTGGCGCTGACGGTCTCTCGCTTCGGACAGGGCGGCTATTCGAAGATCGGGACGTGCGGTGCCGCGTCGCGGGGCAGAAGCCCGGCAAGGCGGGGGTCGTCGTTGATCTCGACCTCTTGGCGCACCGGCTCGAAACCCGACCGCGCGTAGAAGGCCAGCGCGCGCGGGTGATCCATGGTGTTGGTGTGGAGCCAGAGGCGGGTCGCGCCGGCACCGAAGGCGGCCTCGATCGCATGGTTCATCAGGCGGCGCGCCGCGCCCGTCGCCTGCCGGCCCCGAGTGACGCCGAAATACTTGATCTCGCAGGTGCCGTCCCCGGCGGACCAGTCGAGTTCCAGCAGCCCCTCCAGCCGCCCGTCCACCCGCTCGCCGAAGATCTGCGCGTCGGGACTGGCGAGAAGCGTCTCCAGATCCTCGCGGCTCATGACGAGACGCGTCAGCCAGAGGTAGTCCTGCCCGACGCGGCGGAAGAGATCGAGATAGTCGTCGGCCGAAATGTCCCGAAGCGACACGATCTCGCCGTCGATTCCTGCCGGCACGGGGCGAGGCGGCGCAGCCGCGCGCATTTCCAGCGTGGTCGCGATCGCCGCGATCTTGCCGCGGCCGATCGGGGTGAAGCGTGTAGTCTCGCTCATGGGGGTCCTGCTGCCTCGATGGGTCCCCGGCGGATGCCACGGCGCTTACGGCGGGGCAAGGCCCGACAACGAGAAGGCCCGCGCCGATGCCTCGGCGCGGGCCTTCCTGTTTCACGTGAAACGGGCGGCGGGAGCCGCCCGGTTCCGATGCTTACTCGGCGTCGCGCTTGTTCATCGCGGCGGCGAGGATGTCGCCGAGCGAAGCGCCGGAGTCGGTCGAGCCGTACTGGGCGACCGCTTCCTTCTCCTCGGCGATCTGCAGCGCCTTGATCGACACGCCGACGCGACGCGCCTTCTTGTCGAACTGCGTGACGCGCGCATCGACCTTCTGGCCGACCGAGAACTTCTCGGGGCGCTGGTCGTCGCGGTCGCGGCCGAGATCGTTGCGACGGATGAAGGCCGAGAACTCGGTGTCCAGGATCTGGACCTCGATGCCGCCCTCGTTCACCGACGTGACCTCGCAGGTGACGATCGCGCCGCGGCGCAGGTCGCCCGCCTCGGGAGCCGAGGTGATGGCGTCGCCGCCGACCTGCTTGATGCCGAGCGAGATGCGCTCCTTCTCGACGTCGACGTCGAGAACCTGGGCGCGCACGGTGTCACCCTTGTTGAACTCGTCGATGACCTGCTCGCCCGGACGCGACCAGTCGAGGTCGGACAGGTGGACCATGCCGTCGACGTCGCCCTCGAGGCCGATGAACAGGCCGAACTCGGTCTTGTTCTTGACCTCGCCCTCGACGATCGTTCCCACCGGGAACTGGTCGCGGAACGCTTCCCAGGGGTTCTGGAGCGTCTGCTTGAGGCCGAGCGAGATGCGGCGCTTGACCGGATCGACCTCGAGCACCACCACTTCGACTTCCTGGGAGGTCGAGAGGATCTTGCCGGGATGGACGTTCTTCTTGGTCCAGCTCATCTCGGAGACGTGGATCAGGCCTTCGATGCCCGGCTCCAGCTCGACGAAGGCGCCGTAGTCGGTGATGTTGGTCACGCGACCGGAGACCTTCACGCCCATCGGGTACTTGACGCCGATGCCTTCCCAGGGATCCGCCTCGAGCTGCTTCATGCCCAGCGAGATGCGGTGGGTTTCCTGGTTGATGCGGATGATCTGCACCTTCACCGACTGGCCGATCTGGAGGATCTCGGTCGGGTGGTTGACGCGGCGCCAGGCCATGTCGGTCACGTGCAGCAGGCCGTCGATGCCGCCGAGGTCCACGAACGCACCGTAGTCGGTGATGTTCTTGACCACGCCGTCGACGATCTGGCCTTCCTCGAGGTTCTGCACGATCTCCGAGCGCTGCTCGGCGCGGCTCTCTTCGAGGACCGTGCGGCGCGACACGACGATGTTGCCGCGGCGCTTGTCCATCTTGAGGATCTGGAACGGCTGCGGGGTGTTCATCAGCGGGCCGACGTCGCGGATCGGACGGATGTCGACCTGGGAGCGCGGCAGGAACGCCACGGCGCCGTCGAGGTCGACCGTGAAGCCGCCCTTGACCTGGTTGAAGATCTGGCCTTCGACCTTCTCGCCGGCGTTGAACTTGACCTCGAGCTTGACCCAGCTCTCCTCGCGGCGCGCCTTGTCGCGCGACAGGACGGCTTCGCCGAGCGCGTTCTCGATGCGCTCGACATAGATGTCGACGACATCGCCGACCTTCAGGGTGGACTCGCCGCCCTTCGAGCCGAATTCCTTGAGGGCGACGCGGCCCTCGACCTTCAGGCCGGCGTCGATGACGGCCATGTCCTTCTCGATCGCGACGACCGTTCCCTTGACCACGGCGCCTTCGGCGACATCGTTCTCATGGAAGGACGCTTCGAGAAGCGCGGCGAAATCGTCGCGCGAGACTGCTGCGTTGGACATTCGTTCTCCTTGGGACCCCGCCTCTCTGCAAGGACTGGGGCATCGCGCCGGGGGTTCGTCGCTTCGGGGCCATCCGGCCGGTTCCGCCCCCGGCCGCCCCGCGCGTTGCGGGTCGGCTGGCGGCACGGGAGACCCCGACCTTTTGCGGCGGGAAACCCGTTTCGGCGCGAGGAACCGGCGGCCGGCGGTGAATTCAGATCTTGAAACGCGTGCGATCCACCCGACGCCCGGCCCCGAAGGCCAGTCGATGGGCGGTTGCGCGCTACGCTCCGTTCCGTCGATGTAGCGACGCGTCGACGATGCGACAAGCCGCCTGGAACGCTTCCTCTATATCGAGTTCGCTCGTGTCCAGCAAGGCGGCGTCGGGGGCCGCCCGGAGCGGTGCCGTGGCGCGGCCCGTGTCGCGCCGGTCGCGCGCCAGCACCTCGTCGAGGATCGTCTCGTAATCCACCGCGCGGCCCTTGGCGTGGAGCTCGTCCGTGCGGCGCCGGGCGCGCACTTCCGGACTGGCGGTGACGAAGATCTTCGCCTCGGCCTCCGGGCAGATCACCGTCCCGATGTCGCGCCCGTCGAGCACCGCGCCGCCCGGGCGACGCGCGAAGCCGCGCTGGAACTCGGTGAGCGCGGCGCGCACCGGCGCATGGACCGCGACCCGCGAGGCCAGTTCGCCCGCCTCGCGCCCGCGCAGGGACCCGTCGTCGAGAATGGCCGGGTCGAGCGCCAGGGCGACCGTGCCCATCGTCGCCCCGTCGTCGAGATCGAGGCCGCGCTGGGACGCCACGCGCCCGATGGCCCGGTAAAGGAGGCCGGTGTCGAGATAGGCGAAGCCGTAATGCGCGGCGAGGCGCTTGGCGATCGTCCCCTTGCCGGCCGCCGCGGGCCCGTCGATCGCCACCGTGAAACCCATTTGCGTGCTTTCCGTCCCGTCCTCGCCGAAGCCTTCCCTTGTGAAGCCTCGCGCCCCGAAGCTCAACGGATCGTCGCGCGTCGCGGCGAATTTCCCCATGCACGCAAAGAGCGTGCCGAGAAGGCGCCCCATCACGAAGGGGATCACGACGAAGAACAGGATCGCCGCGAGCGAGCCGAGGAACCAGAGGACCGACAGGCCCGCTGCCAGCGTCCGACTGCCGGCGGCAAGCTGCCATTCGGGAAGGTCCGGGCCTGACAGGCGCAGGGCGAGCGCACAGCCGAGGACGGCGGGCCAGACGAGCTTGGGCGCGGCCGTGGCCACGACGGAACGGCCGCGCGCCAGCGCCGCCGCCTGCAGGCGGCCCGCGAAGGAGCGGGCATAGATGAAGGCGAGCGGCGCGAAGAAGACGAACGCCAGGAGGCCGGCGAGCCAGCCGTTCACCGGGCAGCGGGCTCCAGGCTGCCACCGAGGCCTGTCACCAGCCCCTCGAACTCCGGAAAGCTCGTCGCGATCATGGTCGCGTCGTCCACCGTGACCGGGTTTTCCGATGCGAGGCCCATCACGAGAAAGCTCATGGCGATGCGGTGGTCGAGATGGGTTGCGACCGTGCCGCCGCCGAGCCCCTTGCCGTCCGGCCGGCCCGTCACGGCGAGCCAGTCGTGGCCCTCCTCGTGCGCGACGCCGTTGGCGGCAAGACCGGCGGCCACGGCCGCGAGGCGATCGGATTCCTTGACGCGCAGCTCCTCCAGCCCCTCCATCCGCGTCTCTCCTTCCGCAAAGGCCGCGGCGACGGCGAGCACCGGATACTCGTCGATCATCGCCGGCGCGCGCGACGCCGGCACGGAGACGCCGCGAAGCGCGGAATGGCGCACGTGGAGGTCGGCGACGTCCTCGCCGCCCGACACGCGTGGGTCGAGGATATCGATCGCGGCGCCCATCTCGCGCAACGTCTCGACGAGGCCGGTGCGCGTCGGGTTCATCAGCGCGTTCTCGATCACGACGTCCGAGCCCGGCACGAGGAGCGCGGCGACGACGAGGAAGGCCGCCGAGGACGGATCGCCCGGGACCACGAAGTCCGGCACGCCCCTGAGCTCGCCCTGGCCCTCGAGGCGGATGGTGCGCACCCCCGCCCCGTCCGTCTCAACGGAAACCGCGGCGCCGAAACCCTCCAGCATCTTCTCCGTGTGGTCGCGCGTCATCACCGGCTCGATCACCGTGGTGATGCCCGGCGCGTTGAGACCGGCCAGGAGCACGGCCGACTTCACCTGCGCCGAGGCCATGGGAACACGGTACTGGATGGGGGCGGCGACGCGCGGGCCCCGCAGCGAAAGCGGCAGGCGATCCCGCGAGCGGGCGAGCACCTGGACCCCCATCTCGCGAAGCGGGTCGAGGACGCGCCCCATCGGCCGGCGCGACAGGGACGCGTCGCCCACGAACGTCGTGGTGAACTCGTAAGAGCCGACGAGACCCATGGTGAGGCGCGAGCCCGTGCCCGCATTGCCGAAGTCGAGGACGCCCTCGGGCTCCAGCAGCGCGCCGTTGCCGACGCCATCGATGACCCAGGCGTCGCCCTCCTGCTCGATCCTGGCGCCCATCTGGCGCATGGCGCGGCCCGTCGCCAGGACGTCCTCCCCCTCCAGCAGGCCGGCGACGCGGGTGCGTCCGCTCGCCAGGCCGCCGAACAGGAAGGCGCGGTGCGAGATCGACTTGTCGCCCGGCACGCGCACCCGGCCCCGGAGGGCGCCGTCGCGCCGGCTGGTCAGGGGGCGGGGATGGGAAGCGTGGGCGGTCATGGAATCCTCGGACGGGGTGGGCGGCAAGGCGACGGGGCGGCGGGACCGCCGACGGTTCGGCGCAAGGCCCTATCATGCGTCGGGCGGGGCGTCACGCGCGGGCGGCGCCGTGCTTTGACAAGCCGGGGCCCGGGACGCTAAGGGACCACCGATTTTTCCGCGGGAACGATCGGCTCCGCGCCGGTTTGTCCCGACGATCCTCGAACGGTCGCGTCCGCGGCCCTCCCCTCCCCTCCGCGAGGCCTCCCCATGGCAAAACCCGAACTCGGCACCAAGCGCATCGACCCGGAAACGGGCCGCAAGTTCTACGACCTCAACAAGGATCCGATCGTCTCGCCCTTCACCGGCAAGACCTATCCCCTGTCCTTCTTCGAGACCGTCAAGGCGACCGCCGCGCGGGTGAGCCGCAAGGCGGCGGAAGAGGAGGAACAGGAGGAGGTCGAGGTGACCGAGGTCGCCGACACCGATGAGGAGACGGTGTCGCTGAACGAGGTGGCCGAGGACGAGGACGGCGGCTCGTCGAACGATCTGCCGAACGTCGACGGCAACGAGGACGACGACGTCATCGACGACGACGACTCGGACGACGACGACGACACGTTCCTTGCCGACGACGAGGACGAGGACGACGACATGACGGACATCATCGGCGGCGGCCGCGACGACGAGGACGACGCCTGAACCCGCAGAGGTTTCGGGTACGAGGGGGCGGCGAGGGGAAATCCTCCCGCCCCTTCTTTTTTCGCTTGATCTCCGCGCGGCGTTGGCATACCTAGCCGCCACACCGGTCGCGGGGCCTGCCCAAGGGTCCCGACGGAATGTCCGCCTGACGGCGGCGATGGGGCCATAGCTCAGCTGGGAGAGCGCTACAATGGCATTGTAGAGGTCAGCGGTTCGATCCCGCTTGGCTCCACCACTTCTCAAATCATCAAGCGACGACATCGATTGCGGAGAAGCGGTTCGCCGCCTGCGGATCGTACTTGGACCTTTCCAAGATGGCGGCAACGCCTCTCCTTTCGGCTCTGGTCTGCATGCCTCCGCCGCTGCGAAGGTCCGTGGATCTCGTCGCGTCCCCGCGAGGGCGGGGTGAGGCGGCGCCGGACGCCAGCCGGTTCCGTGGTTTCCCCTTCATCGCCACGGGACGCCGGACCGAGCGCACAACCAATGGTGGGCCTGATCCTCGTCTTCGATCTTCGATCGGGGCATCGCCGATAGCCGGTCGGGCGAATAGCGGCTAAAGGCTCGCTGCGTGTTTCAGAGGCGGAGCCGAGTCTTGTTGCCCTTCCGGTCCCCCATGCTTTCCCACTACGACGGACAAAGACGCAACAACTTCACGATCATGCGTCTCGCGTTCGCTCTTCTCGTCCTGGTGGGGCACTCCTATCCCATCAGCGGCAACGGCTACGATCCCCTATCCAGCCTCATGCAGAACATGTGGATCGGCGAGGCGGCCGTCCTGGGGTTCTTCACGATCAGCGGCTTCCTGATCACGGCGTCGTTTCAGAACCGGCCCATCGGCGACTTCATCGCGGCCCGCATCCTCAGGCTGTATCCCGGCTTCATCGTATGCCTGATCGTGGTCGCGATGATCCTGGGGCCGATCGACAACACGATGTCGCTTCGGGAGTATTATTCCAACCCCCATGTCTACTGGTTCGTCTGGGAGAACGCACGGATTTGGGACCTCTACTACAATATCCCGAACCACGCTCCGGATAACCCGTTTCCGGGGGCGACCAATGGTTCGACCTGGACGCTCCCGGCCGAATTGCTGTGCTACGTCACGGTGCCCGTGGCAGGCTTCTTCGGTGCGCTGGACAGCCGTCTTCGCGCCAATGCAGGTCTTCTCCTCCTGGCTGCGGTCGGTTGGTTCGCCTATGAGAGCGTGCCCGTCTTCGGAGCGTACGAGCGGTTCGACCGACCCGCGGCGGCGTTCCTCGTCGGCGCGGCATTCTGGATCAATCGCGACCGCATCCCTCTCAACCCGATCCTTGCGGCCGGTGCGCTCGCCCTGATCTTCGGCACCAACGGGACCTGGCTCTGGTGGCCCGGCTACATCGTGGGAAGCTCCTATCTCGTCTTCTTCCTCGCCTATTGGGTCCCCGCGTTCGACATGGACCGCTATGGGGACTTCTCCTACGGCATCTACATCTACGCGTGGCCCATTCAGCAGCTCGTGTGGTGGAAAGGGCAGAGCGGGCTGGTAAACGCCCTCTGCGCCCTGCCGATCGTGACGGCGCTGGCGGTGGCGTCCTGGTTCCTGGTGGAAAAGCCGGCTCTCCGGCTCAAAGGCGCGCTGGCCGCGGCCGTGGCGGCCCGCCCGTTGCGCGCGCAGCGCTTGGCCCGATGATCTTCAGCGGAGGACTTGCGCGGAAGAGCCTTGGAGCGGCGTGGTTCCGCAAGAGCGGGGTCTCGCCGACCGGCGGCGAAAACGCCGTCGGATGTTTATTCGGGACAGGCGTTGCCAAAGCAAGGTAGACGACGTATTCTCTAGCCATCGAACTTTGTCAGTCGATCAATTTCCCGGCGCCTCGTCGCCCGAACGATCCTCTTTTGCACTGTCGATTTCTGCATCGCTGCGCATTCGGCGCATCGAGCATTTTGCTTTGTCTGGAAAGGGCATCGTCATGGCTAACGGAACCGTCAAGTTCTACAACGACACCAAGGGTTTTGGCTTCATCGCACCGGACGAGGGCGGCAACGACGTGTTCGTGCACGCTTCCGCACTGGAGCGTTCGGGCATGCGCGGCCTCGCCGAAGGGCAGAAGGTCAGCTTCGAGGTCGTCGCCGACCGTCGCTCGGGCAAGAACGCCGCCGAGAACATCAAGGCCCTCTGAGGTCCAGCGTTCCGCTTCCATGACCGCGGATGTATCGGCATGAAAGACGGAAAGACGCAAAAGGAAAGGCCGGGCATCGCCCGGCCTTTCTTCGTTCTGGGCATGCCTCGCAAAGACGCTTAGCGAGCCATGTTTACCCGGCGAACTATATCCGTCCCGTCGTGACGAAAAAATCCTGACGCCAGCCAATAAAGCTCTAGCCCTTCCTTTGGAACATCAGTTGTCCCTGCCGCTTTCTGAGCCAAGACGCTCGATCGGAAAGGACATCGATCATGAACAGACGACAGCTCGCGGGTAGTTTCCTTGGAGCCGCGGTCTTCAGCGCCGTGCCGGGCTTGGCGCTGGCCCAGGCGAGGGCACCCTCCGACCGGATGAAGATGCCCATCCTGATGGGCGGCGACTTTTCCACCGCGACCAGCCGGCTCGCCGCCCGGATGGCGCAGAGCCCGGCCGTGCGCGAGTTCGCCAAGCTCGAGATCACCGAGCAGGCCGCCGTGGCGCAAGCCTTCGGCGCGCGGCCCGGTGCAGCGGGGCTCCGCCCGGACCAGGCCGCGATCGTCGCCGGACTCGACGCCGCGCGCGGTGCACGCTTCGACATGATGTATGTCGAGGGACAGATCGCGGGACACCGCGAGCTTCTCGCGCTTCACCGCCGCTATGCGCGCAGCGGTTCGGACCCGATGGCGCGCGGCGCTTCGCTCGTCGGCGTCACCGGCATCGAGACGCACCTCTTCCTTCTCGAGAACATCAAGCGCCAGATCGCCTGATCGCGCTCACCGTTTCCTGCCGCCCGTCGACGTGATGTCGGCGAGGCAACGCTCTCCATCAGACGAGGATCATCCGATGGCCAAGGAAAAGACCCTGAACGACGCCTTCTACGAGACCTTGAAGGACGTCTACTTCGCCGAGAAGGCGTCCGTCCGCGCGCTGAAGAAATCCGCCAAGGCGGCGCAGGCCGACGCCCTGCGCCAGGCGTTCGAGACCCATGCCGAGGAAAGCCAGGGCCAGGTCGAGCGCCTCACCCGCGTCTTCGAGATCATCGGCAAGGCGCCGCGAGCCAAGACCTGCGAGGCGATCCAGGGCCTCACTGCCGAGATGGAAGAGGATCTCGAGGACTTCGGCGACACCGATGCCGCCGATCACGTCCTGATCGGTTGTGCCCAGGCGATCGAACACTACGAGATCGCGCGCTACGGCCTCCTGAAGTCCTGGGCCCTCAAGCTCGGCCACGACGAAGCGGCCGACCTCCTCGATCAGACGCTGGAAGAGGAGAAGAAGACCGACGCGCTCCTGACCGAGGTGGCCGAGAGCCTGACCTACGAGCGCCCCAACGCGGCCTGAACCACCACCGCCATCCCCCCGCAAAAGAAGCGACCATCCCATGTTCTATACCGACGGCAAGCTGCAGTATCCCGTGCGCGTCGAGCGCCCCAACCCGCATTTCGCCAGAGCGCTCCAGCAGGCGATCGGCGGCGTCGAGGGCGAGATCCGCGTCGCCCTGCAATACATGTTCCAGGCCTTCGGCGCGCGCGGTCCCGCCAAGTACCGCGACATGCTGCTCAACACCGCGACGGAAGAGCTCGGCCATATCGAGATGCTGTCGACCGCCGTGGCGCTCAATCTCGAAGGCGCGCCGCTCTCCTTCCAGGAGGAGGTGTCGGCCGACGCAATGGGCGGCGCGGTGCTGAACGGCCTGGACATGCGCCATATCCTGTCGACGGGCCTCGCCGCCCTGCCCTCGGACGCCAACGGCGTGCCCTTCGACGCCTCGCACGTCTACGCGTCCGGCAACCTCGCCGCCGACATGTACGCCAACGTCACGGCGGAGAGCTCGGGGCGCGTGCTCGCGGTGCGGCTCTTCAACATGACCGACGACCCCGGCATGAAGGACATGCTGAGCTTCCTGATCGCCCGCGATACGATGCACCAGCAGCAGTGGCTGGCCGCGATCGAGGACATGGGCGGCGCCGTGGAAAACCTGCCGATCCCGAACTCCTTCGCGCAGTCGCAGGAAGCGGGCGAATACTCCTATGCCTATTTCGGGCACATGGTCGACGGCACCATCCCCGAGGGTCGCTGGAGCGCCGGGCCGTCGATGGACGGGAGGGGCGAGTTCTCGGCGATGAAGTCGGAGCCGATGGGCGGCAAGCCCTCGCTCGCACCGGCGCGGCCCGACGGCGGCGCGCAGGCCGCGCAGAGTTCGAAGTCCGGCGCGACGGGCCTCCTCGGCCAGGTCGAGGGCGCGATCGAGCGCAACCTCTGACGGGGCGGGCTTTCCCACCCGACTAGGGCATTTCCAGCGAGAGCCGGGTCGGCTTTCGCCCGCGGACAATGCGGCGAACCAAGGCGCTGGAGTTCATCCGGTGAACCGAAGTTCACGGGATGGGCTCCAGGCGAGAACCAAGGGGCGGCGGGCGCTGGAGATGGCGCCCGCCGCCCCTTGCCGTCCGCGGAGCGGCCGTTATGGATGGGCCCCAGGCCGGCGCAGTCCGGCGCGACCTGCAAGGACCCGATCCATGGCGACTTCCGACGACACGATCCGCGTGATGGCCGGCGCGGTGATGAAGCTGCAGGCCCAGCTTCAGGCACAGGATCTTCTCCTGCGCGCGCTCTATGCCGAGCGCGCCCTGCAGCGCGGCACCTTTCCGCATGAGGCGGCGGAGGAGGTGCTCGGCCTCGGTGCGGCGCTGGCCGGCGCCGAGGACGAGGATTTCGAGGGGCACGACCGGCACATGGCCGACGTCCGCGCCGCGCTCAACGCCTTCGCCATGACCTTGAGGGCGCAACTCGACGAGAGCCGTCTCTAGACGGGTCAGGCGACGCCCTGCAGCAGTGCTGCCGAGGGGGACCCGCGCTTGGGATGGCAGGTCGGCGGCGAGATGCCGCCGGCCTGCCCTTGTTCAGACCACCGTGCCGAGTGTCTCGTCCGCCTCGCGGTCGGGATCCTCACCCGAGGGCGCGACGTCCCGGTCGACCGCGAGCCCCGTGCCTGCGGTGCCGCCCGTGCCGGTCTGCGGCGTGCCGTTGCCGGGGTTCTCGGAGGTCTGGTCGAGGGGCTGGCGTGCGATGTCGCCGATCCCTCCGCCGTGCGCCGCCTCGTCCGCGTCGTTCGTGCGTTTCGTGTCCGTCATGTGTGCCGTCTCCTTTCCAGGAAGAGACGCGTCACGCCGGCTCGCGTTCCGGCGATACATTTTGGCGCGACATGATCGACGCCGCGCGCGATGCCCCTACTTCCCTCTGGACGTGTGGGAGGCCTTCATGAAACGTCTTCTGGTGCTGGGCTTGGCTCTGGCGGGATTGTCGGGCTGCGTGTCGGACTATCCGGTCTACGACGACTACCCCGTCTACGACAGCCCGCGCCCGCGCATCTACGATGCGCGGCCGGTGGTGATCTACGAGGACCGGTATCGTCCGCGGCCGAACTACCGCTACGATCGCGGCCCCCAGTGGCGCTACGACCGGCGCGACGACCGGCGTTACGGGCGCTACGACCGGCCGGGCTATCGCGAGGACCTGCGCCCGGGGCGGCCGCGCTTTGATCGTCCGCAGCGCCCGCAGCGTTACGACCGCCCCGTTCCGCCGCCGCGCCTCGAGCGGACGTCGCTTGCCGACGACCCGCGGCTGACGCCGTCCGGGGTCCGCCCCGGTCCCTGGGCGAGGAACGAGAGCCGCGTCGGACGCCCCGTCAACGAGCGCGCCCTGCCGCCCACGGCCCCCGGCCGACCACGCCCGTATATTCCGCCGCAGCCGGCGAACTAGGGCATCATCCGGCCCGGCGAAATCGCCGGGCGATGCTCTGGACGGACGCTGCCGGCGCTGCCACGTTCGGGGTGGCGCCGGTCCCTTCGCCGGCCGAGGATCGTTGATGTCGCAAACCGGACCGACCATCGCCTGTGCCACCGACGAGGCGCGGCTCGAGACCTTGAACCGCTACGAAATTCTCGACACAGCGCCGGAGCCGGGCTTCGACGCCATCGTGCGGGAGGCGTCCCGCACCTGCGCGGCACCGGTGGCTCTCGTCACCCTGGTCGATCGCGAGCGCCAATGGTTCAAGGCGCGTCACGGGCTCGAACAAACCGAGACGGTGCTCGACCAGTCGGTCTGCGCCCATGCGCTCGGCAGCCGCGAGCTTCTGGTGATCCCGGATCTCAGCCTGGACCCGAGGACGGCGGCCAACCCGCTCGTCACCGGCGGCTCGCACCTGCGCTTTTATGCCGGCGCACCGCTGGTCGCGCCCAACGGCCACGTTCTCGGCACGCTCTGCGTCGTGGACGACGTGCCGCGCCCGGCGGGCCTGTCGCCGGAACAGGCCGACCGGCTGCGCGCACTGGCGGGCGAGGTCATGGGCGAGCTCGAACGACGCCGCGCGGCCGAAAAGCCGAGCGAGGACTAGATCGTTCTGTGACCGGACCGACGGCGACGGGTGTCCACGTCTCTTCGTCCGCAAGGACGGACGCTATCTCTATGAGCGGCCGGAAGGCATAGAGGGGCGACGGCCGGATGGATCCTGTCCGCGGCGGTGGCTGCGCGAAGCGTTCACCGACGTTTCCGCAAGGGACGCGCCGCTTCGATCGTTGAGGTACCGATGAAGACTGAAAAGATGCCGCGGCTTCGCAAGGGCTCGCGGATGATGGGCGGGCCGATGGGGTTCCTCGTCTCGGTGGATACGCAGATCGACGGGAGCATCACGCTTCCGCCCGATCGCTATCGCGGGACGGTGGCCTGGAAGGAGACGGCGACACGATCGGGCGTCGAGCGCTCCCGGAAACGCTACAAGATCGAGTTGCCTGCAGCCGATGTGGTGCGGTGGGGCGGCGAACCCGTCACGGGAGGCCCGACCTGCCTGATCGACATCAGCGCCGAGGTCGCGTCCGGCGACATACAGACGCTCTGACCCCCGTCGGCCTGTTCCCGTGCCTTGTCTGGCCGCGGACCGCCGCCCGGCGTCGCGCGTTGCGGACGGCTCCCGTGTCCGTTTCGCCGCGAGCCGTCGTCCGGCGCCGACAAGGAGAGGGTCGCGAGCCCCTCCCTACCGCTGATCGATCGGATCGACGTCGACGGCGCCGAGCTGGTCGAAGAGATCCCGGTGCCGTCGATCGATCTCGTTGCGAACCCGCTCCCTTGCGGCGGTCGCCTCGGCGACGTCCTTGCGGGTGAGGACGCTCCACTCCGTGCGGCCCGCCTCGGTACGGATCGCGCTCTGAAACGCGTCCATGTTGTCGAACCAGCGATGGCATTCGTCGAGCAACCCGGCGAGTTGCTCCGGCGACAAGGCTTCGAGGTCACGCTCCGTGGCGTAGGTCACCGCTAACGGGAGGTGGCTTCTGTGAGGCATGGCGTCTTCACCGGCGGGCTTCCAGGACAGATCGATCGAGGGCTAAGTCGTTTCCCGGCCATCGGTTCCCGCCTCCGCCGAGGAGACGGTGGACAACCTCGCTCCCGGTCCTCGCCATCGGGTGATTCCCGCACTGTCCGCGACACCGCAGACATCCGTTCCCGGTTTGAGCCGAAACTTCGTGCACGAAAGGTCAGGACCGGGTATGCGTGCCTTCCATCAGCATGGAGCAAGCGCAGACACGTGCCAGACAGGTTCGAGCAGGCCCGCATTCACGGTGAGATCGGTCGTTCGTCGGCCACGAACGACCCGTTCGCGGCCGCCGTGCGCGCCACCCGCATGCCGATGGTCATCACGGACCCGCTGAAGCCCGACAATCCGATCGTCTTCGTGAACGCGTCGTTCGAGCGGCTGACGGGCTACGCCCGCGACGAATGCATCGGTCGCAACTGCCGCTTCCTTCAGGGGCCGGGCACGAACCCCGAGGACGTCGCCAAGCTGCGCGACGCGATCGCGAACCGAACCACGGTGGAAACCGAGATCCTGAACTACCGCAAGGACGGCTCCACGTTCTGGAACCACGTCCTGATCTCGCCGGTGTTCGACGACGACGGAACGCCGGCCTTCTTCTTCGCCTCGCAGTTCGACGTGACGCCCGAGCGCAACCGACTGGCGGAGGTCCAGCGGGACCGCGCCAACCTCGAGCACGAGATCGAGAAGCGCATCGGCGATCTCGCGCGAACCGAGGATCGCTTGCGGTTCACCCTCGGGGCCGGCCGCCTCGGCGCATGGACGCTCGATCTGAAGGACCGGCGTCTCGTCTCGTCGCCTCTCTGCAAGGCGAACTTCGGCAGGGGACCGACCGACAGCTTCACCTACGACGACCTCATCGCCTCGATCCATCCGGGCGACAGTCTGCGTTGGCGCGAGACCCTCGACGCGGCGATCGCGGACCATACGGGAGAGTTCGGCATCGAGTACCGCGCGGTGGCACCGGACGGCCGGGTCCGCTGGGTCGAGGTGCGCGGTCAGGTGAACCGCGACGTGGATGGCGTGCCGATCGGCATGGCCGGCGTTTCCATCGACATCACCGACCGCAAGCAGGCGGACGAACATCGCGCGCTGCTGGCGGGCGAACTGGATCACCGCGTGAAGAACACGCTGGCGAACGTCCAGTCGATCATCAGCCAGACCCTTCGGACCGCTCCCTCCCTGGAGGAGGCGGCGAAGATCCTCGGCAGTCGCATCCAGGCGCTCGCCTCCGCGCATGACGTGCTCCTGAGCGACGAAGTGACGTCCGCCGATCTCCGCCAGCTCGTCACCAAGACCCTGACGCCGTTCGGGACCGCCGGCGACGGACGGATCCGGGTGACCGGGCCGTCGATCCGTCTTCGCTCGCGCGTCGCCACGACGGTGACGCTCGCGATCCATGAACTGGCGACGAATGCGGCCAAGTACGGCGCGCTGTCGAACCGGGACGGATCCGTGTCGCTGACCTGGCAGATCGACGGACCGTCGAACGACCGGTTCGAACTCTGCTGGGAAGAGAACGGCGGTCCCGGCACCACCGCGCCGACGCGGCGCGGCTTCGGATCGACGATGCTGGATCGCGCGTTGCCGGCGGAGCTGGGCGGCAAGGCGACGATGGACTACAGGCCGACGGGTCTCAGATACTGCCTCCACGCCGACCTGTCCGCGATCGTCGAGAACGCGGCCCATTCGGGCTGAGCCGCGACGATCGGCTCGGTTCGACTCGGCCGGCCGGCGTCGCCGGTCAGGACGACGCGCCCCGTCGACCAGCGCTTCCTCCGCATTTGCCGGAGGACGCCGAAGTAGAAGGCGTGCGTTCCGTCCATGCCGGCAAGCACGCGCTCCGCCTTGGCCATCCGACATCCGCGAAGCCCTCGCGCCTGCAGGCCTTCTGGCGATCGCTGCGGGACGGCGCGCTGGATCAGCGTCATCGCTTCCAGCTTGTCGAGGAGTGCCGCCATCGCCGGTTGCCGCGTCGCGGACCAGCGGACGATGGCGCGCTGGAGAAGCGGCCCCTTCCACGTCGGGAGCAGAAGCGGCCCGGATTGCGGCCTGCCGGCTCACGCAGGCGAGTTCACACCGTCATCGCCGCTCGCGCCGCGAGCTCCTCGAGGTCGAGATCCCGTTCGAGGTCGTGCAGCGTCTCGTCGTCGATCTGGTGCGCCCGGTGAAGCCGCACGAGTTCCATCCGTCCCGCCTTCACGGCATCGACGACGATGTCGAAGTGCTCCATGATCGCCGGGCCGAAGGTGTCCTCGTTGCCCATGTAGTTTGCCGTCTGTTCGGCTCGCCGCGTGTAGGTATCCAGAAGACGCGGATGAACGAGCGTGCCGTCCGGCGCATGGGCGCGCGCCGCGACGGCGCCGAGCTGCGCCCGCGCCACCGCGGCCTCGGCCTCGCCGAGCGACAAAGGCGGGCGAACGCCGCGATCGGTCAGTCCGGCGGCGCGGATCACGAGGCCGAGCGTCGTGCCCTGGAAGAGGACGGTGACGAGGATGGCGGCGAAGGCCGCCACCAGCATCAGATCGCGGCCCGGCATCGTCTCCGGCACCGTCAGGGCGACGGCGAGCGTCACCACGCCGCGCATCCCCGCCCAGCTCAGAACGAAGGCGCTCCCGGACCCCAGCGGCATGGCCGACGACGGCGTCAGCCGACGAAGGGCGGCGACAGCGGCGTCGCAGCCGAACACCCAGGCGAAGCGGGCGAGCGTCATCGCGACGATGATGCCGGCGACCGGCACCGCCATGGTCGACAGGACGACCTCGAACCCTCCCACGCGCTCCAGAACGCCGCGAAGCGACAGGCCGATCAGGATGAAGATCATCGCCTCGAACAGGAACACCATGACGTGCCAGAAGGCGCTGCTGCGGATACGCACGCCCGCGGTGAAGACGACGTGCTGGTACCAGCCGAAGACGAGGCCGGCGGTGACCGTGGAGATCACGCCCGAGACGTGCAGCGCCTCTCCCCCGAGGTAGGCGGCCCAGCACAGGATGAGCGAAGCGGCGGTGGTCAGCATGTCGTCGCGCAGGCGATGCAGGATGACCATCCAGAGACCGCCGATCAGCCCGCCGACGATGATGCCGCCGACGGCGAGCCAGGCGAACTGCATGCCCGCGTCCACGGCGTCGAAGGACCCGGTCAGGGCGGCGGCAACGGCGAAGCGGAAGAGGACGAGGCCGCTTGCGTCGTTCAGCAGGCTCTCGCCTTCGAGCAGGGTCGTCAGCCGCCGCGGCAGCCGGACACGTTGGAGCACCGCGCGTGCGGACACGGCGTCGGGCGGCGAGACGATGGCGCCGAGCGCGAAACAGGCCGCCCAGGGCAGGCCGGGAACGAGCCAGTGCACGGCGAGCCCGACGACGAGCGTCGTGAAGACGACCGCGCCAACGGCGAGCGACAGGATGCCGGCGATCTGGCGCCGGAAGGGGGCGATCGCGGTGAAGTACGCGCCGTCCATCAGGAGGGGCGGCAGGAACAGGACGAGCACCAGTTCCGGATCGAGCTCGATCGCAGGCAGTCCGGGCACGAAGGCGAGCGCACCGCCGCCGATCAGCAGCGCGACCGACGCTGGCAGGCCGGCGCGGCCGGCCAGCCAATGCAGGATCAGGATCGCCAGCAGCAGGATGAAGACGAGCTCGAAGATCTCGGTCGGGTGCATGGGGTGATCCAGGCTGAGCTTGCCAATGGCGTTCGCCGAACGCCGACCCCATGGGTGGTGGATTTGTGGGCCCCGATCAAGCCCGATGTCGTCGGTTCAGGCGCCGTCGCCTGCGCGCGGAGACGTGTCGCCTACGCGCCGTGGTCCAGTCGGTCCGCTTCGGCCCCGCTTCTCGCCTGCATGGCGTCGGAGCGCTGCATCGCGATCCGGCGCCCCCGCCCGGGGGCTGCGAGGCAAGCGCCCTGCGAGAGGACGACCTCTCCCCTCGACAGGACGGTTTCCGGCCATCCCGTGACGCTGCGCCCCGCAAACGGATTGTATCCCGTGTTGTCGTGGAGGTCGTCGGCCGCGAATGTGACACGAGCGTCGGGATTCCAGATGGCGATGTCGGCGTCGGCCCCGACCGCGATCCGCCCTTTCGCCGACAGGCCGAAGATCGCGGCCGGAGCGGTCGCCGTCAGTTCCACGAACTTCTCGGGCCCGAGGCGGCCGCGGCTGACCATGGCGTCGAACATGAGCGGCAGGCGAACCTCGAGGCCCGGCATCCCGTTCGCGATCCGGTTGAAGGGGGCATCCGCACCGTTGGCGAATTTGCCGCTCCGGTCCAGGCGATAGGGCGCGTGATCGGAGGAGACGACCTCGAGGGTCCCGTCGCCCAGTCCCGCCCAGAGCGCGTCCTGGTCGTCGGCGCGGCGCTGCGGCGGACTGCACATCAGGCCGGCGACGTCGCGGCCCGGCGCGTCGAGTTGGTCTCCGGTCATGAACAGGTAGTGCGGGCAGGTCTCGGCGACGACCGGAACGCCGCGCGTCCGCGCCGCACGGACGATCTCCACGCCCTCGCGCGTCGAGACGTGGAACAGCATGATGGGCTGGCCGGTGAATTCGGAAAAGACGCACATGCGCGACAGGGCCTCCACCTCGGCGGCACGTGGGTGCGACAGGGGATGGAAACGCGGTTCGGTGCGCCCGCTCGCGGTCAGGCGCCGCGTCATCCAGCGGATCAGGCCGTCGTTCTCGGCGTGGAAGCAGACCAGCGCCCCGCCAGCCCGCGCCGCCCAGAGGACGTCGAGGATGTCCTCGTCGCCGAGGCGCACCTTGTCGTAGGTGGTGAAGATCTTGATCGAGCGATGCCCTTCGCCGATGAGTTCGGGCAGGTCGCGCACGAGGTTCTCGCCCGAGACGTCCGACACGATCATGTGGAAGGCGTGGTCGATCATGGCGCCGCGCGCAGCGAGCGCGGCGTAGTCGTCGACCACGGTGCGCAGCCGCTTGCCGGGGTGCTGGGCGGCGAAGGAGACGATGCTGGTGGTGCCGCCGTGCAGCGCCGAGCGCGTCGCGCTCTCGAACGTGTCGGCGTTCATCAACCCGGCGCCGGAGATCTGCTCGACATGGCAGTGGGTGTCGACCCCGCCCGGCATCACCAGGCGGCCGCGCGCGTCGATCCGGCGCCCGGCCTCGCCGAGATCGGGCCCGACCGCGACGATGCGCTCGCCGACGATGCCGACGTCCGCGTCGAACGAGCCGTCGGCCGTCACCACGCGTCCGCCTTCGATCAGAACGTCCAGCATCGCACCCTCCCGTATCGACCGGCTTCTTGCCAAGGGATACCCAATGTATACACTGTCGCGCAACCGGAAACCGTCGATGACGGCGAGCATGGATCCATGGCATATGCAGGCGCAAAGGCGCGAGGCGAAGGAGCGATCATGAGCCTCAAATCCACGACGGCGCAGACGCTGGGGCAATCGGTGCACGATCGCCTGAAGGCGATGATCCTCGCGGGCGAACTGCCGGCCGGCACGCCGTTGCAGGAGAAGCTGTTCGCCGAGCGCCTCGGCGTCTCGCGCACCCCTGTGCGCGAGGCGGTGGCCAAGCTGACGAGCGAGGGGCTGGTCACCCGAAACGGCGGCGGCGGGGTGCCGACGGTGAGCCGCATCTCGGTGACCGAGATCATGGAGATCCTCCATGTCCGGCGGCTTTTGGAAGGCGAGACGGCGCGCCAGGCCGCCGGCGTGAACGTCTCGCCGGAGCCGTTCCTCGCCATGCGCAAGCGGCTGGCGCAATATCTGGAGGGCGAGCGCCCGAGCGTTGCGGACTACGCCCAGTTCGACGAGGACTTCCACACGCTGATCGCGCGAACGGCAGGCTCCGCTCTCCTGACCGACCTCGTCAAGGGCCTGAAGCTGAAGACGCGCATCTTCGACAACGGCTCGATTCCCGAGCGTTTCGAACCGGGATGCCACGAGCATATCGCGATCGTGGATGCGATCCTCGCCCGCGATCCGCAGCGCGCCGAGGCGGCGATGCTGCGCCATATCGACAACGCCCGCGCCGCGATCCTCGGTCACCTGTCGCGCCTGTTCTGACCCGACGGCATGCTGCAGGGCAGCATAGAATCCTCTTGCCATTTTCTGTGTATACCGTTTGGATATCGACAGCATACGAGAGGGGGAATCGATGACCGGAGAGTTCACCGCGCGGCCGGAAGGGCCGAGCCTCGGGATCACGTTTCTCTACTATCGCGACCTCGATCGTGCCGTGGCCTTCTACGAGAGCGTCCTCGGCTTCGAGCTCGCCATCGACCAGGGCTGGTCGAAGATCTACCGCATCACCGGCGCGGCCCATGTCGGCCTCGTCGACGAAACGCGCGGCATGCACCGCGCCAGCGACCCCAAGCCCGTGCAGCTCTGCATCCGCGTGCCCGACGTCGATGCCTGGCATGCCCATGTGAGCACGCATGGCGTCGCAGGCCTCACCGAGCCGAAGGACAGCGCGGCGCTGAGGATCCGCGCCTTCGTCTTCGACGACCCCGAAGGCTACCAGATCGAGGTTCAGTCCGCGCTGGACTGAACCCACGCCCCGACACGACGCGGCGAACGCCGGCAAGACACCACCTGGAGGAGGACCTGATGACCCTGCATCGATCGATCCGTTGCCTGCTCGCCGGCGCGGCGCTGGCCGCCGCCCTTCCCCTCGCGCCCCTGGCCTTCGCCACCGCGGCGGACGCGAAGGAGGTGACGATCGGCCTGACCTCGGACCCGACGATCCTCGACCCGCAGGCGGGCGAGGAACTGTCGAGCAACATCATGTTCTACCACCTCTACGACCCGCTGGTGCGGCGCGACAAGGACCTGAAGTTCGGGCCGGGCCTTGCCGAAAGCTGGTCGCAGAAGGACGACAAGACCTGGGTCTTCAAGCTCCGCGAGGGGGTCAAGTTCCACAACGGCGAGACGCTGAAGGCCTCCGACGTCGTGTTCACGATCGATCGGCTCAAGGCCTCGGTCATGTCCAATCTCTCGGCCAACATCGCGAGCGCCAAGGCGGTGGACGATCGCACGGTCGAGATCGCGACGCCCGGCCCCTATGCCGCCCTGCCCAACGACCTCGCCGCGATCCTGATCCTCAACGAGGCCTACACCAAGAAGGTCGGCGACGCCGAGCTCGGCCTCAAGCCCATGGGCACCGGCCCCTATCGCCTGAAGCAGTGGGCCAAGGAAGACCGGCTGACGCTGGAAGCCTTCCCCGACTACTACGGCGGCAAGGCGAAGATCGACACGGTGGTGTTCCGCCCGATCACCAACCCCGCCACGCGCACCGCCGCGCTTCTGACCGGCGAGCTCGACGTGGTGCAGGACCTGGCGGTGCGCGACATCGACCGCGTGAAGGCGGAAAGCGGCGTCACGGTCGAGACGCGACCGAGCCTTCTCAACATCCTCCTGGCGCTCGACGTGCGCGAGGCCTCGCCGACCATCACCGGCAAAAACCCGATGACCGACCGGCGCGTGCGCGAGGCGATGGCCCGCGCGATCGACGTCGCCGCCATCGACCGCGTCATCATGAACGGGCTGGCGACCCCGTCCGCGCAGTTCGTGCCGGAATCGCACCTCGGCTATGTCGAGGGCGCCGACTTCCGTCAGATGTACCCGTTCGATCTCGAGCGCGCCAAGGCGCTGATGGCGGAGGCGGGCGTCGCCGACGGCTTCGCGGTGACGCTCGACGCCACGAACAACCGCTACGTCAACGACGCGCAGGTCGCCCAGGCGCTGACCTCGATGCTCGGCAAGATCGGCATCCAGCTGAAGCTCAACCTGATGCCGAAATCGAACTTCTGGGGCTACATCCGCACGCCCTCGCCGAACTCCAGCATGATCATGTCCGGCTGGGACGTGCCGTCCGGCGATGCCGGCTCGATGTACAACTCGCTCTACTACAGCCGCGACAAGAAGCCGGGCTACGGCGAGGTGAACCGGACGAGCTACTCGAACCCGGAGGTCGACGCCCTCCTCGACAAGGCGGACTCGACTGCCAAGGTCGAGGAGCGCGACGCCCATCTGCAGGAGGCGACCAAGCTTCTTCTCGCCGACATCCCGATGATCCCGATCCACTACGAGCAGGACATCTACGCCTCGCGCGACACGGTCACCTTCGAGCCGCGCGTCGACAAGTTCATCTGGGCCTACGAGATGGACGTCGCCGAGTAAGGACTTGCCGATCGCCCGGGCGCGCGTGCCGCGTCCCGGCTCCGGTTGAAGGGCATCCCTCATGTTCGCATTCACGGTCAGACGGCTGATCCAGACGCTCGTCGTGCTCTGGGCGGTTTCGGTCATCGTCTTCCTGATGACGACCTTCACCGGCGACCCCGTCTTCATGGTCGTCCCGATCGATGCCACGCAGGCCGAGATCGAGCAGGCCCGCCGCATCCTCGGCCTCGATCAGACGCTGCTCGTCCAGTACGGCATCTTCCTGAAGGGCCTCCTTCAGGGGGACCTCGGCCTGTCCTACGTGTTCCGCCAGCCGGCCTTCTCGCTGATCCTGGAACGCCTGCCGGCGACGATGGAGATCGTCGTCGTCGCCATGGGTATCGCCACCGTCGTGGCGATCCCGCTCGGCGTCTATGCCGGGGCCAATCCCGGCAAGCCCCTGTCGCGGCTCATCATGTCCGGCTCGCTGCTCGGCGTCTCGCTGCCCGGCTTCTGGGTGGGGATGATGCTGATCTGGGTGCTGGCGGTGGAGTACCGGATCTTTCCCTCCTCGGGGCGCGGCGCGGTCGGCACCGTCCTCGGCATCGAGACCTCGCTCGCCACCTGGTCGGGCTGGCAGCACATCGTCCTGCCCGCCGTCACGCTCTCGGTCGGCACGCTCGCCATCCTCCTGCGCATCACGCGCGCTGGCATGATGGAGGTGACGCGGCAGGACTACATGAAATTCGCCCGGGCCAAGGGCGCCTCGCGATCCCAGGTCCTCTACGGGCACGGCCTGCGCAACGCGCTGATCCCGGTGGTGACGATCTTCGGCCTGCAGCTCGGCGATCTCATCGCCTTCGCCACCATCACCGAGACGATCTTCGCCTGGCCCGGCATGGGCAAGCTCCTGATCGACAGCATCTACCGCGCCGACCGCCCGGTGATCGTCGTCTACCTCATGCTGGTCGCGCTGATCTTCGTGGTCATCAACTTCGTGATCGACCTTCTCTACACGGTCATCGACCCCCGGATCACGGTGCGCTGAGATGACGACGGGCCTCCTTTCCTCGCAGCTCGCCCACAACTGGCGGCGCAACGCCTCCGCCATCGTCGGATCCGCGATTATCCTCGTGTGCGCCTTCATCGTCGTGTTCGGCCCCGCGCTGGTGGCGCAGAACCCCTACGACGTCATGCAACTCGACCTGATGGACAGCTACCTGCCGCCCGCCTGGATGGACGGCGGCAATCCGAAATACTGGCTCGGCACCGACGGGCAGGGCCGCGACGTGCTGGCGGCCGTCGTCTACGGCACGCGCATCTCGGCCCTGATCGGGCTCGCCGCGACGCTGATGTCCTGCGTCATCGGCACCTTCCTCGGCCTCATGGCGGGCTACTTCGGGGGCTGGATCGACGCCGTGATCATGCGTGTCGCCGACATCCAGCTGTCGTTCCCGTCCATGCTGATCGCGCTGTTCCTGATGTCGGCCTTCGGTACGGGCATCGACAAGATCCTGATCTCGCTGACCGCCGTCGGCTGGGTCGTCTACGCCCGCACGGTGCGCGGCTCGACGCTCGGCGAGCGCAACCGCGAATACGTCCAGGCGGCGCGCGTCGCCGGCCTTCGCACCGGGCCGATCATCCGCCGCCACATCCTGCCCAACGTCCTGACCCCGCTGATCGTGGTGGCGACGGTGCAGGTCGGCACCTTCATCCTGATCGAGGCCTCGCTCAGCTTCCTCGGCGTCGGCGTGCCGGTCACCCAGCCCTCGCTCGGCCTTCTCATCAAGAACGGCTTCGACGTCCTCTTCTCCGGCCTCTGGTGGACCTCCCTGTTCCCCGGCCTGATGATCATGGCGATGGTGTTCGGCATCAATCTCGTCGGCGACTTCCTGCGCGACGAACTCAATCCCCGGCTGAAATAGGGTTGGCCATGCATTCCCGACCCTCGCCCGAACCCCGGGCCGAACACCCTCCCCTCCTTGCCGTGCGCGACCTGCGCACCTGGTTCCACACATTCTCCGGCACCGTGAAGGCGGTGAACGGCGTCAGCTTCGACTTGGGCGCCGGCGAGATCATGGGGCTCGTCGGCGAGTCGGGCGGCGGCAAGTCCGTCGTCGGCTTCTCGCTGCTCGGCCTCATCGACCCGCCGGGCAGGATCGAGGGCGGCGAGATCATGTTCCGCGGCGAAGACCTCGCCAAGGCATCGGAGAAGCGCCTGCGCGCGATCCGCGGGCGCGAGATCGCGATGATCTTCCAGGATCCGATGACCTCGCTGAACCCGGTCCAGACGATCGGCCGGCAGATGGACGAGATGCTGCGCCTCCACACCGATCTCGACAAGGCGGCGCGGCGTGCCCGCTGCATCGAGATGCTGGAGGCGAACGGCATCTCGCGCGCGGCCGAGCGGCTGGACAGCTATCCCCACCAGTTCTCCGGCGGCATGCGCCAGCGCGTGGTGATCGCCATCGCGCTGCTCGCCAAGCCCCGTCTCATCATCGCCGACGAACCGACGACGGCGCTCGACGTCACCATCCAGGCGCAGATCCTGCGCCTCATGCGCCGCGAGATCCGCGACCAGGGTGCCTCGCTGATCCTCGTCACCCACGACCTCGCGGTGGTCGCCGAGATGGTCGACAAGGTGACCGTCCTCTATTGCGGACGCGTGGTCGAGACGGGCCCGGTGCGGCAGATCCTGGAAGCGCCGGCCCATCCCTATACCCGCGGACTGATCGATTCGATTCCCGACCCCGATCACCGTCAGCCCCGCCTGCGGCAGATCCCCGGCACCGTGCCGGACGTGCGCCACCTGCCCGAAGGCTGCGCCTTCCGCGCCCGCTGCCCGCGCGCGCAACCCTTGTGCGCCAGCGTCGAGCCGCAGCTCCTGCCGCAGCCGGGCGGGGGCCTCGCGGCCTGTCACTTTCCTCTTGCCGCGGGAGGCCCGGCATGACGGCGATGCTCGAGGTCCGCGACCTTCGCCAGGAGTTCAGCCTCAACCCCGGCCTTCTCGAACGCATCAGCCTGCGAGGCGGCCGTCTGCGCCTCGAGGACCGCGTGGTGAAGGCGGTCAACGGGGTGAGCCTGTCGATCGCCAAGGGCGAGGTGCTGGCGATCGTCGGCGAGTCCGGCTGCGGCAAGTCCACGCTCGCCAAGTCCGTGGCGCGCATCTACGAGCCGACCGCAGGCACGATCCGGCTTGATGGTCAGGACATCGCCGCCCTGCCGCAAGGCGCGCTGCTGCCGCACCGTTCCAAGATGCAGATGATCTTCCAGGACCCGTTCGCCTCGCTGAACCCGCGCCAGAAGGTGCGCGACATCGTGGCCGAACCCTTGCGCGCGCAAGGAACGCTCGCCCCGCGCGAGGTGGCCGAACGCGTCGCCTTGCTGCTCGCCAAGGTCGGGCTCAACGCCGAGCATGCCGGTCGCTATCCCCACCAGTTTTCCGGCGGCCAGCGACAGCGGATCGGCATCGCGCGCGCGCTCTCGGTCAATCCCGGCCTCATCATCGCCGACGAGCCGGTCTCGGCGCTCGACGTCTCCGTGCAGGCGCAGATCCTCAACCTGATGATGGACCTGCGCGACGAATTCGCGCTGGCTTATCTCTTCATCAGCCACGACCTGTCGGTGGTGCATCACATCGCCGACCGGATCGGCGTCATGTATCTCGGCTTCCTCGTCGAGATCGGCCCTCGCGACACCCTGTTCCAAGGTCCGCGCCACCCCTACACGCGCGCGCTCCTGTCGGCAGCGCCGAGCATCGACCCGGCCCGCGCGAAGACGGAAATCGCGCTGACCGGCGAGGTGCCGAGCGCCCTGTCGCTTCCCGATGGCTGCTGCTTCCGCACCCGCTGCCCCTTCGCCTTCGAGCGCTGCGGGACCGAGCGGCCCGCGCTGCGCGATGCCGGCGGCGGCCGGTCGGTCGCCTGCCATTTGACCGACGAGCCGGAAAGGGACCTCGCATGACGCCGCCCGTCACCATTCTCCAGCGGCGGGCCGATCTCGTCGACCCGCACGACTGCACCGACGCGGCGGACGACCTGTCGATTCTCTCGGCGATCTGCGAAACGCTCGTGCGGCGCGGCGACGCCGGCTTCGTTCCCGGCCTCGCCGAAAGCTGGTCGGTCGAGCCGGACGCCCGCGGCTGGCGGTTCCGCCTCCGCGACGGCGCGACGTTCCACGACGCCAGCCGCTGCGATGCGGATGCCGCCGCGCAATCTCTCCGCCGCATGGCGCGCGAGGACAAGGGCTACACGCTCGGCGCCCCCGCCGTCTGGCGCCAGTATCTCGGCGACGCCGAGATCGCGGGCGAAGGGCTCGACCTCCGGATCGATCTCGCCGAGCCGATGGCCGATCTCCTCGACGTCCTCGTGCAGGGCTTCATCGCTTCGCCGGACAGCCTGCGCCGGATGGATGCCGGCGACGTCGCGGCGATCGCGGGAACCGGCCCCTACCGTGTCGATGCCGTGTCGGAAGGGTCGGTGCGCCTTCGTCCCCTTGCGGGCGGCGCGCGGCCTTCGCTCGTATTTCAGGCGATGCCGGATGCCGAGGCGCGCTTGGCGGCGCTGCACGACGGAAGGGCCGATGTGGCGACCAACCTTCCCTTCGCAGGGGATCTCGGCCCCGGGACGACCCGGGTCGAGACACTCAATCCGGTCGCCATCATCTTCCTGATGAACGCCGCGCGCGGTCCGCTTCGGGACCCGCGCCTTCGCCGTGCCCTCTCGCTGGCGCTCGACCGCGACGCGCTGGTGCGCGACGTCATGGACGGCGGCGCGACGCCGCTCCACGGCTTCGTCAGCCCCGTTCATTTCGGCGCCGGGCGCGACCCGGCGCCCGCGCGCGATCTGGAGGCGGCGCGCGCCCTTCTGGCGGAGGCCGGTCATCCCGGCGCGCTGACCCTCACGGTCTCCTGCCCGACCCGCCTGCCGGACGAGGCGGTGCGGCTCACGGCGGCGCTCGGAACCCAGCTCTCCGCCATCGGCGTCGCCCTCGACGTCACCTATCACGAGGACCGCGAGGCCTATGCCCATCAGGTGCGGCGCAAGGAGATCGGCGACCTCGCCGTGTTCGATTCCAGCCCGCTCTCGACCTACCGCGTCCTCGTCGAGAAGCTCGATGCGCGGGTCCAGGGGTCCTGGTGGGAGGGCTACCACAACCCCGAGGTCGAAGACCTGATCGACCGAGGGCGGCGAACCACGGACGAGGCGGCGCGCGACGCGATCTACGCGCAGGCCTACGGCGTCCTGCAGCACGATCCCGCCTGGCTGACGCTCTACAATCCGGTCCGCGTGACGGGGCTGCGGGGGGATCATCCGGGCTTCACGCTGCCGAAGGACGCCGTCCTCGACGTCACGCGACTGGCGCAGGTGCTTCGTGGCTGACCTCGTCGTCTCCGGCGCCCACGTCGTCACGATGGATGCCGCGCGCCGGGTCATCCCCGATGGTGCGGTGGCCATCGAGGCCGGCCGCATCGTCGCCGTCGGCCCACGGGCGGATGTCGCGGCGAGCCATCCCGCCGCCAGGACGATCGATGCTGCGGGCCAGGTGATGCTGCCGGGCCTCATCGACGTTCACGCCCATGCCGGCCACGGTCTGATCAAGACCATGGGCATGGAACAGGGGGACCATTGGGAGCGGATCTGCGGCGAGGTCTACACGCAAGGATCGCCGCCGGAATTCTGGTACGCCGAAGCGCGGCTGGCCGCGATGGAGCGGCTGCGCTTCGGCGTCACCTGCGGCGTCTCGCTGCTCGGCGGCGGCGACACGATCATGCGCACGGACGATCCCGCCTATGGCGCCGCCCATTGCGAGGGCGTCGAGGAGATCGGCACGCGCTCGGTGGTGGCCGTCGGCCCGACACGCGCACCGCATCCGCGCACCTACGCCACGCGCGACGCGCACGACCGTCCCCTGCCCTATCCCGTCAGCTTCGAGCAGCAGATGGACACGTGCCGGAGCCTGATCCGGGACTGGCACGGGCGCGGCACGGTGAGCCTCGCCCTCCTCTACCCCGTGCTGCGCGACGAGCACGAGGCGGCGATGCCGCCGGCCGACTATGCCGAGGCGTTGCGGCAGGCCAGGCTCGTGCGCGCCGCCTCGCGCGAGCACGGCCTCCTGTTCACGCAGGACGGCCATTGGCGCGGCTCGATCCGCCGCGCGGCCGCTCTCGACCTCCTCGGCCCCGATGCGCTTCTCTCCCACTGCATCGACATCGACGAGGACGAGATCGCGCTCTGCGCCCGAACGCAGACGCGGATCGCCCACAACCCGAGCGCCATCGCCTCAATCCTCGGCCGCTGCCCGGCGATCGAGCTGATCGAGGCGGGCGCGGTCGTCGCGATCGGATCGGACGCCACGGCACCGGACCGCTCCGCCGACATGTTCCGCCACGTCCAGCAGGCCATGCACTACCATCGCCGGCATTTTCGCGACGCGAGCGTCCTGCCGCCGGGCAAGGCGCTGGAGATGGTGACGATCGACGCGGCGAGGGCGCTCGGGATGGACGACGCGATCGGCTCGCTCGAGCCCGGCAAGGCGGCAGACCTGATCCTCGTCGACATGCAGCGCCCGCATCTCTATCCCGCCAACATGGAGCCCTTTCGCGTCGCCTATTTCGCCAACGGCAACGACGTCGACACGGTGCTGGTCGGCGGCGAGGTCCTGTTGCGCAACGGACGGCCGGTGCGCACCGACATGGCCGGCGTCCTCGCCGACGCGCAAGCCGAGGCCGAGCGGATGATCGCGCGGATCGGCGCGAAGGACATGCTGGGGCTGCCGGACGGCTTCTGGGGCCGGGCGCGCTATCCCCGAACCGACGCGGAGGGCAAGCGCCCATGACCATCTTCATCGTCAACCCGAATTCCAGCGAGGTGGTGACGGCCGGCATCGACCGGGCGATGGACGGCTTACGCGCCTCCAGCCCCGTGCCGATCGCGGCGATCCAGCTCGACGAGGGACCGAAGGGGATCGAGACCCAGGCCCATGTCGACGGCGTCGTCGCGCCGCTCCTCCGGCGCGCCGCAGCGCTGGAAGACGAAGCCTCGGCCTTCGTGGTCGCCTGCTTCTCCGATCCCGGTCTTGCCGCACTGCGCGAGCAGAGCCGTCGCCCGGTGCTCGGTATTGCGGAAAGCGCGATCCTGACGGCGATGTCGGTCGGCCAGCGCTTCGGCATCCTGTCGATCCTCCAGCGCTCGGTGCCGCGCCACATGCGCATGCTCGGCGCCATGGGCGTCATGGACCGCCTCGCCGCCGACCTGCCCCTCGAACTCGGCGTCGCCGAACTCACCGACGAGACGCGGACCTTCGGGCGCCTCCAGGAGGTCGGGCGGACTCTACGCGATGCGCATGGCGCCGACGTCCTGATCCTCGGCTGCGCCGGCATGACCCGCTTTCGGGCCGCGCTGGAGGACGCGGTCGGCAGACCCGTCATCGAACCCTGCGAGGCCGCGGCCGCCATGGCCATCGGCCGCGTGGCGCTGGCCCGCGCCCAACAGAACCAAGGAGAACACCGGTGATGCGACTGAACGAAAGCGCGAAGGGCGTCTACGTCATCGCCGTCACGCCGTTTGGCGACGACGGGGCGCTGGATCTCGAAAGCACCGATCGGATGGTGGACTTCTACCTCGATTGCGGCGCCACGGGGCTCACCGTGCTCGGGATGATGGGCGAGGCGCAGAAGCTGACGATCGAGGAATCGCAGACGGTCGTCCGGCGCATTCTCGCCCGCGTCTCCGGCCGCGTGCCGGTGGTGGTCGGCGTTTCGGCGGCGGGCTTCGCGCAGATGGCCGCGCTGACGAAGATGGTGATGGACGACGGCGCGGCGGGCGTGATGATCGCGCCGCCCGGCGCGCTGCGCACCGACGACCAGATCGTCACCTACTACCAGCAGGCCGCCGAGTTCACCGGCGACGTGCCCTTCGTGCTGCAGGACTTCCCGCTCGTCACCAACGTGCAGATGTCGGTGCCGGTGATCCGGCGCATCGTGCGCGATCTGCCGACCTGCGTCTGCCTCAAGCACGAGGACTGGCCGGGGCTCGACAAGATCACGGCGCTGCGTGCCGAGGGCTCGCTCGACCGACGCATCTCGATCCTGTGCGGCAACGGCGGCATGTTCCTGCCCGAGGAGATGGGACGCGGCGCGGACGGCGCGATGACGGGCTTCGCCTATCCCGAGATGATGGTGGACGTCGTCCGGCACATGCAGGCCGGCGAGGTCGAGCGTGCGCACGACCTCTTCGACGCCTATCTCCCGCTCGCCCGCTTCGAGCAGCAGCCGGGCGTCGGCCTTGCGGTGCGCAAGTATGTCATGGCACGTCGCGGCATCATTGCGAGCGCCGCGCTGCGTCGGCCGGGCGGCAGCCTCACGCCGCAGACGGTCGCCGACATCGAACGGCTGGTGGCGCGGCAGGAACAGCGCCTGAAGGAGTTGAACTGATGGATCTCGGAATCACGGGCCGCCGCGCGCTCGTCATGGGCGCGAGCCGCGGCCTCGGACGCGCGATCGCCGAGGGGCTGCTCGCCGAGGGCGTTGCGGTCACCGCCGTCGCCCGCAACGCCGAGGCGATCGAGGCCTGGGGCGGCGGCATCGCGGGGCTGACCGCCGTCTCGGCCGATCTCTCGGACGTCGCCACGATCGACGCCTTGGCCGACCGGCTCCTGGCGGACGGCGGCGTCGACATCCTCGTCAACAATTCCGGCGGCCCCCCGCCCGGCCCGGCCGCGTCGGTGGCGCGCGGCATCTGGCTGGCGCAGTTCGAGACGATGGCCGCCAACCTCTTCCACCTCACCGGACGCCTCCTGCCGCCGATGCGCGAGCGCCGCTGGGGCCGCGTCGTCACGGTGGCGTCGTCCGGCGTCGAGCAGCCGATCGCGAACCTCGCCCTGTCCAACGGCATCCGGGCCGCCGTCGTCGGCTGGTCGAAGACGCTGGCCGGGGAGGTCGCGGGCGACGGCGTCACCGTCAATGTCGTGCTTCCCGGGCGCATCGAGACGACGCGGCTCGCCGAACTCGACGCGGCCAACGCAACGCGCTCCGGCACCAGCGTCGAGGCCGTGCAGAAAGCCTCGATCGCCGCTATCCCCGCCGGACGCTACGGCCAGCCCGCCGAGTTCGCGGCGGCCGTGGTCTTCCTCGCCTCGCAGCAGGCATCCTACGTCACCGGCACCAAGCTGCGCGTCGACGGCGGAGCGACGCGCGCGATCTAGGGCACGGGGTTCATCTCCAGCCGGGCGCGGCGATCTGCGCACGCGCGGCCTCCGCCATCGGGAAACGGATGTCGCGCCCCGGCGAACGCGGCGCCCATCCGCCGACCGGCACGAGGTGTCGGATCCGCGGGGTCATGGCGCGGCGTCGTCCCCGCCGTCGTAGCGGCGACGGCACGCCTCGATGCGCGGCCAGTTGTCCCGGATCCAGGAGGTGAAGCCTTCCAGGGCGGGCAGCATGCCCGTCCCCATCTCGGTCAGCTCGTACTCGACGCGCGGCGGCACTTCGGGAAAGTAATGGCGCGCCACGAGCCCGTCGCGCTCCAGATGGCGCAGCGTGACGGTGAGCATGCGCTGCGTGATGCCCTCGATGCCGTTCTTCAGGGCCGAGAAGCGCAGGCGGTGCCCCGGCGCCACCGCCAGATGGCTCATGACGAGGATCGTCCACTTGTCGCCGAGCCGCGCGAGGACACTGTTCGGGGCGCACGGGCGGAACACGGGGCCCTTGTCGGTCTCCTCGTAGGGCCGTCCGTGGATCCGTCGCTCCATTCGTATCATTCCTGTGCCCGAGGGTGGCTCGTGTGCCGTCTTCCGACCCGGGCTGCATGGGTATAGATGGAGAACCCTTGCAGCAACCAAAGGGTTCTCACGATGTCCCGTCCCTTGCCCATTCTCGTGTTCGGCGCCAGCGGCCAACAGGGCGGATCGGTCGCGAACGCTCTTTTGAGGGGGAAGCGACCCGTTCGCGCCCTGGTGCGAGACATGTCGTCCGCGAAGGCGAGGGCGCTTGCGGAGGCCGGTGCCGAACTGGTGCAGGGCAGCTTCGACGACCGGGCCTCCCTGCAACGCGCGATGGAGGGCGTCCGGGGGGTGTTCAGCGTCCAGCCGAGTTCGCCGACCGGCGAGGTGACGGACGAGGACGAGGTCCGGTACGGGGTCGCGGTCGCGGATCTGGCGGTGGAGAGCGGCGTCCGGCATCTCGTCTACAGTTCGGGCGCTGCGGTAGGCGAGGAGCCGACGGGCGTCGCTCACTTCGATACGAAGGCGCGGATCGAGGCCCATATCCGCACCCTGCCGATCACCTGGACGATCGTGCGCCCGGCGACCTTCATGGAGATGCTGACGATGCCGGGCTTCGGGCTGGACGAGGACCGCTTCACCTTCTTCGCCCGGCCCGACCAGTCGATGCAGTTCATCGCCGTCGAGGATATCGGCCGGATCGTGGCCGCCGTGTTCGCGGGCCCGGAACGGTTCGGCGGGCAGACGTTCGAGATCGCAGGCGACGCATTGACGGGGAGCGAGCTGGAAGCGCTGTTCAGCCACGCGGCGGGCCGCCCCATCGCCTATGCGCGCTTTGCCGACGACGTTCTGGCGGCCAATCCCTTTCTCGCCAAGCTGACCGAGCTCATGGACGAGGGTCCGGTCGCGGGACACGCGGATCTCGACGCCCTGCGCCGGATCGAGCCGGACCTCAAACGCTTCTCGCAATGGCTTGCGGGCACCGGCCGCGACGCCTTCGCCAAGGCGCTCGGCGCCAAGGACGGCTGGGCCTACAACAGGGCCTGAGGCCGCCGAAAAGCGGACGATCCCCTGGCCACCCGTTTGAAGGCCGAGGTGTCTCTGGTCGGGTGGACCGACAACTTTCGATCCTTCTTTTTCTTAAGACTTCATTCGGGCGACATCCAATGGCGGTGGCTTTGCGCTCAACAACGAATGCGGTATGATCCATGAGCGATCAGGCGATGCTTGGGCGTCGCTGTCACCACGATGTCTTTGGGTAGAATGCGGGGAGAGTTGCCCGCTCACAACCTGACTCGACCGCCGCCGCCAATTTCGCGACCTGCCCCATGCCATTTTCCGTCCTGCTCGCGCTGAGAATGCAGAGATAGTCGGCATCAGTCTCATGGGAGGATGTGATGAATCCGAACAAAGCGCTTTGGGAGAAAGGTGATTTTACGCGCATCGCGACCGGCATGCGCAGCAGTGGCGAAGCTCTTGTCGGCAGCCTGGGCATAAGATCGGACATGAAGGTCCTCGATCTCGGCTGCGGCGACGGTACGACCGCCATCCCGGCGGCGAAGCTAGGGGCAGATGTGCTGGGCGTCGATATCGCCAGCAATCTCGTTGCGGCCGGAAATCGACGGGCGCGGGAACAGGGCCTCACGAATATTCTGTTCCAGGAAGGCGATGCCAGCGACCTTTCGGACCTGGAAGACAAGACCTTCGATCTGGTCGTCAGCGTCTTCGGTGCCATGTTCGCCCCCCGACCCTTCGACGTTGCCAAGGAGATGGTCCGCGTCACGCGCCCTGGTGGACGCATCTTCATGGGCAATTGGATCCCGAACGATCCGACGCTCGTGGCGCAGGTTCTGAAAATAAGCTCCGCGTACTCACCGCCTCCGCCCGAAGGTTTCGTCAGCCCGATGAGGTGGGGCATCGAGGCAGATGTCACCGAGCGTTTCGAAGCGGCTGGCATCGCCGCGGACCGGATTTCGTTCGACAGGGACTCGTTCCGGTTCGAGTTTCCGGATCCACCATCCAAGGTCGTTGACGCGTTCCGGCTGTACTACGGACCGACAATGAATGCGTTTGAGGCCGCCGCCGCCGCGGGTCGGAACGCTGATCTTCAAGGCGAGCTCGAAGACCTCTTCGAGAGACAGAATGCCAGCCCCTCGAAATCGACTACCGTGATCGAGGCAACGTTTCTGCGAGTGACCGTTTCCGTGCCTGCGGCATAGAAGGGGATCGTTCGTTCGCAACGCTCACCTTTGCTTGCGGGCGGCAGCTTTCTCGGTTCCCAGTTCGAGAGCAAACCGTCGGGAAACCACCCGTTCTGGCCTCGGACGGGCGAGAACGCGGACGCCTGGGAGTGGTCAGACGGGTTTCGGCTCGGCGCAGTCGGCGGAGACCCTTCGATCGTTGAACGGAAGCGGTCGATCCTGATCGTTCGCTTCGTCCCCCGCGCGGTCGCGTCCGGGGCGGCGGGAGCGTGTGCCTTGGCTCAACGCGGATCGGTGCCGGAGGCCGTCGGCAAGCGCAGGCACGCCGCCAGACCGCCTTCGTCGGCTCGCCCGAGCTCCAGCCTGCCGCCGTAGAGCTCGGCGATCTCGCGCGTGATCGGCAGGCCGAAGCCGTGGCCGGGCTCGCTCTCGTCGAGCCGACGCCCCGCCTGCTGCACGACGGCGATCTCGTGTTCCGCAAGGCCCGGCCCGTCGTCCGCCACACGGATCCAGGCCTCGTTCTCGGTCCGGCCGTAGGACAGGGCGACGCGGGCCCGAGCGTGGCGGATCGCGTTGTCGAGGAGGTTGCCGAGCATCTCGTCGCAATCCTCGCCGTCCACCGCAACGAACAGCGTATCCGGGCCTTGCGTCTTGATCGACAGCGGCGAGCCGGCATGGAACCGGCGCGACATGGCGGCGAGGTCGGCGACGTGAACAGCGAGGTCCGTGCGCCGGCGCGTCGAGCTGCCGAGGGCCGCCGTCTGGGCGCGGCGCAGGTGATGGCGGATGCGGCGATCCATGAGCTCCGCCAAGCCGAGCAGTTCGGTGCGGCCCGCGTCCGCCGGTTGCCGCTCCACCATCGCCGACAGGCTGGCGAGCGGCGTCTTCAGCCCATGCGCGAGGTTGGCGACGTGGAGACGCGCCTGGCGGAGATTCGCCGCATCCTGCTCGATCAGGGCGTTGAGTTCGGCCACGAGCGGCGACAGTTCCGAGGGCTGGCGGCCCTCGATCCGCTCCACCTCGCCGGCGCGAACCGCCGCCAGCTGACGTCGCAGCGCCTCGAGAGGCTGGAGGCCGAAGCGCACCTGCACCACGATCGCCGCGACCAGCGCGAGGCCGAGCAGGAACAGCGTCAGCGCGACAGCCGCGGCGGCCGCCCGCAACGGGTCGCGGAGGGCGCCCGCAGGCGCACTCGCCAGGATGCGATAGGGTCGGCCGTCCAGCTCTACGTTCGCCGCGCGCAGCAGAAGACGCTCTCCCGCAACGCCCACCGCCTCTTCCAGCCGATGCGGCGGCCCGCGCCCCGGCGCCAGTCGATCGGCCTCCTCGTCGCCGAGGCGGAGCGCTCGTCCTGCGAGCGAGCGGGAGGCAGCCACCGGTTCGAAGGTCCCTCGTTCGTCCATGCCGTCCACCTGCCAGTACCAGCCTGACCTGCGTCGGTCGAAGGGCGGGGCATCGAGGCGTCCACCTGCGAGGGCGCCCGCGATGCGGACCCTCTCGTCCCCGCCCAGCGGCGGGCCGGGACGAGGCGGGGATCCGGGCGGGGGAGGCTGTGGCAGAAGAAGCTCGCTTCGGATGGTCGAGATCTGGAGATCGAGGCGGCTCGCGATCTCGCCGCGCACGGTGCGGTTCAGGATGGCGGTCAGCACGAAGGCGACCACCACGATCGCGGCGAGCACGAACACGGCGGCCGATGCGACGAGGCGGGCGCGCAGCGACCATGCCTGGGATGGCGATGCCCCGGCACCCCCCTTGCTCACGCCGCCCCTCCGCTCGCCGTCAACCGATAGCCCAGGCCGCGCGAGGTCTCGATCATGTCGCGTCCGATCTTGCGGCGCAGCCGCGCGATGATGACCTCGAGCGAGTTCGAATCGACGTCCGCGTCGCCCTCGTAGACGCGCTCGATCAGATCGGCACGGGGGACGACGATCTCCTTGCGCAACATGAGACAGGAGAGGATGCGCCATTCGAGCGCCGTCAGCCTCAGGGGCAGGCCGTCGCGCTCGAAGGTGCCGACCTGGGCATCGAAGCTGAGCGGCCCGCACGAGATGCGGGCGTCCGCGTGGCCTCGCGAGCGCCGCACGAGCGCCCGCAGCCGCATCACGAGTTCCTCGACGCGGAACGGCTTCACGAGATAGTCGTCCGCCCCCGCCTTGAACGCCTGGACCTTCTCGCTCCAGCCGTCGCGTGCGGTCAGGATCAGGACCGGCAGGCCGCGCCCGGCCGCTCGCCAGCCGCGCAGCACCTCGACGCCGCCGATCTTGGGCAGGCCGAGGTCGAGCACGGCGGCGTCGAACGCTTCCGTTTCGCCCATGTGCAGCCCGTCCTCGCCATTGGACGCATGGTCGACGGCGAAGTTCTCGGCGCGCAGCGCATGCGCGATCTCGCGAGCGAGGACGGGATCGTCTTCCACGAGAAGCACACGCATGTCCGGAACTCCCAACGACCTCGTCAGACACTTGCGAACGGCCGGTCACCTTGCGTCCCGCGATAGGCCATCCGCTTGAACCGAAGCTGAACGAGCGGGTTCAGCCAGGGTTCGAGGGCGCCGGCTCGACAAGGATGATCCGCGACCCAAAGGAACGCATGGGGTGATGAGGCGACACAAGCGTGTGTGCCGCCGCGAGACGTGGATCCGGTGTGCTTCCACGACGAGCCACGCCGACGGGATCCGGAGCGCCCGTCGGGCTCCGAGCGGCCGCTGGCGGATTTCCGGCGTCCGCCGAACGTCCGCGGCGCTCAAGCCTGCGCCGCCGCGCCACCGGGAAGACGCCCGGTGGCCATGGCCTCCACGAGCGCCTGATGGTCGCGCGCGTTCTGGTCGCCATAGCCCTCGGCCCAGTCGCTGAGCGCGTCGTCGAAGGCATGGTTCTCGGCCCCGCCGCAATAGCCGGCGATGGCCGCCGCATCGCCGGTACGCGCATGGGCCCGCGCCAGGAGCGCGCCGTAGCCGAAGGCGAAGAACGTCAGCGAGCGGCCGCCGAGCAGCGAATGCGGGATCTCGCCCTTCATGTTCTTCATCTGGCGGACATAGAAGGGCCGCTTGCCGATCGTCGTCCAACCGAGGAGCGGATCGCCGACGGCCTGCAGCAGGCGCTGGCCGTAGACGACGCGCGCGCCGTCATGGGAGCCATAGGGCTCGGGCAGCGGCGCGACATAGGGCGCGTGGGACGGGGTGATCGCCTCCTTCACCTGGAGGAACAGGGCATCCTGATCGGAATTGCCGAACAGGAGGGCGAGATAGGCCCGCGTGCCCACGCTGCCGACCCCGACCACGCGGTGGACGACGTCGACCACATGGTAGCGGCTGAGCATGAAGCGTCGCTCGCGCGGCAGGGACTCTGCATAGTGCTCCAGTCCCGAGATCACCGCCTCGCGCGTCGCCTCGTTGATCGCGGTCAGGATCGGCGGGT
>NZ_BBWJ01000021.1 GCF_001463745.1 Aureimonas sp. AU22 | reverse complement strand
CGGCGGGTCGAGCCGGAAGCGCCAACCGCCGTCGACCTGCCGCTCGCCGACCTTTTCCAGAAGCATGGCGTTGTCGCGTCGGCGCGCCTTCTCGACCGCCTTGCGCAGCGTCGCCTGGGAATCGGCGTCGATCTCGATCCCGTCGAAGTCGAGCCGATCGGCGCGGGCGGCCCGGTGCCAGACGTCGATCGGCCCCTGCGGCGCGAGGTCCAGCATCGAGCGCCGGTAGCCCTCGACACAGCTCGCGACGATGCGCCGCCGCTCGCTTCGCCCGATGTCCTGCTGGCGCGCCACGACATTGAGGCTCGCCACCAGACGCTTGAGATCCCATTCCCACGGGCCGATCGTCACCTCGTCGAAATCGTTGAGATCGAGGACGACGTCGCGCTGCGGCGTGCCGAACAGGCCGAAATTGCTGATATGCGCGTCGCCGTTCATCACCACGTCGATGCCGCTGCGCGGCGTGCGCGACAGGTCGAAGGCCATCACGCCGGCCGCACCGCGCAGGAATGCGAAGGGCGATTCCACCATCCGGGCCATGCGCAGCGGTACGAGCGCCGACTGCCGGCCGGCGTTGGAGCGCTCGACCAGCTCGATCGGATCGGGGCGCCCTTCCATCGACACCGGCTCGGCATGCAGGGCATACGGCACGGCCGTCCGCAGTTGCTTGCCCGCCGCGCGGCGACGCTCCCAGGGCTCCCCCTTGGCCCGCAGATCGATCCTCGGAAACGCCTCGGCCGGCGCCAGAACGACGTCCTCGGGATCCTCGGCGGCGAGTTCGAGACCGGACTCCGAGCCATCCGTATCCGGCGTCATTTGCGGCGCGCTGATGTCCAAGATCGTGTTTCCTGCTCGAGATCCGTTGTCCGTCCGAACAGAGTGCCGTTCACGAAACTGTCAAGGACGGTCGGCAGCGGCAAACCATCCTAAGGTCCTCGGCGACCCCTTCCCGTCCCGTGCCGGACGGCGCCGGAGCGTCGGGAGCGGTTTCGGCCGGCCGGTCTCGTTCAGCTTTTCGTATCGAGGATCGAGATCAGGTCCACGAGACGTCGGCGAACGTGCGGATCGTCGATGCGGCTCAGAGCCCGGGCGAGGTCGTCGTTCTCCGCCTTGCGATCGCCGCCGGCTGCTTCAGCGGTCCGCGCGGGATCGTCGAAGAAGCGGGCCACATCGACGCCGAGGACGCCCGCGGCGCGATACAGGGTGCTCGCGCTGATGCGGTTCTGGCCGGTCTCGTACTTGCGGATCTGCTGGTACGACACGTCGAGCGCGCGAGCCATCGTCTGGAGCGTCTGGCGCTGCTGCAGCCGGATCGACCTGAAACGCTGACCGATGCTGCGCGTGAGCGCTTCCTCGTCCGTCATGTCCCCACCTTCCCCGCAGCACGGTGTTGCAAATGCGAAGCCACGCGTTTTGTGCCACTGCGCCGCCCCGACAGCGGCCTGTGTACGGTTCCGACCCGGCCGGTCCCTTCGGCTCCGCGCCGCGCATCACGCGCCTGCGAACACGGTTTCGAGGGCGAAAATGGGACAGGCACCAGCATCTTTGCGTGAGGGCCCCGGGAATCGCGACCGGCCGCCTCCAGGCCGCGATCCGAACGGTCGGCCTCGCAGATCCGCACACTCCTGCCGCAGGCTTTGGAGCCTTGTTCAACGCGCCCGGCGGCAAAGCGTCGCGCGCGTCCCCTGCGAAGGGCGGAGGACGCAAGGTGAAATGGCCATGCAGCGAGGCCGGGCGGCGATCTCCTGCCGCCCGGCCCGGCCCGCGATCCTCAGTTCGCCGAGGGCATCGGCGCGTCGGTGGGCGCGGGCGGCGCCGGCGGGAGGGTGAGATCCGGAATGCGGTCGGTCAGCGGCTTTGCGGCCGCAAGACAGGCTTCCATCGGCTCGTCGCCGCAGTTGATGCGGATGCCCGCATCGCGACCGAGCTTGATCTCGACGCCCTTGCCCATCGGCGGCGGCGGCGGCGGCCCGCGGTGGTCTCCGGGCCGCCGTCCCTCGCCCGGCGGGGGCGGGGGCGGGCGGTCGCCCGGCAGGGGACGGGCGTCGCCATCCGGTCCCGGCATGGCCGAAGCGGCGGGCGGCGGCGGCGTGTTCGGCGAGGGCGCACTCTGCGCCGCCGCGAACGAAGTGAGCCCGACGGCGAACGCCGTTGCGAGCAAAGCTGTCTTGATCATGCGGATCTCGTTCCTTGAACGGGAGACCCAGTCCGGTGCCTTGCGGACGGGTCGTGAGCCATGGCGCCCGAGCGGAACGGGCGTCAAAGGGGCCGGGAGATGCCCGACGGCTTCGCCGGACATGGGGGAAAGGGAGGTGGCTTCGGAGCGAAAGGGCTCAGTTCGCCGCGTCCGGCGCATCCGGGCCCGCTGGACCGAGGTCGCGCGGCCGGTGCTTCGGCCCACGATGCAGGGGCGGCGGCGGGTCCAGTTCGTCGATCCGCTGATCGGCGTGCCGGATGGCGGTGGCGTGGAGGAAGCCGTCGCGGAAGCGGCCCTGGACCGTGACCGTCTCGCCGGCTGCAACGAGCTTGCCGCCTTCGCCGGCCCGGCCGGTCTCCACCAGCGCCTTGCCGGCGCCGTCGCTCACCACGAACTTGTTGCCGTAGATCTCGGCGACCTGGCCGGCAATGCCGACCGAGGATGCATTCGCGAGCTGGGCGATCGGCGTCGTCGCGAGACTGGGGTCGAACGTCGCCTCGCGGTGCTGCGTCGCGCTCCAGGCTGCCGCGCCGCCGGCAAAGCCGAGCGCCAGGATGCCGAGGGCTCCGGCACCAAGGATCGCGTTGCGGGCGGGCGCGCGCCGGCCGCGGGCGGCGGGCTCCGCTGCGGGCGTCGTCGCGGTGTTTGCCTGGGCAGGCGTTTCATGGATTTCGTCGGTCATCGTCGTCACCGTTCGTGTTTCGGTGATGACGGTCTTAGTCCCTGCCGGCCCACACCACGCTGAACCAGTCCGTTCAGTTTCGGTTCAGGCCGGCCGGGCCGGTCGGCTTGGTCGACGACGGCCAGCGACAGGCCTGACGGATTGCGACGAACGACGATCGAGGGCCGGCGATCTTCGACCGGCGGCGGCCCGGCGACGCGGCCGCCGTGCGCCCGGAGCGTACCCCCTGCCCCGGACAGGCTCTCAGGCCGGAAACACCTGCCAGCGCAGGGCGGCGAGGACGCCCTCTTCGCCCGGGCGCACGGGCGCCTCGGGCGGCGCATCGAGCTCCACCGCGAGCCCGTCGGGCGTGACGGCGACGAGGCGGCGCGAGTCCGGCCGGTCGAGGACGCGCTGGATGCGGGCACTCACGCCCTCGCCGCCGGTGGCCCATGCCAGATCCCGCGGCCGGGCATAGAGGATCGCACGCCCGTCCGGCACGCCGCTCACCGCCAGCCGGGCCGAGCCGAAGCGCGCGCCGCCGCCCTCCACCACGACCTCGAACCGGTTGGCGTCGCCGAGGAACTCGAGGACGAACGGGCTGCCGGGCCGGCGCGTCACCTCGGCCGGCGTGCCCGCCTGGACGATGCGCCCCGCCTGCAGGATCACCACCTCGTCGGCGAGGTCCAGCGCCTCTTCCTGGTCGTGGGTGACGAAGAGCGTGGTGATGCCGAGCTCGTCGTGGATCTCGCGCAGCCAGCGCCGGAGGTCGCGGCGCACGGCGGCATCGAGGGCCCCGAAGGGCTCGTCGAGAAGGAGGACGCGCGGCTCCACGGCGAGCGCCCGGGCGAGCGCCACGCGCTGGCGCTGGCCGCCCGAGATCTGGGCGGGAAACCGGTCTCCGAGGCCGGCGAGGCGCACGAGCCCGAGAAGCTCTGCGACGCGCGCGGCGATCGCGGCCTTCGTGCGCTTGGGGGTGAGCGCCTCCATGCCGAAGGCGATGTTCTCGGCGAGCGTCATGTGCGGAAACAGCGCGTAGTGCTGGAACACGAAGCCGACGCCGCGACGGGCGACGGGGATCGTGGTGGCGTCTTCCGCGCCGAAGCGGATCGTGCCCCGGTCGGGAAAGTCGAGGCCCGCCACCATGCGCAGGATCGTGGTCTTGCCGGAGCCCGACGGTCCGAGAAGGGCGACGAGGCGCCCGGACCCGATCTCCAGCGACACGTCGTCGACCGCCGGCACCGTGCCGTCGAAGAGGCGCGAGATGCCTTCGAGGCTGATCTTCATGGAAGGAGCCCTCCGGGCGGCAGGATGGTGATCTCGGGCGGCGCTGCGGCCGGCCGGCGACGGCGCCCCGCGCCCCGCCCTTCCAGCCAGACCTTCAGTCCAAGCGTGACGAGCGCGAGGACCGTGAGGACGCTGGCCGCGGCAAAGGCGCCGGCGGTCTGGTAGTCGTGGTACAGGAGCTCGATGTGGAGCGGCAGCGTGTTGGTCTGGCCCCGGATGTTGCCCGACACCACCGACACCGCCCCGAACTCCCCCATGACGCGCGCGTTGCACAGGACGATGCCGTAGAGCAGCGCCCAGCGGATATTGGGCAGTGTCACGCGGCGGAAGGTGCGCCATCCCCCGGCACCGAGCGAGGTCGCCGCTTCCTCGAGATCGCGGCCCTGCGCCTGCATCAGCGGGATCAGCTCGCGCGCCACGAAGGGCGCGGTGACGAAGGTCGAGGCGAGGACGATGCCCGGCAGCGCGAAGAGCACCTGGATGTCGGCGTCCTGCAGCGCCGAGCCGAAGAGGCCCTGCAGCCCGTAGACGAAGAGCGTGGCGACGCCCGCCACGATCGGCGAGACCGAGAAGGGGATCTCGATCAGCACCACGAGGAGGCGCTTCAGCGGAAAGTCGAACTTCGTCACCGACCAGGCCGCCGCCACGCCGAACGCCGTGTTGACCGGCACCGCGATCAGCGCGGTGAGGACAGTGAGCCCGATCGCGTGGCGCGTGTCGGGGTGGAGGATCGCCGCGCCGTAGGCCTGCCAGCCGGCAGAGAAGGCCTGCGCGAAGATGACGACGAGGGGCGCCGCCAGAAGGATCAGCGCGAGGAGAACGGTTCCGCCGATCAGGAAGCGGCGCACGAGCGGCCTGTCGCCGACGCGCACTTGGGTCTGACGTCCCGCCATGTCAGGCGCGCCCCGTGTAGCGCAGGGCGCGGCTCTGGAGGACGCCGATGACGCTCAGCATCGCGAAGGCGGCGAAGAGCATGACCGAGGCGAGCGCGGCGGCGGCGGGATAATCGTATTCCTCCAGCCGGATGAAGGCGAGGAGCGCGGTGATCTCGGTGGAGCGTGGCTGGTTGCCGGCGATGAAGATAATGGCGCCGAACTCGCCGAGCGAGCGGGCGAACGAGAGCGAGACGCCGGCGAGGAGCGCGGGCGCAAGCAGCGGCAGAAGCACGCGGGCGAAGATGCGCCGCTCCGACACCCCGAGCGAGAGCGCGGCCTCCTCGAGCGCGGGATCGAGGTCTTCGAGCACCGGCTGCACCGTGCGCACCACGAAGGGCAGGCTGGTGAAGGCCATGGCCACCACGATGCCGAGCGGCGTGTAGACCACGGTGATGCCGGCCTCGGCCAACACGCTTCCGAACCAGCCGTTGGCGGCGAAGAGCGAGGTCAGCGCGATGCCGGCGACGGCCGTCGGCAGCGCGAAGGGGAGGTCCACCACGGCGTCGAGGAGCCGTCGGCCGGGAAAGCGGTAGCGCGTCAGGACGAAGGCGAGGGCGAGACCGAAGACCGCGTTGAAGAGCGTGGCGACCGCCGCGCAGCCGATGGTCACGCGGTAGCTCGCGAGCGCGCGCGGCGAGGAGACGATGCGCCAGTATTCGCCGGGCCCGAGGCTTGCCGCCTTGAGGATCAGGGCGGCAAGCGGCAGGCAGACGATCACGCAGACGAACAGGAGCGTGAAGCCCAGCGTCAGCGGGAGGCCGGGCAGGACGCGGCGGGACACGGGGCTTTCACGGCTCCTTGGATGCGGTCGAGGCCGGCTGGGGCAACCGGCTTCGCAAGGCGCGGCCGCATGGCGAGCGGCCGGATGGGTCGGCCCCGCCTTAGCGGTCGCCGTAGATCCTGTCGAGGACGCCGCCGCTGGCGAACTGCTCTTCCTGGACCTTCCGCCAGTCGCCGAAGACGTCCTCCACGGTGAGGAGGCGGGTCTGCGGGAACTGGCCGGCGAACTCCTTCGCCACCGCCTCGTCGCGCACCCGGTTGCCGTTCTCGGCGATCAGACGCTGGCCGTCCGGCGTGTAGAGGTAGTCGAGATAGGCCTTCGACAGCGCTTCGGAGCCCCGCTTCTCGGCCACGCGGTCCACCACGGCGACCGGAAACTCGGCGAGAAGGCTGACCGGGGGCACCACGGTCTCGTACTTGGTCTCGCCGAATTCCCTGGCGATGCCGCGCGTCTCGGCCTCGAAGGTGATGAGGACATCGCCGATCCCGCGCTCCACGAAGGTCGTGGTCGCCGCGCGCCCGCCCGTGTCGAACACCGGCACGTTGTCGAAGAGCTTGGCGATGAACGCCTCGACCTTCGCCTCGTCGCCGCCGAAGGCCTCGCGCGCGAAGGCGGTGGCGGCGAGATAGGTGTAGCGCGCATTGCCCGAGGTCTTCGGATTGGGGAAGACGACCTTCACGTCGTCGCGGACGAGATCGTCCCAGTTGCGGATGCCCTTGGGGTTGCCGGCGCGCACGAGGAAGGCGGGCAGCGAGTAGTAGGGCGAGGCCTGGTGCGGGAAGCGCGTCTGCCAGTCCGCCGCCACGAAGCCGCCCTTCACCAGCGCGTCGACGTCGGTCACCTGGTTGAAGGTGACAACGTCGGCCTCCAGCCCTTCCAGGATCGCGCGCGCCTGGCGCGAGGAGCCGCCGTGGCTCTGGTCCACGGTGACGTCCGCGCCGTTCGCGGCCTTGTAGGCCTTCGCGAAGTCGGCGTTCACGGTCTCGAACAGCTCGCGCGACACGTCATAGGAGGCGTTCAGGATCCGGGTGGGCTCCTGCGCGAGGGCGGAGCCCGCCGCCAGCGCCAGCATCGCCGCGGCGAGGCCGAGCTTCCTGAGGGTCGTGGATCCGGCCATGGCGCATGTCCTTGCGATTTTTGCGAACGCGGGACCCGGAACATAGGTCGGCAGGGGTCGAGCGCGCGAGCCACGCGCGCTGCGCCGCCGGGGCCCATCGGGGAAGATTCCACCCCTTGCGGCGGCGATGCGCGAAAATTCGCCCGCGATGGGCGCGGTGCCCCGCCTCTGCTAAGCCTTGGCGCGTCCGCCCATCCCCCACGCCTTGCCGGAGCCCCCATGCCCCTCGTCTTCGTCCTCAACGGTCCGAACCTCAATCTTCTCGGCCTGCGCCAGCCGGAGATCTACGGCCACGAGACCTTGGCCGACGTGGAGCGGGACTGCCGGGCGCTGGCGGACGAGCTCGGGCTCGCGATCGCCTTCCACCAGTCGAACCACGAGGGCGCGATCGTGGATCGCATCCACGAGGCGCGGAACGAGGCGGCCGCGATCGTCATCAACCCCGCGGCCTATACCCATACCTCGGTCGCGATCCTCGACGCGCTGAAGGCCTTCGACGGGCCGGTGATCGAGGTCCATATCTCCAACGTCCACCAGCGCGAGAGCTTCCGTCACCACTCCTACGTGTCCCTGCGCGCCGACGGCGTGATCGCAGGGTGTGGCACCGAGGGCTACCGGCTGGCGCTACGACGCGTGGCCAGCCTCGTTGCGGCACGCACCGGTTGAAGGGCGATCCAGCCCCGCGCAACGCATGCCCTCGTGCTGTCGCAATCGCTGTGGCATAATGGCCTCACGAAAACGAGAGCGGGGCGTGAGGGGATGGCCGAAGGGGGATCGGTGCGACGGCGCGTGCGCCTGAAGCATGCTGCCGCGCTGGCGGCCGGGTTGATGGGCGTCGCGCTCGGGACCACGGCGACCGCCCGCCCCGAGACGCGAACGCTCCGCATCTACCACATCAACCTGCACGAGACGTCCGAGATCACCTTCAAGCGCGACGGCAGGTACTTGGCCGACGGGCTGAAGAAGGCGAACTGGGCCCTGCGCGACTGGCGGCGCAACCAGCCGACCACCATGGATCCGCGCCTCCTCGACCTCCTGTGGGAGGCCTACCAGAAGAGCGGCTCGCACATGCCGATCCACGTGATCGGCGGCTTCCGGGCTCCCGAGACCAACAAGATGCTGCGCTCGCGCTCGGCCCATACCGGCGTCGCGGAACACTCGCAGCACATGCTGGGCAAGGCGGTCGACTTCTTCATTCCCGACGTGCCGCTCGCCAAGCTGCGCGAGATCGGCCTGAAGATGCAGATCGGCGGCGTTGGGTTCTATCCGCGCTCGGGCGCGCCGTTCGTGCATTTCGACGTCGGCTCGGGCCGCTACTGGCCGCGAATGAGCCGACAGGAGCTCGCGCGCATCTTCCCCGACGGCAAGACGATCCACCTGCCCGCCGACGGCAAGCCGATGCCCGGCTATGCCGAAGCGATGGCTTCCTACAAGAAGCGCAAGGGCGCGTCCGAACTGATGGTGGCCGACGCGGGCTCCGCCGCGCCGCGCCGCTCGTTCCTGGCCACCCTGTTCGGCGGCGGGCGCGACGAGGCCGAGGACGAGGCGGAAACGCAGGCCGCGCCGATGCTGGCCAAGAAGGCCGCGCCGCCACCCGCCCCGGTGGCCGAGCCGGTTCCGGCCAAGCCGAAGCCGGCCGAGCTGCCGCCCGGCGTCGCCATGGCCGACGCCGGTGCCTTCGACGCCTCCGCCCCGAAGCGCGAGGCGGTGGCGGAGGTCGCCGTCGCCGCCCTCCTCCAACCCCAGCGCGTGCCCCTGCCGACCCATGCGCCGGCACGAGAGGCCGCGCCGGAGGAGCCGAACCCGATCGACGCCGTGCTCGTGGCCGCGCTCGCCGAAGAGACGACGACCGAAACCGCCCTGCCGCACGGCATCCCGATGCCGCGCGAGCGGCCGGCGGCAGCCGGCGCGGTGTCCGAGATCGCGCGCGAGATCGCCGCGGCCGGGCCGGCGGGCGTGGTGGCGCCCGCGCCGATCCTCGCCGCCGCCTTCGCGCCCGAGCCGAAGCCCCTCATTCACGTTCCCTCGCCCGACGCGCGGCCCCCGATCCTGGAAGCCTCGCTCGACCGGCGCCATGCCGCCCCCGTCGTGGTGCCCGCAACGGCTGCGGTGCAGACGGCCCGCGGCAGTCGCGTCGCCGGCATGATGCGGGCCGAGAAGCGTGCGCCCGCCGCGCGGCCCTCCGGCTCGCAGACGGCGATCGCCGCGCTCCTCGTGGATCCCGAGCGCCGCGCGCTGGAAAAGGCCCCCGCCCTGCCGAGCGCCGACAAGCTGGTGGCCGATCGCCCGCACGACGTCTTGGCGCTCGGCTTCGCGCCGACCGGTGCCAAGCCCGGAAGCGCCGCGCGCTTCAGCGGCCGGGCGGTCAACTTCCTGCCGGTCCGCCATATCGACTGACGGGCGTCAGCCTTCCAGAACGAGCCGGCGCGTGGCGACACGGTCGAGCAGCGCCGCGTCGTGACTGATCGCGAGGATCCCGAGATTGCGCTCCGCGCTAAGCTGCAGGAGAAGGCGCCAGATGGCGGCCTGCGCCACCGCGTCGAGCGGGGCGGAGATTTCATCCGCGACGAGGAAGCGCGTTCGGGGCTGGAGGGCGCGCGCGAGCGCGACGCGCTGCAGTTGTCCTCCTGAGAGTTCGTGCGGATAGCGCGACCCCCAAGCCGGATCGAGCCCGAGCCGCTCGGCCAAGGCCGGGTCCGGTGCGCCGGCCTCGCGAAGAACGCGCGCGATGCGCCAGCGCGGGTTCATGTCGAGAACGGGGTGCTGCGCGCAATACTGGACGGGGCAGAACCCGAGCTCGGGCAAGCCTGAGCCGTCGAGGCGGACGACGCCGGCCTCGGGTCGCAGGCGTCCGGCCAGAAGCCGTCCCAGCGTCGTCTTGCCGATCCCCGAGCGGCCCGACAGGCCGACCACCTCGCCCGGCGCGACGAAGAGCGACACCGCCCGCAGGGCCGCCACCCCCGGCGCATAGGCATGCCGCAAGCCGATCGCCTCAAGCATCGGCGCCGAAGCCGTTCTGCGGCAGCGCCCGCCAGAGGGCGCGCCCGTAGGCGCTGGCGATCCCCTCGCCCGCCCCTGTGAAGGCCGACGCCGGCTCCAGCCCCTCGAGGCGTCCGTCCCGCACCAGGGCGACGCGGGTGGCGAAGGGCAGCACGGCGACGAGATCGTGGGTCACGAGAAGCACACCGCCGCCGCGGCCGGCAATGCCGGCCAGCGTCCGGAGAACGATCGCGGCGCTCGCGGGATCGAGGTGGTCGGTCGGCTCGTCGGCGATCACGAGGTCGGGCTCGCCGGCGAGCGCCGCCAGAGCCAGGACGCGCCGCGCCATGCCGCCGGACAAGGCATGCGGATGGGCGTCGCGCCAGGCGGGGTCGAGGCCGAACCTTTCGAAGCCCGCCGCGCCGGGGTCCGCCGCACCGGCGCGGCGCGCGGCGCGCCGGACCTGCGCGCCGACGGGCATCAGGGGGTCGAGATGGGTGACCGACTGCGGCACCAGCGCGATGCGCCGGCCGCGCAGGGCGGGCAGAGTGCGGGCGTCGAGGCTCCGCCCCTCGAAACGGATGTCGCCGGACACGGCGGCGTCGGGCGGCAGAAGGCCGAGGATCGCATGGGCGAGAAGGCTCTTGCCCGCGCCCGAGGTTCCAACCAGCGCCAGGACCTCGCCGCGATCGAGCTCGAGCGCCAGCGCGCGCAGCACCGCGCCGGCCGGCTCCTGCCCGCCCCGCGGCGCGAAGCCGACGGTTAGGTCGCAGATCGACAGGAGCGGGCTCACGCCGCGCCCCGCGGGTCGAGCCGGCGGCGCAGCGCTCCGCCGACCGTCTCGAAACACAAGGCGAGCGCGAGAAGGGCAAGTCCCGGAAATACGGCGAGCCACCAGCGTCCGGCGCTCAAGGTTCGCATCGCGTCGGCGAGAAGCACGCCGATCGCGGGTTTGGAGGGCTCCAGCCCGAAGCCGAGAAAGGTCAGTGCCGCCTCGTGCAGGATCGCGTGCGGAAACAGGAGCACCAGTCCGACCCCGAGTTGCGGCAGGAGATGGGGCAGGACATGGGCGCCGGCGACGAAGAGGCGGGAGCGTCCGAACCGGCGCGAGGCCGCGACGTAGTCGCTCCGGAGGACCGCCAGGAGCTCGGCCCGCAGGATGCGGGCAAGGCGCGGCCAGTGGGTGAGCGCCACGGCCGCCGCCACGGCCTGCGCCCCGCCGCCGAGCGCGAAGGCGATCAGGATGAGGGCGACGAGATGCGGCAGGCTGAGCGCGGCGTCGACGAGAAAGGAGACGGCGGCATCCGCGGCGCGCGACAGTGTGGACGCGAGCGCCAGGAGAAGCGCGATCGCGGCCGAGACGCCGGCGGCGAGGAGCCCGATCCGCAGGCTCACCGCGAGGCCCTGGAGCGTGCGGGCCAGCATGTCGCGCCCGAGCGCGTCGGTGCCGAAGGGATGCGCGGCGATCGGTGGCAGCAGCCGGGCGGACAGGTCCGGGTCGAGGCCGGCTCGACCGAGGAGGAAGGGCGCGAAGGCGGCGGCGAGGATCGGAACGAGGGCGAGCCAGACCGGCGACGGGCGGCGCTTCGCACGGATGCGTCCCGGCCAGGATCTGGCGGGCGTCCCGTCCAGAAGGGCGCTCATGCGCGCCCGCCTGCGCCGCGAAGGCGCGGGTCGATGTGGGGATAGAGAAGATCGGCGAGGAGGTTGCCGCTGGCGACGAGGGTCGCGGCGAGGAGGGTGAGGGCGAGAAGCAGCGGCACGTCGCCGCGCACGCCCGCCTCGACGGTGGCGCGGCCGAGGCCGGGATAGGCGAAGACCTGCTCGGCGAGGACCGCTCCACCCAGGATTTCACCGAACGAGGCGCAGACGATGGTGAGGGCCGGCAGCAGCGCGGCGCGCGCCGCATGATGGAGCGCGACGTCGGCGCGGGTCGCGCCTTGCGCGAAGGCGAAGAGCGCGTGGTCGGACGCCATGGCCTCCGCCACCTTGGCGCGGGTGTGGAGCGCCACCTGCGCGACGCCGAACAGCGTGAGGACGGTGAGCGGCAGGGCGAGATGGGCGAGCGTCTGCGCGAGCGTCACCGCATCCGGCGTCACGCCGATCGGGCCGGAGCAGCAGAGCGGCGCCCAGCCGAGCTGCACCGAGAAGACGGTGAGCGCGACGACGCCCAACCAGAAGGTCGGCGTCGCGGCGAGGAGATAGGCATAGAAGCGCACCGCGCGATCCAGCATCGAGCCCTCCCGCGCGCCCGACACGAGGCCGAGCGCGAAGCCGAGGAGCCCGGACAGCACGAGCGCCGGCAAGGCGAGGCGCAGCGTCGCCCCACCCCGCTCGGCGATGACGCTCGCCACGGGCGCGTTGTGGCTGGTGCTCCAGCCGAGGTCCCCCGACAGCGTATGCCCGAGCCAGCGGCCGAACTGGACGGCGGTCGGCCGGTCGAGCCCCCAGGCCACCTCGATCGCCGCGCGCTGCTCGGGAGACAGCCGCGCGATGCCGGGTCCGAGATAGGCGGCGACGGGATCCACCGGCGACAGCCGCACGAGGGCGAAGGCGACGAGCGCGACGAACAGAAGGAGGAGGAGGAGCCGTGCCAGCCCCAGCGCGAGGCGCGCCGTCAGTCGCACGTCCAGGTCCAGCTGGCGATCGAGGCCGTGATCGGCCAGCCGTGGCCATGCGGCTCGATCTGCGGGCGCCCGACGTCGAGGCAGCGGTCGACGAAATACACGTGGTCGAGATTGACGAGCCAGGCCCAGGCGGCGTCGCCCTTCGTGCCGTAGCCCGTCCGCCGGTCGAAGGCAGCCTCGCGCCAGGAGGGATAGGAAGCCTCGAGGCTCGGCGCCCCTTGCGCTTTCGCGAAAAGCCCGTCGACGGCGGCGTTCGCGTAGAAGGTCGGGTTCTGGTACTCCACCCCGCCCAGCGCCGAAGCGTAGATGCTGTAGAGCTGGTAGGGCGAGTGGCTGCCGAAGCCGAAGATCACCGGCTCGGCATGCATCACGCGTTCGATGGCGTCCCAGGACGAGCCCTTGGGGGTGGCCTCGATCCCCAGGGGGCGCAGGAGTTCGGCGACGGTCTCGGCGAGCGCCTGGCGCGTCGCGTCGGCGGCGGGGTAGTTGATTGGGAACGCCGCCCGCACGCCGTCCCTGGCGCGCACGCCGCCTTCGCCCGGCACCCACCCCGCCTCGTCCAGAAGCCCGCGCGCGGCCTGGAGATCGAACGCCGCATGGTCTCCCTCGCCCGCCCAGGGCAGGCCGTCGGCGGGGCCGAAGGCCGGCGTCCCGTGGCCGTGCAGCGCGACGTCCACCACGGCCTGCCGGTCGAGCCCGAGATTGATCGCATGCCGGATCGCGGGATCCGAGGTGACGGCGCTGCCGATCCGCCCGCCGTCCGGTGCGGTGCGCCCCTCGTCCGGCGGGAAGGGCAGGCTGAGGCCGCGATTGTCGACCGTCTTCACGGGCAGGGCGCGAAAGCCCTCCGGCACCGCGTCGGCGAGCGGTGCGGGCACCGAGACCATGTCCACCGCGCCGGCGCGCGCCGCCGCCAGTCCCGCGTCGTCGCCGGTGAACAGGAAGGTGACGCGACCGAAGGCCGGCTTCGTCCCGTAATAGTCGGGATTGCGCTCCACGATGAGCTGCTCGCCCGCGCGCCAGGACAGGAGGCGATAGGGGCCGGAGCCGACGGGATGGCGCGCGTAGTCGGCGCCATAGGACGCGGCCGGCACGATGCCGAGCGTGAAGAAGGTCTCGGTGAAGGTGATCCAGGGCTTCTTCAGACGGATCTCGAGCGTCTCGTCGTCGAGCGCCTCGGCGCGTTCGAGCACCGAAAGGTCGAGCGCGCCGGCGGTCTCGCGGCCCTTGTGGTAGGTGAAGGCGACATCGCGCGCGGTGAGCTTCGTGCCGTCGGAGAAAACGGCGTCGGTCCGGATCGTGATGCGCCAGGTGAGGCGGTCCTCGGACAAGGTCCAGCGCGTCGCGAGATCGCCCTGCGTCTCCAGGTCGGGACCGCGCTTCAGGAGCGTCGACTGGAACAGGGGATGGCCGTAGGCGCCCCAGCCGAAGAGCGGATCGAAGCCGGTCTCCGGTTCGCCGCCGATGGCCAGCACGAGATCGGTCTTGGGCGCGGTCTGGGGCGCTGCCGCGACCGGCGTGGCGAGCCACAGGAGCGCAAGGCTCCCTCGTGCAAAGCTTTCGATCACCCTTGGCCCCTCGCCGCTCCGGTTCCGAATCGGCGCGACACTAGGCGAGGGTCAGTATGAGGTCTATCGGAATTCGTCATACTCATTGCCACATGGTCGCGAAGGCCGGTCGCTTGGGTTAGGAAGGCGCGGACCCATGCATCCGGAGGAGCCTTCCATGCAGCGCGTGACGGTGACGCTCGACGACGACCTGATGGCCGACATCGACGCGATCATGGCCGAGCGGGGCTATGCGAACCGGTCGGAGGCGATCCGGGACCTCGCCCGCGCCGGCCTGTCGCGCGCCCGGGTCGAGAAGGGCGAGGGAACATGCGTCGCCGCGCTCGTCTATGTCTACGATCACGCCGCGCGCGACCTGTCGCGCCGGCTGACCAACGCCCATCACGACCACCACGACCTGTCGGTCTCCAGCCTCCATGTGCATCTCGATCACGGGACCTGCATGGAGGTGTCGGTGCTCAAGGGCGAGGTCGGCGCGGTGCGCCATTTCGCCGACCACGTGATCGCCGAGCGATCGGTTCGGCACGGCGAACTGGTGCTGATCCCGGACGGCGGAGCGACATCGGCGGGGCGTGCGGGGCACCACCACGACTGACCCAGGCGATCGGGACGTCGTCAGGCCGCGCTGCGCAGGTCCGTCACCCGCCCATCGCGTGCCGCCCCGGTCTGCATCAGGAAGACCTGGCGCGCGGCCGCGAGTTCGGCGGCCTCGCGGTCGCCGACCAGCGTGGCCAGTCGCACGGCTTCGTCGCGGAAACGATCAATCTCGCCGGCGGAAGGCCGGAGCACGAGGTCGAAGCGGCGGGTCAGCTCGTCGCGCAGCCAAAGGATGTCTTCGTCGCGGTCCATGGGGCGGCATGTGGCGCGCCCCTGCCGTTTGTCGAGCGGGCGGCGGGCGGCAAATCATGCGAGACAGCCACATTTCGGCCCATCGGATCGGGTGAGACCGCGTTCCGCGCCAGGGGCCTTGCAGACAGGGGGCAGCCCCCGAGAGGCGCAACTCCCGAGGGGCGGCGTTTCCGGCGCCGATGGCCATACGACCATGATGCGATCGATCCGCGGGCGGCTCGCCTGTCTCGCTCTTCTTCTCCTGTGCGTCACGGGGACGCTCCCGGCCGCGGCCCAGGACGGCAACGCGGCGGCGCCCGCCATCGCCGCCGTCGATGCGCAGGCGAGCGATCTCGCCGTGATCCGCCAGTCGGCCGACGGGGACGTCGGCGTCGACGCGAAGGCGGACCTTCGCGACCGCGCGATGGCGGTGGGCGCGGCCGCCAACGAGGCGGTCGGCCTCCTCGAGCCGCAGCTGGCCGCGATCGATGCGCGCATCGCCGAGCTCGGCGAGGCGAGCGACACAGAGGCGCCCGACGTCAAGGCGCAGCGCGACGCCCTCGGCCAGCAGCGCGCCGATATCGATTCGGCGATCAAGCGCGGGCGGCTGGTGGCGGCCGACGCCAAGGAAACGATCGACCGGATGATCCGCGAGATCAACGAGGCCTTCAGCCGCGACACGTTCAAGCAGGTGGCATCGCCGCTGTCGCCCCTCCTCTGGACCCAGGTCGCAAACCGTCTGGCGGACGACGGCGCAAGGGCCGGCGACTTCGCGCGCGACTGGCGCAACCAGATCCCGAAGACGGGCACCGCCGCGCGCACGGCGACGGTCGCGGGATCGCTGGCGCTCGCGCTTCTCCTCGCCCTGCCGCTGCGCCGCCGCCTTCGCGAGTTCGGCCGCCGCATCGCGTCCGAGCAGGTGCCGAGCACGCGCGCGCGGCGCTCCGCCCTGGCGCTCTGGTTCGTGGTGGTGGGAACGCTCACCGCGGCGCTGGGCGTGACGATCTTCTTCTACGGCCTCAGCTGGTCCGGTGTGCTGACCCCCATCGTCCGCCCGCTGGCCGAGAGCCTTGCCCAGACCGGCGCGCTCGGGGCCTTCGTCCTGTCGCTGGGCGCGGGCCTTCTTCTCGTCGGCCAGCCGTCATGGCGCCTCCTGCCGCTCGACGAGACGGCGGTGAAGCGGCTGTGGCCCTTTCCGACGCTGGCCGCCGTCCTCACCTTCGGCGGCGTTCTCCTCGTGGAGGGCGGCCGGGCGGTCGGCGTCAGCCAGCCGGCCGCCATCGTCATCAACTACGTCGTCGCCTTCGCCTATGGCGCGCTGATCGTCGCGGTTCTCCTCACGCTCGGCCGGATCCGGCGCTCGCATCCCGATACCGCCAACCGCCAGCCGAGCGCGCGCACGACGCTGGTGACGCTCGCGACGCTCCTGGCCTGGGGCTGCGTCGTCGCCGCGCTCGTCGCCGCGCTCCAGGGCTATGTGAACCTCGCCCTGTTCCTGACGCGGCAGGTGATCTGGACGGCCGTGGTCTCGGCCAGCGCCTTCCTGCTTCTCGTCGTGGTGGACGATCTCTGCACCACGTTCCTGTCGGGCGACAGCCGGCTCGGGCGCTCGCTCCACGTGGGCCTCGGCCTTCGCCGCACGCAGGTCGGCCAGCTCGGCGTGCTCCTGTCGGCGCTCCTGCGCATCGCGATCCTCGTCTGGGCGGCGCTGCTCCTGTCGGGACCGCTCGGTCCGGGCGCGAGTTCGCTCTTCTACCAGATCGGCTCCTCGGCCGAGATCCAGATCGGCGGCTTCACCATCGTGCCCGGCGCGATCCTCAAGGCCGCGGTGGTGCTGGCGGTGGGCCTCGGCCTGATGCGCGTCGTGCGTCACTGGCTGGAGGAGCGATACCTGCCGGCGACCGACCTCGATCCGGGCGCGCGCAACTCGGTCTCCACGATCGTCACCTATGCCGGCATCCTCCTCGCCGGCTTCTGGGCGATCACCACGCTCGGCATCGGCGTCGAGCGCATCGCGCTCGTGGTCTCGGCCCTGTCGGTCGGTATCGGCTTCGGCCTCCAGGCGATCACGCAGAACTTCGTGTCGGGACTGATCCTTCTGGCCGAGCGCCCGGTGAAGATCGGCGACACCGTGCGCATCGGCTCCGACGAGGGCGACGTGAAGCGCATCAGCGTGCGCTCCACCGAGATTCAGATCGCCGACCGCTCGACCCTGATCGTGCCCAATTCCGAGCTGGTGACGAAGTCGATCCGCAACATGACGCTGGCCGACCCGCTCGGGCGCATCCAGATCGTCTTCTCCGTGCCGATCGATGCGGACGTCGCCGCCGTGCGCAGCGCGATCCTCGAGACCTTCGCGGGCCACGAGGCGGTGCTGGCCGATCCCGCCCCGTCCATCTTCATCGACGGGATCGACGAGGGCAAGGTGACGTTCAAGTCCTTCGCCTTCGTGGGCGGCCCGCGCCAGGTCTACGGCACGCGCAGCACCCTTCTGTTCACGCTTCTCCAGCGCTTCCGCTCGGAGGGCATTCCCCTGACGGCGCCGCCGGCCTGAGAAAGCGCCCCGATCCGGCGCCGGCCGGGGCTCAGGACGTGGTCTCCCTGTCCAGCTCCGGCTGTCCGCCCGTCTCCTCGCCCACGTTCGAGCGGAGATGGAGGTAGCTCGGGTCGAAATTGGCCAGGCGCATGAGAGCGCCGAGGTCGTCGACCTGCAGCGTGCGGCCCTTCAGCACGATCAGCCCCTCGGCGCGCAGGTCCTGGAGCATCCGGTTGGTGTGGACGATCGAGATGCCGAGCGCGTCCGACAGGTCGGCCTGGGTGATGGGAAAGGGGCAGGCGCCGGTCCCGTCGACGAGGCCGATCGCGCGCATGCGCACGAAGGTCTCGCACAGGAGATGGGCGACGCGCTCGGTGCCGGTGCGCTGGCCGATATTGGTCAGCCACTCGCGCGTCGTCGCCTCGCCCACCAGCTCGTTCCACCAGAAGGCCCGGCGCAGGCGCGGCAGCTGCGTCGTCACCGCATCGATCTCGTCCGGCGCGATCTGCGCGATGCGCAACGGCGAGATGGCGCCGATCGAATGGTCCATCACATGCAGGACGTCGCTGTGGAGGTCGCAAAGGTCGCCGGGGATGAAGAAGGAGAGGATCTGCCGCCGGCCGTCGGGCAGGATCTTGTAGCGGCAGGCGAACCCCTCGAGCACCAGGTTGACGAAGCCGGGGCGCTCGCCTTGCGCGATCACGTCGTCGCGGCCGTTCAGGAGGCGCTGCCTGCGGCTGGCGAGGTCCTGCAGAGCCGATCGCTCCTCGTCGGAGAAGATGGCGAAGTTCTGTAGTTTGCGGATGAGATACAGGGCCAAGAACCATTCCTCCGGAACCGGCTCTTCGGAATGGATTGGGCGAGATTCGTCCATTAACTAGGTTAAGTTCAGGACGCCGTGCCCCGGCATGGCTGTCAGCCGTCCAACAATGTCCCATCCTTCCCGGGAAACGGAGGCGAGATGAGCGAACCCCTATCCCTGTTCATCGGTGCGGCGGAGCCGGAAGCGCGCGACCGCGAACCCCGGCACGGCACCCGGCTCTTCGCGGTGCTGGCGAGCGACTGGGCGGAGGCCGAAGACCTGATCCGCCAGCGGATCGGCCGGCCGGACGCCGCCGTCGCCTTGCGCGAGGACGCGCCCTCGCGCCTCTATGCCCAGCGCCTGCCGCTGCGTCCGCACGCGGCCACCGAGTTCAGCCTGGAGCGGCTGGGCTGACGAGGTCAGCGCATGGATGTTGTCGCATGGTCCCGCGGCAAAGCGTGGCCGCTTTGCCTGGAAATGCTTCAGCGGAGGAAGCCGACCACGACTGGCACAAGGAGCGCGGTCAGGAGCCCGTTCAGCGCCATCGCGAGGCCGGCGAAGGTGCCGGCCACCCCGTCGACCTGGAAGGCACGGGCGGTGCCGATGCCGTGCGAGGCGAGACCCGCCGCAAAGCCGCGCGCGGCGTAGTCGCGGATACCGAGCGCGTTCATCAGGGGCGTGACCAGGATCGCGCCGATGATGCCGGTGGCGATCACGAAGACGGCGGTGAGCGCCGGATCGCCGCCGATCTCCCCGGCGATGCCCATGGCGATGCCGGCCGTGACGGATTTCGGCGCGAGCGCGAGGAGAAGCGGCTCCGGCACCCCGAACACGGATCCGAGCCCGACCGCGGAGACGACCGCCGTCAGCGCGCCCGCCGGCAGCGCCAGGAGCACCGGTGCCAGCATCGACCCCACCAGCGCCCGGTTGCGCCAGAGCGGCACCGCCAGGGCGACGGTCGCGGGCCCCAGCATGAAATGGACGAACTGCGCACCGGCGAAGAACGTGGCGTAGGGCGTGCCGGTCCCCCACAGGAGAAGGACCAGCACCGTGATCGACAGGAGGATCGGGTTGACCAGCGGATGGTTTCCGCTCGCCTGCGCGATGCGCCGGGCGAGGAGAAAGACGCCGATCGTGAGGGTCAGCCAGAGAAGCGGGCTCGCCGACAGGTAGACCCAGAGCTCGAAGAAGGATGCGCCGCCCGTCATCGCGCGTCCCCGCCGCGCGAGCGACGCACGAGGCGGAAGACGCCGACGGTGACGAGAAGCGTCGCAACCGTCGACAGCACGAGCGCCGCGAGGACCCCCGGTCCGTTCGAAAGGAGAAGCTCGGGCGACTGCGCGACGCCGACCCCGGCCGGCACGAACAGGAGGCCGAGATGGGCGAGAAGCCCATCGGCCGCCTGGCCCACCGGGCGGTCCGAACCGGCCACGGAGCGGGTGCGCCGGCGTTCAGTGACGGCGAGAACGCCGAGCAGGAACAGGATGCCGAGCACCGGGCCCGGCAGGGCGAGGCCGAGGAGCCGGACCACCGTCTCGCCGGCCAGTTGGCAGGCGAGAAGCACGAAGAGACCGAAGAGCAAGGGGCACCTCGAAGAAGCGGAAGGAAGGCGTGCATCCTAGAGCATTTCGGGCGGATGCCGTATCGGCTCGTGCCCCGTGACGATGCGCGGGACACGACGTTCCGAGGCCGCGACCCGGCGGAGGACGGATCGCGGCCCGGACGGCGGGAAGCCGCCCCTCCCCGCTGCCGCATTTCGGCGGGCGCCGGGCGAAGGAGCGGGAACGCCGGCCCTTCGCCGCGGGGCGCTCGACCGGACTGGTCAGGCAAGGCCAAGCCCCCGGCGCTAGGGCTCGGTCATCGACCCCTTTCGAAAGTTCGGTTCATGGTCAGCTTCCGCACCGGCGCCCCGCGCGCCCCATCCGCTCCGGCGTCCCGGGCCGACGCGTCCGGTTCGGAGGCACCGATCACCGGCGGCGTGCGCGCGGGCGGTGCCGGCGACGCGGCGATCCGGCTGGAGTTCGAGATGCTGGCCGGGCGCATCCGGATCCTTCAGCAGCGGGCGGCGCGCGAAGCCGCCGCCCTCGCCTGCCGGTAGGCCTCCGGCCGACCGATCACCCCAGAGCGCGCGCGAGGACGCGCCCGAGGCGCCCGGCGAAGGCACGCGGATCGCTCGGCGCTTCCCCGTCCGACACGCGCGCCTCGTCCAGAAGCAGCCGCGCGGCGTCCTCGCGCAGCGCGGCGTCGCCGGCATCGAGCTTCGCCAGGCGAGCCACGAGGTCGTGGCGCGGGTTGACCTCGAGGACGGGCTTGGAGGCTGTGCCGCCCAGGCGCCCGGCACTCGCCAGAAGGCGCTCCAGCTCGCGGTCGACGCCGCGATCGGGTGCGACGAGGCAGACGGCGCTGTCCGTCAGCCGATCGCTGGCGCGCACGTCCGAGACCTCCGCCCCCAGCGTCTCCCGGAGATAGGCGATGAAGGTCTCGACCGCCGGCTCGGTCTCGGCGGACGGCGCCTCCGCCCCGTCGGCCAGGGGAACGGCGCCGAGATCGGCGAGCCCTTGCGTGACCGAGCGCAGCGGCTTGCCGTCGAATTCGGGGATCTGGGACGTCCAGAACCCGTCCACCTGGTCGGTGAGGAGCAGCACTTCGAGACCGCGCGCGGCAAAGCCCTCGAGTTGGGGCGAGGCCCGCAGCCGCTCGGCGTCCGCGCCGACGGCGTAGTAGATCGCCGCCTGCCCCTCCTTCATGTCGGCAACATAGTCCTTCAGGCTGCGCAGCGCCGCGCCCGCGGTCGTGGTGCGGAAGCGGGCGAGGCCGAGAAGGGCGGCGCGGCGGTCCTCGTCCTCGTAGAGGCCCTCCTTCAGGACCGCACCGAAATTCTCCCAGACCGAGGCGTAGGTTTCCGGCTGGTTCTCGGCGAGCTTGGCCATCTCCGACAGGACGCGGTTGGTGACGCCCTTGCGGATCGCCGCGAGCACCCGGCTTTCCTGGATCATCTCGCGCGAGACGTTGAGCGGCAGATCGGCGGAATCGACGAGGCCGCGCACGAAACGCAGCCAGCGCGGCAGGATATCCGTCTCATCTGTGATGAAGACGCGCCGGACATAGAGCTTCATGCGGCCGGCGCGATCGGGGTCGAAGAGGTCGAAGGGCTTGGAGCCCGGCACGAAGGCGAGAACCGTGTATTCGTGCAGGCCTTCCGCGCGGTAGTGCAGCGTCAGCGCGGGGTCGTCGAACTGGCCGGCCAGCGTGCGATAGGCGTCGGCATACTCCTCGGTCGCGATCTCCGACTTCGGCCTGGTCCAGAGCGCGGCGCCGTCCGCGATGCGCTTGGCCTCCGCGTCCGGCGCGGCTTTCAGCTCGATCGGCACCGGCACGTGGCCGGACTGGGCGCGCACGGTGCGCTCCAGCGCGTGCGGATCGAGATAGGTGCCGGCGTCTTCCTTCAGATGCAGGGTGACGCGGGTGCCGCGCACGGGCGCCTCCGCCGGATCGGCCGTGCCCACCGTGTAGGTGCCGAGCCCGTCGGAGCTCCAGCGGGCCGCGGTCTCGCCACCGGCCCGGCGCGACACGACGTCGACGCGGTCCGCCACCATGAAGGCGGAATAGAAGCCGACGCCGAACTGGCCGATGAGCCGGCTTTCGCCGCCCTTGGCGCTGTCGGTCATCCGCTCCATGAAGGCGCGCGTGCCGGAGCGCGCGATGGTACCCAACGCCTCCACCATCTCGGCTTCGCTCATGCCGATGCCGTTGTCGGCGACGGTCAGCGTGCGTGCGCCCTCGTCGAGCGTCAGGGTGATCAACGGCTCACCGCCCTCGCTCAGGAGCTCGGGGCTCGCGATCGCCTCGAAGCGCAGCTTCTCGCAGGCGTCGGCGGCGTTGGAGACGAGCTCGCGCAGGAACACGTCCTTGTCCGAATAGACCGAATGCACCATGAGGTGCAGGAGGCGGGCGACATCCGCCTCGAAGCTCTGCGTCTTTTCGCCGGCAAGCGTTTCCGCCGTCATTGCGTATCCCTCGAATGGAAAAAGCCGAGCCGCGACATGGCGGCTCGGCTTGTCGGTTTCAAGCGGAAACGGTTCGGCTCAGATGTCGAAGTTCTGCGGCAGGAGGACGAGGTCGCGCACCACCGTGTTGCGCGGGCGCGTCAGCATGAAGAGCACGGCCTCGGCGACCTCGACGGGCTGGAACAGCGCGCCGTTCTCGATGGCGCGCTTCAGGTTCTCGGCCGGCCAGTCCTGGACGAGCGGCGTCACCACCGGGCCCGGCGCGATGGCGCCGACGCGCACGCCGTGCTTGGCCACCTGCCGACGCACGGCATGGGTGAAGGCCTGAACCGCATGTTTGGAGGCGGTGTAGACGGGCTCCCAGGGGATCGCCTGATGGCCTGCGACCGAGCTCGTCACGATCACGTCGCCCGTGCCGCGCCCGATCATGTGCGGCAGGACAGCGTGCACGCCCCGGAACACAGCGTTGACGTTGAGGTTCAGCATCCGGTCGAAGGCGTCCGCGTTCCCGTCCACGAGGTCGCCGCCAATGTAGGAGCCGGCATTGGCGTGGAAGATGTCGAGCTGGCCGGCCTCCTCCAGAATGCGCGGCAGCATCGTGTCGCTGCTGGCAGCGTCCGTGATGTCCACCTTCAGGGCGCTCGCGCCGGTCCCGAGATCCGCCACCGCCTTTTCGAGCCGCTCGTCGTTGTTGTCGACGATGAAGACGCGCGCGCCGTTCGCCAGCATGATGCGGGCGCACTCGAGTCCGATCCCCGACGCGCCGCCGGTGACGGCAGCGACCTTTCCGGCCAGTTTCTCTGTCATGTCGGTTTCCCCCCGTTGGATTGTTGAATGGTGTTCAGGCGCGGCGCGCCGTTCAGCGCGTGACGCGCCGTTCAGCGCGTGAGATAGCCGCCGTCGACGGGCAGGACGGCGCCGGTGACGTAGCTTGCCGCCGACGAGCAGAGGAACAGCGCGCAGGCCGCCACCTCCTCCGGCCTGCCGTAGCGCCCCATCGGCGTCATGCGTCGCCAGACCGGGTCCCAGTCCGGGTTCTCGAAGCCGCCGCGCGTCATGTCGGTATCGATGTAGCCGGGGGCCACCGCGTTGACGCGGATGCCTTCCGGCGCGAACTCGCTGGCCAGACTCTTGGTCAGCATGTGCACCGCGGCCTTGGAGGCGTTGTAGGCGGCCTGTTGCTGCGGAATGTTGGAGATGAAGCCCGAGACCGAGCCGACATTGAGGATCACGCCCTCGCCGGCCTTCCGCAGATGCGGCAGCGCGGCGCGCGCGAAGCGGAAGACGGAGGCGACGTTGGTGGACAGGATCAGTTCCAGCCGCTCGTCGTCGAAGCCTTCGGTGTCCCCGTGCGAGGCGACGCCGGCATTGTTGACGAGGACGTCGATCCCGCCGAACCGCTCGATCGCTTGGGCCACCGTTCGCGACGGCATCTCGGGATCGCGCACGTCGCCCCGGGCGACGTCGAACTCGACGCCCGCCGCCCTCAGTTCCGCTTCGCCCTCGGGGTTGTCGCGCCGGGCGGTGATGAGGAGACGGGCGCCCGCCTCGCCGAACGCCCTGGCGATGGCGAGCCCGATGCCGCGGTTGCCGCCGGTGACAAGGGCGACCTTTCCATCCAGTCGAAACCGGTCCTGCATGCTGGCGTATCCTTCCGTCAGGCGTTGGTGGGTTCGGCATCCGTCGCCAGGAAGCGCTGGTGCAGGATGCAGGCGGCACCGAAGGCGGCGCCGAATGTGGGATTGGCGTTGACCACGATGCCGGGCAGCGGGAAGCCGGCGTCCTGGATGCGCGCCCAGTGCGCCGCGACGCGGGCACCGACGAGCGGATAGAGAGCGGCGAGCGACCCGCCGAGGACGATCTGGTCGGGGTCCACCAGCCGGCACCCCTGCGCCAGGCCGAAGGCGAGCGCGCGCGCCCATCCTTCCGCGATGGCGACAGCGCCGGGCGCGCGGTCCTTCACCTCGCCGAGGAAGCCGTCCAGCGTCGCCGCCCCTTCGGGCGCGATGCCGCGATAGGCGGCCAGCACCCCTTCGAGGCCCACGAGTTCTTCCAGGCGGCTGAGGGCGCCGTCCTCGCCCGGCACCAGGAGATGGCCGATCTCGCCCGCCAGCCCGTGACCGCCGCGAAACAGAGCACCGTCCACGAGGATGCCGCCGCCGACGCCCGATTCCAGCACCAGGGCCAGCGTGACGCCCGGCCGCGCCGCGTCGCGTCCGTAAGCGTCGCCGATCGCGAAGGCGTTGGCGTCGTTCTCGGCGACGACGGGAACGGTGGACGGGATATGGGCGCGCATCAGTGCGGCGGGATGCACGTCGCGCCAGCCGAGAAGCGGCGCGACCCGCACGCGGCCCGTCCGTTCCATCTGCGCGGGGATCGCGATCCCGAACCCCTCGCAGCGTGCCCAGCCGTCCCGCGGCAGTGCTTCGGTCGCGAGACGCGCCGCGGTCTCGAAGGCCGCCTCCAGCCCGGCGGCGGGCGCATCGAAGGCCTCGACGCGGGTGGCGATGATCGCCGCGGACAGGTCGATCGCGACAAAGCTGATGTGCTCGACGCCGATCTCGACGCCGGCAAAGAAGACGGCGTCGGGCTGGAGCTCCAGGAGGATGCCCGGCCGCCCCGCCCGGCTTCGCCCCGTGCGTGCGCCCCCCTCGCCGCCGCCTTCCACCTCGCGCACGAGGCCGTCGGCGGTGAGCGCGGCGACGATGTGGCCGGAGGAGGACCGGTTGAGCCCGAGAACGCGCGCCAGATCCGCGCGGCTCAGGCGTCCGAACCGGTGCAGGGCGCGCAGCGCGGCCATCTCGCTGCCCTGCCGGACACGGCGGGGCGCGGGATCGAGGGAGGCGGCGTGCGACACGGGGGAGATGCTCCGGATGCCGCGTCCTCAGGGCCGCGCGACGGTGGCGCGCCGACGCTTGGCCTCGTCCTGCTTCAGCTCGATGAAGCGCTTGGCATGTTGGGCGAGCGGCATGTTGTCCGTCCAGGTATCGCGCCAGATGGCGCAGGCGAGCGACAGCGCCTCGTCCACCACGGCGCTGGAGAACGACTCGAAGGTGATGTTCCTGTTGTAGTCGATGTCGAGCAGCGCATCGAAGATCAGCTCGAAGTCGATCACGCCGTCGCCGAGATAGCCGCGATTGCTCTCGCCGATGTGGAAGTAGCCGAGCTTGTCGCCGGCGAGCCGGAGCGCGGCGGCCGGGTTCGCCTCCTCGATGTTCATGTGGAACGTGTCGAGATGCAGCCGGACGTGGTCCGAGCCCGTCTGCGCGATGAACTCGAGCCCCTGCGCGGTGGTGTTGAGGAGATTGGTCTCGAAGCGATTGACGATCTCGAGCACGAGATCGACGCCGGCCTCGCGCGCGACGTCGGCGGTCCTGGCGATGGCGGCGACGGCGTTCTTGCGGCCGCGATCGGTCGGCATCGCGCCGTATTTCGTGTGGGCGGAATAGAGAATGCCGCCCAGTGTCTTGCCGCCGACGTCGCGCACCGCACGCACGGCATCGGCCAAGAGCGCCTCGCCGGCCTTCACGCTCGCCTCGTCGGTGCTCGACACGTCGGCCGACAGGGGCAGCCCCATGGTGACCGCGATCTCGATGTCGAGCGAGCGGGCCTTCTGCCCCAGGCGGTCGAGGTCGAACTTCTCCGGGCGAAGATAGGCGAACTCGATCAGCCGGTAGCCGCATTCGGCGGAGCGATCGAGCGCGCGCTCCAGTTCGTCCTGCGTGCCGCCGCCTGTCCAGACGAACGAATGGATCCCCAGACGCTTCATCGCTCCCCCCTTTATTGTTGGATTGCGCAACAAAAACCGCTCGTCCGCCGATTTGTCAACCCGACCATCTTGCTGCATCGCAAGAGCTTTCTTTTGCAACGCAACTCCATTTGCTTGCACGATCGGACGTGTCGTCATCGCAGCGAGTGCGGTGATTGTATCGGGTCGCAGCTTTTCTTGCGGTGGTCGCAACATAATTTGACAGACTGCGCAACAAATGTTGTGCACACCGCCGTGATGAGCTACGCATGAAGGCACGGCCCCTTTCGTCCGGCTCGACCGGCAAGGAGGACCCGGCTTTTCCAGAGGAGTAACCGCCCGGCACGACAAGGGTGGGACCAACGATCCGCCGGCAAGGCGGGCCTTCGGGAGGAAGACGAAACATGAAGCGCAAGTTGGGTACGAGCCTGATCGCTCTGACGATCGGCCTCATCGGCGGCCTGTCGGCCGCGCACGCGGACTTCTGGTCCGACGCGGGCGCCAAGTTCAAGGGCGTGACGCTGCACGGCGTGACCGAGAGCACGCCGCCCTCGAACTACGTCAAGGACGTCCTGGCCAAGGAGTTCGAGGAGAAGACCGGCATCAAGGTCGAGCTGGAGACCACATCCTGGGACCAGATGTACGACAAGGCCATCAAGGACATGGAGGCCAAGACCGGCATCTATGACATGGTCTATATCGAGCAGGACATCGTCTACGCCTACCTGCAGCGCAACTTCCTGACCGACATCACCAAGACGCTCGCCGACAAGCCCGAGCTGAAGGCGCCCGAGTTCGACGAAAAGAACTTCACCACCTTCGCCGACTATTTCCGCGGCACGAACAACGACCTGTTCGGCGTGCCGATGGAGGCCTTCATCAAGGTCTACCTCTACCGAAAGGACCTCTTCGACGATCCGGCGGTCAAGGAAGCCTTCAAGGCCAAGACCGGCAAGGACCTCGCTCCCGCCAAGACGCACGAGGACTACACCCAGATTGCCGAGTTCTTCACCGAATGGGGCAAGGAGAAGGGCGAGCAGCTCTGGGGCACGACCTCCCAGGCCCATACCGGCCACCCCGCCTCCTGGTACGAATACGTCGAGTCCGTCGCGCCGACCTTCGGCGTCTACAACTGGGGCATCAACGCCGACGACAACTACGGCGCCACCGTCGAGCACGGCGGCACGATGAACAGCGACAAGGCCAAGGCCGCGCTGAAGTACTTCCTGCACCTGCGCGACATCGCGCCCCCTGAGTCTGCCGCCAGCACCTGGTCCGAGGTCGCCACGACCTTTGCGGCCGGCCGCGCGGCGCAAGGGTTGGTCTACGGCGAGAACGCCGCCTGGATCGCGTCCGACCAGTCGAAGTCCAAGGTGGTCGGCAAGGTCGGCATCGCCCTGCCGCCCCTGTCGGACGGCGTGATGGCCGACGCGGAATCGGGCAAGGGCTATATCGGCTACTACGACGGCGGCGCCTTCGGCGTGCCCGTCACCGCCAAGAACCAGGAGGCCGCCCTCCTCTTCCTGCAGTATATCGGCCAGAACTCGGTGCAGCCCGACTGGGCCGTCGCCGCGCCGCGCATCACCAACACCGCCACCTACGACGACCCGAAGGTGAAGGAGATGGATACGACGCTCGGCGGCTACTACACGATGCTGAAGAACGACGGAAAGCTCTTCGCCGGCGCTCCGAAGTATCCGTTCCACGCCCAGGTCCGCGAGACCGTCGCCCCGATCTTCTACCGCATCCTGACCGGCGAGGTCGGACCGGACGAAGGCCTCGACGAGATGGCCGCTGCGACCGAAGAGGAACTGACCAGCCTCGGCTACCGCAAGTAGGCCGCATGGCAAGGGCCGCCGGCATCGCCGGCGGCTTCGCTCAAGCCTTCCTCCGGGGCCGACCTTCCCAGCGCCCCGGAGCGACCGCGACCGAGCAGGGCGCCCTTCTGCGGGCCGCCGCGCGCCCATCGCGTGCGCCCTTCCCCTTGCCCGGATCCTCGACCGCGAGCCCCTCGAGAGGATGGTTCCATGCGTTCCAACAAGGTCGGCTGGCTGCTTCTCGCCCCGACGATCCTGATCCTGGCGACCTTCGGCATCGTGCCGTTCGTCTACGTGCTCTACGTCGCGTTCCACCAGTGGAACCCGTTCGGCGCCAGCCCGGACATGATCTTCAACGGCGCCAACAACTTCCGCCGCCTCGTCTTCGATAAAGCGTTCCTCACGGCCATCTGGTACACGCTGAAGTTCGCCTTCTTCGCGGTCGCCTCGGAAGTCATCATCGGCTACCTCCTCGCCCAGCTCTTCATGAAGGAGTTTCCTGGGCGCGGCTTCTTCCGCACGATCCACACGCTGCCGCTGATCGTCGCCCCGATCGTCGTCGGTTCGGTCTGGCGCCTTCTCACCACGCCCTCGATCGGCATCATCCCCTATTATCTCAACGCCTGGTTCGGCTACGAGCTGAACATCGGCCGCGACGCCAACGCCGCCTTCATCCTCACCGTCATCATGGACATCTGGCACTGGACGCCGCTCGTCACGCTGACGCTGCTCGCCGCCCTCGCGTCGCTGCCCAAAGAGCCCTTCGAACAGGCGCAGATCGACGGCGCCAGCCGCTGGCAGGTGTTCTGGCACATCACCCTGCCGATGATCCGCCCGGCGATCCTCGCCACCGTCTTCATTCGCCTGATGGACGCGCTGCGCACCGTGGACGAGGTGTGGATGCTGACCGGCGGCGGGCCTGGCGCCGCCACCCGCTACATCGGCCTCCACATCTGGAAGGTCGTCTTCCCGAAGACCGACTACGGCTACGGCTCGGCGATCTCGGTGATCGTCCTCTACCTCACGCTCGTCATGTGCTGGATCCTCTACGTCGCCCTCGTCGCCCCCAGAACCCGGAAGAAGAGGACGTTTTGATGCGCCAGTCCCGGCCTGCCTTCAGCATCCTTCTCTGGATCGCGCTCTCCTTCCTGACGCTGTTTCCGATCTACTGGCTCTTCGTGATCTCGGTGAAGCCGGCGGTGGACCTCTTCACGACGCCGAGCATCATCCTCGACACCCTGTTCTGGGACAACTACGCCAACGTCCTCACCAACGAGACGCTGCGCCGCTACATGATCAACTCGATCATCATCTCGTCCGGCAACGCGGTTCTATGCACCACGCTCGCCTTCATGGCCTGCTACGCGCTGTCGCGCTACGACCTAGGCGGCAAGGAGAACATCTTCTTCTGGACGATCACCAACCGCATGGCGCCGGCGGCCGTGTTCCTCCTGCCGTTCTTCCTCCTGTTCACGCAGGTCTTCGCGATCGGCGACTTCAAGCTCTACGACACGCGGATCGGCATGATCCTCCTCTACTGCACCTTCAACCTGCCGTTCGCGATCTGGACGCTCCGCCCCACGATCGACGGGCTGCCGAAGGAACTCGACGAGGCCGCCACCGTCGACGGCGCCTCGACCTGGCAGGTGATCCGCGAGGTGATCTTCCCGCTCGCGCGCCCGGGGCTCGCCGTCACGCTGATCCTCACCTGGGTCTTCGCCTGGAACGAGTTCCTGCTGGCCGCCACGCTCACGAGCTTCAACGCGCGCACCATCACCACAGGCCTGTCGGAATACGTCACCACCACCGGCACCGAATGGGGCACGATGGCCTCGATCGCCATCATCACCCTCATTCCAGCCCTTGTCGTCTTCGCCGTCGTGCAGCGCCACATCGTGGCGGGCCTCACCTTCGGCGCGGTGAAGGAGTAACGCCATGGACAAGACCGTCGACCTCGACGCCGCCGACGAGGAAGCCTCCGCCAAGCCCGCCCCGGAGCGGCACGGCTTCCTGCCGATCGCCACCAACTGGTTCGACCGGCTCTTCATCGGGATCTACCTCTTCGTCGCGCTGGAGCTTCTCTGGATGCGCTTCCTCGAGCAGTCGATCCCGCTCACCGTCTGCCACGTCATCGCGATCGCTCTAGGCGCGCTGATCATCTGGAAGGGCTGAGGGGCCTCGCCCCCGCCTTTCGCGTCCCCCGTTTTCGCAAGGTTCCCCATGGCACAGGTCACCATCCAGAACGTCGTCAAGCGCTATGGCAACGTCCAGGTCATGCACGGGGTCGACGTCGATGTCGGCGACGGGCAGTTCGTGGTGCTGGTCGGCCCGTCGGGCTGCGGCAAGTCCACGCTGCTGCGCATGATCGCGGGGCTGGAGCCCATTTCCGGCGGCACGATCTCGATCGGCGGGCGCGTCGTCAACGACGTAGCCCCGAAAGACCGCGACATCGCCATGGTGTTCCAGTCCTACGCGCTCTATCCGCACAAGACGGTGGCCGAGAACATGGGCTTCGCGCTCAAGATCAAGGGCGCGCCGAAGTCCGAGATCGAGCAGAAGGTGCGCAAGGCCGCCTCGATCCTCGATCTGGAAAAGTATCTCGACCGCTATCCGAAGGAGCTGTCGGGCGGCCAGCGCCAGCGCGTCGCCATGGGCCGCGCCATCGTGCGCGATCCGCAGGTCTTCCTGTTCGACGAGCCGCTCTCCAACCTCGACGCCAAGCTGCGCGTCGCCATGCGCGTCGAGATCAAGGAGCTGCACCAGCGCCTGAAGACCACGATCGTCTACGTCACGCACGACCAGATCGAGGCGATGACCATGGCCGACAAGATCGTCGTGATGCGCGACGGCCGCGTCGAGCAGATCGGCGCGCCGCTCGACCTCTACGACAACCCGGTCAACACCTTCGTCGCCGGCTTCATCGGCTCGCCCGCCATGAACTTCGTCCACGGCCGCATCGAGGCCGGGCCGGGCGGCGCCGTCTTCGCCGCCGACGGCGGGGCGCGCCTGCCGCTCGGCGACGCCCGAGTGGAGCCCGGCCGCACCGTCACCTACGGCATCCGGCCCGAGCACATCGCGATCGGCCCCGGCGGCGTGCCGGCGCGCGTCTCGGTGCTGGAGCCGACGGGATCGGAAACGCAGGTCTTCGCCAAGGTCGGCACCGATTCGCTCGACGCCGTGGTCAAGGACCGCATCGGCGCGCAGCCCGGCGAGGAGGTCTCCTTCGTGATCGACACGCGCCGCGTCCACCTCTTCGACCGCGAGACCGGGCGGCGACTGTGAGCGCGGCCATGGATTTCTCGGGCAAGCGCGTCGTCGTCACAGGCGCCGGCAAGGGCATTGGGCGCGCCACCGCGCTCATGCTGGCAAGGCGCGGCGCCCATGTCGTCGCCCTGACCCGCTCGGCCGCCGACCTCGAAACCCTGAGCGCCGAGACCGGCGCGCAAGCCATCGTAGTCGATCTCGCCGACGCCGAGGCGACCCGCGCGGCGGCGAGGGCCGCCCTGCCCGCCGACTTCCTCGTCAACTGCGCCGGCGCCACCGAGCTCGAATCCTTCCTCGACGTCTCGGTCGAGAACTTCGACCTCCTCCATGCCGTCAACACCCGCGCGCCGATGATCGTGGCACAGGAATACGCGCGCGACATGGTGGGGTCGGGGCGCACCGGCGCCATCGTCAACGTGTCGAGCTGCGCCTCCTTCGTCGGCATCCCCGACCATGCGGCCTACTGCGCCTCCAAGGCCGGGCTCGACGGCCTCACCCGCGTCATGGCCAAGGAACTCGGGCCCCACGGTATCCGCGTCAACGGGCTTCATCCGACCGTGACGCTGACGCCGATGGCCGTGAAGGCCTGGAGCGACCCCGACAAGGCGGCCGGCATGCTCGCGCGCATCCCGCTCGGCCGCTTCGCCGAACCCGACGACATCGCGGAGGTCATCCTCTTCCTCCTGTCGGATGCCGCCGCCATGGTCCACGGCCTGTCCATGCCCGTGGACGGCGGCTACATGATCGCCTGAGGCTCGACGTCCTTGCGTGAGGCGGAGATCGGCGCCGCCCCCCGGCGTTGCCTCGTGTTCGACCTTGGCGGCGGGTCCGGCCGGGCGATCCTCGCCGAGTTCGATGCGGCGCGGCTGCACCTCACCGAACTCCATCGCTTCGGTGGCTACGAGACGCGCCTGCCCGACGGACCGGCCTGGGATCTCGCGATCCTCTTCGCCGGGATCGAGGCCGGCTTGCGGGCGGCCGCGCAAGCCGGCGGGGTCGAGGCGATCGGGATCGACAGCTGGGGCGTCGACTTCGCGCTGCTGGACGCCGACGGCCTGCCGGTGGACCAGCCGCGCACCCATCGCCACGGGCGCGGGCGCCGGGGCCTCGCCGCGCTGGCGGGCCACCACGACGCGATCGCCAGGGGCACGGGAGCCCAGGTGCTCCCCTTTGTCACCCTCTTCCATCTCCACGACTGGGCCAAGAACCACCCACACCCGGCAGCGAACGCCCTGCATTTCCTGATGATCGCGGACCTCGTCGCCCATCACCTGTCGGGTGCGCTCGCCTGCGAGGCGACGCTGGCGCGCACCTCCGGCCTCGTCGCTCTCGCCAGCGGGACCTGGGATCCCGCGCTCCTCGGCCTCGCCGGCATGGACGCCCGGTGCTTCGGCCCGATCGTTCCCGCCGGCACCGTCCTCGGATCGCTTCGGGGCGAACTCGCTCGCAGCTCGGGACTCGGTTCCGTCCCGGTGGTGGCGGTCGCCGCGCACGACACGGCGAGCGCGGCGCTGGCGCTGGCACCGGAAGAGGACGAGGCGTTCCTCATCGCCGGCTCCTGGAACCTCCTCGGCGTCGAGATCGCGGACGGCGCGTTCGAGCGGACGGCGATGGCTGCCGGCTTCGGGCTGGAGGGCGGTGTCGAGGGCCGTGCGCTTCTCGTGCGAAGCTGCCAGGGTCTTCATCTCCTGCGCCGGCTTCGCGAGGCCTGGGCGCATCGCACCGGCGACGATCTCGACTTCGAGACCTGGGGACGCCTGGCGCTCGCCTCGCCCGCGGCATGCACCCTGCCGGACCTGTCCGATCCGGCATTCATGGACCCGGTCGACCTCCTCGCGACGCTCGGCACGCTCTGCCCAGGCCTGGCGCAGCACGAGCCCGGCCTGCTTGCCCGGGCGCTCTACGAAGCGCTGGCGCGCGAAGTGGCGGACGGCATCGCCGCGATCGAGCGCCTGCGCGCACCACCCGTCCGGCGGCTTCGGATCGGCGGCGGCGGGGCGCGGGACGAGGCGCTCTGCACCCTCGTCCCGCAGGCCATTGGCCGACCGGTGATCGCCGGTCCCGTCGAGGCGAGCGCGGCGGGCAACGCCCTCGTCCAGTTCGCGGCGCTCGGCGCCTTTCCCTCCATCGCCGCCGGCCGGACGCTGGTCCGCGGCGGAACCGCACTCCGCCGGTTCGATCCGGCTTCCAAGGACCCATCCGCATGAGCCAAGACCTCGACGCCCTGAAACGGGAGATCTGCGACATCGGCCGCCGCGCCTGGGACAAGGGCATGGGCGCCGCCAACGACGGCAACATCACCGTGCTCCTCGACGACGGCACGTTCCTGTGCACGCCGACCAACACGTCCAAGGGGTTCATGACGCCCGACATGATCTGCCGGATCGACCGCACGGGCGCGCCCGTCGAGGAAAGCCGGTGGAAGCCTTCCTCGGAGACGCGCATGCACCTTTGCGTCTACGAGGCGCGCGACGACGTGCGGTCCGTGGTCCACGCCCATCCGCTCTACGCCACGGTCCATGCGATCTGCGGCAAGCCGCTGACCCAGCAGATCATGCCGGAATCCACGATGTTCCTCGGCGAGGTGCCGCTGACGCCCTACGGCCTGCCCTCGACGGACGAGCTGTCGGACGCGATCCGTCCCTATCTCGCCCGGCACGACGCGCTCCTCCTGCAGAACCACGGCGCCTTGACCTGCGGCCACGATCTCCAGTCGGCTTGGTTCAAGATGGAAGCCCTCGACTACTACGCCAAGGTCGTCTTCCTCGCCTCGCAATACGGTGGGGCCCACGAGTTCGACCAACACGAGGTCGATCGCCTCGTCGCGCTCAAGAACCAGCGTTTCCCGGCCCCCGGCCGCCATCCCTTCATCGACCGCTGAGGAGTTCGCCCACCCATGTTTCAGGAAAAGTTCAGGCTGGACGGTCGCGTCGCCGTCGTCACCGGCGGCGGGCGCGGCATCGGGCTCTCGATCTGCGAGGCGCTGGCCGAATTCGGCGCGAGGATCGTGATCGCCGACATCGACCGGGGCATTGCCGATGCCGGACTAGCGGCCTTGCGCGGCAAGGGTTTCGACGCCGAGGCGCATGTTCTCGACGTCACCAAGCCGCAGGACGTCGAGGCCTTCGCGCAAAGGATCGTCGAGGCGCACGGGCGCGTCCACATCCTCGTGGCGAATGCCGGCATCGCCATGTCCGGCGTCGCGGCGGAGGACACCGAGGACGACCGCTGGCTGAAGGTCAACGACGTCAACTACAACGGCGTCTTCTGGTGCAACCGCGCCTTCGGGCGGCACATGCTGCAGGCCGGCGGCGGGGCGATCGTCAACATCGGCTCGATGTCGGGCTACATCTCCAACCGGCCGCAAAAGCAGACCTACTACAACGCTTCCAAGGCGGCCGTGCACCAGATGACCTCCTCGCTCGCCGCCGAATGGGGCGACCGCGGGGTGCGCGTCAACGCCGTCGCACCGACCTATATCGAGACGGAGATGACGAGCTACCGCGAGGGCAACGAGGGCATGATCGATGTCTGGCTGCGCGACACGCCCATGCACCGCATGGGCCAGCCGGACGAGATCGCCTCCGTGGTCCACTTCCTGGCGTCCGACGCATCGAGCCTGATGACCGGCGCAACGGTGCTCGCCGACGCCGGCTTCACCTGCTGGTAGCCTCGCGGCCCGATCAGGCCTTGGCGATGATCTCCAGCGTCCCGTCCGGGGCGCTGGAGACGGCGAGCGCGTCGTAGCCCGGCACGCTCGGATGGGGCGTATCGAGCTTGTGACGATGCGTGGCGTCGATCACGAGAACGGCCGCGCCCGAGGCCTCCCCCGCCTGGATGCCGGCCGGAGCGTCCTCGAACACCAGGCAGTCGACGATTGGAACGCCGAGGCGCTCGGCGCCGAGCAGGAAGCAGTCGGGCGCCGGCTTGCCGTTCTCGACGTCCTCGCCCGTCACCATCCGCTCGGGCACCGGCAGGCCGGCGATCGCGAGCCGCTTCTCGGCGAGCGCGCGCGGCGCCGAGGTGACGATCATCCAGCGCTCCGGCGGCAGGGATTTGAGAAAGATCGCGGCGCCCGCGATCTCCACGATCCCTTCCACGTCGTCGATCTCGGCCTGGACGAGGCCGGCGATCTCGGCCTCCAGCACCGCCTCCGCGATGCCGACGCGGCGCATCGTCTCCACCGCACGCATGCCGTGGATGGTCGGCAGGAAACTGTCGACATCGAGGCCCTGTCGGCGCGCCCAGGCGCCCCACACCCGTTCGGCCGCCACGATCGAGTTCAGGATCGTGCCGTCCATGTCGAACAGGAAGCCGCCGAAACGGCGGCCGGGAAAGGGATGCTGCGCCATGAGAACCGGAACCTGAGGGAGGGAACCCTTCCTTGCCGCAAAGGGCCGGGAGCGGCAAGGCCCGGCGCCGGCCGCATCGATCCTTGGAAACCTTCCAACTGCCGGCGAGTTGACCTTTCGTCATTTCGTATGGAGCAGGATATGATCGCGCAGCCGGTTCGCTACAGCCCCGATGTCGAGACGATCCGTCCCGACGAACAGGAGACCGTGCAGGGTCTCAACGACGCCTTCGACACGATCCTCGAGCGCACCGCCGCCGACTACGGCCACGCGGTGCGCTCGGTCCATGCCAAGTCGCACGGCATCCTCGAGGGCGAACTCGTCGTGGACGAAGGCCTGCCGCCCGAACTCGCGCAGGGGCTCTTCGCCACGCCCGGCACCCACAAGGTGTTCCTGCGCCTATCCACCAATGCCGGCGACATCCTGCCCGACGCGATCAGCCTGCCGCGCGGGCTGGCGATCAAGGTGCTGGACGTGCCCGGCGATCGCCTGCCAGGCGCGGAGGGCACGGTGCAGGACTTCGTCCTGGTCAACGGCACGGTGTTCCAGGCCAAGACCGCCGACAAGTTCCTCGGCAACCTCAAGATGCTGGCGGCGACGACGGACCGGATCGAGGGCACCAAGAAGGTGGCCTCGGCCGTGCTGCGCGGCGTGACATCAGCGCTCGGGGCCGTCGGGATCGAGAGCCCGGCGCTGAACTCGCTCGGCGGCGCGCCCAATGTCGAGCCGCTCGGCGAGACCTATTATTCCACGACCCCGTTTCGCTATGGCGACCACGTCGCCAAGTTCAGCGTCGCCCCGGTCGCCCCGGCCCTGACCGCGCTGACGGGCGAGACGATCGCGGTCGACGGGCGCGACAACGCCATCCGCGAGGAGGTGCAAAAGGAGATGGCGGGCCTCGACGCCGAATGGGAGTTCCGCGTGCAGCTCTGCCGCGACCTCGAGCGCCAGCCGGTCGAGGACCCGACCGTCGAGTGGAACGAGGAGGAGGCCCCGTTCCAGCGCGTCGCCACGATCCGCGCGAAGCGGCAGGACAGCTGGGACGAGGCGCGCGTCCAGGCGGTCAACGAGGAGATGCGCTTCTCCGTCTGGACCGGCATCGCCGACCACCAGCCGCTCGGCAACATCAACCGCGCGCGGCGCGAGCCCTATCGTCATTCCGCCGATTTCCGCGCCCGCTTCAACGGCTGCCCCTATCACGAGCCGCGCTGAGGCGATTTCTTGCCGAACCCGGCGGGCGTTCGTGCGTTCTTCGAGCCCAAGGAGACCCATCCATGACGCTTCGCAAGACCACCGCCGCCGCCGTCCTTCTCGCCCTCCTCTCGCTTGCCGCCTGCAAGGACAACGGCACGGTGGAGAAGCAGCCGGGCGCCGGCACCGCTGCCGAGCAGACCCTGACGCAGAGCCAGCAGTCCTCCGCCTCGGACGGCAGCGGGGGCGACGCGGCCCACGCCAACCACTGACGGCGCGCGCCGTGGCGGCTTCGAGCCCGGACACGCAACCACTCGTGGAACGCCTCGCCGAATGGCCCGAGGGGCATTTCGAAGGCGTCCACAACGGGCGGCGCTTCGGCGTCACCCTCCATCGCTCGGCGGACGGTCGTCGCCTCTGGCTCTACGGCGAGGAGCGCGGCGGCGGCGATTTCGTCAGCGCCAACCTCTATCGCCTCAGCGACGGCGAAACGCTGCTTCGACCCTGCGAGATGCCGGCACAGGTCGTGGCCGACTTCATCCTCGGCTTCACGCCGGAAACATCAGGGTAACCATTCGTTAACCTCGTCGGCGTCAGGCTCCAGGTCCCTGAGACAGCCTGGAGACGCCCCTTGCGCCGCTCGTCACCCTCGCCCCGGCTCGGCATCGCCTTCGGCATGCTGGCCCTCGCCCTTCCCCTGATCGTGGTCGTGGCCGCCGCCTGAGGCGCCTCGACCACGGGGGCAGGGGTGGATCGTCGGGGCACCGCCAAAAGGAGCCGCCCCGCATGCCCCAGCGCCCCACCGTCATCTGCCACATGACCTCGTCGATCGACGGTCGGCTGCACCCCAGCCGCTATACGGCCAGCCCCGACGGAGCGGTCAAGGACTGGTCCGGCGCCTACGAGGCGATCCACGACGCGCTGAAGGCGGATGCCTGGCTTGTCGGCCGCACCACCATGGCGGAGATGGCCAAGGGCGAGGCCCATCCGCCCGAAACCTTCGACACGCCGCCGCGCCCCATTTATCGCGCCCCCGGCAGCGACAGGCGTCCGCTGGCGATCGCCCCGGACACGCAGGGTCATCTCCATTTCCGGGGACCGGACGTCGGCGGCGACCCCGTGCTCGTGTTTTTGGGGAGCGGCGTTGCCGACGCGCATCTGGCCGAACTCGTCGCGCGCGGCGTCAGCTATGTCGTGTGCGACGGGGCGAAGGTCGATCCGGCCGAGATGTTGGCGGTGCTCGCGCGCGACTTCGGCATCGAACGCCTCGCTCTCGAAGGCGGCGGCGCGATCAACGGCTCGTTCCTGGCCGCCGGCCTCGTGGACGAACTCGGCGTCATCCTCGCCCCCGCCCTCGACGGAGACCGCCAGGCCGAGGGCATCGTCGCCTTCGATGGCGGCCTCAAGGGCAAGCTGCAGCTCTCGTTCCAATCGGTCGAGACGCTGGATGGCGGCGCCGTGCACCTCCGCTACCGCGTCCTGCCCGGCTAAGACGGTATTTGTCGCATTCTCCGACGGCAAAGCGTGTTCGCTTTGCCTGGAAATGCTCAAAGGTCAGTCCCGTGCGGCACCGAACACCGACCAGTCGGTGCGCCGCGCGAGGCTTTCCAGACCCAGGACCCCGAGCCGGCTGTTGCCCATCGCGTCCAGCGCCGGCGACCAGACCGCGATCGAGGCCCGGTGCGGCGCGACGGCGAGGATGCCGCCGCCGACACCCGACTTCGCCGGCAGGCCGACGCGGTAGGCGAAGTCGCCTGCCCCATCGTAGAGACCGCACAGCATCATGACGGCGAGGATCCGCCGCGCCCGCGCCGATGCGGCCATGCCGCGCTCGCGGCTTTCCTGCGGGTCGTCGTGCATGAGGAAGCGGCCGGCCTTGGCAAGACCCCGGCAATCCAGCGCGACCGCGCATTGCCGGACATAGGCGTCCATCACCGCTTCCACCTCGTGGCGGAGGTTGCCGTGGTGCTTGGCCATCAGCATCAGCGAACGGTTGAGATCGCCCCCCTTGCGGTCGCTCGCCTCGACCTCCTCGTCGATCGCGATCCGCTCCTCGCCGATCTGTCGCTTCACGAAATCCACGACATGATCGTTCGGCCGGGACGCGGGCCCGAGACCGACGAGGACGTCGCAGACCACCAGCGCACCGGCGTTGATGAAGGGGTTGCGCGGCACGCCCTTGCAGCGCTCCAGATCGATGATCGAGTTGAACGGATCTCCGGAGGGCTCGCGCCCGATCCGCGTCCACAGCCGTTCGCCGAGCGCCTCCAGCGCCACTTCCAGCGCGAACACCTTGGAGATGGACTGGATCGGAAAAGCCGTTCCGGCATTGCCGGCCGAGACGAGATCGCCGTCGCGCGTGAAGACCGCGATGCCGAACCGGTCGAAGTCGCCCTTCCTCGGCGCGGGATGACCTTGCGCCTCGGCCTCCGCCACGGCTTCGGCATGGAGGCGGGGCGCGGCCTCGCGCACCTCCTCCACCACCGTGTCGAGAATGGATTTCAGGCGGTCGGGTTCCGGCAGGGGCGGCTTCATCGGTCCTCCTTTGGCATTCGCTCCCGGCACATAGGGCAAGGATGGTCCAGCGCGACGGCCGGGAACGCCCGTCGATCCGACGGGAACGGGGCGGTCAGCCTGGTCGAGGCATCGACGGTCCGGAACCATTCCGCCGGAACGGGCGCAACGCCGCAGCAGATCGAGAACCATGAATCCACAAAGTCGGTTCACTAAACCTTAGCCCAATCCGTGGTCGAATTTGTTGCCGATCGCCGTTATTTTGGACAGCCGATCCTTTTCTTGCTGCGCTGCAAAACGATACGTTTGAGGTGCAACAGTGGCCGCCCGGCGGCCAGACCACCCCTATCGGAGACCCCGCAATGACCCGCCTCGTCCCGCTCCTGTCCGCCCTGACGCGCCGCACGGTCCTTGGCGCCATGTCCGCTGTCCTCGTGACGGCGACGGCCGGCGCCGCGATGGCCGAGACGGTCAAGGTCGGGATCATGTCGGGAGAGGACGAGGCGGTCTGGCAGGTGGTGACGCAGGAAGCGGCGAAGGCGGGCCTGACCGTCGAGACCGTCGCCTTCTCCGACTACGTCCAGCCCAACGAGGCGCTGGCGAACGGCGAGCTGCAGGCCAACGCCTTCCAGCATCAGCCCTATCTCGACGCGCAGGTACAGCAGCACGGCTACGACATCGTGGCCGTCGGCTACACGCTGGTCCAGCCGATCGGCCTCTACTCGCGCAAGCACAAGAGTGTCGCCGAAATCCCCGAAGGCGGCTCCATCGGCATCCCGAACGATCCGTCCAATGCGGGCCGTGCGCTCAATCTCCTGGCCGCCCAGGGGCTCCTCAAGCTGCGCGAGGATGCGGGCATCCTGGCGACCGCGATCGATGTGACGGAGAACCCGAAGAACCTCGCGATCCGCGAACTCGACGCGGGCATCGTCGGCCGCTCGATCGACGACCTCGATGCCGGTGTCGTCAACACGGACTGGGCGCTGAAGAGCGGCATCGATCCGGCCAAGGAGCGGATCGCGCAGGAGCCGCTGGAGAACAACCCCTATCGCAACTTCATCGCGGTGCGCACGGGCGACCGGGACCAGCCCTGGGTAAAGACGCTGGTGGCCGCCTACCAGACGGACGCGGTCAAGGCCGCGTTGGCCGACGCCTACAAGGGCACGACGCTGCCGGCCTGGTAAGCCGGTCTCTCCAGAGTTTCCGCCTATCTCGCGGGCCCGCCTTCCACTCCGGACGGCGGGCCCGCTTGCCTGCCACCGGCCCATCGACGCCGATGGGCCTTCCCTTTCGCGCCCGCACCGACATCTTGCCCTCATGACGCCGTCCCCATCCATCCTGCGCCTGTCGGGCGTCTCCAAGCACTTCGGCGCTCATGCCGCCCTCTCGGACGTCGATCTCGCCGTGGAGCCGGGCGAGATCCTCGGCCTCATCGGGCGAAGCGGCGCCGGCAAGTCGACCCTGATCCGCTGCATCAACGGCCTGGAGCGGCCGGACGCCGGGACGGTGGCGATCGAGGGGCGCGAGATCCAACACTTGAGCGAAAGCGCGCTGAAGCCGGTGCGCCGACGCATCGGCATGGTGTTCCAGCACTTCAATCTCCTCGCCAACCGCACCGCGGCCGAGAACGTCGAGCTGCCGCTGCGCATTGCGGACAGGCCGAAGGCGGAGCGGCAGACACGAGTGCGCGACCTCCTGCAGCTCGTCGGCCTCGCGGGTCGCGAGGACCATTATCCCGCGCAGCTCTCGGGCGGCCAGAAGCAGCGCGTCGGCATCGCGCGGGCGCTGGCCGCGGAGCCGGCGCTCCTCCTGTCCGACGAGGCGACCTCGGCGCTCGACCCCGAGACCACCGAGCAGATCCTGGGGCTCCTCGCCGACATCAACCGGCGTCTCGGCCTCACCATCCTTCTCATCACCCACGAGATGGACGTCGTGCGACGCATCGCCGGGCGCGTCGTCGTTCTGGAGAACGGGCGGATCGCGGAGAGCGGCGAGACCTGGGCGGTCTTCGCCGATCCGCAGGCGTCGGTGACGAAGAGCCTTCTCGGGCACGAGGCGACGGGCCTGCCGCCGGGGCTGGTCCTCGCGCCGGGACCCGGCGGCGAGGCTCTCCTGCGTCTCGACGTCGGAGGCGAGAACGCCGGCGCGCCTCTCCTGTCGGAGCTGGGCCTGCGCTTCGGCGCCTCCGCCCGGCTCGTCGCCGGCGGGATCGAGCCGGTCGGCGGCGTGCCGGTCGGCCGGCTCTTCGTCGGGCTGACGCCGGCTCGGCCGGAGGACCTCGAGCCCATCCTCTCACATCTCTCGGCCTCGACCATTCGCACGGAGTTTCTCGGCCATGTCCGCCGCGCTGACTGACCTCCTCCTGCGCGCGACATGGGAGACGATCCTGATGACAGGCGCCTCGGGCCTCGTGTCGCTCCTCGTCGGCCTGCCGATCGGGCTCCTTCTCACCGTCACCGCCAAGGGCGGCATCCTGGAGGAGCCGTGGACGAACCGCATCCTCGGCGGCCTCGTCAACGCCTTCCGATCGGTGCCCTTCATCATCCTCCTGGTAGCGCTGATCCCGCTGACACGCCTCCTCGTCGGCACCTCGATCGGCACCTATGCCGCCATCGTGCCGCTGTCGATCGCCGCGATCCCCTATTACGCCCGCATCGCCGAGGTCTCGCTTCGCGAGGTGGACCCGAACCTCGTGGAGACGGCGCGCGCCATGGGTGCCGGACGATGGACGATCGTGCGCCATGTCCTCCTGTCGGAGGCGATGCCCGGCCTCGTCTCGGGCTTCGTGGTCACGCTGATCACGCTCATCGGCGCCACGGCGGTGGCGGGCGCGATCGGTGCGGGGGGCCTAGGGGATCTCGCCATCCGCTACGGCTACCAGCGCTTCCAGACCGAGGTCATGGTGGCGGTGGTGGCCGTGCTCGTGGTGCTGGTCTGCGCCCTGCAATGGGCCGGCGACCGGCTTGTCGCGCGGCTCGACCACCGGCGCTGATCCGTCAGGAGAACAGGCGGTCCGCCGCCCCTTCGCCCGACGCCTCCACCTCGGCGGACGAGGGCCGGCGCAGGACGCGGATGGCATCGTCCCGCCAGTCGATCAGCCCGGTGTCGCGGAACTGGCCGAGCCAGTAGTCCATGCACCAGCGCCCGTGCCGCTCGCGAAACAGCTCGGCGTTGCGCAGGATGTGGTCGAAATGGTGGAGCGGCGGCACCCGCACGGGATGGTGCTGGTGATAGCAGCGTGCGTCCGCCGTCCAGAAGAAGGGCAGCCCCGAGGCCGCGAGGCGCACGGCAAAGTCGGTTTCCTCGCCGCCATAGCCGACGAAGCTCTCATCCATGCCGCCGACCGCGCGCCAGCGTTCGGCGGGCAGGGCGAAGGACAGGCCCCAGAGCTCGCCGGCGTTCGGCTCCTCGCGCACGCCCTCCCGCGGCACCGGGGGTTTCGACGGATGGACCGCGCCCAGCCGGTCCAGCCGCGCGAAGTCGAGCCCGCCCGCCGTCGCCCCGGCGGGCAGGTACAGGACCTCGCCGAGGAACAGGCCGTCCCGGGCTTCGGCCGCCTGAAGATAGGCCTCCACCACGGTCGGCGCGGGGATGCAGTCCACGTCGAGGAACACCAGGAGCTCGGAGCGCGCGGCGGCCGCCGCCCGGTTGCGCGCGGCGGCCAGCGGCATCGGCTCGCCCGGCACGACGACGTGGCGCACCGGGCAACCGGGGTCGGGCAGATCGGCGAAGGGCTCGTCCTGCATCCAGGCGATCACGAGTTCGGCCGGCGCACGCGTCTGTCGCGCCAGCCCCTCCATCAGATGGACCAGATGGTCGCGCCGGCCGCGAACCAGCGTCAGCGCGCTGGCTTGCATGCGGCGGCCCTTGCCTTGTCGCGGAAGTGGAGGACGCCCTCGATGACGCCGCGCGCGTGGGTGTTGTGCGCGACATAGGAGTGGCGGAGCGCCGGCATCGCGGCCAGCCCGTCGGAGAAGTTGCCGACGATGATCGCCTGCGGGATGGTGCGCAGCATCTCGATGTCGTTGCCGGAATCGCCGGCCACGAACACGGCATCGGGCGTCAGGCCGAGGCGCGCGCGCACGAAGTCCACCGCCGTACCCTTGGAGGCGCGGATGGGCAGGACGTCGAGATAGCGTCCGTGGCTGTGGATCACCGAGCAGCGCAGGCCCGCCCGCTCCAGCGCGGCGCGCACCTGGCCGACGATGCCCGGCTGGCCTTCGGTGAAGTAGCTGAGCTTGTGCGCGCGCTGCTCCAGCGGCGCCTGCGGCAGAAGGCCCGGCACCTTGGCCAGCACGCGCCGCGCGTCGTCGCGGCTCCAGTCACGCGAGACGATCGCACGCCATTCGGGATCTTGGCTGTAGGTCGTGCCGTTGCGGTCGAGATGGTGGATCTCGGAGCCGACCGAGGAGATGACCACCTGCGGGCGCGGCGCGTCCTGCTGTTCGAGGATCGCCAGCGCCGAATGGAAGGACCGGCCGGTGGCCACCCCGAAGGCGAGGCCGGGCTGGCGCTCGCGCCAGGTCCCGAAGGTGCGGATGCCCTCCGCGCAGCCGACGAGCGTGTTGTCGATGTCGCAGATCAGGAGTTGCTCCGGATGCGCCGCGCCCGCGCCCTCCACTGCCAGGGAGGCGAGGAGCGCGTGGTAGCGCTCCGAATGGCGGGTCCAGTCGTAGGCGCCCGCGACGGATGCGCCCGCCGCGGCGAAGCGGGCGCGCAGATCGGCGTCCGACAGGATCTTGAGGGCGCCTTCAGCGATCGCCGCGTCCGAGCGCGGGTTCACCAGGATGCCGTTGCCGCACATCTCGACGATGTCGTTCGGCCCGCCGGAATCGGTGGCGACCAGCGGCAGGCCGGCAGCGGAGGCTTCCAAGAGCGTCAGGCCGAAGGGCTCGTTCAAAGCCGGATTGACGAAGATGCCGCCGCGCTCGCGCGCATGGGCGTAGATCGCCGGCACGTCCTCCGGGCGATGCTGCTTGGGATAGGCGACGCGCCCGTAGAGGTCGTAGCGGTCGATCAGGGCGAGGATCTCGGCGACCGTCACCGCCATGTCCCCGTCGAGCGCAGCATAGTCCTCGCGCGTGCCGGCGAAGATCACGAGATTGGCCGCGGCCTGCAGGGCCGGGCTCTCGCCGTAGGCGCGCACCAGCGCCGCGAGGTTCTTCTTGGCCACCGGCCGGGCGAGCGCCAGGATCACCGGCTTTTCGGGCTCGCGCAGGAAACGGGCGATGGAGGCGTCGACGCGCACGCAGGTCGGCGCGCCGGCAAAGCGCGTGAGATCGCTGCCGGGCGCCAGGATCCGGATGCGGCCGGGCTCATAGGACCGGTAGCCCGCCCATTGCACCTCGGCCTCGTCGCGCGAGGAGGCGATCACCAGGGCGGCGCGTTCCAGCGCCGCGTTCTCGGCCTCGATGCGCCGGTCGAGCGCCGCGTCCGCGCCGGCCGGAAGGCCCATCGCCTCGCGCTTGACGAGACCCAGCGAATGGGCGGTGAAGACGAAGGGAATGCCGAGCCGCGCCTCGACGATCGCGGCGACCGAGGCGGCATCGGCGTAGTGCGCGTGGATCACGGCGGGGCGCTGGTCCTGCGCTTCGATGAAGGCGACGAGGCCGTCCGCGAAGCTCTCGACCTCGGTGTGGAGCGCCTCCTTCTCGAGATAGCCGGGGTGGTCGGTCCAGAAGCGGACGATCTCGGTCTTCCCGTCGATCCGCTCGGCCCCTTGGGCGTAGTCGCCCCCGAGCCGGGCGTCCTCGAAGCGACGCGTCGCCACCACGATGCGGCTCACCGCGGGGTCGGCGGCCGAAGCCTCGACGAGGTCGAGGAGATAGCGGATATGGCCGCCCGTATCGGCCGTCAGGCCATATTCCACGTCTCTTGCGCGCAGACACCCTTGAAGTGCGACGTGAAGAATGAACATGGCTCTCTCCAACCCTTGACGCAAAAACACACAAACAGATCAGAGCAACGGTTCATGCAGGCAAATCCAGCGGCGACCCATCGAAAAAATATCCGAGTCGCCCAAGTTGCTCCGACAATATTTCCCGTGCCACCCAAAGATCACGGCGGGACCGAGAGAGTCATTCACGATCTCTCCATTGCGCTGCGCAACCTCGGAGTCGAGGTAACGCTTCTCGCCCCATCGGACAGTGCGACAGATGTACGCCGGGTCGGAATCTGGCCGAGTTTGTTTAGCTTGGAAACGACCCACGGCACCGTTCCGCCGTCGATCCCCGCCGTTCTCGAAGCGGCGCGCATGGAGGACCTGCGGCTGCGTCTGGACGAGTTCGACATCGTCCATTGCCACGGCGAATTCTTCCACGCCGCGCTTCTGGGCGAACGGCGCCGGCACAGCCTCACCACCATCCACTGGCGGGTGGACGAACTCGACCGCGCCATCTTCTTCGAGACCTTTCCCGACCTGCCCGTCGCCGCGATCTCGGCGGCGCAAGGCGCCATGCTGCCCGCCTCCAACCGGGCGGGCGTCGTCCACCACGGCATCGCAGAAGACCGCTACGCGCCGGGCGACGGGGCCGGCGGCTACCTCGCCTTCGTCGGCCGCATGACCGACCAGAAGCGGCCCGACCGGGCGATCCGCGTCGCCGACGCCGCCGGTCGCCCGATCCGCCTCGCCGGAACGATCGATGTGGGCAATCCCACCTATTTCGAGCGCGAGGTGCGCCCGCTCCTGTCCGATGCCGCGACCTATGTCGGGCCGCTCGGCGACACCGCGAAGGGCGAACTCCTCGGCGGCGCCGAGGCGCTGCTTTTCCCTGTCGACTGGCCGGAGCCATTCGGCCTCGTGATGATCGAGGCCATGGCCTGCGGCACGCCCGTCGTCGCCTGGGACCGGGGATCGGTGCGCGAGATCGTCGAGGACGGGGTGACCGGCTTCGTGGTGTCGTCCGAGGAGGAGGCCGTCGCGGGCGTCGCGCGGGCGAGGCGGCTCGACCGGGCGGGCGTTCGACGGCGCTTCGAGGAACGCTTCACCGCCGCGCGCATGGCCCGCGACTATCTCGCCCTCTACCACAAGCTCCTGGAGGCCTGATGCGCACCGCTCTCATCGCCTGGGACTACCCGCCGGCCCCGAGCGGCCTGTCCACCGCCGCGCGCGAGATCGCCGAGAGCCTCGTGGCCTGCGGGGCGGAGGTGACCGTCGTGACGCTCGACCGGAAGGGCGTGTCGGACGCGAGGGGCGTGAGCATCGTCGGCGCCGAGCCCGCTGCGGGCGGCGGGATCGCGCGCCTCCGGCTCTGGGGCGGCGTCGGGCATCTCGCCGCCCCGCTCGCCGTGCGACGCGCGATCCTCGCCGAGCATGTCAGCCGGCCCTTCGACGTCGTGGAAGCGACCAACTGGTACGCCCCTGCCGCGCTTCTCGCCCGGCGCCCGCCCATGGCGCTGGTCACGCGCAACTCGACGCCGGCCGCCTTCTCGCGCGATCTGGCGACCCGTGCTCGCGACCGCTTCGACGGATGGGCGGCGGACCGGCTGGAGGCCGCCCAGGCGCGCGGCAGCCATGGGCTGATCTCCAACACCGCCGATCACGGACGGCGTATCGCGGCCGAGTACGGCCTGATCGAAGGCGATCGGCCCCATGCCGTGATCGGCCTCAGCCTCGCGCCCGCGATGCTGGTGCGCGCCCGGGCGGCCTCCTATCCCGAAACACGGGACGGCGAGCCGATCCGCATCCTCTTCGTCGGACGCCCGGAGCATCGCAAGGGTTTCGATGCGATTCTGGGTGCGGCGGAGATCCTCAGGCGGGAAGCGGATGCCGGCTCGCTGCCCGGCTTTGCGATCCGGCTCGCCGGCGTCGATGCGGAGGCGCTCGAACCCGCCGGGCCAGGCGAGCGGTCGCGCTTCGTCCCGCTCGGCCGGGTCCCCGAAGCCGATCTCGCGCGCGAGTACGAGGCGGCCCATGCCGTGCTGGCGCCCTCGCGCTACGAAAGCTTCGGCCTCGTCTACCAGGAGGGCATGGCCTACGGTCGTCCGATGGTGGCTTCCAACGAGGACGCCAGCGCACGCGCGTTCGTCGGCACGACCGGAGCCGGCTCGATGGCGCGCGAGACGACCCCGGCCGCGCTCGCCGACGCCCTGCGTCCGGTGATCCGCGATCCCGCCCTGCGCGACAGCTTGCGCGAGCGTGCGCTCCTTGCCGCCGGTCGGTTCACACGTGAAACATTGGGACGGGAGACGCTGGCTCTCTACGAGGAGGCGATCGCCCGCTTTCAGTCCCGGAAGGGCTGAAGCAGCGCCTGCGCCTCCCCCAGGCGCCCGCCTCCCGGCACCATGGCCTCGTAGGCCTGCGAGCGCGTCTCGACCCGCGCGCGCTCGAGGTGGTGGTCGATCGTGCCGTGAAGCGAGAGGACGCTGCGCTGCCACGGCCGCTCGGGCCGCTCGTGGACGCGCCCGGTGAAGCGCGTCTCTCGCCGGTTCAACCGGTACTGCGTGTCGGGATAAAGATCGGCCGCGACGCCGTCCACGAGGTTGCGCCGGGGAAGACCCACCGACACGGCGTCGCCCGCATCGGCCAGCCCGGCCAGCGCCGGCAGCAGCGCGGCGGCGTCCGGGTCCAGCGTCTCGTCCGTGTCGAGCTGCAGCATCCAGGGGCTCGGCGACAGGTCCTGGAGCGCGTTGCGCTGGGCCGCGAAGTCGCCGTCCATGTCACGCCGCGAGACCAGCACCCGGTCCTCCGGCTGCAGGTCCGGGCCCGCCCCATCGGCCAGGATCACGATGCCGGACGCCCAGCGCAGATGCGCGCGCAGGTGCCCGAGCGCGCCCTCCCATTCCCCGGACCGGCACATCACGCCGATCGCGACCTCCGGCCCCTCGCCCGGCACCATGTCCGACAGCTGGCCTTCGGCGGCTAGGTCGGAATGGGGTCGGCCGAGCGCCCGGCGTTGCGCCTCGCCGACGGGAGACGCCGCGCGGCGCCAGCGCGTGGCCGCCGTGCGCAACGTGTAGGGATCGAGGCCGTAGGGCGCGTCCCGGCCAAGAGCGAACACCTCGCCGGAGAGCGCCTCGCCGAGATGCGCGAGTGCCGCCGGGCCTTCGGCCCCGTCGGTCAGCACGCCGCAGGAGCCGCAGGCGAGCGCGAAGCGTCGCCGGAAGCCGCCGGGCCAGCGGAGCGCGCGGGTCGTCGGCGCGAGCATGCGCGCCGCGCACAGGAAGCAGCGGGCCGGATGCGCGCTCACGCGGCCAGGGGCGCGGCGAGCGGATGAAGCCGAAGCAGGCCGCCGGCCGCCATGGCCTCGAACCAGCGCCGCTCGCGCATCCAGTCGTGGCCGTCCCAGCCGGCGAAGCCGAAGCCGTAGACGTCGATCTCCACCGTGCTGGCGTAGCGGCACAGGAGGTGCAGCGAGACGAGGAACCCGGTGCTCGGCGGCTGTGGCGGGCGCCCGGGCACGTGGACGAGCGAGACCGCCTCGCGGTGGACGGTGGACGGCAGGACGGCGACGGGAACACCGAGGGTGCCGAGACGCGCCTCGGCCTCCGCGGTCCAGTCGCGCCCGTCCTCGCCCTGCGGAACGGTTGACGGCGGCTTGCGGGCGAAGGGGAACAGGAAGCTGCCGGCGGCCCGCACGGCCGGGCGGTCGAGGAAGCCCGGATCCTCCAGCCATTCGCGCATCTGGCCGCCGTGGTTGACGAGGGCGAGATGGGTGACGCGGCTTCCCGTCGTCTCGCCGAAGCCGGCCGCGTTGTTGAAGCGGACCACCCAGTCGGCCGCGTCGATGGCGGCGGCGCGGTCGCCCGTTTCGGGCGCATTGCCGACGATCGCGATGCGGCGGGGCGTGCGTCGAAGATCCGCGCCGCTCGCGCGCCAGCTTTCCATCGTCCGACCCGCCCCTTAGCCAGCCACTCTTTCCTCGTCACACCGTAAGTGCTTCGCGGCAAGGCGAAGGGAAGAGCGCCGGCGCGTCAAGTCGACCGGAGGTGATGACGAATGCGTGGCGAGACATAGGTTTCCCCGTCTTGCCATCGACCGGACGGGGGGTCCGGTTCCTGAAGCCGTGGGGGCCGTCCGCCTTGCCGAAGCCGATCTCCTTCTTCGTTCACCACCAGGGGCGCGGCCACGCGAACCGCACGATGGCCCTCGTATCCGAATTCTCGGCCACGCGGCCGGTCTCGGTGCTGACCGCCGGCCCGCACCTCTTCGACGGCTTCTCCCGCGACATCGAGATCGTGCCCCTGCCCAACATGATCGGCGCCGGCGTGCCGACTCCGCGCCTTTACGCCGAGCCGACGCCGCAGGTGATGCACTGCGTGCCGCTCGGCCTTGCCGAAATGCGCCGCACGATGCGCACCATCCTCGAGCATCTCGACGAACGCGAGGTCGGCCTCTTCGTGGTGGACGTCTCGTCCGAGATCGCGCTCCTGTCGCGCATCGCCAGCGTTCCGGCGGTGCAGATCCGCATGCACGGCGACCGCTCCGACATCGGCCATATCGGCTCCTACGAGGCGTCGGTCGGCATGCTCGCCCCTTTCGACGAGCGGTTGGAGCAGGACGACTACCCCGCCCATCTCCGGGCCAAGACCTTCTATTCCGGTGGTCTCTGCACCACGCTCGACGCGGTGCCGGACAAGGCCGAGGCACGCCGCCGGCTGGGGCTGGATCCCGTGCGCGAGATCATCGTCACCGTGACGGGCGGCGGGGGCAGCGGCACCCCTTACGCGCCGCTGACGGTCGCCGCGCGCGCGGCACCCGACGCGCTCTGGCTGACGCTCGGCCCCACCCATCGCGAGGGCCACGAGACCGACTTCTCGAACTTACGCGAACTCGGCTGGGTGCCCGGCGTCACCGACTATCTCGCCGCCGCCGACATCGTCCTCGCGTCCGCCGGCGACAACACGATCCACGAGATCGCGCGCGTCGGCGCCAAGCTCATCGTCATGCCGGAATGGCGCTACTTCGGCGAGCAGACCCGCAAGGCCGAGGCGCTGGTGAAGCTCGGCGCGGCGGTGACGGCGCCCGCCTGGCCGGGCGATCTCCAGGGCTGGCAGGCGCTTTTGGCAGAGGCCCGCGCGCTCGACGGCGAGACCATCCGCACCCTTCACGAGCCGGAGGCGGCGCACCGCGCCGCCGGCTGGCTGGAAGGGCTGACGGACGAGCTTTGGGACGGCGCAACCGTCTCGGGGGGCGAAACCGAGCCGGCTCCCGTTCTCAAGGTCGTCGGCTGATCCCGTCATGGCGACGCTTCTGACGGTGCTGCGCGGCGGCGGGCGCTACGACGGCCTCTGGGTGCAGCGCCTCGCCAAAGGAGCGCGGCGCCATGCGCCGGCCTTCACCCGCATCCTCTGCCTGACGGACCTGGACCTCGACGTCGACGGCGTGGAGGCGGTGCCGCTCCGGCACGACTGGCCGGCGTGGTGGTCCAAGATGGAGGCGTTCCGGCCGGGGCTCTCCCAGGGCACCACCGTGCTCTGCGACCTCGACACGGTGTTGGCGGGCGACGCCTCGGCGCTCGCCGAGCCGGGTCTAGCGGCGATGGAGGACTATTTCCTGAAGGGCCGCGTCTCAACCGCGCTCCTGCGCTGGGACGGCGACGAACTCGGCGATCTCTACGAGACCTTCGCCGCCGACCCCGGGCGCTGGATGCGGCCGGGATCCTGCGGGTCCGTGCCGAACAGCGTCCATGGCGATCAGGTCGTGGTGGATCATCTCTTGCGCAAGTCGGCGCGCCTGCCGCCCTTCTTCCAGGCGCGCCATCCCGGCCTTCTCGACTTCTACGATCCCGCGACGCAAGAGCCCGGCCCCGTCGTGATCTTCATCGGCGACTCCAAGCCCGACCGGGCCGGTGAGCCGATCCGCTCGCTCTGGCGAGGAGACACGCCTTAGGGGAAAGCGTGGACGCCCATCCACAGCGCCATCGCGATCATCATCAGGTTCTCGGTCAGCGACACGAAGCCGAGCGGCACGTTGAAGGAACCGCCGACGCAGGCGCATTTCAGCTCGCGCCGGTCAAGGTAGACCGCCTTGAACACCGAGACGGCGCCCACGGTCCCGATGAAGAGGGCGATCGGCACGGACAGGAAGGTCAGCGCCCCCGCCAGCATCAGGACGCCCGCCAGTCCTTCGGCGAAGGGATAGATGTAGGAGTAGGGCACCCAGCGCTTGGCCAGGAGGTCGTAGTTCAGGAACATCGTGGCGAAGCTCTCGACGTTCTGAAGCTTCTGGAGCGCCAGCAGGCACATGGCGACGGCGATGAACCATTCGATCGTGCGCGCCGTGAAGGGGGTGCCGAGCGCGGCCTGGCCGATGGCGAGCGCCATGAGGGCGCTGGATCCGAAGATCGCGACGACCGGCTTGTAGGTCGTGGCCTTGGGGTCGGCGACCGCCTTGCCGAAAAAGCGGCGGGTGTCGTCGTAGCCGCCGATCCGCTCGCCGTCGATGAAGATCTGCGGCGTCGTCTTCACGCCGTGCTCGGCCTTGAAGGCGTCCACCTCCTCGCGCGTGCGCAACGGGTGGTCTTCCACCGCGTAGCCCTGCCGCTTCAGAAGGTCCAGCGCCTTCAGACCGTAGGGGCAGGTGTGCTTTTCCATCACCATGCGATGGATCGCGGCGCGGCGGGGGTGGGCGGTGGCGGTGGCGGTGGCGGACATGGGGCGGCTTTCGGGTTGCTGAAGGCTGAGGCCGCACCCCATATAGCGTCCGTACCAGGGTACGGAGTCAAGCCATGACGGAATGGACCATCGCGGGTCTCGCGCGTGAGGCAGGCGTCGGCGTCGAGACTGTCCGCTACTACCAGCGCCGCGGTCTCCTGCCCGAGCCCGAGCGCCCCGCCGGCCCCGGCTCGGCCGGCGGCTTCCGGCGCTACGGCGCGGCGGAGGCCGGTCGCCTGCGCTTTATCCGGGCCGCCAAGGCGGCCGGGTTCACGCTGGAGGAGATCGGCGAACTCCTTCGGCTCGATGCCGTCAGCGACCGCCGAAGGGCGCGTGAACTTGCGGAAGCGCGCGTACGCGCGCTCGACGCACGGATCGCCGAACTTCAGTCCGCACGGGACACGCTGGCACGTCTGGCGACGCGATGCCGGACGGGCGCAGACGGCCCCTGCCCGATCGTCGCCTCGCTGGCGGAAGGCGGCTAGAGCATCTCCAGCGAAAGCCGTTGCGGCTTCTGCGTCCGGACAATGCGGCTGACAGACCGACCAGTCCCCGCCGCCGCAGTCTGCATCGATTTCCCGCAGTGATCGTTGGTTCGCCATTGGCGGCGCGGCAGCGGGACGAGACGATGACCGAAACGGCGGAGAAGACCGATCCCGGGCTCTGGGAAAAGGTGAAGCGCAAGGTGAAGAAGGGCTCCAAGGGCGGCAAGCCGGGCGAATGGTCGGCTCGCAAGGCGCAGCTCGCGGTCCACGATTACAAGGCCGAGGGCGGCGGCTACGAGGGCGCCAAGTCCGAACGCAACAGCCTTCACCAATGGACCGAGGAGGACTGGGGAACCCGGTCCGGGAAACAAAGCGGCAAGACGGGCGAGCGATACCTGCCGAAGGACGCGCGCGAGCACCTGACGGACGAGGAGTACGCTCGAACCACCGCCAAGAAGCGGCGCGACGCCAAGAAGGGCAAACTGTTCTCCGCGCAGCCGACCGACGTCGCGAAGAAGACGGCACCGTTCCGCAAAGACGGTCATGAAGCGAGCAAGGCGGACCTCTACGAGGAGGCGAAGCGGCGCGACATCAAGGGCCGCTCCTCGATGACCAAGGCGCAGCTCGAACGGGCCCTGACCGCCTGAACGGGATCAGAAGTCGCCAAGACTCAGCTGCGGCGAGGACTGGGCGGGCGCACGGCGTTTGGGCGCCGCGGGCGCCTTCGCGCCGGGCGGCGGAGCGGCCTGTGCGGCGGCGGGACGGCGCATGCGTTTCAGCGCCGCATCGCGCGCCTTGGCTTCGGGCGCGTCCGGATTCTCCGTCAGCCATTTGCCGCGCTTGATTACCTCGTTCACGCGGCCCTGGTTGACGCCGAGCTGGAAGGCGATCTCCTGCTGCGTCTGGCCCGTGGTCTCGTGCAAATGCAGGATCTGGCGCGCGAGATCGGGCGTCATCTTGCGGCCCGTCACGCGCCGGGCGGGCGACGCCAGACGCTTGGCCTTGTCGCGCTTCTTCAGCAACTCCAGAACATCCAGCGCCGAGCGCAGGCCATGGGCCTTCAGCGCATCCTCGAACTCCTTGAGCGTCGTCACGAAGACCTCTCCCGAACCCGCGTTTCCAGGAAGAAACTGAGGCGTTTCAACGCGTTCTTCAAGGGCTCGGGTCTCGCGGGACTTCCGATGGGCCGCCGCGTCGCGTATGCGCTGGCGGCGAACCGGAAGGAGACGGCATGGCGGACGCGGCGACCACCCTCGATTTCGAAGCGCTCGGCGAGCGGATCGGCGCGATCCTGCGCCGTGGCGGCCTTTCGGACCTCCATGCCCGGGCGCTGGCGCGCGTCATCGCGGCCGGCGAGCGCGACGGCGCCAAGTCGCACGGGATCTACCGGATCGAGGGCTGCCTGCGCACGCTGAAGGCGGGCAAGGTGTCGCCCGACGCCGTGCCGGACCTCGTGGACGACGGCTCCGGCATCATCCGGGTGCTGGCCGGCGGCGCCTTCTCGCCCGCCGCCTTCGCGCTCGGCGTCCCGCGCCTTGCCGAGCGCGCACGCACGCATGGGCTCGCCGCCCTCGTTCTCAACGACTGCGTCCATTTCTCGGCCCTCTGGCCGGAGGTCGAGGCGCTGGCGGACGAGGGACTGGCGGCGCTCGCGCTCTGCCCGAGCTATGCGACCGTGGCCCCGGTGGGCGGCACGCGCCCGCTTCTGGGCACCAACCCCTTCGCCTTCGCCTGGCCCCGACCGGACGGCCCCCCTTACGTCTTCGATTTCGCCACCTCGGTCGCCGCGCGCGGCGAGATCGAGCTGCATCGCCGGGCGGGCCGCCCCCTGCCCGAAGGCTGGGCGATCGACGAGGACGGCGCGCCGACCACGGATCCGGCGGCGGCGCTGGCCGGCGCCATGCTGCCGTTCGGCGGCCACAAGGGCTCCGCGATCTCCACCATGGTGGAACTCCTGGCCGGCGCGATGATCGGCGACCTCACCAGCCGGGGGGCGCTCGACGCCCTCGGCACCACGACGCTCGCGCCCCGCCACGGCGAGCTGATCCTGGCGTTCAGCCCCGAACGCTTCGCCGCCGGGCGGCCGGGCGACCCGTTCGCGGCGGGCGAGAGCCTCTTCGCCGCGATCCTGGCGCAAGGCGCGCGGCTGCCCTCGCAGCGCCGCTTCGCGGCGCGTCGGAGTTCGGAGCGCGAGGGGATCGCCCTCACGGCCGACGAGGTGGCGATGCTGGACAGGCTGGAGACGCTGGGCCTCGACGCCGTGTCCTGATCCACCTGCGCGCGAACCCATCGCCCGAATGCCGAGGGGAGAAGAAATCGCGGCGTGGCAACGGATCGGCGAGGATTTGACCGTAAGGTTCGGGTCGAACCACGACGGACCCCGCCGATGAAGCCCAGACTGCAGCGCATCATGAGGGTCGGCGTTGCCGCCGTCTTGATCGCCGGCGTGCTCGCGGCGGCGGTCGTGACGTCCCGGCAGCTCATCGCCTATCGCCAGCGCGAGCAGGCGCTGATGCAGTTCGAGCATTTCTCCGCCTCGATCCAGCTCATGGGCGCGACGTCGACCGAGCGGGGCCTTTCCGTCCTGTCGATGAGCGCGACCGCGGACTCCGCCGACATGCGTGCCCAGCTCGAGAGCGCGAGGGCGGAGGTCGACAGATTGCTCGCCGGGGTTCTCGCCCTGACGGGCGACGAGGGCGACCACGGCGACATCCTGCGGGATGACGCCGCCTCCTTCCGGCACATCCTGACCGAAGGCCGTCGCCACGTCGACGACCAGTTGCGCGCCGGGCCCGGCAAACGGGCGTCGCGCGACATCGAGGACGCCGTCCGAACGATCTACGACGCGGCGAGCCAGGCGCAGCTTCTGCGCGACGACCTCGGCGAGATCCTGATCGGGCTGACGCCCGACCTCACCCCCTTCATGACGGCGGCCTCGGCTGCGAGCGACCTTCGCGAGTACGCCGGACGCATCCGCTCACTCGTGGTGATCCGTATCAACGCGGGCGAGCGGCCGAGCCCGGAGGCCGCGGCCGAATTCTCGTCCATGCTGGCGCTGACCGACATCCTGCAGCGGCAGATCGAGCACTACGCCGCCCCGTTCATCGACGACCCGGCCATCGACCGTGCGGTGCATGCGATCACCTTCGCCTACTTCGCCGACGCGCGGGCCCACGCCGAGACCGTGTTCGCCAACACCGGCGGGGGCACGTCGGCGGGCGTGGAGGCCTTCAACGAGCGCTACACCCCGGCGATCCGGACCACGGAGGCACTGCGCGAGAGGATCCTGGACGCCGGCCGCGCCCGGCTGGAGGCGGCCCGGGACCAGGCCTTGCGCCTGGCGGCCTTGTGCTTCATCGGCGCCGTCGTCGGCAGTCTCGTGGCGATCGCCTCGCTCGTGCTCTTCGATCGCGGCGTCTTCCGGCCGCTCGTGCTCGCGCGCGAGCGCATGGCGCGCATACTGGAAGGCGATCTCGACGCCGCCACGGCGGGCACCTCCGCGTCCTTTCTCGAGATGACGGAGCTCGACCGCGACATCGAGACGCTGCGTCGCCAGCAGCTCGACCTCAGACGCCTGGAGCGCGAGCGCGAGGTCATGTCGCGCGAGTTGAGGCGCCTGGCCACCACCGACCCCCTCACCGGCCTGATGAACCGGCGCGCCTTCGAGGACAGGGTCGCCGCGATCTTCGAGGACCCTCTCGCCCTCGGGGCCGGGCTCGGCATCGTGATGATCGACATCGACCACTTCAAGTCGATCAACGACCGGTTCGGACACGGCATCGGCGATGCGGTGCTGCGCGGGTTCGGCCGTTTCCTCCTCGGCGAGCTTCCGCCCGGCGGGCATGTCGCGCGGTTCGGCGGCGAGGAGTTCATGATGGCGGTCGCCGACATCGACCGGCAGACCCTGCGCGTGCGCGTCGAGGCCCTGCGCGCCCGGCTGGAGGCCGCGGCGATCCTGCCCGAACCGCGTCTGCAGATCACGGCGAGCTTCGGCATCCACTGGGCTCCGGCCGGCGGCCGTCTCGACTGGGACGAGTTCCATCGCCTCGCCGACGGCTCTCTCTACGAGGCCAAGCGCGCCGGGCGGAACCGGGTCGCCGCCAGCGCCTGAGGTCGGCAGCGCCGCCGGGTCAAGGCGGGCGTGCCCGGTGCTTTTCCCCGCGCATGGGACGACAGGTCGTCCGTGCGTCCCCATATAGGGGAAAGCGGGAGCGGGCGCGGTGCCCGGTCCCCGTGACGCCAGGAAGGAGCGGCCCATGAGCGTGGCGTTCGTCAAGGAGCCGAACGAGGACCAGGTCGAGGCGCTGCCCGAGCGCGACCTCGGCACCGATCCGAACTTCGTGACCCCGCACGGCCTCGAGCTTCTCGACGCGGAGATCGAAGCCGGCACGGCCGCCGCCGAGCGGGCCCGCGCGGCCGGCGACAAGATCGCGCTCGCCATGGCCCATCGCGACCTGCGCTACTGGCGCGCCCGTCGCTCCACCGCCCAGGTCGTGGAGCCGGACCGGGACAGCGACCTCGTCCAGTTCGGCCATGCCGTCACCATCCGGCGGGCGCGCGGACCGGTCCAGACCTATCGCATCGTCGGCATCGACGAGGCGGATCCGGCCCGCGGCCTCGTGTCCTACCTGTCGCCGCTGGCGCGCCAGCTCGTCGGCAAGGAAGAGGGCGAAAGCGTTGGGATCGGCGGCGACACGGCTGAGATCCTGTCGATCGGCACCGCCGACGGGGATTGAGCCCCGACCCCTTGGACCCCCGGTGAACGGTGCGTCCCCGCTTCCCGCGTCACCCCGGTTCTGTTCGCGGCGGGCCGCGCCGTCTAGATACGGGGGCAACGACGCCGCCGGCGTCCCCGTCGGGGAAGACCCACCATGAGCCCATCCCTTGAACTCGGTCTCGACACGTTCGGCGACGTCACGCGCGGGGCCGACGGCGCGCCGAAGAGCCACGCGGCCGTGATCCGCGACGTGGTGGCGGAAGGGGTGCTGGCCGACGAGGTCGGCCTCGACTTCTTCGGGGTCGGCGAGCACCACCGCGCCGATTTCGCTGTCTCGGCGCCCGAAACGGTGCTGGCGGCGCTCGCCGCGCGCACGCGCCGCATCCGCCTCGGCTCGGCCGTCACGGTTCTGTCCTCGGACGATCCGATCCGCGTCTTCCAGCGCTTCTCCACCCTCGACGCCCTGTCGGAAGGGCGCGCGGAGGTGATCCTCGGGCGCGGCTCCTTCACCGAATCCTTTCCCCTCTTCGGTCATCCCCTCGACGACTACGAGCGCCTGTTCGGCGAGAAGCTCGACCTCTTCGCCGCGCTCCTGAAGGGCGGGCCGATCTCCTGGCAGGGCTCGGTGCGCCCGCCCTTGGACGTTCCGGGCGTGTTCCCGGCGGTCGAGGGCGCCGGCTTCACCACCTGGATCGGCGTCGGGGGCAGCCCGGAATCGGTGGTTCGCGCCGCACGCTACGGCCTGCCGATGATGCTGGCGATCATCGGCGGCGCGCCCAGCCGCTTCCGGCCCTATGTCGATCTCTTTCATCGCGCGCTCGCCGAGATGGGCCGCGAGCCGCTGCCGCTCGGCGTCCATTCGCCGGGCTACGTGGCCGACACGGACGAGGCGGCGCGCGCCGAGTTCTTCGACGACTACCGCGCCATGCATGCGCGCATCGGCGCCGAGCGCGGCTGGCCGCCGCTGGAGCGCTCGGCCTTCGAGCGCGAGGTCGAGCAAGGCTCGCTCTATGTCGGCTCGCCCGAGACCGTGGCACGCAAGATCGCCGCGACGGCCTCCGCCCTCGGACTGTCGCGTTTCGACCTGAAATACAGCGCCGGCCCCTTGCCGCACGAGAGGCTGATGCGCTGCATCGAGCTCTATGGCCGCGTCGTCGCCCCGCGCGTGCGCGAAATCCTCGCGGGCTGACGGGAGGGCCTGTTCCCCGGCACCCCGAGCCCGTCCCGCGAACCGCGGTTCACCGGACGGGCTCGGCAGGCGTGTTCGGCTCGGCTCCCCCGGGAAATGCGTCAGTCCATGCCCTGCCGGCGGGCGCCGTCCAGCATCCGGCGCGCGATCGCGCGCACGGCCTCGTCGTCCTTGGTTCCGTCGCGGGCGGGATCGCCGAGATGGTCGAGGCTGCCTTCCACGAAGTCCAGAAGGCCGGGGTGGCGGTCCTCGACATATTCGATGAGCTTGAACAGGATGTGTTCCACCGCGATTTCGCGGCGGCGGGCGTTTGTGGCGGTCTCGTCGGTCACGGGCGTCTCCTTGGCTGTCGTCCCCCAACGCCGCGACGGGCCGATTGGTTGAGGCAAGGGGCGGATGCCGGGCGGGGACGTGCCGACCCCGGCCCTTCGCCGTGTTCCCGTTCGCGCGCGCGGGCCGCGTCGTCCGCTACCGCTCGCGCAGCGATTCCTCGACGTTCTTCAGCACCGGCTCCACCAGATACTGGAGCACCGAGCGCCCCGCCGTCGGGATCACCACGGACGCGTCCATGCCCGCGACCAGCCGGTCGCGCACATCGGCCGGCAGCGTCACCTGATCGATCTCCACCTCGCCGGCATAGGCCGGGGGAAGGCCGGGATCGGTGCCGGCCACGGTGTCGCGCGACAAGGAGACCAGCCGGCCGGCGACCTTCTCGCGCCGGAACTTCATCAGCGACCCCGGGTGGACCTCGACGGCCATGCCCTGGTGGACGCGGTCGATCTCGGCCGCCGGAATGCGCACGCGCACGCGCATCTCCTCGCCCTCCGGCACCACCTCCAGGATCGTCTCGCCGGGGCGCACCACGCCGCCGACGGTGAAGAGGCGCGAGGCCTGGACGGTGCCCGCGACGGGCGAGCGGATGGCGGACCGGGCGAGCAGGTCGAGCGCCACCTGCCGTTCCTGCCGGAGCGAGGCGATCTGGCGGCCGATCTCGATCAGTTTCGCCGAGGCCTCCTGGCGGTAGTCCTTGCGAAGGGCCTCGCGCTTCAGCTCGATCTCGGCCAGCTTGTCGAGACCCTTCTGCTCGTCGTTGCGGCTCTTGCGGATCGTGCCCTCGAACTGCGCCTTCTGCCGCTCCAGTGTGGTGAGGCGGCTGAGGGCGACGAGGCCCTTGTCGAAGAGCGGCTTCACGCCCTTCAATTCGCGCGCGATGCTCGCGAGCTGGTCGGAGGCGGCCTGCGCGTCGAGCTTGGTCTGGGCGATCTCGTTGCGCGCCTGCCGCCCCTGCGTGTCGAGGAGCTCCAGCGAGCCGGCCAGCACCTGCCGACGCTCCTCGAACTCGCGGTAGTTGTCCTGCAGTTCGCTGCCGCCGAGGCCGCGCATCAGCGATGCCGCCTCTTCGGGCAGGACCATGTAGTCGGCCATGTCGCGCTGGGCGGCAAGGCGTGCCTCGGTGGCGAGCGCGCCGGCGAGCCCCTGCGCCGCGGCCGCCGCCGCCGCCTGGGCCCGCGTCGTGTCGAGACGCAGGAGCACCTGTCCGGCCTCCACCCGGTCGCCGTCGCGCGCCAGGATCTCCTCCACGATGCCGCCCTCCAGGTGCTGGATCGTCTGCCGGTGCGACTGCACCGCGAAGGTGCCGAGGGTGACCACCGCCGAGTTGACATGGGCGAAGGCCGCCCATCCGCCGCAGACGCCGACCGACAGGGCGAGGACGATCCAGCCCGACCGCAGCGACCCCCGCCAGTTGGTGTTGGGCGCCGGCGCCTCGACGAGGGGAGCGGCGGTGCCAACGGGACGGGCGGCCACCGGCCGCAGGGCGCTCACCCGCCGGTTCCCGTGCGCTGGAGATCGAGGACGGCGGCCGGCGCGGCGGGCGCGTCGCGGAAGCGCGGCAGGCGGTTGAAGATGCGCTCGCGCGCGCCGATCGCCTGCACCACCCCCTCGTTGAGGACGAGAAGGTCGTCGCAGAAGCCGAGGAGGCTGATGCGGTGCGAGACCACGATCACCGCGGCGCCGTCGTCGCGCAGGCGCTGCATGGTGCGCCCGAGCACCTGCTCGGCGCCCGCGTCGAGGTTCGAGTTCGGCTCGTCCAGCACCACGAGGCGTGGGCTCCCGTAGACCGCGCGCGCGAGCGCCACGCGCTGGCGCTGGCCGCCTGACAGGACATGCCCGCCGGGTCCACCGAGGCGCGTCGCGTAGCCGTCAAGCAGGCCGCGCATGATGTCGTGGATGCCGGCGAGTTCCACCGCGTGGAGGATCTTGTCGCTCGTGGCGGCGGGATCGAAGCGGGCGATGTTCTCCGCGATCGTGCCGGGCAGGAACTCGACGTCCTGCGGCACGTAGCCGACATGGCGGCCGAGTTCGTCCGGATCCCAGTGCGCGAGGTCCTGCTCGCCGAAGACGATCGTGCCGCGCGCCGGCTTCCAGATGCCGGTGACGAGGCGCGACAGGCAGGACTTGCCCGCCCCGCTCGGGCCGACGACGCCCAGGATCCGGCCGGGCTGCAGCGAGAAGGACACGTCGTTGATCACGGGCTTGGCCATGCCCGGCGGCCCGCCGACGAGGCGCGAGACCTTCAGCTCGCCCGACGGTGCGGGCAGTGCGAGCGGATGGGGCGCGGCCTCGATGCCGCGCAGGAGCGCGTCGAGGCGCCGCGCGGCCGAGGCGAAGGACTGGATCTGGCTCCAGTTGTTGATGATGTGCTGGAGCGGCCCCTGCGCGCGCATCATCACCATCAGCACCACGAAGAGCACCGAAAGCTGGATGCGGTCGGAGAGGAACAGGAAGCCGCCGAGGCCGTAGACCACGATCATCTGGCCGTTCTGCAGCATGCGCGGCACGAGGCCGATCTGGGCGGCGCGCGCGCCGGCAAGGCCGCGCCAGCCGAGGCCGTCGCGGTGCAGCGCATACCAGCGCTCGGCGAGCGCCGGCAGCATGCCCATGACGCGCAGCGCCTCGGCGTTGCGCGACACGGCGAGGCCGAACTCGTTTGCCTCGAGATCGAGCCTTTGCGCGGTCGCCAGATGCCCGGCGACCCAGTAGTGGGTGGCGACCGATACGGCCGCCGAGAAGGCCAGGAGCCCCAGCATCAGGAAGCCGAAGGCGGCGTTGATGAAGAACATCGCCACCACGAAGAGCGGCGACCAGAAGGCGTCGATCATCGCCGAGAGCGAGGGGCCGCACAGGAAGCGGCGCACGGTCTGGAGATCGGCCAGCGCCTGGGCGGCGGGAGCGCCGGATCGCGCCTGCCCCCGGTTCACCGCGTCGAAGCAGACGCGCGTCAGGCGCTCGTCGATCACCAGCCCCATGCGCTCCAGCACCTGGCCGCGGATCTGTTCCATCACCGTGTAGGTGGCCGCCACCACTGCCGCGATGACGAGGAGCGTGATCAGCGTCGAGGCGTTGCGGCTGGTGCCGACGCGCTCCACGATGCTCATGGGCACGACCGACATGGCCATGAACAGGAAGGGGAGGAAGAAGCCGAAGGCGAAGAGGTTGACGTAGCCGAAGGACAGCGTGCGCACGATGCCAAGGAGCGGCGAGGACAGGACGGGCTTCACGCAGCCCCCCCTCCGGCCACGGGACACGGCGCGGCGCTGCATGTCGGCAGCGCGCCTTCGCCCGTTTCCCGGCGCTTCCCGGTGGTCCGGGGATCGCGCATGGCTCGTTCCTTTCCGGCTTGACGCCGCGCGACGAAGGTCCGGGCGGACGGGATCGAAGCCGCCGCGTGACCGTTCTCCCGGGGCGGGCGGTGGAGCCGCCGCGCCGGACATTCGACGAAAAATGGCACGAGGGGAGTAAAGCTCTGTTTAAAAAGGCGACCTTGCCGTCCTCCGCCTCGCGAACGGCGCCCGGCGGCCCGTCCCGCGTCCTGCGCGGCACGCTGGCGGCGGGTCTCACCGTCGGGGCCGGCGCGGCGACGGCCGGCGAGCCGGCGCTGACGCTGACAGTCGACCCCGGACGCGAACGCCTCCTCTTTCGCCACGAGCGCGACGCCTGCGAGACGTGGGACATCCCCGACACCCCGAGCCGGGCCTATCGTGACGCCGCCGGAACGATCCACCTGTTCCAGAGCCACCACCGTGCGCGGAGCCTGGAGGGACCGGACTTCGCCTCGCTCGCCCATTCCTGCACCGTCGTCTTCGAAGGCCGGCAGCGGGACGATCCGGCCTCCTTCGACAACGCGAGCTGGATCGCCAGCACCTTCACCACCGACGGGCGGACCGTCCACGCCGTCGTGCACGACGAGTATCGCGGGCACCGGCTCGGCGCCTGCGCGCCTCGGGATGCCGCCGCCTGCTGGTACAACGCCTTGACCGCCGCGGTCTCGACGGACGGGGGAGCGAGCTTCCGTCCGGCCGAGCCGCGCCTCGTCGCCGCCCTGCCGCGCCGGGCGGAGGAGACGCGCGGGGCCCAGGCGGGCGTCTTCGAGCCGACCAACATCGTGGCGGTTACGGGCGGCTTCGCGATGATGGCCAACGTCGTGGCGCCCGCGCCGCAGCGCTCGGGCAACTGCCTTCTGCGCACCGACGACCTCACGGATGCCTCGCGCTGGCGGGCCTGGGCGAGCGGTGCATTCGCCACGCGGCTTCCCGACCCCTACGCCGGGGACCTCGATCCGGCCGCCCATGTCTGCGATCCGATCGATCCCGCGGCCCTCCCCTGGCCGGTGACGAGCCTGACGCGCCACGAGGCATCCGGCCAATGGATCGCGACGATGAAGGGACGGCGCGCGGACGGCGACGGGGTGGAGCGGACCGGGATCTTCTACGCCACCAGTCCGGACCTCCTTCATTGGCAGGGCCCGGCGCTGCTTCTGGAGGCGCCCCTGATGGGCAGCGGCACCCCTTGCGCGCCCGAGCGCCCCATCGGCTATCCCGCGCTCGTCGACCCGGAGAGTTCCGATCGCAACTTCACCACCCTCGGTGACCGCCCCGCGCTCACCTTCGTGCGCGCGCAACTCGATGGCTGCGAGGTGGGGCCGGACCGGGACATCGTGATGGTGCAGGTGCGGATCGGGAGGCGGTAGGTTCGCAGCTTGCAGACAGTACGGAATACCCGTACTATGGCTCTGTGTCGGACCGGTTCGATCCCAGAAAGGATGCCATCAACCGCGAGCGGCACGGGTTGCCGCTCCTGTTCGGCGAGACCGTCATGGGTGATGACGAACATCTGATCCTTCCCTCGATCCGCCCGGAGGACGGCGAGGAGCGGTTCAAGGTGATCGGACAAGTGGCGGGCAAGCTCTACACCGCCGTCTTCACGTGGCGGCATGACGAGCCCAGGTTCATTTCGGTCCGAAGGAGCAATGCCGGTGAAGAACGAGCCTATCTCTCTGACCGCTGATGCCGGCGACCCCGAGGATTTCGACGTGTCGGCGGAGGCCTTGGATCGCGGCTTGAAAGCGCGCACGATTCGCACCGTGCGGACCCGTCTCGGACTGTCGCAGCAGGAATTCGCCCAGCGCTTCCGCGTGCCGGTCGGAACCTTGCGCGACTGGGAACAGGCCCGAACCACGCCGCCGGACTTCGCGCTTGCCTATGTGCGCGTCATCGCACGCCATCCCGACATGGTGCTGCAGGCGATCGCGTAAGGAGGGGGAGGAGTGAACGATGCCCAGTACGTTCGACCCCGTACATGCTGCAGCCCATGGCTACACGCTGGAGGACTGGCACGACGTCAGCGACAACCCGGAATGGACGGACGAAGACTTCGCGCGCGCCAGGCCTTTGCGCGAAGCGATGCCGAGTCTCTACGAGGCGATCCGCCAAGAACTCGAGCAGCGGCGGCTCACATCCGCGTCGTCACCCCGTTCTTCTCGATGAACGCCTTCATCCGGTCGTAGCGCTCCGGGAAACGCTCGGAGAAGCGGGAAAAGCGCGACGGGGCGAGCGCGTCGGCGAGCGTCTGACGCTCGAACTCGGCGGGCGAATAGATCGGCAGGTCGAAGGTCTCGGCGAGCTCGCGCGAGCGCGTGTCGTAGGAGAAGAGGACGCCGGGCACGCCCATGGCGACCGCCGGCAGCACCGCGTGGACGCGGTAGCCCAGCGCCGCGTCGAACTGCGGCGCGTAGACGTCGTAGTCGCCCGGCGCGCCGACATAGTAGAGGCGCTCCTCGTAGAGCGCCTTCAGGCGGGCACCCGTGGTCTCGTCGAACCAGCCTTCCGCCACGAGCTTCGCCAGCGCCTTGTCCTTGTGCATCGGCGCGCGGAAGAAGAAGGCCTTCTCCTCCGGCTCGCCGTGGCAGGAAAGGTAGAGGTCGGCGACGAGATCGAGCTTGGCGATGATGCGCTTCTGCGTCGCCTGGAAATCGGCGGGGTCGACCGCATAGGTCGAGCCGACCTCGCGGCGGAGCGAGAAGGTCACGCGCTTCGGCCCCCCCTCCCGGTGGCGCAGCGTCATCTCGCGGTCGCGCGCGCGGAACATCGAGGGGCAGCCGACGATCTCGAGATTGTGGATGCCGTTGCGGTGCAGCGTCTCGGCCGAGAAGGCGCCCCGCACGCCGATCGTGGCGCGATCGGCGATCATCTGCCAGAGGCGTCGGCCCTCCGGCGGCAGCACGATCGGGCGCTCGGTCTCGGCCTGCGCGCCGACCCCGATGCACAGGACCGGCAGGTCCAGCGCCTCCAGCCATTGGGGGAAATGGCCCCAGTCCATCGCCTCGTGGATGTAGTTCGAGCCGCGCAGGAGGACGAAGTCGCAGGACTCCTTGATCCGGCGAACGCCCTCGTCCGTCACCGGCTCGTCGATGTTGAGGGGCGTGCCCTCACCGTAGTCGACGAGGCGCAGCGTCGAATCGTAAACGCAGATGTCGCCCGTGTTGTAGTAGTCCTCCAGCGTGTTGCGGAAGGGGACGTCGAACCACACGGCCTCGTGGTTGTTCAGCCGCCGGCCGGAATACTTCACCAGGGCTGCGCGCATGCGGTTCAACCTTCGTTCGGGATCGGGTGGGGGTTCAAGGACCGCCCATCATGGTCGGAAATGATGAACATTGCGTGGGAGCGCCGTCAGGCCGCGCCGAAGAGGCCCGGTTCGAAGGCCGGCGGGGCGCTGCGGCGGGGCAGCGTGGTCGGGGCGTGGAGGAGGCGCATCGCCTCCGGCACGCAGACGCCGGCCATGTCGTAGCGCTCCACCACGGTGCGGCGCGCCAGCGCGCCCATCTCCCGGTAGCGCTCGGGGTCGGCCAGAACCCGCGTCACCGCTCCGGCCAGCGCGGCCGGATCGTGGAAGGGCACGAGGAGCCCGTTCCGCCCATCGATCACCTCGCGCACCGGCGGCGTATCGGAGGCGACCATCGCGCAGCCCGTCGCCATCGCCTCCAGGCACGACCAGGACAGGACGAACGGGTAGGTGAGATAGACGTGGGCGCGCGAGACCTTCAGGACGTCGAGATAGCGAGCGAACGGGAGATGGCCGAGGAAGTGGACCCGGCCGAGGTCGATCTCGCCGGCCACCTCGTCGAGGAAGACGCGGTGCCAGCTCTCGCCTGTGGGCGGACGCTGGCCGTAGGAGACGTCGAAGCCGCCGACCACGAGGACGCGCGCGTTGGGTCGCTCGCGCAGGATCGCCGGCAGGGCGCGGCAAAATACGTGGTAGCCGCGCAAGGGTTCGAGATTGCGCGCGACGAACGTCACCGTCTCCTCGCCCGCCCGCAGCACCGTGCCGTCGTCGAGGCGCAGCGTCGCCGCGGGATCGGGCGCGACGAGGCGCGTGTCGACGCCCTCGTGGACGGTGCGGATCTTCGGGCGGAACTCCGCGGGAAAGGTCGAGCGCTGCCAGAGCGTCGGCGACAGGGCAAGGTCGCAGTCGGCGAGCGCCAGGAGGCTGGCCGCATTGCGCGCGTGAAGGCCGACCAGCCCGTCGAGGCCGAGTTCGGGAAACTCGGGGTCGAAGTTCACGTCGGATTCGCGCGGCCGGTAGAAATATTCGCAGTAGACCGCGAGGCGCGCGTCGGGAAACGCGGCGCGCAGCGGCATCGCCTCGCCCCAGCCGGAATGGGCAACGACGATGTCGGGGGTGAAGCCGGAAGCGCGCAGCATGGTCGCGACGTAGAGCGTCTGTTCGGCTCGCCGTGCCTCGCCGTCGAAGCGCCGCGCGAAGGGGTGCGTGGCGGCGAGCGAGCCGGGCGGCAGCGCGTAGCGGTGCAGCGTCACGCCCGGCAGCGGGCGCGAGCCCTCGGCGCCGATGGCGCGCACCTCGTTCTTCGGATCGGCGCCGAGATGGAGCGCCAGGTGCCGGAACTGGGCGGGGAAGTTGTTGTGGACGAAGAGATACTTCATGCGGCTGCGGCGGCGCGCCCCTCCCCTTTCGCGTCCAGCTCGGACGGCGGGGGCGGCGGCGCGGCGAAGTCCGACCAGTCGCCGATGGCGAGGATGTCGAAGAGGTCGCTGCCGTCGAGCGCGAAGTTCATTGCCTCGAGGCTGGCCAGCACGATGTCGGCCGGCTCGGCGAGCGGCGCCCTCGCGGCGGCTTCAAAGCTGCCGGGCAGGGGCCTTGCGGGGGCCAGGGGCAGGCGCTCGGGCCGGAAGTGGCGGCGCGAGAAGACCAGCGCGCCGGCGAGATCCAGCGGCAGGAAGGAGCGTGCGGCAAGGGCAGCCGCCGCGCCCTCGTCGAGGCCCGCGAGCCGCTGCGGGTCGAGCGTCAGGTCGGCAGCCGGCCGGCCCGCCGGATCGCGCAGCGGCACCAGCACATTGGCGATGCGCAGAAGCTCCAGCGCCGCCGACAGCTTCACCGCGCCCGCGCGCATCGCGACGAGCGCCTTATGGATCGCCGCCATCTCCGGCGACAGCACGCCGCTCGCCTGTTCCGAGGAGACCGGCATGCCCCAGGGCCCGACGAGCCCGGCGTCGGTGACGACGTCGATCTCGTCGATCGGACGGCCGGTGCGCCGGCCCGACAGGACGAACGGGTGCGTGCGCAGGGCCAGCGGCTTGTAGCCGGCGGTCCAGACGCCCTGCCCGTCCACCGCGGGACGGCGCAGGAAGGCGGGATGGACGAGGGCGCCGAGGCGCGGCATGCCGCCGAGCATGCGCACGGCGAGCGGCAGGTGGTGGGCGGTCAGGTGGAACTCGGTGTCGTTGACCGGGATCCAGGCGAGCGAAGCTGCGAAGCCGAAATGCTCGGGCGGGCGGAAGCGCGCCTCGGCCATGGCGGCAAGCGGGGCGAGGGTCATCGTCATCGCGGCGCAATCGAGGCGGCCGAGGCACGCGCGGCCGTCAGAAGCGCCGCGGCCCGGAAGAGGGACAGGCGATGCAGCGACAGGAGGCGCGCCGCCGCGATGCCGTGGCGGGCGATCACCGGTTCGAGGCGCGGCGTATCGAAGGCGCCGGCCGTCACCACCGCGAGGCCCTCGATGTCGCAGACGCGCCCGCCCCCGAGGTCGAAGCGCAACGGCCAGGGTTCGAGAAGGCCGAGTTCGCCGAGCATGCGCCCGATGGCCGCCGTGCGCGGGAAGTCGCGCTCGAACAGGGACAGGGCGCGCAGGCGCAGCTCCGCCCCCTTGGTGAGGCGCCCGTCCGCCGTGGTGATCGGCGCCCCGGCATCCGTCGGCAGGTCGGCCCCCGCGACGTCCAGGAGGCGCGGGTTGTCGCTCTCGCGCGGCGGGCCGGCCGGAAACACGAAGGGATAGGCCTGGAGAAGCAGCGGCAGGAGCGCGAGCGCGTCGGCGGTGCCGGGCGCAAATCCCGAACCGTCCTCGTGGAAGGAGCGCAGCGCGCACAGGCGCGGCCCCTCCTCGCCGCGCTGCCAGACCACGGGAAAGGCCGGAGCCAGCCGCTCGGCCTCGGCGGCCACGATCGGCACCAGCCCCGCCTGGCGCGGCAGCGGGTAGGAGAAGGGCGAATAGATGCGCGAGACCATGCGCTCGCCCGTCATCGGTTCGGCGCGCTCCGAGATCACCGGCGCTCCTCCGGCCGGCAGGGCACGAAGGCGGTGAAGGGCAGGCCCATGTCGCCCGCGCGCAGGCTTGCGGTTGCGTCGAGATCGACGAGCAGGAGCGTGCGGCCGCCGAAGGCGTATTCGAGGCCTCCTCCCGCCTCCGTCTCGGCGCCGCCGAGGTGGGAGCCCTCGACGATCTCGAGCCGGCGGTCGGCCGCGGCCCAGACGCCGATGGCCGGCGGGGCATGGGGAAAGGCCGCGCGCAACGACCGGCGGATGTCCGGCAGGTCGTGCCCGCGCACCCCATCGCGGATCTCGCAGTCGATCGCCGTCTGGAGATAGAGCTCGAGAAGGTCGGCCGCCTGGAGGGCCACCTCGTCGCACACGGCGCCGGGGTCGCGCCCGCGACGCTCGACGCCGAGGTTGAGCGGATGGGCCCCGAAGCGGGCGAGACCGCGCAGGGCGTCGTGCTGCGCCTGCGCCAGCCAGCCGCGCCCCAGCATCCAGGACAGGGCGGCGGGGTCGCGTCCCTGGCGGCGCCGGTCCTCCGTCAGCGCCTCGCGCGGGGCGAGCGCGCAGGAGCCCTGCTTCAGAAGCAGCGTGCCGCCGTCGAGACGCACGTCGAGGACGCGCGGGTTCTGCCCCGGGCCGAGGACCACGGGAAAGCCGAAGCCGACGAAGCCGTCGCCAAGGCCCGCATCGGCGAGGTCTTGGCGGAACACGTCCACGCGGCCCCCGCCCACGCATTGGTCGTCGTGAAAGGCGAGCACCGTCGCGCCGCGCAAGGTGAGGGCGTCCGAATGGATCCAGCCCTCGACGCGTGCGCGCGTCGCCAGATCGATATGGCCGCGGATCACTCGGCCGCCTCCAGGCGGGGCGCGGTGCGCAGGCCGAAGGCCTCGCAGTAGCGCCGCGCCATCTCGGCCGCCGAGATCACGGCGGGAAGGCCGGCACGCAAGGTCGCGGCGTTGCCGGGGTCGGCGGCCACGCGCATGGCGCGCAGGAGGTCGGCCGCG
>NZ_BBWJ01000020.1 GCF_001463745.1 Aureimonas sp. AU22 | reverse complement strand
GGCCGCGTCGCCGAGGCGGAAGTGGAGGCCCGCCACGCCGTCCGGCACCTTCTCGGCCATGCCGCCGATGCCGGTGCAGATCACCGGGGCGCCGGCGCCGAAGGCCTCCTGGATCACCACCGGCGAGTTCTCCCACCACTTGGAGGGGATCACGACATAGTCGCACTCGCTCATCAGGCGGTGCACCGAGCGGTTGTCGTAGGCGCCGGCATAGGACAGGAACGGGTGGGCCTTGAGGCTCGTCTCGAACCGCTCGGTGAACTCGGGGCTCTGGCCGATGAGGTTGCCGTGGATGCGCAGGCGCATGGAATGGGCGAGCGTCTTGTCGGCACCGATGAGGTCGGCGACGTCGAGGAGGACGTCGACGCCCTTGAACGGGTTGATCTGGCCGAAGAAGCCGAAGGTCCAGCTCCGGTCGCGCTTGGGGGCCCGCATGGGTTCGCCCGGCGCGAGCAGTCCGTTCTCGATGACGCGCATGCGGGCGGCGTCGAGGCCCCAGTCGGTGAAGCGGTCGGCAAGGAAGCGGCTCGGCGAGACGAAGCCGTCGAAGTCGCCGAAGCTGTCCAGCATCGTGTCGCGGCGCATGGCGAACTGCGAGCGCAGGTGTTCGGGAAAGCAGGTGCCGCACGCCTCGTTCGAGGCGCCCTCGCACAGGATGCGGGCCTGGCGCGTGATCATCTGCCCGTGGTTCTGACAGATCGCCAGGAACTCGTGGATGGTGAGATAGGTGCGCATGCCCGGCGTCGCCTTGACCGCGCGCAGCGCCCCGAGACCGAGATGGTAGAAGTGGTGGAAGTTGGCGATGCCGACGCCCTCGCGCTGGAGGATCTCGACAAGCTGGTCGGAGACCGCGCGGGGCGCGAGGTGGTAGAAGTGGTCGTAGCGCTCGGCGTCGTGGAAGACGGCGAACTCGTTCTCGTCGGCAAAGGCCAGGCGATGGCGCGTCGAGGCCGCGCAGGCGCCGATATAGATGGCGTCCACCCCGATCTGGCGCAGGCCCCGGAACAGCGCATAGGCCGAGATCTCGGCGCCGCCCTTCGAGAGCGAAGGGTGGCTGTGGGAGATGACGGCGACCCTCGGCAGGCTGGGGCGCGCGGGCCCCGCAAGGGTATTGGCGTTGGCGGGGATCATGCGGCCTCGGCTCCCCGACGCTTCAGGAGGTCGGCGTCGATCATGTCGGCAAGGCGCGAGACGGCGGCGCGCTCGATGCGCAGGGCGCAGGCGCGATGGTGCCGGTCGCGGCCCGGAGAGATGGGCAGGCCACTGTCGCCGAAGAGGCCGCGCGTCAGCGCCGGCGTCTCGGCGGCATGCGCAAGGAAGGCCGCCGTGCTCCAGCCGAAGCAGGCGGCGCCCAGCGCGCCGTCGACGCGGTCGGGCCGCCCGGCGTCGTCGAGGATCTCGAAGCGGTCCAGACCGTGGCCGCGCCGCGAAAGACTGGCATCGGCGGCGCGCCAGCCGGCCGCGTTCGGGACGATGCCGCGCCCGACATGGACGAAGCGCTCGGGGTTCAGGGTCGCCAGCACGAAGGGCAGCTCGGACAGGATGTCGTGGCCGTGCGGGACGGCGAGGAGCGACAGCGGCGCCGCCGTCCCGCCGCGCAGTTCCTCGAAGCGCATCAGTGCCTCCGACCGCCCCCGCCCGCCGTCGGCGACGATGCACAGGCCCGTGGCCTCGCCGAGCTCCGGCAGGTGCCGGGCGAGGCGGTCGAAGACGAGGTTGAGGTTGCCGATCTCGCCGGGCAGCCGCACCACGACGAGGCGCTCCGCCGGGGCGGCCGCGAGCACCGCCGGCTCGCGTCGCGCCTGGGCGAGATTGCGCTGCTGGGCTTTGATGAAGGCGTCCCAAAAGGGCTCGTGGCGGATCGCGGGAAACAGGGCGAGGAGTTCCTCGCCGTCGGCCACCGGGTCGAGGCGGCGCAGGAGCTTGGGCTCGACGCGCAGCACCGCGCCGGTGCCGTCGTCGTGGACGACGCGCAGGAGCGGCGCGCCGGCGGCGTCCGCGGGGAGCGCCCCCTGAAGCACGGTGGAGAAGCCGGCGCGCGCCGTGGTGCCGCCGCCGCCGAAGACCGCGGCGAGGTCGGCGCGCGGGCGAAACCCGGTGGACGCCTCGTCGGCGGTCAGCACGCAGTCGCCGATGCGCATCTGGAAGGTCTCGATCCGTTTGGCGGGGCTGACCGCCCAACCTTCGGCGAAGCACCCGAAGCCCGGCACCATCAGAAGCCTGTCGAGCCCGCCCTCGGCCCCGATCCCGGCGGCCGCGGCGTTGCCCGCCATCCAGTTGCCGCCCGAATGGAGAACGGCGGCCAGCCCCTCGGCATGGCCGCCGACGCTCAAGGGTTGCGCCTGCGTGAAGGCGGCGGTGAAGGCCTCGGCGCGGAGCACGCGCGTATAGGGGCCGTAGCGCAGGTGGAACTGCGCACCGTGGCCGAGATACACGAAGCCGTCGCGAAGCACGGGGGGCGGCTGCCAGCCGGTGTCGAGAAGGCCGACGACGCCGACGCAGGTGGAGTTGAGGTCGGGCCGCTCGTAGCGGAACACGGCGCCGCCCGCCGGCAGCTTCTCGCGATCGGCGATCACGGCGGCGAAATCGCTCTCGGCCCCGCGCTTCATCCATCCGACGAACCAGACCTGGCCCTCGGCGCCGGCATGCACCGCGTCGATCTGGCCGATCTCGTTGTCGGAAATGGGCCGCAAGGGGCGCTCGCGAAGGCCGAGCGCTTCCGCGCGCAGGCCGCTCAGGCGCCGCAGCATGCGGTCGCCGCGCGTGTCCTCGCTGCCGCGCGGGGAGAGGTTCGCGAGCACCCTGCCGCGCCAGGCGGCGACGAGCTCGCCCACGGTCGGGTCGCGGCCGCCGGGCGGCATCAGGCGGACATCGGTGCCTGCCACCCGCACGCCGACGGGCATGGCGGCGCGGCGCGGCGACAGGCGCGCCAGCCGCGCGAAGACCTCCGCGCCGAAGCGGAACGCCGCGCGCGTCGCATGGCCGAGCCGCAGGTCGCTCGGCGGATGGGCGAGGCCGCTCGCGCCGAAATGGAAGGCGTCGTCGCCGACGGTCAGCTCGAGGTCCGTCGCGGCGCCCGGCGCGTCCACGCACAGGACCCATCCCGAGATGCCCTCGCCCGCGTCCACACGCTCGATGCGTCCGCACCAGCGCCCGGTCTCGAGCTCCACGAGGTCCGTGGCCGCATAGGCGGAAAGGGGAAGGACTTGCAGCATGGCGGAGGGCGGTGCGAGGGGGGCTAGGGGCTTTCGATCAGGCGGCCGGCTCGGCGCGCACGATCTCCACCGTGGCGCCCTCGCCCATCTGGATCTCGCAGCGCGCACGCGCGTCGAGGATGAGGAGCTGTTCGCCGGTCAGCGGGTAGTCGGTGAAGGACGCGGACGGCGCGCCCTCCGTGTCGGCGACATGGGTGCCTTCCGCCACGCGCACCGTGGCGCGGCCGCTCGCATGGACGGCGACGACCGGCGGGGCGGAGGGCATGGCGAGCGTCTGCGCGAGGGCCGACGCGAACTCGGCCGGCGTGCGCACCGTCTGCGTCGCCGTGCGCACGTCGGTGCCGGCATAGGATTCCAGGAGAGCGGCGGCGACCGCGGCGGGCTTGTCGGCCACCACGGCCTCGTCGCCGGCGACCCGGCGCAGGAGGCCGCGCTCGTAGGCGCCGAACGACCAGAGGATGCGCAGGAAGTCGAAGTCGGCCTGCGACACGCGTCCGTGCTTCAGCGCCCATTTCAGGGCGGCGAGGCGCTCGCGCACATCCTCGCGCGAGAGGCCGGCACGCGCCTTCGTGCCCCCCGCCACGCGGGCGCTGTTCTGCAGGAGGACGGCGTCGCCCCCCTCGAGCCGGAGGACCACGGAGCCGACCGCGTCGGCCGCCACCGAGATCGGGAAGGAGAAGCCGAGATGCCCGTCGCCGATGCCGGCGTCGGCCAGATCGCCCCGGAAGGTGTCGACCCGGCCCGCGCCCACGCACTGGTCGCCCTGGAAGGCGAGGAGCGTGTAGTCGCGCACCCGACCGTCCGAGGTGTGGATCCAGCCTTGGATCAGATCGGCGCTGGCGAACTCGATGCTTCCCCGGATCATGGCGGTTAGTCCTTCGTGCGATTTTGTCTAGATTATGGAAGATATTCCTTACGGCTTGGTAACCGCGAGTTACGGCAAGGCCCGGCGCGCGAAAACATCGACAGCGTGCCCGACGGCACCCGCGATGGCCCGCATGGATAACTTCCGTTCACCTTGTGTTGGTCCGAACGATCCGAACAATAGTGTTCACACTCCGTTTTCCTCAATAAAACGAAGAACAGCGGCGCAATCGAATATCAACCTGCGACGGTGTCTTCTGGCGGTGGACGAGCAAGATGGAGCCACCCCGTGAGCGGACCTGAACGACGGGCGACCTTGAGAGTGGAACGGGGCCTGTCGGCTCTGTCCTATCGCGGCGAGCCCCTGGCCCACGGCGCGGCGCCCGAGGTCGAGGTCGTGGCCGTGTCGCCCGGCATCTCGCTTCTCGGCGCGCCGGGCGAGCGGCCCGGGCTCCTCGCGGCGCCCGGCCAAGTCCTCGTCGTGGTGGCGGAGGAGCCGGGCGCGATCGACGTCGTGATGCGCGGCACCGGCGTCGGCGGCGCGTTGCCGGCGGGCCTCGACCTGAAGCGCATGGGCGCGGAGGCCGGCAGCGCTCCCGCCCCGGCGCTGCGCCTGCGGCCGGACCTCGCCGAGGGTGGCGTCGAGTTCCTCGTGCGCGCCCACGTCTCGCTGCGCGGCGACATCGCCGCCCCGCGCGGCCACTGGATCTGCGGGCCCGACACGCCGGGCCGCATCGAGGGCATCGAGATGCGCGGCGTCGCCGCCGACCTGCCGCTGGAATACCAGGTGGCGAGCGGCGGGCGGGGCGCGGGCTGGTCGCCCTGGACCCCGGCCGGCGCCTATGCCGGAACGCGCGGTCGGGCGCTGCCGCTGATCGGCCTGCGCGTCCGCCTTCTGCCCGACGCTGCGCCCGGCCTGGCGCTTCGCGGCGACGGCGTCTTTCTCGGATCGTCCGTCGCGACCCGGCAGGGGCGCGAGATCGAACTCGTCGGCCCGACCCCGCTCGACCCCCTGGTCGGCGTGCGCCTCGACTTCGTCGCCGCCGCCGAAGGGGCCGCCCGCGCGCCCATGTCCACCCCCGTCCGCCAGCCGAGCCGCCTGCGGGTCTTCCGCCGGCCGGCGCGCGAGGTCGACGCCGCCGCCTGACGCTATTTTGCGCCGGCCCGCCTGCGACGGCGACCGGCTCCCAAGGGCCATGAATGGCTGAAATCTACACCTATTCGGCGAGCGCGAGCGGCGGACACATGTCCCCGGACACGTCGGACCATATCAACAGCGTGCTGTCCGATCTCGGATTGGGCGGCACCGCTGCGGATTCGGTCGACACCTCGCGCAGCGCCGTCGAATCGGTGGGAAGCACGCCCGAGGGCGCCTCGGCCACGCCCAGCCCTGTCGAGGCTTCCGCAAGCGAGGCGTCCTTCGATCACGCCGGCTCGATCCTCGCCGGATCGCCGGCCGATTCGGGTGCCCATGCCGCCACCGCCGAGCCGCAGGCCGAAACCTTCGCGCCCGCCCCCACGCATGCCACGGACCCCGCTCCGGCCTTTGCCGCGCCGGCCGGCGCCGACAGCGTGCCGGGCGCCCATGCCGCCTATGGATCGGAGGCGTTCGGGGGCCTCGGCACCGACACGCTCTGGGGCAGCGACGGCGGCACCGCGCACAGCCTCGCCGCCCTTCCCCCGACGCCCGCGGGCAGCGACACGATCCGCTCCTCCGGCGGCATGGAGACGATCTACGGCGGCAATGCCACGATCTACGCCTCCGGCCACTCGGCGACGCTGCACACGGACACGGTCCATGCCAGCGGCGAGGGAACCACGATGGACGGGTCCGCCTCGGCCCAGGTCCTTCATACCGACGGCGCATCGAGCTTCGCCGACCTTCCCGGCGGCTCGGGCAGCGACACGATTCGCCTTCACGACGGCACCGGAAGCTTCGTCCCGGCATCGGGCGAGGAGGCGCATGCGGCCACCGCCTACCCCGCCTACGACGGCTACGGCTCGGGCGCCCACGATGCCGGCTACGGCTACGGCACGCCCGACAGCGTGGTCGCGGGCGACGGCTCCGATCATTTCGCCCTGCTCGGCTACGGCGCGCTTCCCGACGGGTACGACGCCGGATCGGCAGACGACGGCTCCGCCGCGCATCACGACCCGTATCTTGCCGGCGGCCACGTGACGCATACCGACTTCGGCACCTTCGTGTCCTACAACGACGGCTATGACGCCGGTTATTCCGATCCGGACCAGCTTCAGTTCAAGGACACGGTCATGGCGGGATAGGCGTCGGGGTAAGGCGCCGTTTAGGATCGCGGTGCAATCTGGCGGCTCCGGAAGCGGCGCCGCTGCGCCCGCCCGACACCTTGCCGCCCGACACACTGCCGAACGAGCCCGACCGCCGATGTCCGTCCCCCAGACCCCGAACCGTCGCGAGGCGGCGCTCGCCGCCCGCGCGGCGGGAGACCGGGCGCTGGCGCTCGCCCTGTTCAGCGCGGCGGGCGACCCGTGGAGCCGGGTCGACGCCGCCGCCGAGCTTCTGGCCCTCGGGCGCGAGGCGGAGGCCGAGACGAGCGCCGAGGCCCTGTCGCGCGAGCGGCCGGACTTCGCCCCGGCGTGGCGCATGCTCGGCCTGATCGCGCGCGCGCGCGGCGATCACGAGGCGGCCCTGCGTCACTTCCGTGCCGCCGCCGCGCGCGATCGCGGCGATCTGTGGAGCGCCTATGACGGGGCGCAGGCGCTCGGTGCACTCGGCCGCGCGCAGGAGGCCGACGAGGCCTTGCGCGCGCTCGCCGGTGGAACGCCCCTGCCCCATGCCCTTCGCGCGCTGGCCGGCGCCGCCCGGGCGCGGGGCGATGCCGAGGGCGCACTCGCCGCCGCGCGCGTCGCCGCCGACCTCCTGCCCACCGATCCGTGGTTTCTTCTCGACCATGCCGAAGCGCTCGCGGGGCTCGGGCGCATCGGCGAAGCCGAGGACGCGCTCGGCGTGCTCGCGGCGCGCCATCCCCGCTTTGCCGGCGCGCCCCGCACGCTGATGCGGCTCGCCGCCCGGCGTGGCGACCGCCCGCGCCAGGTGGACCACGCCCGCGCGCTGGCCGCGCTCGACCCGGACACGGGGACGCTCGACCTTGCCGACGCGCTTCTGGACGCCGGCGAACCGCTGGAAGCCGAAACGTGGGCCGCCCGGCACCTCGTGCGACACGGCGCCGGAACGCGGCCCCTGCGGCTCCTGGCGCGCGCCGCAAGAGCGCTTGGCGACGGCGAGCGGGCGCTGGCCCACATGCGCGCCGCATGCCGCCTGCAGCCGGGCGAAGCGTCGTTGCGGGCCGAGCGGGCCGCCGACGCGCAGGCGCTGGCGCTCTTCGACGAAGCCGAAGCCGAGGCCCGCGCCGCCCTCGGGCTCGAGCCGGCCCATCCCACGGCGTTCCGGATTCTCGCTCATGTCCTGCGCGCACGGGGGCGGCCCGCCGAGGCCTTCGATCTCGCGCGCGCCCTCTGGGCGGAGGGCACCGGACCCGCCCAGGCCGGCTTCGAGCTCGCGGCCGACCTGCGGGCCGCCGGGCGATCCGGCGAGGCGGGAACCGTCTACGAAGCGCTGGCCGCCCGCCCGGACGTCGCAACCGATGCGCTGGTCGAACTCGCCCTCCTCGACCGGCGCCTGCGAGGCGTCGATGCGGCCCGCGCCCGGCTGGACGAGGCGCTGCGGCGGGACGGCGGCCACGCCCGAGCCCTTCTCTGCCTCGGCGACCTCCAGCGCGAGACCTGCGATGCGGAGGCCGCGAGCGATGCCTACCGGCGCGCCCTCGCGGTGCGTCCCGGTTTCGGCTGGGCCCATATGGGACTGGCGCTCCTGGCCGAGGCCCGGGGCGACGGACCGGCGGCCGAAGCGGCCCTTCGCGCCGCCACTGAAGCCGATCCGGCGGAGGCGCATTTTTTCATCGCGCTGGCGCAGCGCCTCGCCGAGCGCGGCGCGTTCGGCGACGCCCGCACGCTTCTCCTGTCCGTGCCGCCCACCTCCCCCCGCGCCGCCGAGGCGATGCTGGGGCTCGCCCGTCTCCTGCGGCTCGAGGGCGACGGGCCGAAAGCCTTGGCCCTCCTCGCCGAGACCGCCCGGCGCTGGCCGGACCGGCCGGACCTCTTCAACGAAGCCGCCGAGGACGCGCTGCGGCTCGGGCGGCCCGGCGAGGCTCTCGCCCTTCTCGAGGAGGCCGAAAGCCACGCGCCCGGCCATCCCGCCCTTCTCGAAGCGCGCGCGCGCCACGCGCTGTCGCGCGACGAGCTTGCCGTCGCCTCCGACCTCTTCGCCCAAGCCGCCGCCGCCGATCCCGGCCGCCTCTGGCCCCGGCTGATGCAGGCGCGGCTTCTGGCGATGGCGGGCGAGCCCGATCGCGCGCTCGCAGGGCTCGACGATCTCGCAGCCCGCTTCGGCGAGCGGCCGGAGATCACGACGGCCGCGGCGGAGCTTTTGCGCCAGCTCGGCCGGATCGAGGAGGCCGAGCGTCGCTTCGACGCCGCGCTGGCGGTCGAGCGCCTGCCCGCCGTCGCGATCGCCGCGGCACTGTCGGCGATCGAAAGCGCCCGGCTGTCCCGCGCCGAAGCTCTTCTCTCTAGCCTTCCCGTCGCGACGCGCGCGGACGAGGCACGCCTTCGCTTCGCGCGGGCGCAGCTCGCCTCGGCGCGCTGGGACTTCGACACGGCGATCGTTGAGGGCGAGGCGGCGGTTCGCCTCCAGCCGGCGGACGGCTGGTATCGCAACCGCCTCGCTCATGCCGCGCTCCTTGCACTCGACATTCCCCGCACGAGGCGAGTGCTGGCCGAGGCGGCGAAGATCGAGGCCGGCGCCAACGCCCTGCGTGGCAAGTCCGCCAATCCGTCGCAGAGCCACTACGGGCAGCTTCTCGACGAGTTCCGGCTGGACGCCGAGGCGCTGCAGGCGCTGCGCGCGGCGCTCGCGCATCCTTCCGCGGAGCGCGCCGGCGCGATCGCCGCCTGCGTCGACGCCTTTCCCGATTACACGGGCGCGGCGATCCTCCATTTCATCGAGGCCCGGCGAGCGGGTTCGCTTGCCCGGACCCTGGGCACCGGCGGCGGCGGCGTGCCGCACGTCATCCACCAGTTCTGGACCGACGACGAGGTTCCCGCCGACGTGGCGGCCTACATGGCGAGCTGGCGCGAGCGCAATCCGGGTTTCCGGCATCGCGTCTGGAGCGAGGGGGAGGCGCGGGAATACCTTGCCGCACACGCAGCACGCGAGGTGAGTGCGGCCTTCGCGCGGGCGCGCGAGCCTGCCATGAAGGCGGACCTCTTCCGGCTTGCCCTCCTGTCACGCGAGGGCGGCGTCTGGGCCGATGCCGACGATCGGTGCCTGCGGCCGATCGAGCCGCTCCTGCGGCGCGGCGCCGGGTTCGTCGCCTACCAGGAGGATCTCGGCTCGCTCGGCAACAACTGGCTGGCGGCGCGCCCCGACCATCCCCTTCTCGCCCGGGCGCTGGCGGAGGGGACGGCGGCCGTGAACCGGGGCGACGGCGACATCCTGTGGCTCGCCACCGGTCCCGGCCTCCTCACCCGAACGCTCGCTCGTGCGCGCTGCGCTGCGTCGGGCGAGGCGGATGACTGCCTCGTTCTCGACCGGTCCGAATTCCTCGGCTTCGTGGCGATCCATTGCCTGGCCGCCTACAAGACCAGCGAGCGGCACTGGAGCCGCACCGCGTTCGGCGGCGGGATCCGGCGAAACACGGGACGCGCCGCCTGAGGCTCAGGCGGCGCGGGTCCCGACGGCGGGGAACAAGATCTGCGCCCGCGCGTCGAGGGCGCGGCGGATCGACGGGGGCACCTGGCGGCGCGACTTGGCGCGCGGCAGGTCCATCTCGGCGACCGGCGCATCGCTTACCGAGAGCGCCTCGCGCTCGTCCGAGTTGTCGAACGCGAGATGCTGAAGGTTGTCGACGAAGCTTTCGGCAGCCAGCCCTTCGGCAAGAAGCAGCGCGTGTCGATCCAGCTCGACGTGAAGATAGAGGATTGTCTCGTCCGCCACGGTTTCACGTGTGACAGCGATCCCGTCCACAAGTGCCGAAGCGTGGACGAGAATGCCGCCGAGGCCGATGGCGTGGTCGGGCGACACGAGAAGGTCGCGCTCCGGAACGGCGTCGGCGACCGCGCCCGCGCGAATGCGGATCGGCTGGACGCGTAAGGGATCGGCGAACCGCGTCGAGACGGTCTGGCGTCCAATCCAGCGCACCGCATGCGCCTCGCCCTCGCTGGTCAGGACAAGGTCGCCGGGCGCGAGGGTTTCGATCGCGACCGGACCGCGGGGTGTCCAGAGGCGTGTGCCGGGCCGGAAGCAGACCGGATTGATGTCGAGGGATATCGACGGCGAAAGGCCGGGAGAGCCGGTATTGGCACCACCGGCCGTGGTGCCCGCCGCCGTGGTGGCCGACCCCGTGGTAGCCGAACCGTCGGAGCCGCCGACACCGCGCGTGGCGTTGCCGCCGGCCGTGCCCGAGCCGGACGATCCGCCTCCCGCAGAGCCCCCGGTGCCCGAGCCTCCGGTCGCCGCCGCCACCGCGTCGCTGGCGGCCGAACCGGTCGACCCGCCCGTCGCGGCGTCGGATCCCGTCGATCCGCCGCCCTCGCCGGCGCCGCTCTCGCCGCCGGCCTCACCGGTGGTGCCGCCCGAACCCTCGGCTTCCGCAGCGCCAGCGGCTTCGCCCCGCTCACCGCCGCCCTCGCGCCCACCGGCCGGCGAACCACCGCCGCCGGACGCAGCGCCAGGGCCGCTCGCCGAGGCCGCGCCGGACGGGCCGCCCCCCGCGCCCGAACCGCCCGGCCC
>NZ_BBWJ01000019.1 GCF_001463745.1 Aureimonas sp. AU22 | reverse complement strand
TCGAGGTCGACCAGACAAACACCGGAGCCCGGCCCTAGCGGCCGGGTTTTTTGTTTCGCGCTGGGAGACCTTCCCGGAACTCGTCCGGCAAGGCGTCGTTAGGCACGCATTCATCCCTCAGGAGAAATCCGAATGCGTAAGATGCTTCTTGCCGCCGCTGGCCTGTTCCTCTTGTCCGGCGCGGCTGCGCAGGCCCAGGGCGCCGCCCTGGTCGAGGTCGACGGCAGCGTGATGCTGATGCCGTGGAACAAGACGGCCGATTCGATCGAGGACGCAAAGGTCCTGAAGAGCGGTGACGGCGTGGAACTCGGCGAAGTCGAGGAAGTGCTCGGCACGGACGCCAAGACGCCCGTCGCCCTCGTCGTGGATTTCGCCGGCACGACGACCGGCTTCACCGGCCGCAAGGTGATCCCGATCGAGCGCTTCTCGCCGGACGGCAACCGCCTGACGCTGACGACCTCGGCCGCCGAGGTCGCGTCCTTCCCGGCCTACGAAGACTGATCAAACACAAAAGGGGCACCGCAAGGCGCCCCTTTTTCTTCAGAACCGCGTTGGAGAGCGTCAGGCTGCGAGCTTACCCTCGATCGCAGTGATCGCCTCGCCGGCCTTGTCGGCATCGGGACCACCCGCCTGTGCCATGTCCGGCCGGCCACCGCCGCCCTTGCCGCCGATGGCTTCGGACGCCGCGCGAACGAGGTCGACCGCGCTGAACCGCCCCGTCAGATCCGCCGTCACGCCGACCACGACGCTCGCCTTGCCGTCCGCCACGCCGACGAACGCCACGACGCCGGAGCCGAGCCCCGCCTTCACCTCGTCCACCAATCCCTTGAGATCCTTCGCCGCCACGCCGTCGAGCACCCGACCGACGAAGGCGACGCCGCCGATCTCCTTGGGAGCGGACGAGGAGGCCGAGCCGTCGCCGGCGAGCGCCAGCTTCTTCTTCGCCTCCGTCAACTCGCGCTCCAGACGCCGGCGCTCCTCGACGAGCGCCTCGACACGATCGGCGATCTCGGCGGGGCCGACTTTCAGCGACCCCGCGATGCGACGCACGCGCGCGTCCTGCTCGAGGAAATAGTCCCGCGCCGCCTCGCCGGTCAGCGCCTCGACACGGCGCACGCCGGCACCGACCGCGCTTTCGGACACGACGTGGACGAGCCCGATGTCGCCGGTTGCGCGCGCATGGGTGCCGCCGCACAGTTCGATCGAATAGGCGGCCTTCGCGCTGCCCTCCTTCGCGCCGCCCATGGACACGACGCGGACCTCGTCGCCGTACTTCTCGCCGAACAACGCCATGGCGCCGAGCGCGATCGCGTCGTCCACCGCCATCAGGCGCGTCTCGACTGGGGTGTTCTCGCGGATCACGTCGTTGGCGAGCGCCTCGATGCGCGCGAGTTCCTCGGCCTCGACCGGCTTGGGATGCGAGAAGTCGAAGCGCAGGCGGTCGGGCGAGACCATCGAGCCCTTCTGGGCGACGTGGGTGCCGAGCACCTCGCGCAGGCCCTGGTGCAGAAGGTGCGTCGCCGAGTGATTGGCGCGAATGCGCGACCGACGGCCATGGTCGACCACCAGTTCCAGCGCCGCGCCTTTCTTCAGCGTGCCCTCGGCCACCGTGCCGCGGTGGATGAAGAGGCCGTCCGCGACCTTCTGCGTATCGGTGACGGTGAAGCGGACGCCCTCGCCCTTCATCGTGCCGGTGTCGCCGACCTGGCCGCCCGACTCGGCGTAGAACGGCGTCTGGTTGAGGACGACGGTCGCCTCCTCGCCGGCTCCCGCAGAGGCGATTTCCTTGCCGTCACGCACGAGCGTCAGGACCTGGGCTTCCGCAGTCTCGGTATCGTAACCGAGAAACTCCGTGGCGCCCTCGCGCTCGCGGATTGCGAACCACACCGTCTCGGCCGCCGACTCGCCCGAGCCCGCCCAGCTCGCACGGGCTTCCGCCTTCTGGCGCTGCATGGCCGAATCGAAGCCGGACAGGTCCACGCCGACGCCGCGCGCACGCAAGGCGTCCTGCGTCAGATCGAGCGGAAAGCCGTAGGTATCGTAAAGCTTGAAGGCGGTCTCGCCGTCGAGCATGTCGCCGTTCCCGAGCGAGGACGACGCGTCGTTGAGAAGCGACAGGCCGCGGTCGAGCGTGACGAGGAAGCGCTTCTCCTCGAGCTTCAGCGTCTCGGAGATCAGCGACTCGGCGCGGGTGAGTTCGGGATAGGCGCGGCCCATCTCGGCGACGAGCGTCGGCAGGACCTTGTAGATGACGGGCTCGCGGGCGCCGAGCAGCTTCGCGTGGCGCATGGCGCGGCGCATGATGCGGCGGAGCACGTAGCCGCGGCCCTCGTTCGACGGCAGCACGCCGTCGGCGATCAGGAAGGCGGTGGCCCGCAGGTGATCGGCGATGACGCGATGGGAGGCCAGCGCATCCCCTTCGGCACGCGAGCCGATGGCCTCCTCGACGGCGGCGATCAGGCGGCGGAAAAGGTCGGTCTCGTAGTTCGAGGTGACACCCTGCAGGATCGCGGCCATGCGCTCCAGGCCCATGCCGGTGTCGATCGACGGGCGCGGCAGGTCGAGGCGCTCGCCGGGCGAGACCTGCTCGAACTGCATGAAGACGAGATTCCAGAACTCCAGGAAACGGTCTCCGTCCTCCTCTGCCGAGCCCGGAGGGCCGCCCCAGACGCTCTCGCCCTGGTCGTAGAAGATCTCGGAGCACGGACCGCAAGGGCCGGTCTCGCCCATGGTCCAAAAGTTGTCGGAGGTCGGGATGCGGATGATACGATCGTCGGAAAAGCCGGCGATCGACTTCCAGAGGCGAGCCGCCTCTTCGTCTTCCGAATAGACGGTGACGAGCAGGCGCGACTTGTCGAGCGCGAACTCCTTGGTGACGAGGTTCCAGGCGAGGCTGATCGCCTCCTCCTTGAAATAGTCGCCGAACGAGAAGTTGCCCAGCATCTCGAAGAAGGTGTGATGGCGCGCGGTGTAGCCGACGTTGTCGAGGTCGTTGTGCTTGCCGCCGGCGCGCACGACCTTCTGCGCCGTCGTCGCGCGGCTGTAGGGACGCTTTTCGAGGCCCGTGAAGACGTTCTTGAACTGCACCATGCCGGCGTTCGTGAACATCAGCGTCGGGTCGTTGCGCGGCACTAGCGGCGAGGAGGCGACCGGCTCGTGTCCGTTCTTCGCGAAGTACTGGAGGAACGTCGACCGGATCTCGTTCACGCCGCTCATGGCAAAACCTTAACCTATGCTGAGGAACGGCCGGCGGGAAAACGCTGGCGCAGCCGCCTTTTACCCAGCGTGCCAGGGGCTGTCCATGCCGCCGCGCGGCGTGGCGCGACGCGTTTCACGGCCGGATAATCAGTTCCATCCGCTCCGCCGGGAAGCGCGTGCGAAGCGCCTGCACCGGGCGACCGTCCGCATCCACATCGATGGCCGCCGAAACGAGGACGATGCTATCAAGCGGCAGTTCCAGATGCTCGGCGTCGACGGGATTAACGCGTTCGGCGGTGATCCGCGTCTCTTGACGGCGGTAGTCCATGACCCCGTGCAGCTTGAGGGCCTCGGTGACCGATCCGGTTTCGGCATAGCCGCGCACGATGTTGGGGAAACGGTCGGCCGGAAAGTACCCGGTGGAAACCGACAGTGGCAGGCCGTTGGCGACCGACAGCTTGTCGAGGCGAAACAGCGCAGCGCCCACCGCGCAGTCGAGCATGTCGGCAAGGGCCTTGTCGGCCCTGACGGACTCCGATCGAATCAGCCGTCCGCTCGGCCTGCGTCCCTGCGCCGTGACGTTCTCCGAGAAGCGCGTTCTCGGCCCGACCGGGTAGGATAATCGGGGCGCCGGTGCGTTGACGAAGGTCCCGCGCCCGCGCTCGGACCGCAAAAGCCCCTCGGCGGCCAGTGACTGGATCGCCCGGCGCACCGTGTGGCGGTTCACTGCGTAGCGTTCCGCGAGTTCGGTTTCGGGCGGCAGTTGCTCGCGCACCGTGCCGTCCGCGATCGCTGCGCGGATCCTGTCCGCCACGCGCCGCCAGCGCGTTACGCCTTCGTCCGCTTCGTTCATGCCTCAGGCTCCGCCGCGATGCTTGCCGCCGTCATAGTGTTGTCACCGACGGCACGCTATATCAGAGCCAACAAGACGGATGTCTAGACAAATAGACAAATCGGATCGACATGCTCAACATGACCTCGAACTCCGACGACGCTGGACACGACACCGCGCGGCGCCGCGCGATGAGTGCCGTGGCGCTCGCTCCGACGGCATTCCTGAAGGCGCGATACGCTGATGTCGCGGCGGCCTCGCCTGCCGCAGTCCCCGTTCGCGGACCGGAGGTCGGCCTCGTGATGCTGCGCGGTCGAGCCGGCGGAGGCGGCGCGGCGTTCAACCTCGGCGAAGCCAGCGTCTGTCGCGCAACCGTGCGGCTGGAGACCGGAGAGGTCGGACACGCGATGATCCTCGGTCGCGACGCCGAGAAGGCGCGGATTGCAGCCTATATCGATGCGCTCTGGCAAATCGACGCCTGGCGCGAGCGGATCGAGGTGGAGATCGTCGGCCCGGCTCTGGCAGCCGATGCCGAAGCGTTGAAACGCCGGGCGGAGGAGACCGAAGCGACCCGGGTGGACTTCTTTACCGTGGCCCGGGGCGAGGACTGATTGGCATGAGCGTTTCCCTGTCCACCTCCATCGTCTCCAGCGGCTTCGCCGATCCGACCCTCGGCTCGCAGGCGGCGTTTCGCCGGATCATGGATGCCTTCGCCAATCCGGGAACGATCGCCGACCTCGGCGGCTTCGTATCCGCACCCGCCCCGCTGATGCCCGCCGCCGCCGCGCTCATCGCAACCCTCGCCGACGCCGATGCACCGGTGTTTCTGGACGGTGCGGGACTGGACGACGCGACGCGCTGGATCTCCTTCCAGACCGGCGCGGCGGTGGTCGCCGAACCTGCCGACGCCGCCTTCGCCCTCCTGTCGCCGGGGTCGGCTTCGGACGGCTGGAACCGTTTCCCTTTGGGCACCGATGCCTACCCGGACCGCTCCACAACGCTGATTCTGCCGGTGGACGGCTTCGAGGGTGGCCTCGGCCTTATGCTCACAGGCCCCGGCATCGAGACGAGCCTGCGGGTTGCCCCCCGTGGCTTGCCCAAGGACTTTCTGGCGGCACGCGCCGCCAACGCCGCGTTGTTCCCGCGCGGTCACGACCTCGTGCTCGTTTGCGGCGAACGTTGCCTCGCGCTGCCGCGCACCACCCGCATCGTGGAGGCCTGACATGTATGTTGCGGTGAAGGGCGGCGAAGCCGCCATCGACAAGGCCCACAAGCTTCTGGCCGACCGGCGACGCGGCGATCGAAGCGTGCCCGCGCTGACGATCGAGCAGATCGCCTCGCAGCTTGCGCTGGGGGTCGACCGGGTGATGGCGGAGGGCTCGCTCTACGATCCCGATCTCGCGGCGCTCGCCATCCGTCAGGCGCGCGGTGATTTGATCGAGGCGATCTTCCTGTTGCGCGCCTTCCGCACGACCCTGCCCCGCTTTCGCGCGGCCGCGCCGCTCGATACCGGAGCCATGCGGCTGGAGCGCCGGATTTCCGCGACCTACAAGGACCTTCCCGGCGGCCAGCTTCTCGGCCCCACCTTTGACTACACTCACCGCCTGCTCGACCCTGCGATGGCGCGCGACGAAGCGGTGGCGGAACCGGAGCGCCGCCGCGGAGCCGCGAGTGAAGCCGCGCCTCGCGTCACCGACCTTCTCGGCGCCGAAGGGCTGATCGAGAGCGATGGAGACGCGAACGGCGAACCTGGCGATATCACGCGCGACCCGCTCGATTTTCCGGCCGGACGCGACCTCCGCCTCCAGGCGCTGGCGCGGGGCGACGAAGGCTTCCTTCTGGCTCTCGGCTATTCCACCCAGCGCGGCTACGGGCGCACGCACCCGTTCGTCGGCGAAATCCGCATCGGCCTCGTCGATGTGGAGGTGGAGTTACCCGAACTCGGGTTCGCGGTCACCGTCGGCCGCGTGCGGATCACCGAATGCCAGATGGTGTCGCAGTTCACTGGCGGCGACGACGAGCCCGCCCGGTTCTCGCGGGGCTACGGCCTCGTCTTCGGTCAGTCCGAACGCAAGGCGATGGCGATGAGCCTCGTCGATCGCGCGCTGCGCGCCGACGAATACGGCGAGGAGCGCCAGTCGCCCGCGCAGGACGAGGAATTCGTCATGGAGCATTGCGACAACGTCGCTGCGACCGGCTTCGTCGAGCACCTGAAGCTTCCGCACTACGTGGATTTTCAGGCCGAACTCGACCTCGTTCGCCGGCTCAACGCCGAGCGCCAGTCCCGCCAGGAGGCTGCGGAATGAGCACCGACCTTCCCGCCGTCAACTTCGCCTATCTCGACGAAGCGACCAAGCGGATGATCCGCCGCGCGATCCTGAAGGGCATCGCGATCCCCGGCTATCAGGTGCCCTTCGCCAGCCGCGAGATGCCGATGCCCTACGGCTGGGGCACCGGCGGCGTACAGGTGACGGCGGCGATCATCGGACCGGACGACGTGCTGAAGGTGATCGACCAGGGCGCCGACGACACGACCAACGCGGTCTCGATCCGCGCTTTCTTCCAGACCGTCGCGGGTGTCGCCACCACCACGAAGACGGCCGACGCCACGATCATCCAGACCCGTCACCGCATTCCGGAGGCCCCACTGCACGCGGGCCAGGTCCTCGTCTACCAGGTGCCGATCCCCGAGCCCCTGCGCTTCCTGGAGCCGCGCGAGACGGAGACGCGCACGCTCCACGCGCTCGAGGAGTACGGCCTGATGCACGTGAAGCTTTACGAGGACATCGCGCGCCACGGCCATATCGCCACGACCTACGCCTATCCCGTCAAGATCGAGGGGCGTTACGTCATGGACCCCTCACCGATCCCGAAATTCGACAATCCGAAGATGCACCGTTCGCCGGCCCTGCAGCTCTTCGGCGCGGGCCGCGAGAAGCGGATCTACGCGCTGCCGCCTTTCACCGAAGTGCGGAGCCTCGATTTCGAGGATCATCCCTTCCGCGTCCAAAGCTTCCGCAACCCTTGCGCGCTCTGCGGCTCGACCGGCGTCTATCTCGACGAGGTGATCACCGACGATCGGGGTGGGCGGATGTTCGTCTGCTCCGATACCGACCATTGCGAAACGCAGCGCCAGGCCGGCCATGCGGGATCGGCGCTCGGGGAGGCCGCGGAATGACGAGCCCAACGCCCCTCCTCCAGGTCCGCGACCTCGAGAAGCTCTACGGCACCCGCGTCGGCTGTACCGGCGTCTCGTTCGACCTTTGGCCCGGTGAAGTGCTGGCCATCGTCGGGGAATCCGGGTCCGGAAAGACGACGCTCCTCTCCTGCATCTCGGCCCGGCTGGAGCCGACGTCGGGGAGCGTCGCCTATGCCATGCGCGACGGCGTCACCCGCGATCTCGCCACGCTGTCGGAGGCGGAGCGACGCCTTCTGATGCGCACCGATTGGGGCTTCGTGCACCAGAATCCCGCCGATGGGCTTCGCATGCGCGTCTCGGCCGGCGCCAATGTCGGCGAGCGTCTGATGGCGGTCGGCGAGCGGCACTACGGGCGTTTGCGCGAGACGGCGGGCGACTGGCTCGGTCGCGTCGAGATCGCCGAAAACCGCATCGACGATCGGCCGACGGAATTCTCCGGAGGCATGCGCCAGCGCCTCCAGATCGCACGCAACCTCGTCACCCACCCGCGCCTCGTCTTCATGGACGAGCCGACCGGCGGTCTCGACGTCTCGGTTCAGGCCCGCGTGCTCGACCTCCTGCGGGGGCTCGTGGCCGATCTCGGCCTCTCCGTGGTCATCGTCACCCACGACCTCGCCGTGGCGCGGCTCTTGTCGCAGCGGATGATCGTGATGAAGGAAGGTCGCGTGGTCGAGGAAGGGCTGACCGACCGGGTCCTCGACGACCCGCACCACCCCTACACCCAACTCCTCGTCGCCTCGATCCCGGAGTCCTGACGATGTCCTCTCCGCTCCTGTCCGTCGAAGGCGTCGCCAAGTCCTTCACCATGCACCTGCGCGGCGGGCTCAGGCTTCCCGTGGTCGAGAACGTCGCCTTCGATCTCCGACCCGGCGAATGCGTCGTGCTGGGCGGCCCCTCCGGCGTCGGCAAGAGTTCGATCCTGCGCATGATCTACGGCAACTATGCCGTCGATCGCGGCGCGATCCTGGTTCGCGATGTCGCGGACGGGGTGATGCGCGATCTCGGTGCGGGTGATCCGCGCACCGTGCTCGGCCTTCGCGAGCGTTCCATCGGCTATGTCAGCCAGTTCCTGCGCGCCGTGCCCCGCGCCTCCGCGCTGGAAGTCGTCGCCGATCCGCTCGTGCGCCTCGGGACCGCACGGGACGAAGCCCGGGAAAAGGCGGCGGACATGCTCCGCCGCCTCAACCTGCCGGAAGCGCTGCACGATCTGCCGCCGGCGACCTTTTCCGGTGGCGAGAAGCAGCGCGTCAACATCGCACGCGGCTTCCTGACCGACCATCCGATCCTGCTTCTCGACGAGCCGACCGCCTCGCTCGATGCCGCCAATCGCGACGTCGTGGTGTCGATGATCCGCGAGAAGCTGGCGCGTGGCGTCGCCATCCTCGGCATCTTCCACGACGAGCCGGTGCGCGCCGCCGTGGCGACACGCATCCTCGACGTCTCGACCTTTTCCGCCCGGAGGGCTGCCTGATGCCGAAGCTGAGCGAACACGCGCCGCGGGTCCATCCGAGCGCCGAGATCGAGACGACGACGTTCGGACGGTACACCGAGGTCGAGGCACGTTCGGTCCTTTCCGAGACCGTGCTCGGCGACTACTCCTACGTCATGCAGGACTGCCGGATCTTCGCCGCGCAGATCGGAAAGTTCGCCAACATCGCGGCGAGCGTGCGCATCAACGCGACCAACCATCCCGTCGAGCGCGCCACGCTGCACCACTTCACCTACCGCGCCGGCGACTATTTCGACGGTGCGGCCGACGAGGCCGACTTCTTCGAAGCACGGCGCCGGAATGTCGTGACAATCGGCCACGACGTGTGGATCGGCCACGGCGTGACCGTGCTGCCGGGCGTGACCATCGGCAATGGCGCGGTCGTGGGTTCCGGTGCCGTGGTGACCCGCGACGTCGCACCCTACACGATCGTCGGCGGCGTACCCGCCCGGGTCATCCGTGACCGCTTCGCTCCGGGCGTCGGGGCGCGCATGGACGCTCTGGCGTGGTGGGACTGGCCGCACGACGCGCTGCATGCTGCGCTCGATGACTTCCGCAATCTCGACGCCAGCGCATTTCTGGATCGCTACGAAGGCGTCACGCAAGCTTCATCCGCGCGTCACGCGAACCGCATCGCGTCGTGACACTGTCCGCGAAAATCGGAAGGACGACCGCCATGACCGCGATCTCCGTGTCTCGCCTCTCCAAGCGCTTCGGCACGACGCAAGCCCTTTCGGATGTCGATCTGTCCATCGAGGCCGGGGAGATGGTCTGCCTGATCGGCGCGTCCGGCTCGGGCAAGTCCACGCTCATCCGCCACATCGCGGGTCTCGAACTCGGCGACGGGGCACGGAGCCAGGTCGCGATCTTCGATGCGCCGACCCAGGCCGGCGGGCGCATGCTGCCCGGCGCCCGTGCGACCCGGCGCGACGTGTCGATCCTGTTTCAGCAGTTCAACCTCGTGTCGCGCCTCTCCGTGATGACCAACGTGCTGATCGGCAAGCTCGGGCGAATCCCGCGCTGGCGCGGCACACTCGGCGTCTTCAACAAGAGCGAGAAGGACGAGGCGAAGGCAGCCCTCGCCCGCGTCGGCATCGCCAAGGTCGTGCGCCAGCGCGCGTCCACCCTTTCGGGAGGCCAGCAGCAGCGCGCGGCCATCGCCCGGACCCTGGTCCAGCGCTCGCGCATTCTCATCGCCGACGAGCCGATCGCCTCCCTCGACCCAGCCTCGGCGCGCCGGGTGATGGACATCCTCTCCGACATCAACCGCACGGACGGCATCACCGTCCTCGTATCCCTGCATCAGGTCGAGTACGCGCGCCGCTATTTTCCGCGCACGATCGCCATGCGCGAGGGACGCGTCGTCTTCGACGGACCGTCCACGGCCCTCACCAACGCCTTCCTGTCCGAGCTCTACGGCGCGGCCTCGGAAGAACTCGTCCTGCCGGATACCCCGGCAGCGCATGCGGAACCCCGGCCCGCGCCGGTACCGCACAAGCGGCTTGGAGCCTTCGAGGCCGCCTAAGCCATTTCTCACCACCGGAGACGACAATGAACGCGATCCTCAAGGGAATGGCGGCGCTCGCGCTCGCCTCGACGCTCGCAGGCACCGCCTTGGCCGAGACCATCAACTTCGGCATCATCTCGACCGAGTCCCAGCAGAACCTGCGCACCAAGTGGCAGCCGTTCCTGGACGACATGGAGAAGGAGACGGACCTCGAGGTCGAGCCGTTCTTCGCCACCGATTATGCCGGCGTGATCGAGGGCATGCGCTTCGGCAAGGTGCAGATGGCCTGGATGGGCAACAAGTCGGCCATGGAAGCCGTGGACCGCGCCAAGGGCGAGGTCTTCGCCCAGTCGGTGCCCGAGAGTGGCGAGGCCGGCTACTACTCGCTGATCCTCGCGCCCAAGGACTCGGCTCTCACCAGCGTCGACGATCTCCTGAAGTGCGATCAGTCGGTGAACTTCGGCCTGGGTGATCCGAACTCGACCTCGGGCTTCCTGGTGCCGATGACCTTCGTCTTCGGCGCCAAGGGCGTCGATCCGAAGACCTGCTTCAATAACGTGACCAACGCCAATCACGAGACCAACGCGATGGGCGTCGCCAACGGCCAGCTCGATGCCGCCGCCAACAACACAGAGAATCTCGCCCTCATCGAGAAGAACCAGCCGGCCGCATTCGAGAAGATCAAGATCATCTGGAAGTCGCCGCTGATCCCGTCGGATCCGCTGGTCTGGTCGCAGGAGCTTTCGTCCGAAACCAAGGACAAGCTGCGGACCTTCGTTCTCGGCTACGGTACCGACCAGTCCAAGGGCGACAAGGCGGCAGAGCTGAAGACGCTCGCGGGCCTCGAATGGGCGCCGTTCCGCGCCTCGACCGACGACCAGCTTCTGCCGATCCGCGTCATGGAAGTCTCGAAGTCGATGGCGCAGGTGAATGCCGACGCTTCGCTCGCGGCCGACGCGAAGGCCACGAAGCTCAAAGCGCTCGAGGAACAGAAGGCCAGCTACGAGGCCAAGCTCGCGACGGCCCCGCAGGGCTGAAGTTCCAGGAACCAGGTCCGCTGTCGCCGCGCCCTCGGGGCGGCGGCGGTGGAGCCCGGCCTCAAGGAGTGGTCATGACCCAAGCACCCATCACCGAGGCCACGCCGGCTTCCTTCACCGAAGTGGCGCCCAAGCGATCGCTTGCCAGTCTTGCGGTCTGGGTCGGGCTCGCGCTTCTCCTCGCCTGGAGCTGGGGACCAGCCGACATGGACAGCTGGACCCAGCTGTTCAACGATTCCGGCAACATGGCGGAATACGCGTCGGGCTTCCTCTCCCCCGATTTCACGGACTGGCGCTATTATCTCGAGGAAATGGTCGTCACCGTGCAGATCGCCATCTGGGGCACGTTCCTTTCCGTGCTGCTGTCGATCCCGTTCGGCATCCTGTCGGCGAGCAACATCGCGCCATGGTGGCTGAACCAGCCGGCGCGGCGCCTGATGGACCTCTTCCGCGCCATTCACGAAGTCGTCTTCGCCGTGCTGTTCGTCGTGGCCGTCGGCCTCGGGCCCTTCGCCGGCGTCATGGCACTCTTCATCCACACGACCGGCATTCTCGCCAAGCTGTTCTCCGAGGCCGTCGAGGCAATCGATCCGCGGCCGGTCGAGGCGATCCGCACCACCGGCGCGTCCCGGCTTCAGGAGATCGTCTTCGGCGTCATCCCCCAGGTGCTGCCGCTCTGGATCTCCTTCTCGCTCTACCGCCTGGAGTCCAACGTGCGCGCCGCCACCGTTCTCGGCGTCATCGGTGCGGGCGGCATCGGTCAGGTCCTGTTCGAGACGATCCGCGGGTTCTATTATCCGCAGGCCTCGGCCATTCTCATCGTCGTGGTCGCGACGGTCACGGTGATGGACCTCATTTCGCAAAGCCTTCGAAAGCGGGTCATCTGATGCGTGCCGCCATCTACTTCACGCCGCCACACGATGCCGAGTTGACCCGCATCGCCGCCGACTGGCTGGGACGCGACGCCTTCTCAGGCCAAGGGTCCGGCGTGACCGACCCGCTAGTCGCTGAGCCCGCGCGCTACGGCTTCCATGCGACGATGAAGCCGCCGTTTCGGCTGGCGGACGGCAAGACGCTGGACGATCTTGACCAGGATCTCGCGGCGTTCTGTGCCGAAACGCCCGCGGTCACGATAGAGCGCCTAGCCTTGCGCCGTATCGGCCGGTTCTTCGCGCTTGTTCCCGAGACGCCTGCGGAAGATCTCTCCCGCCTCGCCGACGCGGCGGTGCGCCGCTTCGAGACCTTCCGCGCTCCGCTGACCGACAGCGAACTAGCCCGTCGCGCACCGGAGCGCCTCACGCAGCGCCAGCGTGAACTGCTCCAGGACTGGGGCTACCCCTATGTCTTCGACGAGTTCCGCTTCCATATGACCCTGACGGGCCCCGTCGCCGACGATGAGGCGCCGCGTGTCGAGGCGCGGCTCGCCGAGCGCTTCGCTCCCGTCCTCGGCCGAGCGCTCCCCGTCGATGGGCTCGCCCTCTTCGTGGAGGACGAGGCTGGCGCGCCGTTCCGGGTCCACGCCCTTCATTCCCTTTCTTCCGCTTCCCCAACGAGCCCGACATGAGCAGCCATCCCTCCGAAGAGGTCTTCACCAACGCCCGCATCGTTCTGAAAGACGAGGTCGTTGCCGGCAGCGTCCTCGTGCGGGGCGGACGTATCGCGGACATATCGAGCGGTGCAACGAGGACGGGGACCGACTGCGGCGGCGACCATCTCCTTCCCGGTCTCGTCGAACTGCACACGGACCATCTGGAAGGCCACTACCTGCCGCGACCCAAGGTGCGCTGGAACATCCACGCGGCTCTTCAGGCGCACGACGCGCAGGTTTGCGCTTCCGGCATCACTACGGTCTTCGATGCGCTGCGGGTGGGCATGGACGAGGATGCGGCCTTGAGCTCGGCCGACATGGGCGCGATGGCTGAGGCGATCACCGAGGCGACCGACGACGACCGGCTGAGGGCCGAGCACTTCATCCATCTGCGCTGCGAGGTCTCCGCGCCTGACGTTCTGTCGAGCTTCGAATCCTTGATGGGCAGCGAACGCGTCCGCCTGGCATCGCTGATGGATCACGCCCCGGGCCAGCGGCAGTTCGTGGACCTGCAGACCTATCGGACCTACTACCAGGGCAAGATGCGGATGACAGACGCCGCGTTCGACGCGTTCTGCGCCCGTCGCGTCGCCGAATCGGAAGCGAACTCCCCCGGCAACCGCCGCGCGATCGCCGAGCGCTGCCGCGCAACCGGCATCACCCTGGCCAGTCACGACGACGCGACGGCGGCGCATGTCGAGGAAAGCCGGGCTCTCGGCATCGCGCTCGCCGAGTTTCCGACGACGCTGGAGGCTGCGCGGCTTTCCCGGGAGTCGGGACTTTCCGTCCTGATGGGCGCCCCGAACGTGGTGCGCGGCGGCTCGCATTCCGGCAACGTCTCGGCCAAGGAACTCGTGGAGATCGGAGTGCTCGACGTCCTGTCGTCCGATTACGTGCCCTTCAGCCTGATCCAGGCGACGTTCCTCATGGCCGGGTCGATCGGCCTGCCGCAGGCCGCCGCAATGGTCACCCGCACGCCGGCCCGGGTAGCCGGGCTGGACGATCGCGGCGCGATCGAGCTCGGCCTGCGTGCCGACCTCGTTCGTGTGCGGGCGGAGCCCGGGGCCGCGACGCCGCCGGTCGTGCGAAGCGTCTGGCGCGAGGGTCGGCGCGTTGCGTGAGGATCGCCTGCGGGCGGGCCTGCTAGTGGCCGTGGTCGGGCCCAGCGGCGCCGGCAAGGATACGCTGATCCGCCTCGCCTTCGAGTCCCTCGCCGGCGAGCCGCGCATCCAGCTAGCCCGGCGCGTGATAACGCGGCCTTGCGATGGGGGAACGGAAGAGCACGACAGCCTCGACCCCGAAGCCTTCTCGCAGGCGGAAGCAGCGGGCCGGTTCTGCCTGACCTGGCGGGCGCATGGCCTTGCCTATGCGCTGCCCCGCGCGGTGGAAGAGAGCGTTCGCGCCGGCAACCTCGTCGTCGCCAATCTCTCCCGTCGCTCGCTCGGCGAAGCCGACGCTCGGTTCGGCGGGATCGCGATCGTCGAGATCACCGCACCTCGCGCCGTTCTGGTCGCGCGCATCGCGGCGCGCGGACGCGAAACGCCGGCCGAGGTCGAAGCCCGTCTTGCGCGGCAGGTGGGCCTGGATGTGCCGGATGGAGCCCGCAGCGTCGTCTCGATCGACAATTGCGGTGCACCCGAGGCCGGTGCGGAGCAGCTGCGGCGCCAGCTTGTGGCGCTTGCGGCGAGCGTCGATACCCCGTCCTTCCGACGTTCCGGTACCTAGCAAAGGCTGGGTCGATGGGCACACGGTCTTGACCGTCGAGACCGATTGCGTTCGAGAGATGCCGTCGACTTACGGGACGCGCGCATCATGAAAGCCATGGTCTTCGAAGCCTTCGGGAGGATGCCCGAGATCCGCCATGTGCCGGACCCTGTGCCCGCACCCCACGGCGTCGTCATCGAAGTGATGGCGACCGGCCTATGCCGAAGCGACTGGCACGGCTGGATGGGGCACGACACCGATATCCGTTTGCCTCACGTGCCCGGGCACGAGTTCGCCGGCGTCGTAACGGCGGTCGGATCCGAGGTCAGGAACTTCCATGCGGACGAACGGGTGACCGTACCCTTCATCGCGGCCTGCGGTCGCTGCCGCGAATGTCATGCGGGACACCAGCAGGTCTGCGAGGCGCAGTTTCAGCCGGGCTTCACGCACTGGGGCTCGTTCGCCGAGTACGTCGCCATCGATCGCGCCGACAACAACCTCGTACGTCTGCCCGACGCCATGGACTTCAAGACCGCCGCCAGTCTCGGCTGCCGGTTCGCGACGTCGTTCCGTGCGGTGGTCGACCAGGGCCGGGTCCGCGGCGGCGAGTGGGTCGCGGTCCACGGTGCAGGCGGCGTCGGCCTGTCGGCGGTGATGATCGCCTCGGCGCTCGGCGCGCAGGTGGTCGCCGTGGACGTGGCGGACAGCAAGCTGGCGCTCGCCCGGGCGATGGGTGCCGCCGCCACCGTCAACGCGCGCTCGGTGCCGTCCGTCGTCGAGGCTGTGCGCGAGATCACCAGCGGTGGCGCTCACGTGTCGCTCGACGCGCTCGGACATCCCGAGACCTGTTTCAACTCGATCGCCAACCTGCGCCGACGTGGCCGCCACGTGCAGGTCGGGCTGATGTTGGCCGAGAATGCGCAGGCCTCGATCCCCATGGCGCAGGTCATCGCCCACGAACTGGAGATCTATGGGAGCCACGGCATGCAGTCATGGCGCTACGCGGCGATGCTCGAGATGATCCTCGCAGGAACGCTGCGTCCCGATCGTCTCATCGGTGAGACGCTCTCGCTTGAGGCCGCGATCCCTGCCCTCGTCGCCATGGGCGCGACGGCGCCGGACGGCATCACCATGATCGACCCGCGGATCTAACCACGTTCGTTCTTTGCGCAAAAAGAAAGGGCGCCCCGGGGCGCCCTTTTCCAAATCGATCATTCCGCGTCGTCGTTGGGATCCGGCCCACCGTTCTGCAGAAGCTGCTCGGCGATCAGCCCGGCGTTCTGACGGATGGCGGACTCGATTTCGGCCGCCACAGCCGGATTGTCCCGCAGGAACTGCTTGGAGTTCTCGCGGCCCTGACCAAGGCGCTGGGAATTGTACGAGAACCAGGCGCCGGACTTCTCGACAATGCCCGACTTCACGCCGAGATCGACGAGTTCGCCGACCTTGGACACGCCCTCGCCATACATGATGTCGAACTCGACCTGCTTGAACGGCGGCGCCAGCTTGTTCTTCACAACCTTCACGCGGGTCTGGTTGCCCGTTACCTCCTCGCGCTCCTTGATGGAGCCGATGCGGCGAATATCGAGGCGGACCGACGCATAGAACTTCAGCGCGTTACCGCCCGTCGTCGTCTCGGGCGAGCCGAACATGACGCCGATCTTCATGCGGATCTGGTTGATGAAGACGACCATGCACTTCGAGCGCGAGATCGAGCCCGTGAGCTTGCGCAGCGCCTGGCTCATCAGGCGCGCCTGCATTCCCGGCAGCGAGTCGCCCATCTCACCTTCGATCTCGGCACGCGGCGTGAGGGCAGCGACCGAATCGACGACGAGAATGTCGATCGCACCGGAACGCACCAGCGTGTCGACGATCTCGAGCGCCTGCTCGCCCGTGTCGGGCTGGGAAATCAGGAGGCTGTCGAGATCGACGCCGAGCTTGCGGGCGTAGACCGGATCAAGCGCATGCTCCGCGTCGACGAAGGCGCAGATACCGCCGGCCTTCTGGGCCTCTGCGATCGTGTGTAGCGCCAGCGTCGTCTTGCCGGACGATTCCGGTCCGTAGATCTCGACGATGCGTCCCTTCGGCAAGCCGCCGACCCCGAGAGCGATGTCGAGGCCCAGCGAACCGGTGGAGATCGTTTCGATATCGAGCTTCTCGGTCGCACCGAGCCGCATGATGGAGCCCTTGCCGAAAGCCCGCTCGATCTGAGACAGGGCTGCGTCGAGCGCCTTTGATTTGTCCACCGATGTATCCTCAACGAGACGGAGTGAATTCTGGGCCATGGGGCAGGACCTTATTCCATGTGGGATGGTGGGGTGCAACGTGAATGCCGTGGATCTTCATGTACCCTTTTTGTTCTCATTTCACAAGCGGTGATCTCGTTTTGTTCCTCCATTTGATCGATGATTCGCTGCAGCCGGGAACGGGACGATGCCTAACAAAGCGTTAATGCGGGAATGCCCGCGCCGCCCTCTCGTTGTCGCCATCGGTGCTGCCCAGATCGGACGAACGGCCGACACCGATATCGCTCCTCAGCGGAGTGCAGCGTGTCCCCTCCAGACCGCCGGACGGATCGGTGGTGCCGCGTTCCAGGCGGCTGCGGCGCTACGCGCACGCGGCGCGGACGTTCACTTCGTCAGCGCCGCCGGCGGCGACGCTGCCGCCGAACGCATCGGCGAGGAACTCGAACGGCTAGGGATCGGTGACGGGCGCATCATATGGCTGGATCGTCGCTCGCCGGATTGGACTGAGCCTTCGAATTTTCCAGGCGGCAACGCCGGCGGTGTCTTCGAAACGGAGCTTTACGATCGCTTGGTGCCGAGGATCCTCTCGCGTCGACATCTGAGGGCGCGGCTGGAAGCAGCCGACGGCCTTCTCGTCGATGCGAATCTTCCGGCGGCCTCCATCCGATATCTAAAGGCGGCTCACCCGAAACGGCCACTCGCCGCCATCGCCGTCTCGTCGGAAAAGGCGCCGAGGTTGGCAGACACGCTGCCTCGGCTCTCCATGCTCTTCGCAACCCGTCGAGCCGCCGAGAGCGTTCTCGACCTGGCCCCCGACACGCAGGATAACGAAATCGTCCGCGCAGCGATTTCGGCCGGCGTGCAAAGAGCGGTCATCACCGACGGTCCACGCCGCGTCCTCGTCGTCGACGGCGACGTCGCGTGGCGGCAGCCATGCCCTCCGGCGGAGCTTAGGCACCGTGTCTTGGGTTCGGTCGGTACGCTCGCCGGAGCCACCTTCGCTGCACGGCTGACGGGACGCCGCTTCCTCGAGGCCGCACGGAGCGGTTTGGCGGCAGTCACCTTAAGCGGGGAAACCCAAGCCGACGCCGTTTCGATCGTGAAGATCGATACTGCCTACCAGGACTTGCCGGTGCCGGAGGTCGTGATCAGTTGAACTGCGGAACTCGAAGGCCCTAAACCTCCCGGCTCTCTACAACTTCCCAAAGGCCATGAAGTAGTGATCGCAAGCTATTAATCGCTAAGGCATTTTAGTCGTGACCGACACCCCGTAGCGCGTTCCTTAATCCATCACGCGCCTGACATCCGCCTGCCACCTACTCCTCAAGCGCTTCCTTCACCGCGACCGCCAACTCCCTCAAAGAGAACGGTTTGGGAAGGAAGCCGAACTTCTCGCCTTCGGGCAGGTTCTTGGCAAAGGCGTCTTCGGCATAGCCCGAGACGAAGATGAATTTGAGGTCAGGCCGCTGCTTGCGCATCTCGCGCAGAAGCGTCGGGCCGTCCATCTCGGGCATCACGACATCGGACACGACGAGGTCGACCCTGCCGTCGATTTCCTCCATCACCTCCAGCGCCTCGATACCGCTGGCGGCTTCATGGACCTCGTAGCCGCGCATCTTCAGCGCCCGCACATTGCCGGCTCGCACGTTGTCCTCGTCCTCGACCAGGAGGATGGATGCCGTTCCCGACAGGTCTTGCTTGGCGTTCGACGCGGCGGGCGTCTGCCCTTCGATCTTGGTGGCCGGCGACTCTGCCGGAATATGGCGAGGCAGGAAGATGCGGAACGTCGTGCCTTCGCCGGGCTTGGTCTCGACGAAGATCGATCCGCCGGACTGCTTGACGATGCCGTACACCATGGACAGGCCGAGCCCGGTGCCCTTGCCGATCTCCTTGGTCGTGAAGAACGGCTCGAAGATGCGTTCCGCGACATCGGCGGGCATGCCGGAGCCGGTGTCGGACACCTCCATCAGAACGTAGTCGCCCTCGCCGAGCTCCGTGTATCCGAACTGGGCCGCCTCCGCGGCCGGCACGTTGCGCGTAGAGATGATGACGCGGCCATTCGTGGACATCGCGTCCCGTGCATTCTGCACGAGGTTGGTGACGACCTGCTCGAACTGGCCGATGTCGGCCATCACGGGCCAGAGATCGCGGGCGTGCTGACGCTCCAGCTTCACGTGGTCGCCGGAAATGCGCTTCAGGAGAAGATGCATGTCGGCGATCACGTCCGTCAGGTTCAGCATCTTGGGACGCATCGTCTGGCGACGGGAATAGGCGAGCAGCTGACGCACCAGCGACGCCGCGCGGTTGGCGCTCTGCTTGATGAGAAGCAGGTCCTGGAACGACGGGTCCCCGGTGCGGTGGTTCAGGAGCAGGAAGTCGACGGAGGCCGTGATGATCGTCAGGACGTTGTTGAAGTCGTGCGCGATGCCGCCCGCGAGATTGCCGATGGCCTGCATGCGCTGGGCCTTGGCGAACTGGTCCTCCAGCGTGCGCTGCTGCGTAATGTCGACGCCGTAGAGGATCGCAACCTCGCCGGACCCGTCGCTGATGTCGGCGTTGGCGCTGAGATATAGGCGGGCCGAACGGGAGGGTTCGCCGATGAGGTCGGCATCGAGCGAGGGGATGCCCGCCTGCCCCCGCATGGCGGCCGAGACCGCATGGCGCAGCGCCTCGCGGTTCTCCTCGCGCAGGCAGTCCGACACGGCGGTGCGTCCGCGGGCCGCTTCGTCGCCGAAGAGGTTGGCGAAGGCCGCGTTGGCGCGCGTGACGCGGCCATGCACGTCCATCGCCGCGATGGCCATGGGCGAGGAATTGAAGAAGCGGGTGAAGCGGATTTCGGCGACGCGCAGCGCGTTCTCGTCGTTGCCGCGCGGCGCGCGGTCGAGCACGAGCGTGCGCGTCAGGCCTGGCGCGCCATCGGCCGTGCGCGTGGCGTTGCGCAGGAGACGCACCGGCAGTCGCTGTCCCGCCGACGTCACGAGATCGAGATCGAAGCTCTCGACCGTGCCCGGAGCACGCGGCTCTCCGGCGCGGCGCAGGAAACTGGCGGCGCCTTCACCCAGGTAGTCGGTGATCGACCGCGAATAGGGCTTGAAGGTCGCGAGATCCAGCGACAGCCAGTCCGCCAGCGTCGCATTGATATAGGCGATCCGCCCGAGCTCGTCGGCTGCGAAGAAACCGGCGGGCGCGTGGTCGAGATAGTCGATCGCGTGCTGCAGGTTCTTGAAGAAGGATTCCTGCTCCTCCCGCTCCGGCGTGATGTCGGCGATCTGCCAGAGCTGAAGGCCGGCCGCCTCATCACCGAACGGTCCCACCGAGGCGCGATACCAGTGGGGCGACGAGGGTCCGGTACTGCCGAGCCGCCGCGTCAGGCGAAACTCCTCCTGGCCGGACTTGTTCTCGCGTGCAAGGTTCGCCAGCCGATAGATGGCCTCGGATGCCTCCGCTTCGCGCGACAGCAGCCGCTCCAAGCTGCGCACCGATGCCGGACCCGAGGCGCCGGTTTCCTCGCCATAGGCGTTGTTGGCGTAGATGATGCGGCTCTTGCGGTCGGTGACCAGCATGCCGATGGGCAGGGAATTGAGCGCCTCGCGCGCAATGTCCGCGCCGGCCTCGCGCGGACCGAACCGCAGGAAGCCGAGCGCCAGCCCGAACACGGCGATGATACCGCACATCGCCAGGATGGCGAACATCGCCAGCAGAGCGACGGCACCATAGGAATGGCCGAGAAGCGCGAGCGTGGCCGAGAACACGAAAACGAAGCCGGCAAGGAACAGGAGCCGACGCACGCTGCTGGAGTCCGCCCGTCCGTCGATCAGGGGTTTGTCGCTCAAGGGCGGCACGGAAGCGGGCGTCTGGTCCACAGCAGAAGTTCCATATGCGAACGATCGACCCTTCCGAGGCAAAGCCGAACAGATTAGAGCGGAACGGCACGGGCACGAGAATCTGTCGAATTTGCGCCATACGCAATCGTTCGACATGATGGCACGGCACTATGTTCCGAAGCTGACGTGGCGCTGGAGCCCCGCCAGCCGAACCCTAGATTGCAGAAGCGGCGTCGTACGCGCGGGACAACCTCGGTCCTTCGCATCCGGCGACCCAGGAGGATATGGTAAATGCGTGAGTGGCTCGCGAGCATCGTCGGCGACAGCCTGGCCCCGATCATGACGGTGATTCTGGCGGCTGCGCTCGTGGTGCTGCTGGCGTTGGTGCTGATCGGCCTGGCCAAGCGGATCTTCGCCGGAAGCGGCGGTATCGGCGGACGCTCGCGAGCGCCTCGCCTCGCGGTTCTCGACATGGCACCCGTGGATCCGAAGCGCAAACTCGTGCTGGTGCGGCGCGACGATGTCGAGCATCTCATCCTGATCGGCGGCCAGAACGATCTGGTGGTGGAACCCGGCATCGTTCGCGGACAGGCACGTCGCCCGCGCCAGGAGCCGGGCTTTGCGGAGCCCGAGCAGCGCCACCCGCAGCAACCGCTGCCGCACAGGCGCACGCCCCGTCCCGACGTGCAACCGGTGCCGAGCGATGCGCAGTCGCCTCGCGAGCATCCGGCGATCGCGCCGGTGGCCGAAGGTCGCACCAGCGCGATTGCGGAAAACAGGGTTGAGCCTTCCCCGCGCGCGCCAACTGTGATGCCGGAACGCGGCTTTCCCAACGAGGGCCGTGCGCCCAACGTCGCTCAGGGTCCGTCGACCGCCTCGCCGGACAATCGGCCCGCCCCGGCTTCGAACCCTTCGGCACCTGCCTCGATGCCCGCCACGCCTGTCTCCGCACCGCCGGTCTCGCCCGCGGTTCGGATGGCGGAAGACGTCGCGCCGGCGCGACGGGCCGATGCTGCGGTTCCGGCCGAGCCCAACCCGGCCGCGCCGCGATACCAGGAGGCTGCGGTTGAGGCACCGCAGGTTGCGACCCCGCAGTCGCGCCCCATTCCGCCTGCAGCCCCGATGGCTCCCGTGCCCCGACGCGCCGAGCCCGTTCCTCCGATGCCGGAACGTGTGGAGCCGTCGCTGACGCTTCCCGAACCGACACAACCCGCGGCGGTCGCCCCACCCGTCATGCCGCCACGACCAGCGGCGCTTCCGGTCGCGCAGACGATGGTGCCCGCAGCACCCACGGCACAGCCTACGGCGCCCGCCATCTCGGCATCGGCGCCGTCCGTCCCGAAGCCGGCAGCACCTCCGATCACCCCGCCTGCTCCTTCCGTCGCGGCAACGCCTTCCAGCCCGGCGCCGATCGTGCCTCGCTCCATGGCGACCCCTACGCTGCCGCAGCTTTCACGCGCGACGCCCGTCGTTCCGCAGCCACGCCCCGAGCCGGAGATCTCGCCGGCACGGTCTCTGTGGGCGCCCAATCCGGGCATCATGGTCACGCCGCCGCTGCCGAACGCGCCGGTCGACGCACCCGCGCCTTCGGAGCGCGACGCTTCGGTAGGGAGCGCGGCCCCGCCCCAGCCTTTGCTGCCGGAACGCGTTCCCGTACGCTGGCCGCCGGCACCGATCGCCCCGCGAGCGGACGAGACCACGAAGGCCGAGGTCGGGTTCGCCGGCCCGGCCGCCGATGCGGGCGAGCCCGGTCCTGCACCGCTGTCGGTGAAGAGCTTCGCGACCACGATCCAAGAGCGACGCGCCACCGTTCCCGTGGAACCAGCCGTCGCCCCCGTGCCGCCCGTCCGTCCGCCACCCCCCCCACAGCCGGAGGTTCTGCCGAGCCCGGTCTCGGTGCCGCAGCGCGAACCGGAAACAGCGGACGCAAAACCCGAAGACTCCGAGCGGCCTCTGACCCTCGAGGAGGAAATGGAGCGACTTCTTCACGACTTCACGATCGACGTATCCGAACGTCGCTAGGTCCGACGGCACGGACGAAAACGGGCCGCATCAGCGGCCCGTTTTCGTTCCAGATGTCTGCTTCTCGACGGACGCTATTCGTCCCGGTACACCTTCTCGCGACGCTCATGCCGCTCCTGCGCTTCGAGCGACAACGTGGCGATCGGACGCGCATCGAGGCGGCGCAGGCTGATCGGCTCTCCGGTCTCCTCGCAATAGCCGTAGGTGCCATCATCGATCCGCTCAATCGCCGCATCGATCTTCGCGATCAGCTTGCGCTGGCGGTCGCGCGCCCGCAGCTCGATGGCACGATCCGTCTCCGACGATGCGCGATCGGCGGCATCCGCGAGGTTTGCGTTCTCGCTGGCCAGGGCTTCCAGCGTCTCGCGCGATTCACGCAGAATGTCCGCCTTCCATGCGAGGAGTTTCTTGCGGAAATACTCCTTCTGGCGGTCGTTCATGAAGGCCCCGTCTTCCGGCAAGCCGGTTCCCAACGGAAGGGTTTCACTCATGCGGATCCTCCATCTGCGCTTTGCGCGGGCTTATAGCGAGCGTTGATGAAGCGGACAAGTTGGCGGTCTGGGTGATCATCGGCACCTCGAGGAACGCTAAACCGCGATAATCGCAGCAGGTTCGTGACCTAAAGGTGAACGTCGCGGTGCGGTGTTCAGCTTCAGGACAGCTGGCTCTCGGACACGACGCGAGCCGCTGGAACCCACACGCAGGCGTTGCGACATGCCGTAGCGATAACCCAAACGAAACTCGACCTGGCCTCGCGGGTGTCCTATCGAAGTTTCATGACGGTTGGACAAACGATCCATATCCTGCGCCACGCGCATTCGTCCTGGGCCGTACCGGGGCAGCGCGATCACCAGCGCGTGCTCGACGACCGAGGGCAAGAGGACGCGATCCGGCTCGCCTCGCGCGTCGAGGCGAACGCCGTTCGGATCGGGCGCGTCGTGTGCTCGACCGCCGTTCGGGCGCGGCAAACGCTCGACCTCGTGCGCAAGGCGTTGCCGGCGAGCGCGGACATCCGCTTCAGCGACAAGCTCTATGCGCTCGGCTCCGTTGCGTACGAAGCCGAAATCAGGGACGCGGAAGGGGAAGGTGAACTCCTGCTCGTCGGCCACAACCCGACGATCGAGCAGCTCGTCTTCGACATCTGCACAACCGATACGGACGTACTGCGCGCCGCGCGAGCGGGGATCGGCACCGCCAACTGGCTGATCGTCGATCTGGATCCCGCAAGCCGGAACGGCGCCCTGCGCGGCACGCTGCGCGCGCTCCTGAAACCTTGAGACTCCCACCGGCCTGTCGAGCGTGGCCCGAGCCGACTATATGCGGTGCTCCTGCCCGGCCATTCGAGACCCGATCGGTTCCCCATGCCATCCATTGCCGACGAAGCGCGTATCGTCTTCGACAACCTCTCGGATCGTGGCGCGGGGTTGTTCCATCCGACCCTTCGGCTCGGCGTCGCCGGTCTTTCGCGCGCCGGCAAGACGGTGTTCATCACCGCGCTGGTGCACAACCTCCTTCACGGCGGCCGACTGCCGGTGTTCGAGGCGCAAAGCTCGGGACGGATCTCTCGCGCCTACCTTGAAGAACAGCCTGACGACGCGGTGCCGCGCTTTCAATACGAAGAGCATCTGCGTGCGATGCTGGAGGAGCGCATCTGGCCGCAGTCGACGCGGGCGATCTCGGAACTCCGGCTGACGATCGAGTACGAGTCGGCATCGGGATGGATGCGCTTCCTGTCACCGGGCAAGCTGTCGATCGACATCGTCGATTATCCCGGCGAATGGTTGCTCGACCTTCCGCTCCTCGAAAAGGACTTCGCGACCTTCTCGCAGGAATCGCTGGAGCGTGCCCGGCTGCCTTCGCGCGACCGCATGGCCCGGCCGTTCCTCGACGCGCTCGCCGCGATCGATCCGGCTTCGGCCGCCGACGAGCCGACCAGCCAACGGCTGAGCGCGACGTTCGCCGATTACCTGCGGGCCTGCCGCGAGGACCGCACGGCGCTCTCGACCCTGCCGCCCGGCCGGTTCCTGATGCCCGGGGATCTCGAAGGCTCACCGGCGCTGACCTTCGCGCCACTCGTTGTGGAACCGGGCCGCATCTATCCGAAGGGCAGCTACGGTGCGGTCCATGCACGGCGCTACGAAGCCTACAAGACCGTCGTCGTGCGGCCCTTCTTCCGCGAGCACTTCGCACGCCTCGACCGGCAGATCCTGCTCGTCGACGCGCTCCAGGCGATCAATGCAGGGCCGGAAGCGGTGCAGGACCTCGAGACCGCACTCGCTGACATCCTCGCTTGCTTCCGCCCCGGCAAGGCATCTTGGCTCGGATCGCTGCTGACACCGCGGATCGACCGCATCCTCGTCGCGGCTACCAAGGCCGACCATCTTCATCGCACGAGCCATCAGCGGCTGGAGAATGTCGTCCGACGCCTCGTCGACGGCGCGGTGAACCGAGCGAAGCTGTCCGGCGCACAGACGGAAGTCGCCGCGATGGCGGCGGTGCGCGCGACGCATGAGGCGACCGTGACCGACCGGGGCGAAACGCTGCCCGTCATCGTCGGCACGCCGATCGCCGGCGAGGAAATCGCGGGGCAGCGCTTCGACGGCAAGACCGAAACCGCCGTTTTTCCCGGCGACCTACCGGAAGATGCCTCACGCATCCTGCAGGCGCGCGAAGACGGATCCGGCGCTTTGGATCCGATGACCTTCGTGCGCTTCAGGCCGCCCCGCCTCGAACGCACGGCTGAAGGCCTGACGCTGTCCCTGCCCCAGATCCGGCTCGACCGCGCGCTTCAGTTCCTTCTCGGAGACCGTCTGGCATGAGCGACCTGCCGCCCCGGCGTCCCGCCGCCTTCTCCGTCGAGCCGCCACTCGTCCCGGCTCCGCCCCAGCCGCGCATGCCACGGAGCTTCTCCGACCTCGAACGGGTCCGGATCGAGCCGGACGACGCGTTGGAGGCAGAAGCGGCGGCCGCGCTCGACGCGGAGCCGGCACTGCGGCGGCGCGGCAGCTTCTCCTTCGGCAAGCTCGCCCTCGGTGCGCTCGGTGCCCTGGTTTCGATCGCCTTCGGCCTGGCGCTCGACGCGTTCATCCGCGATCTCTTCCAGCGGGCGGACTGGCTGGGCTGGACGGCGCTCGGTCTGGCATTGCTGCTTCTGATCGGGCTCCTCGGTGTCGTCGGGCGGGAAGCGCTGGGGATCATGCGGTTGAACGACGTGGAGCGCGAGCGTGCCGACGGGCGTCGGGCCTACGAGACCGACTCCGCAGCGGACGCGAGCGCCGTGGTGGCACGTCTCGTGAAGCTGGTTTCGGCGCGCCCGGAAACGGCCGCTGGACGCGAGCGCCTGCACGCCGTGCGGGACGACGTGATCGACGGACGCCACCTCGTCACCCTGGCCGAGCGAGAACTATTGCTTCCGCTGGATGCGAGGGCGCGCGCGCTGGTGCTCGCCTCGTCGAAGCGCGTGTCGGTGGTGACCGCTGTCAGCCCGCGCGCCTTCATGGATCTCGCCTTCGTGCTGTTCGAGACGGTCCGGCTGATCCGTGCAATCTCGACCCTGTACGGCGCTCGCCCGGGTACGATCGGCCTCCTCCGGCTGGTTCGCGACGTCCTGGCGCATCTTGCCGTCACAGGGTCCATCGCGATCGGGGACGGCCTCGTGGGTCAGGTCGTCGGGCATGGACTGGCCGCCCGGCTTTCGGCCAAACTCGGCGAGGGTCTCGTCAACGGCCTTCTCACCGCGCGCGTCGGCATCGCCGCCATGGACCTTTGTCGCCCCCTGCCATTTCTCAGCGTCCAGCGCCCGCGTATCGGGGATTTCCTGAACGATCTCAAACCCATGGGCGGTGAGTGAGCCGGCACCCCGCGTGAACGTCGAAGTCCGGTCGAAAGGTTCGGTTAACCGTTCCGAGCGATAGATACCGTCCATGTCCTTGCCGCTCCGAAGGCCCGCCATGCTCCGCCCCATCGTCGCCGGTTTGTCGCTTCTGTCTCTCGCCTGCACCGCGGCCCTCCCTGCGCGCGCTGCCGACGTGGACGAGACCTTCTTCAAGACCGTGTTCGGTCGCTGGACCGGGCCCGGGGAAATCGTCGCCGGAAAATACAAGGGCACCAAGTTCGTGTGTGACCTCGCCGGTCTCCAGCCTGCAAAGGCCGTCGGCATGGCGCTGGACGGATCATGCCGGGTCGGCATGTTCTCGCAGCCGATGAACGCGACCTTCACCAAGGGCGGCACATCCTACAAGGGAACGTTCCTCGACGGGTCGGGCGGCAAGGGTCTCGACATCGTTTCCGGCGACGTTTCCGGCAACAAGGTCGTGGTTGGCCTCGACCGGAAGCAACTGAAGGGTGCGATGGTCGCGCGCCTCGAAGAAAAGAACAAACTTATGATCACGATCTCGGTGCAGGTCGCCGGCGAGCTCGTGCCCGTGATCGGCATGACGCTGAAGCGCGACGAGAGCATCAAGAAGGCCTCGCTCGCCGACTGACCCTCAGGCGACGCGCCACCAGTCGGGCGGCGCGTCGATGCGCACGATACCGGTCGTGTCCAGGCCTGCCAGGCGCTCTGCGACACCCATCCCCCCGACGGAAAACGCCGGTGCGATCTCCGCCAGCGGAACGAGCACGAAGGCGCGTTCGGCCATGCGCGGATGCGGCAGGGTCAGCCGTTCGCTCCGCACGCTTTCACCGCCGAAGTCCAGCACGTCGAGATCCACCGTCCGCGGGCCCCAACGCACGCTCCTGTCCCGATGCAGTGCCGCCTCGACGGAGAGGCAGAGCGCCAGAAGGGCCTGCGCCGACCTCGCGGTTTCGATCCGAGCGCAGGCGTTCATGAAGGGCGGCTGCTCCACCGGCCCCCACGGTGGCGTCCGGAACACGGGCGAAACCGCGACCATTCGCGTTTGCGCGTCGGCATCGAGAGCGCGCAGCGCTTCGGCCATCGCATGGATCGGATCGCCGAGGTTTCCGCCAAGACCGAGATAGGCCGTCGTCATGGCCGCCCCCGCTCGAGCGCGGCATCGACGATCGCCAGCGCATCGCGCGTCGGTGCGACGGCGTGGACGCGCAGGATCGAGACGCCACGCTCGCGCAGGAGGACGCTCGTCGCAGCGGTCGCCACATCCGCGTCGCCGGCCTCGGCGGTCAGAACACCGCGCACGAAGCGCTTGCGCGACGTGCCGGCGAGAATCGGAAAGCCGAACTCGACGAGTTCGCCGATCCGCATCATCAGTTCGAAGTTCTCGTCCGCGGACTTGGCGAAACCAAATCCAGGATCCAGCACGATGTGTTCGTCTGCAACTCCGGCAGTGCGTGCGATCTCGATCGAACGGCCGAGGAAGGCGCGCTGGTCCGCGATGACGTCGGGCAGCTTCTGCCGTTCGCGGCCCGTATGCATGAGGCAGAGACCCGCGCCCGTGCGTGCGGCAACTTCTGCAATGGCAGGATCCTTCTGCGCGCCCCAGACGTCATTCACGATCGTGGCGCCGGCCTCGACCGCGAGCATCGCGGTCTCGGCGCGGTAGGTATCGATGGAGATCGCGACCTCGCTGCGCGCCCGCAACGCGCGGATCGCGGGCAGGACGCGCCGCTGCTCCTCGGCGGCATCGACCGGTTCAGCTCCGGGACGCGTCGATTCTCCGCCGATGTCGATGATCGACGCACCTTCAACAACCATGGCAAGTGCCGCTTCGACGGCATGCCCCACATCACCGTCGTATCGCCCCCCGTCGGAGAAGCTGTCCGGGGTGACGTTGAGGACGCCCATGATCAAGGCCTTCCGGCCGATCGGGAGGCTGCGCCCTTCCGCAAGCCGCCAGTGGCGTTCGCGCATCATACTGGCACCACCCATCTGGCAGGTCGTGCGAACCGGTCGTGCACGATCTTAATTATTCCGCAATCCTCCCTTGTATCTCTTTTGAACCCGCGTAGCGTAAGGGTGTGGTGTTTCAAGGGTCGAGGCCAGCGACGATGCGGCGACTTCTGATCTGCGGCCTTGCGGCGGGATGCATGTCCACGGGTCTCGCGCACGGCGCGGAGATCACGGAACGCACGACATACTTCATGGTGAAGGGCGCTACGTTCGCCGATCTGGATAGCGCCTTGGGGGCGACCGGTCCGCTGCTCTCCGGCGGCGAACGTCATGCCGGGTCGACTAAGGTCACGTTCATGCGAGACCTCGAATTCGCGTCGCAGAAGACCGGATGCCGCGTCTCGCGTACGAACCTGCGCCTGGACCTCGTCACCACCCTGCCCCGCTGGAACGCGCCGCAAAAGGCCGATCCACGGACGCGCACCATGTGGAAGATCCTGCAGCGGGACATCGCCGAGCACGAAGCGCACCATTCGGCGATCGCCAAGACCTGGCTCGACCGGATGAACCAGGAGCTGCTCGCGCTGCCGGCCGAAGCGAGCTGCGCGCGAATGGAAATCGTCGCCACCCGGCGTTCGCAGGAGCTTCAAATGGCCCACGCGAAGGCACAGCACGGGTTCGACCGAACCGAAGCGCGCGTCGTGGACTCCCGGCTCAACGACAAACTGGCCGCTGCGACGAAGCGGAACGCCCATTAGATCGGCGAGACCGGCACTCACGCCTGACGCTGGGGTACCGTGAGCGTCAGGCCGGCGAGATCGGGTCGCACCCGGATCTGACAGGACAGGCGGGACGTCGGCCGTACGTCGAGCGCGAAGTCGAGCATGTCCTCTTCCATGGCTTCCATTACATCGAGACGGGCGAACTGCGCCTCGTCCACATAGACATGGCATGTGGCGCAGGCGCAGGCTCCGCCGCAGTCGGCGTCGATACCCGGTACGTCGTTGCGGATCGCCGCCTGCATGACGCTGGCGCCGTCCGGCGCATCGATCTCATAGCGGGTGCCGTCGGGAGCAATGAAGTTGATCGCGGTCATGCCCCGGGGGTTAGAACGCCGGACCGCAGGGGTCAACCGTCACGCGCAACCAAGGTGAAGACGGCACCGGACCGGTTTATCAACAGACACTTGCGGGCCTGGCGAACGGTCGCGAAGTCGGTGTGATCGTCCGCAGCGGACATTCGGACGCACCCGTCCCGCAGCGTCGAGGCGGACGGATAACCGACCTATCTCCTCTCGAAAGTCCGCGCTACGCGACGTCAGGTTCGGCGGGAACCGCAAATGCGAGCGTCGCCCCCAGCGTCAACAGACCGATAGCGCCTTGGTCGGCATTTCGTTTTCGACGTTAACCAAATGTTTAAACTTGTATCAAAGCCCGGAATTGCGGGTTTCCTTCCGCCACGCCGCCCTCTAATTTGGTGGAATGCAAGAGGCTCGCCTTCCGTGTTCGGGAGGGCGGCATGTTGATGGCGGAACGGAAGGCGGCTCGCAACACGGCAGCGAGCGTCGACCCCGCCGATGAGTAACGAGTACGGGGCGGCGGGTCATGTCGAAGATCAAGACGGCTGAACAGCTATCGGACGAAGCAGTCACCGAACTGGAGGCTGCGCTTCAGGACACGGATTTTCTGGGCGCCGACACGGAGGAAGGCCGCATCTCCGGCACCGCCGACGGGCACGTCGAGAACGAGACGCTTTCCCCCTCCGAGATGAACATCGAGTTCGCCCTGAATGAATTCGACCGCTCCGTCGAGGAAGCGACCAGCGCGTTGCGGGAGGACGCCGTCGCCGAGCCGGTCGCTGCGGCAGGTTCGAACGTCGAGGACTCCGAACTGCCTCCCGAGCCGGAGTTCCAGCTGGCCGAAGAGGAGCTGATCGCGTCCATGGCGGAGGCCGATCAGGTCGAGCCCTCGATCGTCGCCGATCGTCTGGGAAGCGCCGTTCCCCCGGTGGCCGCAGCCATCGCGGCCGGCACCGCTTCCGCCGCCGACCGTGACGCCTCGCGCGCCCGTGCCGGGCAGCAATCGACACGGCAGGAGCCGCAGGCTGCCGCCGAGCCTGTCCGGGCGTCCCGCACCCGCGATTTCAAGTCCACCGTCGCCAACGACGAGCAGCGCTCCGCCGCCGTGATGGCCGACGCTCTCCTCACCCGACGCTCCTCCCGTCGCACCCTCGTGATCGGCAGCGTCGTTGCCGCCGCGTGGGTCGTGCTGGCGGGTGCCGCCTCCTTCGCCTTCCTCGAGGCTGGCGGGCCGCCCGCTCCGGCCGGCCTCTCGCTGGCGCTTGCCGCCTCCGCCGTGGTGCTGCCTGCCCTCCTGATCCTGGCCTTCGCCGTCATGGTCCGCCGCTCGCAGGATCTGCGGCTGATGAGCCGATCCCTCGCAGAGGTCGCGCTGCGCCTTGCGGAGCCGGAGAATATCGCTTCCGAGAAGGTCACCAGCGTCGGCAACGCTATCCGTCGCGAAGTCGCGGCACTCGGCGAGGGCGTCGAGCGCGCCCTGTCCCGCATGGGCGAACTCGAAGGCATCGTGCATTCCGAGGTCTCCTCGCTCGAGCGCGCCTATGCCGACAACGAGGTCAAGATCCGCTCGCTCGTCAACGACCTGTCGAGCGAGCGCGAAGCGATGCTGGCGCACGCCGAGCGGCTCCGGTCCTCGGTGGTGGGCTCGCACGATCGCCTGATCGGCGACGTGGACACGGCGTCCACCCGCATCATCCATCAGGTCGAAGAGGCAACGCAGCGCTTCCATGCCCTGCTCGACGAACGGGGCGCGTCCCTGTCGCAGGCCTACGAGGACCGCAGCCAGACCCTGACGGCCATGTTCGACAGCCGCAGCCGCGAGATCGAGGCCGAGCTCAGCGGAAGCAGCGCCAGCGTGATCCAGCGCATCGGCGAGACGGCCGAGGAGACCACGCGACGCCTGGCCCAGACCGGCGAAGAACTGGCGCGCTCGCTTCGCGTCCAGGCCGAAGAGCTCCAGGCGCGCTCGGACGAACTGGTCCAGCGTGTCGCCGCGATCGGCGAGCAGTCCGGCGAACGCCTGCGTCAGTCGAACGAAGCGGTGCTGAACGCGCTGGCCGAGCGTACGGAAAGCCTGGCGTCGGGATCCGAGACCTTCGATCGGCGGCTCAGCGAAACTCTCGACGAGCGTTCCACGCGCATGCTGGCGGACAATGAAGCGCTGGTCGCCTCGCTCACCGGCGGTCTCGACCAGCGCATGTCGCACCTCGCCTCCGAGACGGAGCGCCTGCTGCGCAATCTCGACGCGGCCTTCGACACCCGCATTCAGCAAGCGACCGCTCTTCTCGGCGCCCGCAACGAGGATGTGCTCGGGCGCTTCGACGAGCGTCTGGCGCAACTCGAGGGCGCACTGTCCGGCAAGGGAGCGCAGCTCGTTCAGACGATCGAAGGTCAGGCTCTGGCGATCGATCGCTCGGCCGACCGTTTCGCGGTGGCCCTGTCCGAGACGACCGGCAGCTTCACGCGCAACGTGGCGGAGCGTGCGGACGAAATCCGTCAAGTCATCGAGGGTGGCCGCGAGCAGCTGACCGCCGCCACCAATAGTGCGCGCCAGGGCATCGACGCGAGTTTCGCGGCGCATTCCGACCACGTCCGGTCGAGCTTCGATGCGCAGATCGGTTCGCTCGGCGCCGTGCTCAGCGACCGCGCCGCTGACATCGACACCTCGCTCGCCTTCGCTCAGCAGACGCTGCTCGCTCAGTTCGAGGAGCGCGGAACGGCCCTCGCGCAATCGATCGAGGAGAACGTCTCGCGCATGGAAGCGGTCATCGGCAACGCCGAGGGTCGCATGGTGTCCGGCGTGGACGCGCGTGCCGAACGCCTGGAAGCCGCCCTTTCCGCCGCCGACAGCCAGGCCGACCAGCGCTTCCAGACCCGCCTGGAACGCATGAACGCACTGCTTGCCGAGCGCGGATCGGCCATCGAGGTTGCCCTCGACGAACGCACGCAGCTCCTGTCGTCGGAGTTCGAGACGCGCCTTCAGACGCTCGATCAGATGCTGGATCAGCGCACCAGCCGCTTCGTCTCCGAGTTCGACGAGCGCAACGAGGTGCTGACGACCGGTCTCGCCGACCGCCTGGCCGCCTCCGAAGCGTTCATGCGCGACAGCGGCGAGCGGCTTTCCAACACGCTGGAACTCTACACCTCCCGTGTCGGTGACGACGTCATCGGTCGCCTCGAAGCGGCTCTGATGACCGGCGACGATCGCCGGCAGGAGTTCCTGGCGAGCCTCGAAACCCGCACCGCCGGCATCGAGGCGAGCTTCGAGGAGTCCGTCGAGCGTGTCGTCGGCGAACTTGCCGCGCGTGTTCGCGACCTTTCGGCGGCTGTCGATAGTTCGCATGCTGGACTGACGGAAACTCTGGACGAACGGACGAAGCGCTTCGCCCGCGACATCGATCACAACGCCGGAACCGTTCTGTCCGCCGTGGAGAACGCGCTCTCGCTGCTGATCCAGGGCCTCGACGGTCGTGGCACGGCTCTGCGCGACGCCGTCGAAAGCGCCCGCAGCGCGATCCTCGACGGCCTGGACGACCGCGTCGTGTCCATGCGCCGCATGGTGGATGCATCGGAAAGCTCGCTCATCGCCGACCTCGACGATCGCGCCGGCCGCATCGCCTCGACGCTCGAGAGCGGCAACGCCACCATCCTGTCGACGCTGGAGACCCGCATCGCGGCCCTGCGCCAGGCCCTGATCGAGTCCGATGGCTTCCTAGCCACCGCGATGGACGAACGCCGCGACAACCTCACTTCGGCAATCGAGGATGTGGCGGGATCGCTGGCTGCAACGCTGGGCGACCGTGCCGACGACGTGCGCCGCGTGCTCGAGCAGAGCGCCGGCAACGTGACCACTGCGCTGGAAACCAAGCGCGAGGAGATCGCAGCCGCGCTGGCCGCCGGAACCGTGAGCCTTGCCGCGGCAGTGGACGAGCGGACGGAAGCGATCACGGCCAGCCTCGAGCGCGGCCTTGGCAATGTCGAGCGCACGCTCTCGGGCCGCACCTCGATGATCGCCGACACCCTGCGGGAATCGATCGTGGCGGCTTCCGCCACGATGGGCGAGGAGGCCGATCGCGCCCGCGCCGGTCTCGAGACCGAGACGCAGAAGATCGCCATCATCATCGGCGAACTGGGCTCGACCTTCCGTGCCTCCTCCGCCGAGGCCCAGTCCGAGTTCGTGGCTGAAGCCGAACGCTTCGAGGAGCGTATCCGTGCGGTGGTTCAGTCCGTTCAGGAAACGAGCCAGGCCGCTCGCAGCGAACTCACCGGCGAGAGCGCACAGATCGCTGAGGGTATCGCCCTCTCCGCCGAATCGATCCGCCGTGTCGGCCAGGAAGCGCAGGAGCGTTTCGCTGCCGAGGCCGAGCAGCTCGGTCGCCAGGTCACCGACGTGGCGGGCCGGATGCGCGCCGACGCGGAAGAACTGCGCGAAGCTCTCGCGCTGGAAGGCGACGCCTTCACCACACAGATCGGCGGAGCGTCGCTTGCGATGCGCAGCGAGGCCGAGACGGCACGCGAGCGCCTTTCCGAGGTCGCGAGCGAGTTCGCCGGCGGTCTGGAGGCGATGGCCGCCCGTCTGCGTGCTGACGCGGAGGCTGCACGGGTGATCGTCCTGCAGCAGGCGGAATCGTTGTCTGGCGACATCGGCAACGCGTCGGATCGCCTGCGCCTGATCGGCGACAAGACCCGCGAGCAGTTCGCCGCGGATGCCGTGCAGATCCGCGAAGAGGTCGCGTCGGCCGCCCTGCAGGTTCGCGAGCAGTCCGACGGGCTGCGGCGCGAAGTCGCCGAACAGACGGCGGCGATCGGCGCCGAGTTCACGAGCGCCAGCACCCATCTGCGGGAAGCGGGCGAGCTTTCGCGTCGCAACCTCCTGGAAGATGCCGGGCGCATCACCGGCGAGGTCGCGCGCGTCGTCGAGGCCATGCGCGGCGAGACGGACCGGGTGCGCGACCAGATCGGCGAAACCGCCAGTCAGCTCGTCGCCGAACTCACCGGCGCGACCGATCGCTTCGAGGCGAGTTCCGGCGAGGCGCGCGAGCGCATGGCCTCCGACGCAGCCCGGATCGTCGGCGAGATCGACGCCGTGGCCCTCTCGATGGCCGAACAGGCAGAGAGCGCTCGCCAGCGCTTCCTCGGCGACGCCGAAGGTTTCGCCGAGCGGGTTCGCGGCACAGCCGGCATCATCCGGGACGAGACCGGACGCAGCGTCTCGCTTCTTGGCGAACGCGCGGACGGCTTCGTGGCCGAGCTGACGTCGCTCTCCGAGCGGCTCACGGAAACGCTGTCGAGCACGACGGGTGGCCTCAACGACAACCTGTCGCGCTCGGTCGCCGCCCTGCGCGACGAAATCGACGGAACGTCGTCGCGCATCCGCGGCGAGATCCTGTCGGTTGCCGGCAGCATCCGCGACGAGACGGCCCAGGTTTCGGGAACGATCCTGCGCGAAGCGGAAGAGGCACGCGCCGCCTTGGCCGACGAAGGCTCGCAGGTCGTGCTGGGTCTTTCGGCCGCCGCCACGGCACTGCGCGTGGAAGCGGAGCGTGCTCGCGATCAGATGGCTGAGGTCAGCGCCGGCTTCGGAGCCGAGATTGCGGAACGTGTCGCGTCGTCGGAACGCGAACTCTCGGACAGCGCCGACCGTGTCGGCCAGACCATGACCGAGCGCACCCGCGCCCTGTCGCAGCTTCTGGCAGATCGCAATTCGGACCTTGCCAACCTCATCGAGACGCGGACGCGCCCGATCGTCGAGCGCCTGTCGGAAACCGGCATTGCAGCGATCCAGGCCCTCGAGGGAACGTCCGGTCAGGTGGCCGAACGCCTGCGGGCCGAGAACGCAGCCGTGGTGGCGAGCTTCATCCAGCGCACCGAGGAGACGGTGGAACGCCTCGGCCGTTCGTCGAGCGAACTTCTGTCGGCTCTCGACACGCGCTCGGAGGAGACGGTCACCCGCGTGTCCGGTGTCCAGGGCCAACTCGGCCAGGAAGTCACGCAGCTGCTCGAGCGCTTGGACAACAGCAACGAGACGCTGCGCGCGATGCTCGAGGATGCCACCGGCTCCATCGGCCGCGTGGAGACGTCGCTCATCGACACCCGCGATCGCTTCCGGACGGAAGCGCTGCGCGTCGAAGACGAGATCACCTCCTCGTCCGATCGCCTGGAACAGTCGATCGCCCGGATGGACGGCGTCACCTCCACGGCCTTCACGCAGATCGGCGGGATGACGGAGAAGTTCGCGGAGCATGGGCGTCTTCTGTCCGACGCCGCCCGTCTTCTCGACGAGACCCAGACCAACCTGCAGTCGACGCTGGAAGAGCGCCACGAGGGGCTCACCCTCCTCGCCGGCACGCTTGCGGATCGCTCGCGCGACATCTCCACGATGCTCGACACCTTCGAGGGCGTCGTCGACCGGCTCTTCTCGCAGGCGGAGACGCGCGCCCGCGCCGTTGCCGGGACGGTCTCGAGCGAGTTGGGCTCCAGCCTCGGCGAAGCCGAGCAGCAGCTCGAGGAAACCGAGCGCCGTTCGCAGGCTGCCGCCGAACAGATCCGCGAGGCTCTGCGCTCGGTGATCGAGGAAGCGTCGGAGAAGTTCTCCGGCGCCACCGCCGACATGCGGAAGGCAGCCGGCGACATGCGCCGCGAACTCGAGACGGCCCGTACGGAGATCCGTCGCGGCGTTTTCGAACTGCCGGAAGAGACCCGCGAGAGCACCAAGGCGATGCGCCGCGCCGTGTCCGATCAGATCCGCGCCCTGCGCGAGCTGAGCGACATCGTGTCGACCTCCGGCCGAGCGATGGACGTCCGCAAGCCCGCCACCGACAGCCGTGCGGCGCGCTCTTCGGCGGCCCCGGTCGAGGCGGAGCGTCGCCCGGCGCCTCCTGCGGTCGGCGGCAACCTTGCGTACGACCTGCGCGGCGGCCCGGATGCCGCGCGCATGCTGGGAACGCCGCAGGCATCGCCGGACGTCCAGCCCGCGCGGACCGGCGAGTTCTCGCCCCTTCGGCCGGCGGCGCCGACCGAACGTACGGCGCCTGCGGTGCCGGCGGCTCGTCCGGCATCGGACGAGAACGAGGGTGGCTGGGTGTCCGACCTGCTGCGGCGTGCTTCGCAGGACGAAGAGGCGGAGGCGAACGTCGCCCCCGCCGGTTCGGCTCCGGCTGCTTCCCCGGCGGCTGCGGGCCCTGCGCGCACCGAGCGTAGCCAGGCGCATGTGGTCGACTCGCTGAATTCGCTGTCGGTGGATATCGCCCGTGCGATCGATCACAACGTGTCGGTCGAGCTGTGGGACCGCTATCGCAGCGGCGAACGGAACGTCTTCACCCGCCGCCTCTACACGATGAAGGGGCAGCAGACGTTCGACGAGATCCGCCGGAAGTACCAGCGGGATGCCGACTTCCGCCATGCCGTGGATCGCTACATCGCGGACTTCGAGTCGCTTCTGCAGGATGCCTCCCGCCGCGATCCCGACAACACGCGCAGCAAGTCGTACCTGACCTCCGACACCGGGAAGGTCTACACGATGCTGGCCCACGCCTCGGGTCGCTTCGACTGAGGTCGGGCATCGAGGCTGGAACGGAATAGGGGCGGCGCCGTAAGGCGTCGCCCCTTTCTTTTGGTTGGTCCGATGGACCCTTTCGCCCGCACCATCACGGCTCAAGGTTCGGGGAAAACGGAACGATCAGACGTAGTCGTCGCAGCCGACTAAACTCGACGTTGGCCGAGCCGTCGGATCGCGCAGGCGCCGCGTGGGCACGAGAGGTGCACCCGGCGCACTGCAAACGCCTGACAGCGACGACCGAAGTCGCGGGGCCGAGGTCGCCATGCTCCCGAACATATCCGCTCTCCCCACCTGACGACCTTTCCGCCTCAGTGGTTACGGCGACCTCGCTTATACCGAGCGCATCTGCAGTTGCGGGCGGCAAACTTGCGTTCGGTTCCCCGTTTAGGCCTCGGAAGGGCGAAGGCGACTTGAACGCGATCGGACGACCGGGTGTTGAAAGGTCGAGCCGGCATATTCGCCAGATCAGCAATCGCCATGGACCGTTGGATCGCGCTTTCGCAGCCGGCGGTATCAAAAGGTCGCTCGGCAGAGGCCATCATCGCAGTCGACCGAATACCCGAAACTTCCCGACGCACAAAAAAGCCCGCCGAAGCGGGCTTTCGAAGCGCATGGGACAGGTCGATCAGATCAGGCGGATCATCCAGGCCACGATCTCGTCCGCGACCTGACCGAAGGCCGCGTCGAGCGACGTGACGTACCCCGACGGCTGACCGTTCGCGACCGGCACCGACGCCTGGAAGACCCGGGATCCGCGGACAACTCCAGTGCGATCGTTCAGCGCCTTCACCGAGATCTCGACGACCGCCGTCGCGCCCGGCTGGAAGGCGATCTCGAAGCGCCGAAGCTCTGTCACGACCTGATAGTCGATCGCCAAGCCCTGCCCCGGCAGGCCGGCGGCGCCGATACGACCGGTGTTCTGGAACGCCTGGAGCAGCCGAAGCTGCACGAGGCGCGGAAGGCGATCGCTCCACTGGCTGTCTGCGAGGTTCTCGATCGTCTGCGGCGTCGGCTTGACGACGATCTGCTGGCTGTCGAGCGCGCTCGTCGCCGTGGGTTCGGGCAGCAGGATCTGGGATCGCGTTGAGGCCGAGCCGACGGCCGCTGACCGGGGCGGCGAAAGCTCGAAGGTCGCCGGCGGCGTCTTCAGGGACGCGCAGGCCGACAGTGCGAACGCTGCCACCAACAGGCTGGACCATTTCGCCGCAGCATTTCCTGCCATATCGATCCTCGACGCATATACAGACGGGTCGCCGAAGCTGACGTGCTTCCCGCGGGTTTCAAAGACACGAAGATCCCGAGAGGAGCGCTTCGCATAAGACTGTTGCCGGCGGGCCACCCGCCGGTATCGACGCTTTCGATCAGCGCCGCGTACGACCGTCGAACTGACGCACCTCGCCGCCCCCGCTTCCCCCGTAGATGACGCGGCTCGGGTTGTTGGCGAGGTCGAGAATGGCTCGCTCGATCCGGGTGACGGCCTGCGTCGTCTCGCGGATCAGATTGCGCGCATCCTGCAGGCCCTGCCCCGTGAAGTTCTGGAGGTTCGCTGCGATGGGACCGACCGAGCGTTGGATCGTCTCCGCCGTCTGCCGGATGCTCTGCAGCGTCGCGCGGGCCTCCGTCGTCAGCCCCTGGCCGTCGGGACTGTTCACCAAGCCGTTGACCGAATTGATCAGCGTCTGGACCTGGTTGGACGCGACCTTCAGGCTGGCGCTCGTGTCTTCGACATTGGTGATGATGTCGTTGATGTCGTCGCGACGCGAGTTGATGTTGTCGGCGACCCCACGCACAGAGTCGGCCGCCGCGGCGATATTGTTGGTCGCGGAGGACACGTCGTTGACGGCCCGGTTGATCGTCGATGCGCTGACGGCGCCGAGGAGCGTGTCGATGCGCGCACGCGTCCCGTTGAGGCCTTCCAATGCGCCGTTCAGCGTCTGCAGCATCGTGTCGGCACCCGCGACCACCGACCCGACACGGCCAGACTGGGCGTTCAGCGCGTCGGTGAAGCCGCTGACGCTGTTGATCGTCGAGCGCACCTGATCGGGGTTCACCGCCGCGGTGATCTCGGAGACGTTCGCCAAGGTCGAGTCGAGACGCGTCGCCACGCTCGAAGCGGTTTCGGAGATGGGTCCGAGCCGCTGGAGGAAGGCCTGAACGCTCGGCAGGTTCTGGTTGAGGGTATCGCCGACCGAACCGAACCCGGCAACGGCCGTCGAGACGGACTCGATCGCGCGCGTGACGTTGTCGGTCTGGCCGCGGAGCGACTGGGTGATCGCAGCGACGTTCTGGATCGACTGGTTGACGGCCGCCACGTCCAGAGCGCCGATGAAGCCGCTGGCGCGGCTCATGAGATCGGGTAGTTGCACCGCCACGTTGTTGGCGCTGCGCGACAGGTCGGCGAGGCTGGAAAGGAAATCGTCGATCTGATCGGCGTTTGCCGCGAGGCTGTCGGTGAAGACCCGCACGTTCGTGGAGGTCTGGGCGACGTTGTCCGCAGTGGTGCGAACCGACGGACCGATCGCCTGAACGATTTCCTCGAACTCGCTGAGGATGTTGTTGGCACGGTCGGCGATGTCGCGCGCCGTCGCCAGAATGTCCGTCACATCGGACGGGTTGGCGGTCATCACGGGCGTCGCGCCCTGCTCGAGCGCGGATTGAATGATGTTGCGATCGTTCACGTTGCCGCCGGTCAGGCCGATGAAGCCTTGTCCGGTCAGGCCCGCAAAGCCGATCGTCGCGGTGGTCGACGTGGTCACCGGCGTGGTGCGATCGATCTGCGTCGTGGCGATGACCACGCGCGGATTGTTGGGATCGATCCGCAGGTTGGTCACCGTTCCAACGCCGAGGCCGTTGAAGAGGACCTGGCTGCCCTGGCTGAGGCCGGACACCGATCCTTCGATGCGAACCAGCAGGGGCACGCGGGAATCACGATCGGAAACGTTCGCGGACCAGTAGACGAAGCCGAAGCTTGCCAGAAGCACCGCGACGGTGAAGACACCGACGAGGATGTAGTTGGCTCTGGTTTCCATCACGCGTTCCCGTTGTAGTACGGATTCTCGTCCTTGGACACGACGGTGCGTGCCCGCTTTCCGTGGAAGTACGACCGAACCCAGTCGTCGTCGAAGTCCAGCATGGTCTGGAGCGGTCCTTCCACGAGGACCTTCTTCTTGCCGAGCACCGCGATCCGGTCGCAGGCCTGGAACAGGCTGTCGAGGTCGTGGGTGACCATGTAGACGGTCAGGCCCAGCGTATCGCGCAGCGTCATGATCAGTTCGTCGAAGTCGGCGGCGCCGATCGGGTCGAGGCCCGAGGTCGGCTCATCGAGGAAGACGATGTCCGGGTCGAGCGCGAGGGCACGCGCCAGCGCGGCGCGCTTGATCATGCCGCCGGAGAGTTCGGACGGATATTTCTCGGCCGCGTCGGGTGCGAGACCCACGAGGTCGATCTTCAGCCGCGCCAGGTCGTTCATGAGCTTGGGCGAGATGTCGAGATACTCGCGCATCGGCACCTGGATGTTCTCAAGCACCGTCAGCGAGGAGAAAAGCGCGCCCTGCTGAAACAGGACGCCCCAACGCTGCTCGACGCTGAGGCGCGCGGCCTCGTCGGCGCGCTCGTAATCGACACCGAAGACCTCGATCGTCCCCGACTGCTTGGCGTTCAGCCCGAGGATCGTTCGCAGGAGCACGGACTTGCCGGTGCCCGATGCACCGACGAATCCGAGGATCTCGCCACGTCGAACATCGAGCGAGAGGCCATCGAGGATCGTCTTCGATCCGAAGCGAACCGTCACGTCTCGCGCACGAATGATGACGTCGTCGTCGCCGGATTGCGGTTTGGTATCAATATCCGATGGCGGCATAGAAAATCGCGAAAACGGCATCCAGAAAGATGACCAGGAAGATGGATTTGACGACGGAGGCCGTCACGTGTTGACCGAGGCTTTCGGCGCTGCCACCGACCTTGAGGCCCTCGAGCGAGGCGACGACGCCGATGACGATCGCCATGAAGGGTGCCTTGATCAGACCGGCGAACACGGTTCCGACGTCGATGGCGCCGCGCAGACGGGTGATGAAGGCGTCCGGCGTGATGCCGGAATAGGCCCAGCTCACCGTGATAGCCCCGAGAAGACCGGTGATGTCGGCGATGAAGGCGAGGAGCGGAAGCACGATCGTCAGCGCAACCAGCCTGGGGAAGACGAGGACCCCGATCGGATTGAGGCCGATCACCTGAAGCGCGTCCACTTCCTCGCGCATCCGCATCGAGCCGATCTCGGCGGTGATCGCACTGCCCGAACGGCCCGCGATCATGATGGCCGTGAGAAGCACGCCGATTTCGCGCAACTGGAGGATGCCGACGAGATCGACGACGAAGATCTCGGCGCCGAAATTGCGCAGCTGGAAGGCGCCCTGCTGCGCGATCACCGCACCGATCAGAAAGCTCATCAGCGCGATGATCGGAACGGCGCGAACACCCATCCGGTCCATCTGGCTGACGATGGCGGCAGGTCGCCAGCGCTGCTTGCCCGTGATTCGACGGCCGGCGCCGTAAAGCGACGCACCGATGATGTTGAGGCCGAGCATCGTCTCGCGTCCGACGGCGAAGACGTTGGCGCCGATCCCGGCGAAGAAGTCACCCAGCGCCGAGGTTTGCTTGGCCTTGCTCTCGGACCGGGGCGTGTCGAGCGCCTTGCGAACGGCGTCGAAGAGCATGGACTCCGCATCGCCGAGCCCGTCCGAACGGACGTCAGCGCCCTTCTCGCTGAGGCTGCGTTGCAGCCGCTCGATCAGGAGCGCGCCCGACGTATCGAGCCGACCGACCGCGGACAGGTCGAAGGTCACGGACTTTCCAAGATCCGCCTTGCGCGTATCCTCGACGACCTTTTCAACCGCACCGATGGTGCGGGCGAGCCAGTCGCCGGCGAAATGCAGCACGACCCCGCCGTTGCCCTTCTCGGCTTCGAGCGAAGGGGCTGCGCCGTCGGGGCGCCCGTCCTTCTTCGAAGCCCTTTCGGGTTGCGGCGTATCCAGCATGCAATCGCTCAGGTCGGAGGTTGGCGGTATAGGAGATCGTCGGCGGACGGATCGTCGCCAGCTCGAGGCAGTGCAACCAGAGTTAGCTTGCGTCGTGTGCGATGCAATGCCCGTTAAGATTTGGCAAGGAAATATGATGGCGCGTCGTCTTTCGGTCACAGTGGATCGCTTCCCGCTGGCACGCCGCTTCACCATTGCACGGGGTTCGAAGACGGAGGCGGTGGTCGTCACCTGCCGGCTCGAAGAGGGGTCGGCGACGGGATGGGGCGAATGCGTGCCCTACGCGCGTTACGGGGAGAGCGTCGAAAGCGTGCGTGCCGCGATCGAAGAGGTGCGTGGCGAGGTGGAGGCCGGGGCGGATCGCGAGGCGTTGCAGTCGCTCCTGCCGGCGGGCGCCGCCCGCAACGCCCTGGACTGCGCGCTTTGGGATCTCGAAGCGAAACTCTCCGGGCGGAGCGTCGCAGAGCGCCTCGGACTGGACCGCCCGCGCGCGATCGACACGGCCTTCACCATTTCGCTCGATACGCCGGACGAAATGCACAAGGCGGCCACGGCCGTCGGCGCGCGAAGCGTTCTGAAGGTCAAGGTCGGAGCGCCGGAGGGGGACGCGGAGCGGATGCGCGCGGTGCGGGCGGCGGCTCCGCAGGCCCGGCTCATCATCGACGCCAACGAAGGATGGCGACCGGAGACGATCCGCGAGCTGATGCTGGCGGCGGCCTCCATCGGCGCCTTCGTGGTGGAACAGCCCCTCCCCGCCGGACAGGACGAGATCCTCGCCCGCATGCCGCGCCCGGTGCCCGTCTGTGCCGACGAATCGGTTCATGGCAGCGCGGACCTCGAGAGCCTCGTCGGGCGCTACGACTACGTGAACCTGAAGCTCGACAAGACAGGTGGTCTGACCGAAGGGATTCGATTCCTCGCGGAGGCGCGCCGCCTCGGCTTCGGCGTCATGGCCGGCTGCATGGTCGGCTCGTCGCTCGCCATGGCGCCTGCGGTGCTTCTGGCGCAGGATGCGGAGCTGTGCGACCTCGATGGCCCCCTTCTGCTTCTGGAGGACCGCGCGGAGGGGCTGCCGTACGAAGGCTCGCGGGTCGGCGTGCCGGGCCCGGCGCTCTGGGGCTGACGCGCCTCAGGCCGCCTTTGCCGGTTCGAGCGCCGGTGCATCCTGGAGCTGCGGCACCTCGACAAGATGCGGCACCGTCGCCTGCGCGCCGGTCCATGTGAGGAGCTCGAGCGAGCCGTCGTTGCGCTCGGCGATGGCCGAACAGCTTTCCACCCAGTCGCCGCTGTTGACGTAAAGAATGCCGGCCCGCTGCGCGATCTGGGGATGGTGGATGTGCCCGCAGACCACCCCGTCGCACCCCATGCGCTCGGCTTCCGACGCCAGGGCGGTCTCGAAGGCACCGATGAACGACACGGCGTTCTTCACCTTGAGCTTCGCCCAGGACGAGAAGGACCAGTAGCCGAAGCCGAAACGGCGCCGCAGCTGGTTGAACACGAGGTTGATCGCGATCGCCGCGTCGTAGGCCCAGTCGCCGAGATAGGCGATGAGGCGTGCGTTTCGCACGACGACGTCGAACTCGTCACCATGCATCACGAGGAGCCGCCGGCCATCGGCCGTCTCGTGGACGTCGGTCAGGCGAACTTCGATCCCGCCGAAATGCTGACCCGGGAAGCCGCGCAGGAACTCGTCGTGGTTGCCGGGAACGTAGATGATCTGCGTGCCCTTGCGGGCTTTTCGCAGAAACGCCTGGACGACGTCGTTATGCGACTGCGGCCAGTGCCACGCGCGCTTGAGCCGCCACCCGTCGACGATGTCGCCGACGAGGTAGATCTTCTCCGCGTCGTGCGATGCGAGGAACGCCAGCAGCGGCTCCGCCTGCGCGGCCTTGGAGCCGAGATGCACGTCGGAGATGAAGAGCGTCCGGAAATGCCGGTGTGAACCCGGCGGTGTCGTCGGCGTCATGGGCGTCGACCCCTTCGCTTGCCAATGGTGCGAGAGTCGCCGCTTTGCATTGCATCCATGTGACGCCGGGCCCATTCGGCTGAAGGTTGTTTACCACCGGCCCGGCTGGCATTAGTCGGACGACGCATATCGATACCGGCCCGGCGCATCACGGCGGCGCGGTCAGAAGGACGGAGAATCACTGATGGCGAGCGCCGACGAGACCAGGACGGACACCGCGAAGCGGGATCTGGACGAGCAGGCGCTCTTCTACCATCGCCATCCGAAGCCCGGTAAGCTCGGCGTGCATGCGACCAAGCCGCTCGGCAACCAGCGCGATCTGGCGCTCGCCTATTCGCCGGGCGTCGCCGCGCCCTGCCTCGCCATTGCCGACGATCCGTCGGTGGCGGCCGACTTCACCAGCCGCGCCAATCTCGTCGCCGTGGTATCCAACGGGTCTGCGGTCCTCGGCCTCGGCAACATCGGCCCCCTCGCCTCCAAGCCGGTGATGGAGGGCAAGGCGGTCCTGTTCAAGAAGTTCGCCGACATCGACGTCTTCGACATCGAGATCGACGCGACCAGCATCGAGCGGATGGTGGACGTTGTCTCGGCGCTGGAGCCGACCTTCGGCGGCATCAACCTCGAGGACATCAAGGCGCCCGAGTGCTTCGAGGTGGAGGAGCAGCTCCGCGCAAAGATGGGGATTCCCGTCTTCCACGACGACCAGCACGGCACGGCGATCATCGTGGCGGCTGCCGTGCGCAACGCTCTGCTGCTGGCCGGCAAGCGCATCGAGGACGTGCGGATCGTGACGTCCGGTGCGGGCGCGGCTGCGCTCGCCTGCCTCAATCTTCTCGTGTCGCTCGGCGCCAGGATCGAGAACATCACCTGCACCGACAAGGACGGCGTCGTCTACGAGGGCCGCGAGAAGGGAATGGACCGCTGGATGGCGGTCTATGCCAAGGCGACGGAGGCGCGCACGCTGTCCGATGTCATCGGCGGCGCCGACATCTTCCTCGGCCTGTCCGCCGGCGGCGTCCTGAAGCCCGAGCTTCTCGAATCGATGGCCGAGAAGCCGCTGATCATGGCGCTTGCCAATCCGACGCCGGAGATCATGCCCGACCTCGCGCGCGCCGTGCGCAAGGACGCGATGATCTGCACGGGACGCTCGGACTTCCCCAACCAGGTCAACAACGTCCTCTGCTTCCCCTACATCTTCCGCGGCGCGCTCGACTGCGGCGCCACCTCGATCAACGAGGAGATGAAGATCGCCGCTGTGGATGCGATCGCCGCCCTGGCCCGCGAAGAAGTGTCCGAGGTCGCGGCCAAGGCCTACGGGTCCGAAACGCCCGTCTTCGGCCCGGAATACCTGATCCCCTCGCCGTTCGATCCGCGGCTGATCCTCAAGATCGCACCCGCCGTAGCTCGCGCGGCGGAGGCGACGGGCGTCGCGCTGCGCCCGATTGCGGACTGGGACGCCTATCTCGACCGGCTGAACCGGTTCGTCTACCGCTCCGGTCTCGTGATGAAACCGATCTTCGCGATCGCGCGAAACTCGGAGAAGCGCGTCATCTTCTCCGACGGCGAGGACGAGCGCGTGCTGCGCGCCGCGCAAGTCCTTCTGGAGGACAAGGTCTGCCGCCCGATCCTGATCGGCCGCCCGAGCGTCATCGAGACGCGCCTCCAGCGCTTCGGTCTGCGGATCCGTCCGGCGCAAGACTTCGAGGTCGTGAACCCGGAAGACGATCCGCGCTACCGCGACTATGTCGACCACTACTTCTCGAAGGTCGGCCGCCGTGGCGTGAACCCGGATACGGCGCGCGCTCTCGTGCGCACGAACACCACCGTGATCGGCGCGGTGTCCGTGTCGCGCGGGGACGCCGACATCCTGATCTGCGGCCTCGCCGGACGCTTCTCGCGCCAGATCCGCGATATCCGCCAGATCATCGGCGTGGCGCCGGGCGTCGGCCGCTTGTCGGGCCTCAGCCTCCTGATCTCGCAGAACGCCACGACCTTCTTTGCCGACACCTACGTGCAGGACAGCCCTTCTGCCGAGAACCTCGCCGAAATCGCGCTCCTCGCAGCGCGGATGATCCACCGCTTCCGCATCCAGCCGCGTGCGGCGCTCCTGTCGCATTCCAACTTCGGCACGGCCGACACGCCGGACGCGCGAAAGCTGCGGGCCGCGCTGACACTGGTTCGCGAGGCGATGCCGGACCTCGAGATCGACGGCGAGATGCACGGCGACGCGGCGCTGTCGCGTGAGCTGCGCCAGCGGGTCATGCCCAACTCCACGCTGACGGAGGACGCCAACCTCTTGCTCTTCCCGACGTTGGACGCAGCCAACATCACGATGAACGTCGTGAAGTCGATGACCGACGCCCTGCACGTCGGCCCGATCCTGCTCGGCACCGCCAAGCCCGCCCACATCCTGACGCCGTCGGTCACCTCGCGCGGCGTCGTCAACATGGCGGCGATCGCGGTGGCGGAAGCCGTTCAGCGCGACGAGGAAGCCAAGGGCTGATATCGGGCTGGCCCGGCGCCCTCAGGGGCGTCGGGCGGTGGCGCGCTCGACGCCGATCAGCGGCAGAAGATCGGCCAGCTCCGGACCGTGCTCCAGGCCGGTCAAGGCGACGCGCAGCGGCATGAACAGCGCCCGGCCCTTGCGCCCGGTCTCGGCCTTGACCCGGTCGGTCCAGGACTTCCAGGTCGTGCCATCCCAGGGTGCGGGCGGCAGGAGATCGAACGCGCGCGCCACGAACGCCCGGTCATCGTCCGAAAGCTCGGGTGCGGTCGCCGGTTGCCCGAACACGATCTCGCGCCAAACGGCGGCGTCCCGGACGCGGGCGCAGTTGCGCCGCACTGCGCCCCAGAACGCCTCGGCTTCGTCATCCGGCACACCGAGATCGCGCAGGCGCTCGGCCACCGTCGCATAGGGCATGGCGTGGACGAGTTCGGCGTTCAGCCGCTCCAGTTCGGCGGGATCGAATTTCGAGCTGGATGCCGAGACATGTCCGAAATCGAGCCGTGTTCCGAGCGCCGGGAGATCCGGCATCGCCTCGATCGAGCCCGACAGCCCGGTGAGAACCGCAAGCGAGGCGACGGCCATTGGCTCGAGCCCGTCATCGCGCAGCGAACGCAGCGAAAGCGCGCCAGTGCGCTTCGATAGCCCCTCGCCGTCGATCGTCGTCAGGAGGTTGAAGTGTCCGAAAGCGGGCACCGGGTGATCGAGTGCCTCGAAGATCGCGATCTGGACGCCCGTATTCGTCACGTGATCGTCGCCGCGCAGGACGTGCGAGATCCCCATTTCGCCGTCGTCCACGACCGAACAGAACGTGTAGAGGTACGTGCCGTCCTCGCGCACGAGGACGGGATCCGACAGCGAGGCGAGGTCCACCGTCTGGAGACCGCGCACGACGTCGTCCCAATGGACGTCCGTGCGCGACGGTCGAAGCGGATCGTCGACGAAGTTCGGAAGCCGGAAGCGCCAGTGAGGCCGAAGGCCCTCCGCTTCCAGCCGCGCGCGATCCTCTCCGGTGAGACGAAGCGCCTCCCGCCCATAGACGGGCGGCTGGCCCCGGGCCATGCGGCGCTTGCGCATCCGCTCAAGCTCGTCGGCGGTCTCGTAGCAGGGATAAAGGACCCCGCTGTCGCGAAGGAGATCGGCGGCCGCATCGTAGTGCGACAGGCGATCGGACTGCCGCGCGACGGCGTCGGGCCGGATGCCGATCCAGGCGAGATCGTCGGCAATGGCTTGCGCGTATTCCGGCTTGGATCGTTCGCGATCGGTGTCGTCGTAGCGCAGCAGGAACCGGCCGCCATGCGCCTGCGCGAAGAGCCAGTTGAACAGGGCCGGCCGGAGGTTCCCGATATGGAGGTATCCGGTGGGCGACGGGGCGAAGCGAACGAACACGGTCATTGCTCCGCGATAGACCCCGACGCCGCGCGTGGCAATCGAGGCGTCAGGCGCCGGACCGCGAATGCCGCTGCGACCAGAGGGACAGGACGATCGCCCCCGCCAGGCAGTAGCATCCCATGGCCGCGATCTGGAGCGGATAGGATACGCCTCGATCGATCAGAAAGCCGGTGAGACCGGGGCCGAGCGCGCTGCCGAACACCAGCATCGACAGGACGACGGACCGAATCGCGCCAAGATGGCGCACACCGTAGAGTTCCGGCCAAAGCGCGCCGAAGAGGGTCGCCGCGAAACCGTTGGAGATTCCGACGAGCCCCATGAAGATGAAGACCGCAACCGGGGACACGACCAGCGAGATGACGAAGCAGGCAAAGGTCAAAGGGAGGAGGAAGAACGGCAGGACCCGCACCGCGGTGTAGCGATCGATCAGCCAGCCGCACGTCAGCGCGCAAGCCGCCGTGGCCGCCGACATGAGCACGAAGCCGGACGCGAACAGTTCCACGGGCCAGCCTCGGAGGTTCGAAAGGTAGATCTGGTGGAAGAAGATGGTGGTGACGATGAAGGGCGGTGCGACGACACCGGCGCAAAGAAGGTAAAAGCTCGGGCTCCTCATGACCTCGTACAGCTGTCGGTCGCCGGCTGCGGTCTTCGGCGACGCGGTGCCCCCGGTCCCCTGCGGATCCCGCTCTCGACTGACGAGGGCGTAGATGACAGGCAACCCGAACGCGACAAGGAACGCGGCGGACGCAAACCAACTCCCCCGCCAACCGACCAGGCCGACCATTGCGATGAAGATCAAGGGCAGGCTCGCCTCACCGGCCTGATAGCCGATCGTAACGTAGGAGACCGCCCGCCCGCGCTGGGCAAGAAACCAACGCCCGACGGCGGTGAAGGCCGTCTGGGACATCATTCCCTGCCCGCAGAGGCGCAGGAGATACAAGGCGACGAGGAGCAGCGGAACGGATGGCACGGTCGCCATGACGAGACAGGCGGCCGCCAGCCCCAGGATCGTGGCCGCAGCGACGTATCGCGTCGAAAAGCGGTCGATCGCTCGCCCGAGGAACGGCAGCGTCACGGCGCTGGCAAGCGTCGCCAGCATGTAGAGGAGCCCGAAATCGCCGTGGCTCAGACCGAGCTCGCGTCGGATGTCGCCGCCCGACAGCGAAATGAAGAAGGTCTGGCCGAAGGACGAGCAGAGACACAGGAGAAACGCACCTCCGAGCCATCGTCCGTTCGCGAGAATGAAGGATCCGGCACCATCGGTGCCTCCTGGCGTGCTCAAGCGAAGCTTCCCGCCTTGAAGGGCGCGGGCCAGCCGAACAAGGTAGATCCACCGAGCCAGACCGCGAGGATCGCGGCCAGCGCGAGAAAGAATAGCGCGAGGTAGAGTTGTCGCGCGGCATGGCGCCGATTCGGTTCCAGCTGTGGCCCGTACCCCAGAGGTCGCGTCACGTCACGCCAAGCCTGCTTGTCCGGCCGCCATCCGGATCCCGGTTCCATGCGAATGCGACGCAGGGCCAGCGCAAAGCGTACGAGGAACAGGATTCCGACCGCGAAGGCCGCAGCGAGTATGTCCGTCGGGGCCGGAAGCTCCATGGCGTTCATCTGTCCGGGTTCCTCTCAGCCGCCCTGTGACGGCGCGACTGCTGCGCTCCGTCGTATTTCGGCGGTGTGACAGCATGCCATCGGGGCTCACGCAATGGAGAGATGCGGCCTTGGCGCTTGCCTCCCCTTTGCAAATCGCGCATTCCGCCCGACATAGGGCGCGACGGGATAGCCTCGCATGACGACGCCTGCGGAGACCGCGTGTACGAAATCCTCTCTCTGATCGACCGGTTCGGTCCCGGCATCGTGTTCGCCGGGACGTTCTTCGAAGGTGAGGTCTTCGCCATCATCGGCGGCTTCCTCGCCTATCGCGGTTCCTACCCGATCGAACTGATGGCCGGCCTCGCCTTCGTCGGATCGTTCTGCGGCGACCTCGCGGTGTTTCTGTTCTCGCGCTACTTCTCGGACAGCCGCTGGGTCGTGCGGTGGAAGAAGAAGCCGAAGTTCGCCAAGGCTTTGCGGCTCGTGGACCGGTTCCAGGCCTACTTCGTGATCGTGAACCGCTACGTATACGGCTTGCGCATGCCGGGGTTGATCGCGCTCGGCCTGTCGTCCATCACGGTTCCGCGTTTCCTGATCCTGAACTTCATTGGCGCCGGCATCTGGGCAGGCCTGTTCACCACGATCGGCTACGTCTTCGGCTATTCGATCACGTCCGTCTTCCTGCGTCTGGAGCAGATGGAGCACGGCGTGATGATCGGGCTGGCGATTCTCCTGGGTCTTCTCGGACTGTTCTTCGCCTGGCAGCAGGGCGGCTCGGTGGTGCGCGACAAGCTCTTCTCGCGCGGGCGCGACGACGACGACGGCGAGGCGCTGGAAGCCGTCCGGTCGCAGGCGCCGACAGCGAAGCGCGAACCGAAGGACTGAGTCTCGGCGCCAGAATGGCCGCCAGACGAGAAAGGCCGGATGATCCCATCCGGCCTTTCGCTTGTTCCGATCTGAATGCCGATCGGCTCAGAAGCCGACGGCCTGCGGAGGCCGATAGGACTCCTGCTCCTTCTTGATCCGCTCCGCGGTGAGGAAGGCGAGTTCCAGCGCCTGGTTCGCGTTGAGCCGCGGGTCGCAGTGCGTGTGGTAGCGGTCCGACAGGTCCTCCGCGAGGACAGGCCGAGCGCCGCCGGTGCATTCCGTCACGTCCTTGCCGGTCATCTCGATATGGATGCCGCCCGCGTGCGTGCCTTCGGCGCGATGAACGTCGAAGAAGCCTTCGACCTCCGAGAGGATACGGTCGAAGGGCCGGGTCTTGTAGTCGTTCACGGTGATCGTGTTGCCGTGCATCGGATCGCACGACCACACGACCTTGCGACCTTCCTTCTGCACGGCGCGGATAAGGCGCGGCAGGTGTTCGCCGACCTTGTCGTGGCCGAAGCGGGTGATCAGCGTCAGCCGTCCCGCTTCGTTCTGCGGGTTCAGGATGTCGATCAGGCGAAGCAGTTCGTCGGACGAAAGCGACGGGCCGCATTTCAGGCCGATCGGGTTCTTGATGCCGCGGCAGTATTCGACATGAGCGTTGTCCGGCTGGCGTGTGCGATCGCCGATCCAGATCATGTGGCCGGAGGTCGCGTACCATTCGCCGCTCGTCGAATCGACGCGCGTCAGCGCCTCCTCGTAGCCGAGAAGCAGAGCCTCGTGGCTGGTGAAGAAGTCGGTCTCGCGCAGCGACGGGTGGCTTTCGGAGTTGATGCCGATCGCCCGCATGAAGTTCATCGTCTCGGAGATGCGGTCGGCCAGCTGGCCATAGCGCTCCGCCTGCGGGCTGCCGGACACGAAGCCGAGCATCCACTGGTGCACGTTGTCGAGATTGGCGTAGCCGCCCTGTGCGAAGGCGCGCAGGAGGTTCAGCGTCGCCGCCGACTGGCGATAGGCCATCTCCTGGCGCTCGGGCGCGGGCACGCGAGAGGTCTCGTCGAACTCGATCCCGTTGATGATGTCGCCCCGGTAGGACGGCAGCGTGATCCCGTCCTTCGTCTCGTTGCCGGACGAGCGCGGCTTGGCGAACTGGCCCGCGATACGGCCGACCTTCACCACGGGCGAGGACGCCGCGAAGGTGAGGACGACGGCCATCTGCAGGAAGGCGCGGAAGAAGTCGCGGATGTTGTCGGCGCCGTGCTCGGCGAAGCTCTCGGCGCAGTCGCCGCCCTGAAGGAGGAAGCTGCGGCCTTCGGCGACTTCGGCGAGCGCCTTCTTCAGCTTGCGCGCCTCACCTGCAAAAACCAGCGGCGGAAAGGAGGCCAGACGCTTCTCGGTTTCCGCGAGCGCCGCGAGGTCGGGATACGCCGGCACTTGCTCGATGGGCTTTGCGCGCCAGCTCGACGGGGTCCAATCCTTGGCCATGACTTCTCCTCTACCGATCGACGGCCCGGTTCCTGTTTCTCGTTCGGGCGAAAAGGCTCGAGGCGGCGAGGGCCGCCCGAGCGATCGGTCGCGGCTTACTGCCACGAACCCATGCGTTTGTCACCAAAGGGTTGACGGCTGCGCGTCAGCCGGCGTCCACGATCCGTGCGCCGCGCTCTCGTACGAGCCGGTCGAAAAGATCGGCTTCCGCCGGAGACACCGTCACCGGGCGCGGATAGCGCGGGTTCGAACGATCGGCCGATATGGCGGTCTCGAACCCTTCCGTTTCCGCGACAAAGCGTGCGACCCCCTCCTCCCCGTAGAGCGACAGGAAACCCTGGAGAACGGCGTCGAGATAGGATTGGAGGATCGTCGCGCCTGCCTCGGCCGCATCCGGCTCCGCCGGCGAGGCCTCGTAGATGAAGAGCGGCACATCTTGGGATGCGGCGTTCTCGATGCGAACATGGCCGGGCATCACGACGCGGCGCGCATAGCCCGCTTCCCGTTCATCCACCGCCGGAAGATGATCGGCGCGGTCGTAGACCACGACACCCTGCGTCTCGAAATCCTCGTGCGGCCGGACCGACAGCAGCGCGGGCATCGGTGCCGCGCGCGGCATCCAGAACCGCCGCCAGCCGGTGACGGACGCCCGTCGGATGCCGAGGAACTTCGTGCGCAGCGTCGCGCGATTGACCAGCGAGCCGTAGCCGAAATAAGCGACGACCCGACCATCGGCAGCCAGCGAGGCGAGGTCCGGATCTTCCGGATGGACGGCGATCCCTTCAGCGGTTTCAGGCATCGATCCGCTGCCCGTCGCGCAGTCGGTAGCTCGGATCGTAGAGCGTGACGAGTTCCTCGGCCGCGCTGGGGTGCAGCGCCATGGTGCGGTCGAAGACGTCCTTGGTCAGCCGTCCCTTCACGCACACGCCCAGGATCTGGACCGTTTCGGCGGCGTCGGGTCCGAAGATGTGCGCGCCGACGACGCGGCGCGACGCAGCGTCGACCAAGAGCTTCATCAACGTGCGGTCCTCGCGACCCGACACGGTGTTGCGCATCGGGCGGAACGAGGTGCGGTAGACTTCGACCTCCGCGAAGGCCTTGGCCGCCTCGGCCTCCGTCATGCCGACCGTGCCGATCTCGGGCTGCGAGAAGACGGCGGTCGGAATGTCCTTGAGGTCGGGCTTGGTCGGCACGCCGCGGTAGACCGTATCGACGAAGCACATGGCCTCGTGGATCGCGACGGGGGTCAGCTGTACGCGATTGGTGATGTCGCCGAGCGCCCAGATATTGTCCGCTGTGGTCTTGGAGTAGTCGTCGACCCGGATCGCGCCCTTCTCGTCCAACTCGACGCCCGCCTTGTCGCAACCGAGATCGAGCGTGTTGGGCATGCGGCCGATCGCGAGCATGACCTCGTCGGCGTCGAGGACGGTGCCGCTCTTCAGCCGGGCCTGGAAGCGGTTGTCCGCCTTCTGGTCCACCTCAACGATCGTGTCCTCGCACAGGACGCGGATACCCTTGCGGACCATCGAGTCCTGCAGTGCGTCGCGGAGGTCGTCGTCGAACCCCTGCAGGATCTTCTTGCCGCGATAGACCAGCGTCACGTCCGATCCGAGCCCGTTGAAGATATGCGCGAACTCGATGGCGATGTATCCGCCGCCGAGGATGACGATCGATTCAGGCAGTCGCTTGAGGTGGAACGCCTCGTTGGAGGTGATGCAGTGTTCGGCGCCCGGCAGCCCCGGGAACGGGTTGGCGCGCCCGCCGGCCGCCAGGAGGATGCGTTCCGCCGTCACCACTTTGTCCGTGGCCAGGAGGCGGATCTCGTGTGGGCCTTCCAGCACGGCCCTGGTCTTCAGGATCTCGGCGCCGGCGTTGGAAACGTTGCGACCGTAGATCTCTTCCAGCCGATGGATCTCGCGGTCCTTGGCTGCGATCAGCTCGGCCCAGTCGAAGCTCCGCTCGCCGAGCGTCCAGCCGAAGCCCTTCGCATCCTCGAACTCTTCGGCGAATTTAGAGGCATAGACCATCAGCTTCTTCGGAACGCACCCGCGAATGACGCAGGTCCCGCCGAACCGATACTCCTCGGCGATCGCGACCTTGTGGCCGAGCGCGGCAGTCTTGCGGGCCGCGCGCACGCCGCCGGAGCCACCACCGATCACGAAGAGATCGAAATCGTATCCGCCAGACGCCATGACCGCTCCTGTTGCATGGAAAAAGGGGCGACCGAAGCCGCCCCTTGCGTTCGATTATAGGGCCGTGATGTCGGCCGTCACTGCGTCGAGGACGCCGTCGCCGGAGGCGCGAGCTTGGCCGCCGCGTTGATCGTGGCGTTGCGCAGATCGCGCACGATGCCGCTCGCCCAGACGTCGGCGGCCGCCATCATGTCGCGCGAGGCGGTCGGCCCCTGCGCCAGAAGCTTCTTGCCCGCTTCGGTCTGGTAGAACTGGCCGATCTCGCGCAGCTCCTGCTCGGTGAAGAGCTTGGCGTAGATGCGGGCGATCTCGCTTTCCAGATCGCCGCGGCGCGGCGCCAGCTTGAGCGCCTCGTCGTCCACCATGTTGGAGATTTCGGCCTGCAGGTTCGGATTGTTGATGATCAGCTCCGCCTTGGCCTGCGTCGCCGCGTTGAGGAGGATCTGATCGAACTGCTCGGTCGTGTCGAGCGCGTCCACCGCTTCCCGCGCGGCCGCCAGGTGCGAGGGGCTGACCTCCTGCGCGAAGGCCGGAGCCGCGGACAGGCCGAGCAGCGCGACGGAAACGCACAGTCCGCGACGCAGTGTTTCGCTAGGAAGCTTCAAGTTCCCACTCCATTCGTCTTGATGAGGCTCTTGCGGCCCAAGTGCCAAACTCTGAAATCCATCGCAAGCCCCACAGGGCCTCCCACGGCCCGGTCAGCGCGGCGCGACGTGTTCGATCCCGTCCGGTCCCGCCAGGAGGGCGGCGTTCGCCAGCCCGAGGAACAGGCCATGCTCGACCACGCCCGGAATTGCATGAAGGGCGGCCGACAGCGCTTCTGGATCGGGAATACGGCCAAAAGATGCGTCCACGATGAGGTGGCCGCCATCGGTGACGAACGGGCTCTCGCCGATCTTGCGCAAAGCGAGACCACCCGTCAGGCCGAGGAGGTTTCCGGCCTTCTCGATGGCGATCAGCGAGGAGACGATGCCGAAACCGTTCACCTCGATCGGCAACGGAAAAGCGCCAAGCGTCTCGACCTTCTTGGATACGTCGGCGATCACGAGCATGCGTGCCGAGGCAGCCGCGACGATCTTCTCGCGCAGGAGCGCCCCGCCGCCGCCCTTCACGAGGCGCAACTGCCCATCCAGCTCGTCCGCGCCGTCGACGGTGAGGTCGAGTTCCGGCAGCTCCTCCAGCGTTGCGATGGGAACGCCGAGTTCGCGGCACAGCGTCGCGGTGCGCTCCGAGGTCGCCACGCCCACGATGCGGAGCCCCTCGCTCACGCGCCGTGCGAGGGCCCGCACGAATGCCGCGGCGGTCGAGCCCGTGCCGATGCCGAGACGCATGCCGGTCTCGACTTCGGCCGCCGCCGCCTGCCCGACCTGTTCCTTCAACGACGCCGCGTCCATGACTGCATTCCTCTCCAGATCCGTGCCCGGCTCTAGTCGATCACGGCGGCGAGGCAAAGCGGCGACGGCGTCGGCGCATGCAACTCTTTGTTGGTGAATCGTGCCTTAACCTGTGGCCCGAATGCTCCAGCGCGGGGTGGAAGCGCGGTTCAGGCGCGGTGAAACCTCGTTCGCCGGCCTCGGTCGCTTGACCCGGCATCAACGCTCGCCAAAGTCCACGACGATGAGTTTCGCACGTTCCGTTCCCCTCGCCCGCCCCGCCCTGCTCGCACCCTCGCGCGGCCATGCGGCGACCCGCGAGCGGCCGCTGGAAGGGGCGACGGTGGTCTTCGATCTCGACGGCACGCTCGTCGACACGGCGCCGGACCTCACTCGCGCGCTGAACCACTGCCTCGCCTTCGCCGACCTTGCGCCGACCACGCTCGAAGCGGTGCGCCCCCACGCCGGACACGGCGCGCGCGCGATGCTGACATCAGCCTATCAACGCGCCGGCCGATCCTTCGACGCCGACGACCTCGACCGGCAGACGGCACGCTTCCTCGCCTATTACGGCGACCATATCTCCGTCGCCTCCACGATGTTCCCCGGCGCGCTCGACACCCTCGATCGGATGACGGACGCCGGCGCGACGCTGGCCGTCTGCACCAACAAGACGGAAGCCCTCGCCATCAAGCTCCTGCGTGAGATGGGTCTCGCGGAGCGTTTCGCCGCGATCTGCGGGGCGGACACGTTCATTGCCCGGAAGCCCGACCCGATCCACCTGTCCGGCACGATCGCGCTGGCCGGCGGCCGGGCAGAGTGCGCCGTCATGATCGGCGACACCGATACCGACATCGAAGCGGCCAAGCGCCTGGGCCTTCCGTCCATTCTTCTCGGCTTCGGCTACGACGCCGACCGTGCGGCGCGCGAGAAGGCGACGGCCATCGTTTCCCATTTCGACGAGATCGACGTCGCCCTCGTGGAGCGTCTCGTCCGATAGCGCCGGAGCGGCAACGAGCGGATTGACGAGCCCGGCGTTGCCCACTATAGGCAGTCTCGTTCGCAGACGGCACCGACCGGCGCGACGGGCGATTAGCTCAGCGGGAGAGCACTGCATTCACACTGCAGGGGTCACTGGTTCAATCCCAGTATCGCCCACCATTCCCCACCTTTCCACGAACTGCCGATGACGCGACGGGCCGGGATCGAACCGTCCCTTTCCGCGTATCCTATTTCCAGGACGGCTCCTCGAGGGGGATTGCCGCGATGTCGGCGGTCCAGGCCTTGTGCGACGCGTCGGATGGCGCGCGCCAATCGCCGCGCGGCGACAGGCTGCCGCCGGCCGAGACCTTCGGGCCGTTCGGCATGGCGGTGCGCTTGAACTGCGCGGTCTGGAAGAATCGCACCAGGAACCGTTCCAGCCAGTGACGGATGGTGGCGAGATCGTATGCGTTCTTCGCCGCTTCCGGGAAGTTCGCGGGCCAGCGTCCGGCCGCTGCATCGCGCCATGCATGCCAGGCCAGAAACGCCACCTTGGACGGAGGCTGGCCGTAGCGCATCGTATGGAACAGGAAGAAGTCGTTGAGTTCGTAGGGGCCGATCTTGGCCTGCGTGCTCTGGATGGCCCCGCTCGCGTCGGCCGGCACCAGCTCGGGCGAAATCTCGGTGGCAAGGATCGCTTCGAGCACTTCGCCTGTCGCCTCGTCGAACTGGCCGCTCGCGACTGTCCAGCGGATCAGGTACTGGATCAGCGTCTTCGGAACGCCTGCGTTGACGTTGTAATGGCTCATCTGGTCGCCGACGCCATAGGTGCACCAGCCGAGCGCCAGTTCCGACAGGTCGCCCGTGCCGATCACGAAGCCGTTGCGCTGGTTGGCGAGGCGGAAGAGGAAGTCGGTTCGAAGCCCCGCCTGCACATTCTCGAAGGTGATGTCGTAGACGGGTTCGCCCTTCGAGAAGGCGTGGCCCATGTCGCCCAGCATCTGGCGTGCCGTCGGGCGGATGTCGATCTCGCCGGCCTCGATGCCGAGCGCGCGCATCAGCGTCCAGGCGTTCGCCTTTGTCTCCTCGCCCGTCGCGAAGCCCGGCAGGGTGAAGCCGAGTATCGCAGTGCGCGGCAGGCCCAGCCAGTCGCAGGCCTTGGCGGCGACGATCAAGGCATGGGTCGAATCGAGACCGCCGGAGACGCCGATCACCATCTTGTCGCCAGGCGTCGACTCGAAGCGCTTCACCAGGCCGTGCACCTGAATGTTGAAGGCCTCGTAGCAGTCGGCGTCGAGGCGATCCTGCGCGTTCGGCACATAGGGGAAGCGCCGAACGGGTCGGCGCAGGCCGACATCGGCAAAACCCGGTTCGTGCGGGAAGCGGACGCGCCGGAACTCCTGCTCCGGGTGCCCGTCGAAAGCGGCCGCGTCGTTGAAGGTCGGGGTGCGCATGCGCTCCAGACGCAAGCGCTGGAGGTCGACGTCGGCCACGGTCAGCTGCGGCTCACGGGCGAAACGCTCGGATTCCACGAGAAGGTCGCCCATCTCGTAGATCACCGCCTGTCCGTCCCAGGACAGATCGTTGGTGCTCTCGCCCGCACCAGCTGCGGAATACATATAGGCCGCCATGCAGCGCATCGCGTGCGCGGCGGTGAGGACATGCCGGTCGGCCGACTTGCCGACGACGATCGGAGACGCCGAAAGATTGCAGAGCAGGAGCGCACCGGCTAGCGCCCCTCGGATCGAGGGCGGGTTCGGCGCCCAGTAGTCCTCGCAGATCTCGATATGGAAGACGAAGTCGCGCAGATCCTCGGCCTCGAAGACGAGGTCCGTACCGAACGGAACGATCTCGCCGGCAATGGCGAGGTCCTCGCCGACGATGCCGTACCCGGAGGCGAACCAGCGCTTCTCGTAGTACTCCCGATAATTGGGCAGGAAGATCTTCGGCACGATCCCGAGGATGCGACCGCGCGCGATCGCGAGTGCGCAGTTGTAGAGACGGCCGTTGCGGCGGAGCGGGGCGCCCACGAGGAGCACCGTGGGCAGCTCGGCGCTGGCATCGCGGATACGGCCGACTGCCTCCTCCACGCGGTCCAGCAGGGCGTCCTGCAGGTGCAGGTCATCGATGGCGTAGGCCGAGATCGACAACTCGGGATAAACCAGGAGATCGACCCCCTCCCCAGCCGCCCGTCGCGCTTCCACCAAGATCGCCTCGGCATTCGCCGCGGGATCCGCCACGTGCACGCGCGGCGTCGAGACCGCGACGCGAATGAAGCCGTGGGCATGCAGGGCTGCGAAACGGCGTGCGCGTTCTTCCGGGTTGGTCAGCGACAAGGCCAAGTCGATCTCCGATACTCGAACGCGGCACTGGGCTCCGCCCGGCCTCTTCGGAAAAGGTTAAGTCCGATTCGGGCGGGCCGTTCCACCCATTCCGCCCACCAGCCATCCGCCTGTTTTGGGCGGAACCGCCGGGCTGACGTCCGCGCCCTCACGACTGGGAGAGACGGGATGAGAGGCGATAGGAAACTTGGTCACGGTCCGTTTGTGGGGAACTTCGCCACTCCGAAGTCGGCGTGCAGCTCAACGTCCGAAGGAATACAGGACGTCATCCTCGCATTGTACCGCCGACGTTACGGGCAGCCGCTTGAAACCGCGTCGATCGAGAGCGCGATCGAGGACCGGGTGCGCGGTCAGGCGTCGATGTAAGGCGCCGGTTCCGGAGACGGAAGGCGCTGGAATGCCGCGAGCCGGTCGAGGGCCTTCGTGCGGGAGGAGGCCAGGTGACGCGCAAGGCTCTGCGTGGCGGCTTGCACCTCGCCCCGCCGAAGCGCCTCGATGACCTCGACATGCTCATCCATGAACCGATCCAACGCGGCGGTCGCGCCCAGTGCGCGCTGGACGTGCTTGCCGGAGAGCATGACCGTCCGGCTCCGGCGCAACGCTTCGCCGATCTCCGGATTCGTCGCAAAGCCGAGGCAGGCGACATGGAGATCCTCCTCCAGTCGGTCGAGTGTCGCCGCGTCGAGATCGGGCCACTTGCCGGACGCCTCGCAATGCCGCGCGTTCACCGTTGCCAGGAGTTCAGGCGGGATGCGCGGTGCGGCCTGCGCGAGGGCCACCGGCTCCAGGAGCAGGCGCAGTTCGTAGAACTGGTCGACGCGCTCATGCCCCAGCGGAACGATGGTCCAGCGGGAATTGTCACCCTTCTCCAGCAGTCCCACCGCCTGCGCACGCAGAAGGATGTCCCGCGCGACGCTGCGGCCGATGTCGAGATGGCGCGACAGGGCCAGTTCGTTGACCCGAAACGCCCCGCGCAGGGAATGAAGGATCAGCTCCCTTTCGACGCCGTAGTAGAGGGCATCCGCGGTTCGCTCGTGGATCGAGCCGAGGGCGATGGCCGAAAGGTTGAGCATCGCGGGTGTGACTGCGGCGCGGTTCGGCGCAGCGTTGCCGACGACGAGGCCCCGACCGTCGAACCGTCGCACGAGACCATCGGCTTCGAGTTGCGCCAGCGCCTGTTTCACCGGCGAGCGGCCGGCGCCGAACAAACGCGAAAGCGGCACCTCGGACAGGACGAGACCCGGCGGGAGGCGACCCGCGTCCATCGCAGAGCGCAGGACCCCGGCGATGCGTTCGTATGTCGGTCGCCTCGCGCTCCCCTCGCCTTGCGGCATGTCGTTCAGGTGATCGCGCCGAGTTGCCAGGGAACGAACTCGTTGTCGCCGTAGTCGTAGATCTCGCTCTGTGTGCGCTTGCCGGACGCCACGGCGAGGATCGTCTCGAACATGCGGGTGCCGGATTGCTCGATCGTCTCCTCGCCGGTGACGATGCCCCCGCAATTGACGTCCATGTCGTCGCTCATGTGCTCGTACATGGCGTTGTTGGTGGCGACCTTGATCGTCGGCACCGGTTTCCAGCCCGACACGGAGCCGCGTCCGGTGGTGAAGACCAGCATGTTGCAGCCGCCGGCGATCTGGCCCGTCACGGCCACCGGGTCGTAGCCCGGGGTGTCCATGAACACGAAGCCCGTCCGGTCGATCGGCTCGGCATATTCGTAGACCGCCTCCAGCGGCATCGAGCCGCCCTTGGCGACGGCGCCGAGCGACTTTTCCAGGATGGTGGTCAGCCCACCGGCCTTGTTGCCATGAGAGGGATTGTTATTCAGCTCCGCGCCGTGACGGGCGGTGTACTCGCGCCACCACTCGATCCGGTCCACCAGTTTCTGGGCCACGGCCGGGGTCGAGGCCCGGCGGGTCAGGAGATGCTCGGCCCCGTAGATCTCCGGCGTTTCCGCCAGACACGCCGTGCCGCCGTTGCGCACGAGAAGGTCGGACGCATAGCCGAGCGCCGGGTTGGCCGAGATGCCGGAGTAGCCGTCCGAACCGCCGCATTCTAGCGCGAGCTTGAGCTTCGAGAGCGGCTGCTCGGTGCGCTCCACGGCGTTGATCGTGGGCAGCATCTCGTTGATGATTGCGCTCGCCTCTTCGACCGTTCTGCGCGTGCCGCCGAGCTGCTGGATCGTCATCGTCCGCATCAGCGGCCCTTCCTCCAGCCCGTATTTCTCGGTGATGAAGGAGATCTGGTTGGTCTCGCATCCCAGACCGATCATCAGGATGCCGCCGAAGTTCGGGTTGCGCGCATAGCCCGAGAGCGTGCGCGCGAGGTAGGTGTAACCCTCCGTCTTCAGATTCAGCGCGCATCCCTGGCCATGCGTCAGTGCCACCACGCCGTCGACGTTCGGGAAACCGTCGAGACCGCCCTTGCGGTTGAAATGGTCCGCGATCGCGCGCGACACCGTGGCCGAGCAGTTCACCGACGAGACGATGCCGATATAGTTGCGCGTGCCGACCTGCCCGTCGGCGCGGGGATAGCCCATGAAGGTGCGTCGCTCGGCTTCGGGCAGAAGCGGCGTCGGCCGCGCATCGGCGGCGAACTCGTGATGCACGTCGCTATCCAGCATGCCGAGATTGTGGAGGTGGACGTGGTCCCCGGGCGCGATCGGCCTCGTCGCATAGCCGATCACCTGCCCGTATTTCAGGACGCGCCCGCCCTCCTCCACGGTCCCGATCGCCACCTTGTGGCCGCTCGGGATTTCCGCCATGGCGCGGATTTCGCCTACGCCCACATGCTCGCCGACGGCGATGGAGCGTCGCGCGACGACGACATTGTCGCTTTCGTTGAGACGGATGGTGGGCGAGACGTCGAGGACAGCCGACATAGCAGACTTCCGGCGCTTGGAATGGTTATTGTCGGCAATGATCATTTCAAGCCGCGGCGGTTAAGTCAATTCATTGCGGGATGACGCACCGGGCGTCGCCTCCCGATGAGATGCATCGAGTTCGGGGGGCACGAAACCAGCGCTTAACGATGACGCGAGAATGGGGGCTCGGCCTAGGGAACCATTCACGCCCGCACGCGACAGTTGCGGGAACGACACTGGACCGTCGATCATGATTCTCTCCATTCCAACACTGCAGTTTACGGACTTCGTCGTCTTCCTGACGTGCGGTGTCGTGCTCGGCTGCTGCTGGCTGCTCCGGCGGGACAAGGTTCATCACCTGTTCTTCGGAGCGAGTTTTCTCGTGTGCGCCGTCATGTCGGTCTGGTTCGTCGACTTCGGCCGCTACGGGAGCGTCTGGTCGCCCCTAGGCTGGTCCACGGCCGGAATGCTGTTCTGGGTCGGCCTGCGCTTGTTCGACGGGCGACCCGCGATGACCAGGTACATGGCCATCTTTGCGGTCCTTCCGACTGGTGTCCACGTGGTGCTCGATCTCGCCGGTTTCGGCGCCGAGGCCATCAACACCGGAAGCACCATCGCCTACGCCGTACACGAGGCTGCGGTCGCAGCTTACGTCCTGTCCACCGGCACCGGCCAATCGCCGATCCGCAAAGTGATCGGCGGTTCGTTGGCCATGATCGGCGTGGTGATCTGCCTGCCGTTGCTGCCCGTATCCATCTGGTCGCCGGAGGTGCCCATCGTCTCGATCTTCGTGGTCGACCAGGTATCGTCGATCCTGCTGACGACGGCGATCCTGGCGCTGGAAGCGGAAAAGGCGCACGCCGCCCTTGCCAGGCAAGCCCTCCACGATCCGCTCACCGGCGCCCTCAATCGCGCGGGCCTGATGCGGACCACCGAAACCGATGACCGCGCCAGCGGCGTCGTCGTGGTCGATCTCGACCACTTCAAGCGCATCAACGACCGCTACGGACATGCGGCGGGTGATCATGTGCTGGTGAGATTCGCCAAGCGCGCGGAATCGATCCTTCCGGTCGGCGGTCGCTTGGCGCGTTTCGGCGGCGAAGAGTTCGTGATGATCCTGCCGGGCCACGACCGAATCGCATCGACGCTATTCGCGGAACGCCTGAGGCTCACGGTCAGCCGGATGCCGATCGATTGGAACGGCGACGTGATCCGGCTTTCGGTGAGCGTCGGTGTCGCTTGGGCCGACCGCGGTATCAGCGTTCCGGCGGCCGTCGAACAGGCCGACAAGGCGATGTACGCAGCCAAGGCGAACGGACGCGACCAGGTGCGGGTGGCCTGACGATTGGATGCGGAGACGGCGCGATCGAATGCGGCCGCTCCTAGACCTCCAGACCTAGCTACGCGCGAGCTTCGGCTGGGTCTTGGCGGGCGTCGTGCTTGGCCAGCAAGGTCACATGACACCGGCGAGGCTCATGCCTTCGCCGATAGGCACATTTCACGACTTCGAAGGGGTCCAGCGGAAAACAGCGGTTCCGCAGCGCGATGCGCGCAGGTACCCTCAAGGGCGGTTGCCCGGCTCTTGCCGGTCGCACCCGCTCTGTTCGATGGGCCGCTGGAAACGGATCACGGTGACTGCCGGATATTGGTCGGAGCGAGAGGATTCGAACCTCCGACCCCCTGAACCCCATTCAGGTGCGCTACCAGGCTGCGCTACGCTCCGACGAGAGTTTCCCTAATCAATGCGAGGCCCCGATGCAAGGGCGAAGACGGTGGGAACGCCGTCAACGCACCTGATCGAGGAGACGCTTGAGTTCCAGAAGCTCGAGGATGACCCCATTCAGCCGATCCACACCGTCGCGCGACAGCGCGGCGCTGGGCGATCCCCCGTGTGCGTCGCGATCCCGACGCAGGAGGTTCGACAAGCCGCTCCGACGCTGCTCCGGCACCGGTTGATCCGACGCGTCGTCTTCCGGTTCCTCGTCGAGCACGTCCGGCACGGCGTTCGGCTCCACGCGTTGCGCCTTGCCGGCCTGTAGTCGATCGAGGCCGGACAGGTCGCCGGCCCCGATCGCCATGACAGCGCGGTGGCCGCTCTCCTTCAGGATTCGCTGGACGCCGCGGATCGTGAAACCGCGGACGTAGAGAAGATACCGGATGCCCTTCAGAAGCTCGACGTCGTCCGGGCGGTAGTACCGTCGGCCGCCGCCTCGCTTCATGGGCTTGATCTGGGGAAAGCGCGTTTCCCAGAAACGCAGGACATGCGGCGGGAGGTCGAGTTCTTCCGCCGCTTCGCTGATGGTGCGGAACGCGTCCGCGCTCTTCTCGGTCATCGGGCGAAGGATGCCGTCACTCGGCCGCTCTCAGCGCAGGCTGCTCGTCGGCACCGCGTTCCTCGTGGGCTTCCAGGATTCGATCCTTCATGACGTTGGATGGCTTGAACACGGCGACGCGGCGTGGAGAGATCGGCACTTCCTCACCGGTCTTCGGATTGCGCCCGACCCGCTCGTTCTTGGCTCGTACGAGAAACGAACCGAAGGAGGAGATCTTCACGGCTTCGCCTCGTGCGATCGTCGCGCAGATCTCTTCCAGGATCGACTCGACCAGATATGCCGACTCGGATCGGGAAAGCCCGATCTTGCGGAAAACCGCTTCGGCGAGATCGGCCCGCGTCACCGTCCTGTCTCCCATGCGAAACCCCTGCTGAAACCGAACCGGAACCCCCGCCCCGAGCGACGAAGCGCTTCGGTTAGCCACCCGGAAAATACCGAAAAGGCAGGGTGAATCAAGCGCGTCCGTCACCAGCGGACGACAACCGCGCCCCATGTGAAGCCGCCGCCCATCGCCTCCAGGAGGACGAGGTCGCCGGCGCGAATGCGTCCGTCGCGAACAGCGTGATCGATCGCCAGCGGGATGGAAGCGGCGGATGTGTTGCCGTGCTGATCGACCGTGATGACCACCTTCTCGATGGCGATGCCGAGCTTCTTGGCCGACGCCTCGATGATGCGCCGGTTCGCCTGATGCGGCACGAACCAGTCGATATCGCCTGGTGTCAGGGAAAGCGCTTCGAGCGATTCCTCGACGACATCGGTGATCATGCCGACGGCGTGCTTGAAGACCTCCCGTCCCTCCATCCTGAGATGGCCGACGGTGCCGGTGGAGGAAGGGCCGCCATCGACGAAGAGCTTGTCGCCATGCGAGCCGTCGGCGCGCAACCGGGAGATGAGCACTCCCGGACCGCTCGGATCGCCTTCCTGTCGCTCGAGCACGAGCGCTCCGGCCCCATCGCCGAAGAGCACGCAGGTCGTGCGATCCGACCAGTCGATGATGCGGCTGAAGGTTTCAGCGCCGATGACCAGCGCGCGCCGCGCCATACCGGCCTTGAGGTAGAGGTCGGCCGTCGTCAGCGCGTAGACGAACCCGCTGCAGACCGCCTGCACGTCGAAGGCGAAACCCTTCGTGATGCCGAGGCGACGCTGGATCTGCGTGGAGGACGCGGGAAACGTGTTGTCCGGCGTGGCCGTCGCGAGGATCACGAGGTCGATGTCCTCGGGAACCAGTCCGGCCGCATCCAGCGCCCGGCGCGCCGCCGCCTCGCCGAGCGAAACCGTGGTCTCGCCGTCGCCGGCGATATAGCGCTGACGGATGCCCGTGCGCTGTTGAATCCACTCGTCGCTGGTGTCGATCCGCGCCTCGAGATCCTTGTTGGTGACGACTGCGCGCGGCAGCGCCGAGCCCGTGCCGCGCACGACGGAACGAAACAGGCTCATGGCACGACCTCTTCCAGGGGGCCGGCCGCGTCGGGCCCGGGCGGCTGCGACACTTCGCTGGCGTAAACCCGACCGAGATCGCTCTCGATCTTGGCGAGAAGACCGTTGGCCGCCATCGCGTAGGCGACGTCGATCGCGGCCGCCGTGCCCTCGGCATCGGAGCCGCCGTGGCTCTTGATGACGACGCCGTTCAGACCGAGGAAGACGCCGCCGTTGACCTTGCGGGGGTCCATCTTGTCACGCAACCGGTCGAAGGCGCTCTTTGCGAGGAGATAGCCGAGCTTCGCCATCCAGGTGCGGGTCATCGCCGCGCGGAGGTATGAGCCGATCTGCCGCGCCGTGCCCTCGGCGGTCTTGAGCGCGATGTTGCCGGTGAACCCTTCGGTGACGACGACGTCCACCGTACCCTTGCCGAGGTCCGTCCCTTCGACGAAGCCGCGATAGTCGAGACCGGCGATCGGGGTTTCCTTCATCAGGCGCCCCGCCTCTCGGATATCCTCCTGGCCCTTCACCTCCTCGACGCCGATGTTGAGGAGACCGACGGTCGGGCGCTCGATCTGGAACAGCGCGCGCGACATGGCCGCGCCCATCACGGAAAAGTCGATGAGCTGCTGGCTATCGGCGCCGATCGTCGCGCCGACATCGAGGACGATGCTTTCGCCCCGCAGGGTGGGCCAGATCGCGGCGATCGCGGGGCGCTCGATGTTGGCCATCGTTCGCAGACAGAACTTCGCCATGGCCATTAGCGCGCCGGTATTGCCGGCCGAAACGGCGACGTCCGCCTCTCCGGTCTTCACCGCCTCGATGGTCTTCCACATCGACGACTTGTACCGCCCCTGCCGCAGCGCCTGCGAAGGCTTGTCGTCCATGCGGATCGACACGTCGCAATGATGAAAAACGGACCGCTCGCGCAACTTCGGGAGCGCGTCCAGCACCGGCCGGACAGCATCCTCCTGACCGAAGATGGCGAACCGCATGTCGGGATGGCGCTCCAGCGCCATTTGCGCGCCAGCGAGCACGACGGAGGGACCATGGTCCCCGCCCATCGCGTCCAGTGCGATCGTTATGGTGGTTTTCGACAACAAAGATAACCTGCCTTCAGATCAGTGCGTTGCCCGTCCCGATGGGCGCGACGGACGAGCGGACCTCAACCGTCGGACCCTTTCAGGCGGCCGAGTGCGGCGAAGGGCGAGACCTTGCCGCCGGAAGGGTCGGGATCGGTATCGAGTTCCGAGAACTCGACGTCCCGCGCCCTCGGGTAGGGGTCGAGCGACAGGCCGACAAGTTCCTCGATGAACGGTCCGAGATCGATCGTGTCGCCGCGGAACGTTTCGGGGATATCGGCGCCGTCGGGGTCGAGATGGAGTTCGCCGTCGCCTTCCGGCTGGATGCGGGCGAGCTTGGAGGTCTCGGGCACGAAGACGAGCTCGACCTTCTCGTCCACCACCTCGCGGACGGGATCGAGGGTCACCACGCAAGCCTGATCGAGCGACCCCGTGATGCGTCCGTCGACGGCGATCCCGTCGCGCTTCCAGCGCCGCACGAGAAGATCGGCCACCAGCTCGCCGATCGCGAGGATGCCGAGCCGTTCGGCGACGCCCGCCCGTTCCGTCTCCGTCGCTTCCAGGCGAACGGGCATCCCGGCCTGCGGCAGGCGAGCGACATGCACGATCAGTTTCAGGGGCGCGGCGCTGTCGGCCTTCGTCATGCGACCTCCGTCACGGGCGGCTCCAGCAGGCGTCCGGCAAGGATGTCCTCGGCCGATAGGTTGGCGTAGCGCGCCTGCTGCCTCAACATATGGTGTGCGAGACGCGGTGCCGCATCGGGCCGCCCGCCGACGGCCTCCGTCAGGACGGTGCGGGCGAGAACCTCGGCGAGCCGATCCTCGTCCGCTTTGGCGAACGCGGGCTCGCAGTCGCGCACGCGAGTATAGAAGCGGGCGGCGAAGCGGCGCATGCGCTTTGGAACGGCGAGGTAGCTGATCCCGATCTGGCGCATCGAGTGATCGAGATCGGTCATGAAGCGGTCGACGAGGTCCTGCGAAAGATCCTTCAGTCGTGGCTCGCCGGCGCACCGCCGCACGAGCACGATCATCTCCAGCGACAGGGACTCGAACCGTCCTTCCAGCGTGTCCGGCAGACCACCTTCGACGAAGCGCGCGGGGTCGCGGGCCGAGGCGACAACCTGGTCCCAGAGCTGATCGACGATCTGCCGATTTCGGCGATCCCGTCGCAGACGGGCCAGAATTCCCACGTCGTTCTCCTAGCGTTTCGCAGGTCGGGTTCGCACGCATGAGGCCGGATTGCAACGGTTGGCAAGGTGCTTTACCAAGTCGCAACCTTCGGGGCGGCGGCGGTGCCTCACTTTCCGACCATTCCGCACCTACGGAACGCAAAACCGATTCCTTCGGGAGGAGTAGCATCCGCGTGATCGAGATCCATCGTCCGTTGCGCCGCGTGGTCCTGGCGACCAGCGTCGGCGCCATGATCGTTCTGGCGGGGTGCCAGACGGCGGAAGTCTACAATCAGGGCTACATCGTGGACGAGCAGGCTCTCGCTCAGGTGCCGGTCGGCTCGAGCCGCGATCAGGTCCTCCTCGCGCTCGGCTCCCCCTCCACCACGGCGACCTTCGATAACGAGGTGTTCTACTACATCTCGCAGAAGCGCGTTCGCCCCGTCGCCTTCATGAAGCCGCGCCTCGTCGACCAGCGTATCCTTGCGGTCTATTTCGGCCCGGACAACACTGTCCGCCAGATCGCCAATTACGGCCTTCAGGACGGCAAGGTCTTCGACTTCATCTCGCGCACCACGCCAACGGGCGGTCGCGACTCCAGCTTCCTCGGCTCGATCCTGTCGGACGACGGTCCGGGTACCGGCAACATCCTGGACTCGATGGGCAGCATGGGCCGCTCGGGCGGCGTATCGGCGGGACGCTGATTGAAGACGCAGAAAAGGCCGGCATTGCCGGCCTTTTTCATATCCGCTGGGAAGGGGACGACGCCTGCGCATCAGTCCTTTTCCTTCGGATCCTGACCACGCCCCTCGCCGCGCGAGCGACGGGCCACGCGGTCGAGCACCGCGTTTACGAGGCGCGCCTCGTCCTCGTCGTAGAAGGCCTTGGCGATGTCGACGTATTCGCTGACGATTACCGCCACGGGCACGTCCTTGCGGGCCGTCACCTCGTAGGTGCCGGCGCGCAGAATGGCGCGCAGCGTCGTGTCGAGACGGGCGAGCGGCCAGTCGGTGGTCAGCGACGAATGGATCAGCGGATCGATGAAGGTCTGGCCGCGCACGACGCCCGACACGATGTCGCGGAACCATGCGGCGTCGGCCTCGCGATAGGTTTCGCCGTCGACCTCCTGTCCGAGCCGGAAGGCCTCGTATTCGGCGACGGTCTCGAGCAGGCCGGTGCCGCCCACATCCATCTGGTAGAGCGCCTGCACGGCCGCGAGACGGGCGGCGCCGCGCTTGTTGGCGGGGCGGAAGTTGCGAAGGGCAGCCTCGGCCATGTCAGGCTCCGAGACGCTTGCGCATGGCGATCATGGCGAGCGCGGCCGCGGCGGCGTCTCCGCCCTTGTTCTTGCGATCCGTCATCGCCCGCTCCAGCGCCTGTTCCTCGTTCTCGACCGTCAGGATGCCGTTGCCGATCGCCAGACCCTCGTGAACCGAGAGATCCATCAGCGCCCGGCAGGATTCATTGGCGACGATATCGAAATGATAGGTCTCGCCGCGGATCACGCAACCCAGTGCGATGAAACCGTCGTAATCGGTTCCGCCCTCGTCCGCGCCCGACAGCGCGAAACCGACGACGGCCGGGATCTCCAACGCACCCGGCACCGTGACGACGTCGTAGGTCGCGCCGGCCGCGTCGAGATGGGCCTTGGCCCCTGCCAGCTGATGGTCCGCGATGTGGTCGTAGAAGCGGGCCTCGATGATGAGCAGGTGCGGAGCGGACATGGCGACTTTCCAAAACGGTACGGAACGCAGATCACCGACGCGCGGGGCGCTGGATCATGCGATGCAAGCGAACGGGAACTTGGGGCGCGGTGGCCTTCGAACTACTCGGCCTGTCCGGGCCCGAACAGACGCTCCGCATAGCGTGCAATCTGATCGACCTCAAGGTTCACGTGGTCGCCTTCGCCCTTTTCACCCCAGGTCGTCACCTCCAGCGAATGCCGGATCAGGAGAACATCGAAGCGGTGACCGCTGACGCCGTTGACCGTCAGCGACGTGCCGTCGAGGCAGACGGACCCCTTAGGCGCGATGAAGCGCGAGAGCGTCGGGGGCGCTTCCAGGGTGAACCGGACGGCCTCCCCCTCCTCCGTGCGCGCGACGATCCGCGCCTGACCGTCGACGTGACCGGAGACGAGGTGGCCGCCGAGTTCGTCGCCGACCTTCAGCGCACGTTCGAGATTCAGTCGCGAACCCTCCGCCCATTGCGACGCGGTGGTGAGACGGAGCGCTTCCTCCCAGGCCTCGACTTCGAACCAGCGATCGTTGGCGTCCTCGGCCGGCAGGCGGGTCACCGTCAGGCAGACGCCCGAACACGCGATCGAGGCGCCGATGGCGATGGTGGCCGGCTCGTAGATGGTTTCGATGCGGTAGCGACGCCCGGCATCCAGCATCCGCACCGAAGCGATCCGCCCGACGTCCGTTACGATCCCGGTGAACATGCGTCGTTCCTTTCCCATTCGGTCCAAACATCGGTCCCGAACCGCTCGCTCCGCCCGAGACGGAACCCTTGCGGTTTCAGGACACCGGCGGGCGCCGGAATGCCGAGCTCGCCGATGACCAGTTCCGAGCGCAGCGCGACGATCCGGTCCACCTGCCCGGCCCAGAGAAAGGCGTTGGCAAGCGCCGGGCCGCCCTCCACCATTACGGTCTGGATTCCGACCGACGGCATGAACCGCAGCATGGCCCGGAGGTGATCGGCATCGTAGCCTTCGAGCGGCAGGAGGCCGCAGCCGGCCTTGCGGTAGGGGTCGGCCGCGGCATCGGCCGCATGCGTCGTCGCGATCAGCGTCGGCACCGCGTCGGCCGTCTGCACCAGGCGCGCGCCGAGCGGCAGGCGAAGCTGGGGATCGACGACGATGCGGATCGGCGAACGGGCTTCGAGGCCCGGCAGCCGGCAGGTCAGGAGCGGATCGTCGGCGATCGCGGTCCCGACGCCCACCATGATCGCATCCATGCCGGCGCGCATCAGATGAACCTGGCGGTTGGCGATCGGTCCGCTGACACCGACGCGGTCGCCCCCCAAACGCCCCACCGCGCCATCGGCCGAAATGGCCATCTTCAGCGTCACATGCGGGCGGCCGCGGCAGAGGCGGGACAGGAACCCCTCGAACGGTCGCCCGGCGTCTTCGCCCTCGAACAGTTCGCGAACGTCGACCCCGGCCCCGCGAAGGGTGGCGATGCCGCGGCCGTTGACACGCGGATCCGGGTCGGCGGCGCCGATCACGACGCGCGTCACGCCCGCCGCGACGAGGGCATTCGCGCAAGGGCCGGTCCGTCCTTGATGGGCACAGGGCTCGAGCGTCACATAGGCCGTCGCGCCGCGCGCCGCCGTCCCGGCGTCTCGCAGGGCGACGCGCTCGGAATGCGGGCGCCCGCCGAGCGCCGTGACGCCACGCCCGACGACCTCGGCGCCCGCTCCCGTCCCCTGCACCAGGATCGTTCCGACCGAAGGGTTCTCGGCCGTCAACCCGACATGCCGCAGCGACAGGCGACGCGCGGCGGCCATGAAACGCCGGTCGTCGGCGTCCTGCCGTGACGATGGCTCAGCCACGGTCGTCCGTCGGGGTTTCGGGCTCGGCGGCGAGTTCGACGATGACGGACTCGAAGTCCCGCGCTTCGCGGAAGTCGCGATACACGGAGGCGAAGCGCACGAAGGCCACGTCGTCGAAGCCGCGCAACGCTTCCATCACCAGCCGCCCGATCGCCTCGGAGGGAATGTCCGCCTCGCCAGTCGATTCGAGTTGCCGCACGATGCCCGAGATCATGCGCTCCACCCGCTCTTCCTCGACGGGGCGTTTGCGAAGTGCCGTGTGGATCGAGCGAGCGAGCTTGTCCCGCTCGAAGGGAACGCGCCGTCCGGACTTCTTCACCACCATCAGGTCGCGAAGCTGGACGCGTTCGAACGTCGTGAAACGCCCGCTGCAATCGGGGCAGACGCGCCGGCGCCGGATCGCCCCGCCATCCTCGGCGGAGCGCGAATCCTTCACCTGGCTGTCCTGCGACCCGCAGAAGGGGCAACGCATGGGACGCGATCAGCCGAGATTGGCGTAGATCGGGAACCGCTCCGTCAGCGCCAGCACCTTCTGCTTCACGCGCGCCTCGGTGGCGGCATTGCCCTCGTCGGAGTTCGACGCCTTGAGGCCGTCCAGGACCTCGACGATGAGCCGTCCGACCTCGCGGAACTCCTCCGTGCCGAAGCCGCGCGTCGTCGCGGCCGGCGTGCCGACGCGGATGCCCGAGGTGATGGCTGGCTTTTCCGGATCGTTGGGCACGCCGTTCTTGTTGCAGGTGATGGCGGCGCGGCCGAGCGCGGCTTCGGTCGCCTTGCCGTTCAGCATCTTCGGACGCAGATCGACCAGCATCAGATGCGTGTCGGTGCCGCCGGAGACGATGTCGACACCACCCGCGCGAAGCGTCTCGGCCAGCGCCTTGGCGTTGTCGGCGACGGCCTTGATGTAGGTGCGGTAGCCCGGCTGCAGCGCCTCGCCGAAGGCCACGGCCTTGCCAGCGATGACGTGCATCAGGGGACCGCCCTGCAGGCCCGGAAAGATCGCCGAGTTGATCTTCTTGGCGATGTCCTCGTCGTTGGTGAGGATCAGGCCGCCGCGCGGACCGCGAAGGGTCTTGTGCGTCGTCGAGGTCGCGACATGGGCGTGCGGGAACGGGCTGGGATGCTGTCCGCCCGCCACGAGGCCGGCGAAATGGGCCATATCCACCCAGAGATAAGCGCCGACGGAATCGGCAATCGCACGGAACCGCGCGAAGTCGATGATGCGCGAATAGGCCGAACCGCCGGCCACGATGATCTCCGGCTTGTGCTCGTGCGCCAGACGCTCGACCTCGTCGTAGTCGATCAGTCCGGTGGCGAGATCCAGGCCGTACTGGACCGCGTTGAACCAGCGCCCGGAAAGGTTGGGCTTGGCGCCGTGCGTCAGGTGGCCGCCGGCATCGAGGCTCATGCCGAGGATGGTCGCGCCCGGCTTGGTGAGAGCGAGAAGCACGCCCTGGTTGGCCTGGCTGCCGGAGTTCGGCTGGACGTTGGCGAAGCCGCAGCCGAACAGCGCCTTGGCGCGGTCGATCGCGAGCTGCTCGACGACGTCCACGAACTCGCAGCCGCCATAGTAGCGCCGTCCGGGATACCCTTCCGCATACTTGTTGGTCAGCACCGAGCCCTGCGCTTCCAGGACGGCGCGCGAGACGATGTTCTCCGAGGCGATGAGTTCGATCTCGTGCTGCTGGCGATGCAACTCGTTACGCATGGCGCCGAAGAGATCGGCGTCGACCGAAGCGATGCCGTCCGTGAAGAAGCCGTTGGGGGCGAACGTCGAATCCATGGCTTGAGCCTGCGACATGACCGGGTGCTCCTCGCTTCGGCGGCGTCTAGCCGCGATTTGGCGGCGCCTTAACACGTTACGTCCCGCTGTGCACGCGGGAACGAAAACGCGAAAGGCCCGGCGTCGCCGCCGGGCCCCTGTTTGTTCGAAAGCCGATGTCGTCAATAAGGCAGATCGGCGTAGGCCTGCTCGCCCGAAGCATAGGCCGTGGGCCGCGCGTCGGTCATCACCAGCTGGTCCGCGCCGTCGCGGGCATAGATGTCGTCGCGGAACTGCACCACGGTCGGATCGGTCGCCCAGGCGGTGAGGTAGGTGAAGTGCAGCGGCACCGGGTTGTTGAAGTTCACGTCCTGACGGGTGCGGGCCGCGATCGTCTTCTCGATCGCCGCGCGGTCCCAGCCCGGCGTGTCGCGCGCCAGCCAGACGATCAGGTCGCGCACGTTCTGGACGCGCACGCAGCCCGACGATTCGAAGCGCATGAGCTGCGAGAACACGCTCTGCTGCGGCGTGTCGTGCATGTAGACGGCGTACGGGTTCGGGAAGTTGATCTTCACCGACGACATCGCGTTCATGCGGCCCGGGTTCTGGCGGAAGAGGTACTTCACCGCCTCGTCCGTCTGCCAGTTGATCGTCTCGGGCGGGATCACGCTCCCGTCGGCCGCATAGATGATGATGTCGTTGCGCTGCAGATAGGTCGGGTCCTTCTGCATCAGCGGGATGATGTCCTTGCGGACGATCGACGCCGGCGCGTGCCAGTACGGGTTGAGGTTGAGGTTGGTGATCTTGGAGTCGAGGATCGGCGTCTGGCGGTCGATCTTGCCGACCACCGCGGTGTGACGCTGCACGACGCGCCCGTTCTCCACCGCCTCGATCGACGCGGCGGGAATGTTGACCATCACGAAGCGGCCGGGATCGACCTGGATGGCCGAGAGGCGCTGGATGTTGGTGTTGAGCTGCGTCACGCGCACGTCGGCCGGTACGTTGAGGGCCTTGAACGTGTACTCGCCGACGGCGCCGTCGGCGGGCAGGCCGTGGCGCGCCTGGAAGCGCTTCACTGCGGCGTCGACATAGGTGTCGAAGGCCTGCGAGGCGCCGGCCGAGCGGTCGAGATCGCCCGAGACGACGAGGCGCTCGCGCAGATACGGCACGGCGGCGTTCTGCACGCCGAGCTCGAGCTTGGAGGAGTCGGGCACGCGCTGCCAACCGCCGGACATGGCGATCTGCAGGTACTGGCCCGCCGCCTGCTGCATGGCGTTCAGCGTCTTGGACGAGAACACCGGCTGGTTCGAGGCGACGTTGCGGACGCTGGCCTGGCGGGTGTCGAACTGGTCGTTCCAGCCGCCCCGGTTGGGCGCCGCCAGCACGCCATCGATCGCCGACTGGGCGCGCGCGGCCCCGGCGAAGGCGCCTGCCCCCAGAATGCTGGCCGCGCCGGCCACGAAGCGCCGGCGGCTGATACGGATCGAACGGTTGTCTGCGCCCTCAGTCATTCTCAAACCCCTTGGCAAGTCTTGCCCACTTGCGCCGCAACATAGGGGCGGCTTGGTAAACCAAAGCGTAACGGGCAATCACGGAACCGACAGGGATTGGACCCCTGGCGCCTGGAAACCCGAATGGCCATCGGATTACGGCGAAAAGGGGGACCGAAAAGGCCAAAGCCCTGACGGGTCGAGATGTTTCGGGTCGGCTGTTGCAAAAAACCCCGCGAGCGGGACGACGCTCGCGGGGTCATGGGACGATCGCGGACCGGAGGCGACGCGATCAGCCGATAGGACCGGTCTAAAGCCGATACATGATCGAATCGTTCCAGAACCGGTCGAGGCGCTGGAGAGACTTGTTCAGCTTCTGGAACTCGCCCTCGTCGAGGCCGCCGACCTTGTCGATCGAGCCGATGTGGCGATCGTAGAGCTCGGCGACGATCTCAGCGACCTCCAGGCCGGACTTCGTCAGCGACACACGGACGGCGCGGCGGTCGACGCGCGAGCGCTGATGGTCGATGAAGCCGAGCTCGACGAGCTTCTTGAGGTTATACGAGACGTTGGAGCCGAGGTAGAAGCCGCGGGTGCGCAACTCACCGGCGGTGAGGACGGAATCGCCGATGTTGAAGAGGAGCAGGGCCTGAACCGCGTTGATGTCGGTCCGACCGGCGCGATCGAACTCGTCCTTGATCACGTCCAGCAACCGGCGGTGGAGACGCTCCACCAGTTGCAGCGTTTCCAGGTACAGCATCTTCAGCTCAGGCTTGTCTTCACGCACAATCTCTGCAGCGCGCTTGGCGACCGTATTCTTCATGATCGATCCCACTGTTGCTTTCCGAGGTTCTTCATGACCTCGTCTTGTCCAGCAACTTACGCGGCGCGTCTAAAATTCGTTTTAAAACGCAGGCTTAACGGGGAGTTTAAGAATTGCGATTGCGATTTTGCTGAACGCGCAGTGAACGCCGGGAGGCAAAAGCAACCGACTTCGGCTCAACGATCGCCGCGCAAACGCTTGCGTCTCTCGAAGGCGCCGACGATCCGGAGCGCCGCCAGCAGGGCCAGTCCGAAGGCGTGACCGCCCAGGATCAGCGGCTCCCCTCCGAAGAGATGCGGGAAGCCCAACCGCATCACGGCCTCGCAGGCCGCCACCAGGATCCAGATCACGCCGCCCCATGACGTCGCGAGCCACAGGCCCGTGCCGGCAACCGGGTAGAGCACGGCGAGGGTCGGACAGGCGATCCGCCACCAGACCGGCATGAGGTCGAAGCGCCACAAGGCGCCATCGAAGACGCCGATCAGCCGGATCCAGTAGACGAGGCCCATGCCGAACATGGCGAGGCCCGCGATCCGGCAAAGCCAGACGACTAATGCGCGGTTGAGCGATGCTTCCCGGTCCCGTTCGAAGATCTCCAGCGTCATGAACGCCGGGGCGGCGCACCGAAAACGGCGCGCGCGAGTTCGAGGGGTGAAGGGGTCATGCCATGTCCTGATCGAGGCTCGAGCGTAACCTTTGAAGGACGCCGCACGATGGACAAAGGCTAGGCACCCTCGCCCGCCGCGTCAATGCGATGGGCTCGCACCCGAGCTTTCGGGGTTGTGCAAGCCTCGATGCCGGGGGCATAGCAGCGCCATGAAGGACGGAAAGGACAGGACCATGGCCGAGCGCAACGCGATGACCGGCAGGATCGACCGCGCCACCGGCGGAACGCGCCTGCGCCGCCTGCGGCAGAACGATTGGACCCGTCGTCTGGTGCGCGAGACCGACGTGCGAGCCGACGACCTCATCTGGCCGATCTTCGTGCGCGAGGGCGACGGCGAGGCGCAGCCGGTCGCCTCCATGCCGGGCGTCTCCCGTTATTCCGTCGCGGGCTGCGTCGAGGCTGCGCGGCGCGCGGCCGATCTCGGTATTCCCGTCGTGGCGCTGTTTCCCTACACGGACGCATCGCTTCGGAACGAGACCGGCAGCGAGGCTCTCAACGAGAACAACCTCGTGTGCCGCGCGACGCGCGCCATGAAGGAGGCGGTGCCCGAGGTCGGCATTCTCTGCGACGTCGCGCTCGATCCCTACACGAGCCACGGCCATGACGGCATCGTGCGGGACGGCGTCATCGTCAACGACGAGACGGTGGAACTCCTCTGTCGCCAGGCGCTCGTTCAGGCGCGTGCCGGCTGCGACATCATCGGCCCGTCCGACATGATGGACGGTCGCGTGGCCTGCATCCGCGAGACGCTGGACACCGAGGGTTTCGGCGACACGATGATCATGTCCTACGCCGCCAAATACGCCTCCGCCTTCTACGGCCCGTTTCGTGATGCGGTCGGGTCGGCGGGCGCTCTGCGCGGCGACAAGCGCACCTACCAGATGGACATGGGCAACGCGTTGGAGGCCCTGCGCGAGGCGGCGCAGGACGTCGCCGAAGGCGCCGACATGATCATGGTCAAGCCCGGCCTGCCCTATCTCGACATCCTCGCCCGCCTCGTCGACGAGTTCCGCATGCCGACCTTCGCCTACCAGACGTCCGGCGAGTACGCGACCATCATGGCGGCCGCGCAGAACGGCTGGATCGATGGGGACAAGGCGATGTTCGAGTCGCTGCGCGCCTTCAAGCGGGCGGGCGCCTCCGGCATCCTCACCTACTTCGCGCCGAAGGTCGCGGAAGCCCTGCACCGGGGCTGAAACCCGCCATTGCGCGTGCAGCAAACCGGCACCATCTCCTGTCTCGAACCGGAATTTCCGGCAGGAATTGGAGAGACGAGACGATGAGCGATGCGACGGTCCTGAACGCCGCACCCCGGACCTGGCTGGACGAGCCGCGAGCCTACGAGGGTGTGCGCACGCGCCGCGTGCTGTCCTTCCTCGTGGACTACACGATCGTGCTCCTCCTCTGCATCCCGTTCGGTCTCATCGTGGGCGTGCTCGGCATCCTGACATTCGGCCTCGGCTGGATGCTCTACGGTGCTCTCTTTCCGCTCGTTGCCCTGCCCTATGTCGCCTTCACCCTGGGCGGAAAGTCCCAGGCGACGCCGGGCATGCGCCTCTTCGGGCTCCGGCTCGAGCGCCTCGACGGGCGACCGACCGACCCGGGTCTCGGCGTCGCGCATTCCGTCCTGTTCTGGGTCGCCGGTGCGCTGACCTCGGGCTTCATCGTGGTGCTCGGCCTCTTCACGGCGCGCAAGCAGCTGATCCAGGATCTGCTGCTGAACACTGTGGTCGTACGACGCACCTGACGGGATAGTTGAGGAATTTTTCGATCGCCGTGTCCGCGAGAGCTTTTCAAGCTGCGCGGCGGTCACCACACTGATGTGGCGCGTGCGGAAGAAAGCCGCGCGCGACACGAGGCGCCAGACCGCATGACCGCTCATCCGCAGAGCCCGCAGTTCTTCCTCACGGCGCCATCGCCCTGCCCCTATCTCGACGGCCAGTTCGAGCGGAAGGTCTTCACCCATCTCGTCGGCGCGCGCGCGTCTGCCCTTCTCGACCTGCTCACCCAGGGCGGATTTCGCCGAAGCCAGAACATCGCCTATCGGCCGGCCTGCGAGCGTTGCCGCGCTTGCGTGTCGGTGCGCATCCTCGTGGATGAATTCGAACCGACGCGATCGATGCGCCGCGTGATGCAGGCGAATGCCGATCTGTTCGGCCACATGGAAACCGCCGAGCCGTCGTCCGAACAGTTCGCCCTGTTCCGCCGCTATCTCGAAGCCCGGCACGCGAATGGCGGCATGGCCGAGATGAGCGCCGGCGACTACGCCATGATGGTGGAGGACAGCCAGGTGGACACGCGGCTGATCCAGTATCGGCGCAAGGGGCCGGACTACCGCATCACCGGTCGCTCCGACGAGCCGCTGATGGCGGTGGCGCTCAGCGACGTCATGGCCGATGGCATGTCGATGGTCTACTCGTACTATCGTCCGGACGAAGTGGACCGGAGCCTCGGCACCTACATGATCCTCGATCATATCCGTCGCACGCGCGAGCTCGGCCTGCCCTATCTCTACCTCGGCTATTGGGTCGAGGGGTCCCGCAAGATGCAGTACAAGATCCGCTTCCAGCCGCAGGAGCACCTGATGGCCAAGGGGTGGGAGCGCTACGCGGCGGGCTGAACAGAGGTCAGACGTGCGCCGAAAGGGCGCGGAGGCGATCCTTGTCGGCTTCGAACGTCAGCGCCAGTTCGGCTCGCGCCAGAGCCTCGCGGGAATGCCGGCGGGCGGCTTCGACGTAGTCCGGATTGCCGAGACGCGACAGGGTGAGCAACGCCTTCTGGAGGCGCGTGCCCACCTCGACCACCGTCGCGCCGTCGCGCGCCATCGCCAGAAACGCGTCGTCGAAAAGATCGTCCGCCCGTAGCGGAGGCACGAAGACGTTGTCGATCTCATCTGTGATCTCGTCGGCGGGTTCGACCCAGGCTGCTAGGACGCGCAGCAGACGGCTGATCACATCGACCGCGGTCCCGAGATCGTTGGTGGCGGGCGACAGCGCTCTGCTGCCGACCTCCGTGAGGACGCAGATACCGAAGCGTGGGTCCTGGTCGAAGGACCTCCGGTCGCCGATGGTGAAGCAGTCCCTCAACGCCGCCTCGTCGATCGAGCCCCCGTTGACCGCTGCAATCGGTTGCGTCGGATCGGCAAGTTCGCCGGGCAGCCGCAGAACGAAGACGCGGGCGTTCGCTTTGGTCGCGAGTTCCGATAAGGCCTCGACGTCGATGTGCTGGACATATCCGATGGCCGTCGGAGCCAACCGGTTCGCGCTTTCGGGCACGTCCTTCGTGCGGTCGAGCAGCGGTCTTGCCCCGAGATGCGGGCGGCGCCGGCGCTCCCGAATGGCAGAAAGCGCCGCCTCCTCCACCCGCTGCGTCGTCTCGGTCACGCGGCCGAGACGCGACAGGTGGTCGATCCAGCGCAGCAGGGTGACGATGATGAAGACGATCACGAGGATCGTCACGCCGAAGAGGATCGCCCGCCCCCGCTCGCCGTACGTGCCCGTCGAAAGGGCGATGATGCCGACAAGGCTGAACAGGAACGTGCCGATGAAGGTCGACAGGACGTTCTGCGTCGTCGAATCCTCCATGATGAGGACGTTGGCGCGCGGCGTGACGTTGCTGGTCGCCGCCGAATAGGCCGAAACCATGGTGGAGAGCGAGAAGGTCGTCACCGTGAGCATCGACGACGCCAGGATGCCGAGAATGTTGTCGACCGCGTCCGACCCGATCTTGGTGGAGATGTTCAGGGGAATGAACGGGCTCGCCCAAGTGCCGAGCAGCGCCGTTACGACGCCGAGCAGCGAGAACAGACCGGCCCGAAACCAGATCCGCCGCGTGATCCGCCGGACGATCCAACCCCACCGTCCGATCATGCGTCGTTCCTTGCTTCGTCCAACCGTCGCCGCCGCAGCGCTTCGGCCACGTAGTCGCGTGACAGGCTGTGGTAGAGCGGCTCGCCCGACACAAGGCGCGCCGTGCCGAAGCCAAGGAGCGCGGTGAGCATCACCGGGACGACGTTGGTCTGGTTGCCCGTCATCTCGATGATGATGACGAAGGCCGTCATCGGCGCCTGCACGACGCCCGCGAAGTAGCCCGTCATGCCGAGGATCGCCGCGAGCCCAGCGCCGCCGCCGATGACGAGGCCGATCGTCGAGCCGAGCCCGGCGCCGACCGCCAGCGAGGGCGCGAAGATGCCGCCGGGGATACCGGACACCATGGACGCCAGGCCCGCCGCGAACTTGCCGACGAAAAAGAGCGGCGACAACGTGCCCCCTTCGATCGCCGCGCGAGCCTGTTCGTATCCCGTGCCGAACGTCGTTCCACCGGATGCGAAGCCGATCAGCGCGACGACAAGCCCGCATAGGGCCGCGGCTCCGACGACCCGTCGCGGCGCTCCCTTCGTCCAGCGGCGGAGACGTCGCAGCAGCCGCAGCGCCCCGGCGCTGAACAAGGCACCGAGCGCGCCGCCGAGGACGCCGCAGACGACCACGAGCACCCAGCCTTCGGCCGACCCGACGACGGCTTCGCTTTCGCCGAAATACGTGTAGTTGCCGGTCAGCGCGAGCGAGGCGAGGCCCGCCACGACGACGGCCGAGATCACGAGCCCGTTGGTGCGCGCCTCGTAGGCTCGCCCCATCTCCTCGATCGCAAAGACGATGCCAGCGAGCGGGGTATTGAACGCCGCTGCGATGCCGGCGGCGGATCCCGCCAGGATCAGCCCCCGCGCATGCATCGCACCGCCTGCCCGGCCCACCGCCATCATGATCGCCGCGCCCACCTGAACGGTCGGCCCCTCGCGCCCGATCGAGGCGCCGGAGAAGAGACCGAGAAGGGTGAGGACGATCTTGCCGAACCCGACCCGCAGCGACAGAAGCCGCCCGCGCTCGGCGTCTGCCTCCAGATGTCGCGCAGCGATGGCCTGCGGGATACCGCTGCCCTGCGAATTCGGAAAGTATGTGAGCGCCAGCCAGCTCGACAGCGCAAAGCCGAGCGGAGGAACCAGCAGCATCGCCACCGTGCCGACGCCCGGAGCCGTGGTCAGCGACGCGAACAGGTGTTGTGCGCCGTCCGCAAGCTTCGCAAAAAGGACGCTGGTCAGGCCCACCGTGAGGGCGCCGAACCAGAACACGAGGCGCGGACGCCATGCGCGCTTCGACCACAGCGCCGCTCGCGAACGGCGCAGCATCGGCGTGCGGCGGAGGCGCGATTTCGATCGAACGGAGGTGGTCTTCGGCATACGGCGTACTCGGGCTCGACGCGACAGGTCGTTCATGCGCAGATGCGCGCGGCTTGTCGACCCTCGGCGACCGCCGACCCCGCTTCCACCCGCCGCGAGCGTCAGCCGAAGCGGCCGCTTTTCGGGAACCCCTTCGGAACCAGTCGACCGGCCTGCGCCCGGTCGCCGCGCCACTCCATCAATTCGGCATCGGAGCGGTTGAAGACGCGTCCGGCCGGGTCCGTCCACGTCAGCCCGTCGGCCGACTTGAACACCTTGAGGTCGAGAAGACCGCCGTCCTTGAAACGCTGCAGCCGAACGCCCTTGCCGCGCACCATCTCGGGCACCTGCGCGAGCGGGAAGACCAGCATCTTCCGGTTGTCGCCGACCACGGCCACCGCGTCGCCGGCGCCGACTCGCTCGGCGCGCAGGAGGCGCACCGGCTCCGCGACGTTCAGGATCTGCTTGCCCTTGCGAGTGGACGACACGAGTTCGCCTTCGGCGACCACGAACCCGTTGCCGTCGCTCGAGGCCAGAAGTCGTTTGCCGGCCGGATCGGGCACGAAACCGAGGGCAATATCCTGATCGTCCTCCAATTCGATGGCGAGACGGATGGGATCGCCGTGCCCGCGTCCACCGGGCAGCTTGTCGGCACCCAGCGTGAACGCGCGTCCGTTGGTCGAGAGAAACACCAGCTTGTCGGTCGTCAGTGCCGGGAACGACAGCTTCAGCGCGTCGCCCTCGCGGAAGGTCAGGCCGGAAAGGTCGGCCAGATGCCCGCGCATCGCGCGAAGGAAGCCCTTCTGCGACAGGACGATGGTCACCGGCTCCTTCTCGATCAGCGCAACGGCGATGTCGTCCGACGAGTGCTCGGGCGCATCGGCGAAGAGGGTACGTCGCTTGCCCAGCCTGGTCTTCTTGGAGAAGGTCTCGCGAACCTCGCGGATCTCGCCTGCGACCTTCGCCCACTGAAGTTCGGTCGAGCCGAGCAGCGCCTGCTTCTCGGCGCGCTCCTCGCTCAGGGTGTCGAACTCGCGCTTGAGCTCGAACTCCTCCAGCTTGCGCAGGCTGCGCAAGCGCATGTTGAGGATCGCCTCGGCCTGGACGTCGGTGAGCTTGAACGTCGCCATCAGGACGGCCTTCGGCTCGTCCTCCTCGCGGATGATGCGGATCACCTCGTCGAGGTTGAGGAAGGCGATGATGTAGCCGCCGAGGATCTCGAGCCGCCGCTCGATCTGGTCGAGTCGGTACTGCGAACGGCGGACCAGCACCTCGCGCTGGTGCGCCAGCCATTCGACGAGCACCTCGCGCAGCGACATGACCCTCGGCACCTTGCCGCCCGAGAGCACGTTCATGTTCATCGGGATGCGCGATTCGAGATCCGTCAGGCGGAAGAGCGATTCCATCAGCAGCACCGGATCCACGGTGCGGGCCTTGGGTTCGAGGACGATGCGCACGTCCTCGGCCGATTCGTCCCGGATGTCGGCCAGCAGCGGCAGGCGCTTGGCCGTCAGAAGGTCCGCGATCTTCTCGATCAGGCGCGACTTCTGGACCTGATAGGGGATCTCGGTGACCACTACGACATAGCCGCCCCGCCCCTGCTCCTCGCGCTCCCAGCGGGCGCGCACTCGGAACGAGCCCCGTCCGGTCGCATAGGCCTCGCGGATCGTCTCGCGCCCGTCCACCACGACGCCGCCTGTCGGGAAATCCGGTCCCTGAACGAACTTCAGCAGCGCGTCCGTGTCCGCGTCCGGCTGCTCGATCAGCTTGAGAGCGGCGTCGCAGACCTCGGCGGCATTGTGCGGCGGGATGGAGGTCGCCATGCCGACCGCGATGCCGGACGAGCCGTTGGCGAGGAGGTTCGGGAAGGCGCCCGGCAGGACGATCGGCTCCTGGTCCTCCTCGTTGTAGGTCGGACGGAAATCGACGGCGTTCTCGTCGATGCCGCGTAGAAGCAGCGTGGCAACGTCGGTCATCCGCGCTTCGGTGTAGCGCATGGCCGCTGCGCTATCGCCGTCGACATTGCCGAAGTTGCCCTGCCCGTCGATCAGCGGGTAGCGGATCGAGAAGTCCTGCGCGAGTCGCACCAGGGCATCGTAGATCGAGGCGTCGCCGTGCGGATGGAACTTGCCCATCACGTCGCCGACGATGCGCGCGCACTTCTTGTAGCCCTGGCCGGGATCAAGCTTGAGCACGCGCATGGCATGCACGATGCGCCGATGCACCGGCTTCAGCCCGTCGCGCACGTCGGGCAGCGCGCGGCCCATGATCGTCGACAGCGCATAGGCGAGGTATCGCTCCTCCAGCGCCGCCTTGAGGTCGATCGGTTCGATATCGCCGCCGTTCGGCGGGGTGTCCACTGGCTTGCCCATGGCCTCGGGCCATATCGCAAACCGCAAACCGGAACAAGAGGAGAACAAACCGCGATCGATCATCGCAGCGGTCCGGGTTCTCCCTTTCCCCGCCGATGAGACTGTCCATATTAGCGGCGTCCTCCGCGGGTCCGCTAGGCCCGGTCGCTTCGGCGCTTCGGTTTCGTCACGGTCAGAAAGGTGTCTTCATGCGTGTGCATCCGTCCCGCCGCATCCTCGCGGGTCTCGCTTTCGTGCTGGCGGGCACGACTTCTTCGCTGGCGGCCGACGCCCAAGCCTTCGGCGAGCGGCTGAAGGGCCTGATGGCGGAGCAGCAGGTCACCCTCGCTTACGCCGGCGCCACGAGCGAAGGCGACGACGTCCTTCTGTCCGGCGCCACCGTGCGTGGCAGCGAACCGGGCGAGGACGCGGTCGCCCTCGGCGATCTGCGGTTCGAGAACGTGACCGGCTCGACGCCGGAAGGCTGGCGGGTCCAGCGCCTCGCCCCGGCCGATATCGACCGAACGGACGGACCCACGCGCACGCGCGTGTCCGGCATCGTGGTCGAAGGTCTTCAGATTTCCCCTGCCGGCGCAACCGCACCGGCCGCCGCTTCTCCGATGTTCTTCGACCGCGCGGCGGTGGGTTCCCTGACGGCGGAACGAGACGGCCGCCCCGTGGTGACCGCCGAATCGATCGAACTGCGCACCGCCGGCGGTGCCGAAGCCGGCTACAGCGGCACGTTCGGCGTACAGCGTTTCACTGCCGACACGCAGGCGTCCGGCGGCGGTCGTGGATCCACCGTGATGGCCGACCTCGGCTATCCGCAACTAACCGGCAACGTATCTGGCACCGGATCCTGGAACCCACAGTCCGGCGCGCTGACGCTCGATCCGCTGCAGGTCGCCGTGGACGATGCCGGAACCCTGAATTTCGCCTACACGATCACGGGTTACACGCCGAGCTTCATCCAGTCTCTCGGCCAGATCAGCCAGCAGATGCAGGCAAGCGGCGGCCAGAACGAGGGCGCCGGCATGGCGGTGATCGGGCTGATCTCGCAGCTCTACCTCCAATCGGCCGAGCTTGCCTTCACCGACAACTCGCTGACGAACCGCCTTCTCGACTACTATGCCAAGCAGAACAACCAGACGCGCGAGCAGATGGTCACCGGCCTCGTCGGTTCGCTGCCGCTGGCGCTCGGCTATCTGCAGAACCCGGAATTCCAGGCCGAGGTCACCGCGGCCGTCAAGGATTTCCTGGAGAACCCGAAGGCGCTGCGGATCGCGATCGCGCCCGCCGCTCCGGTGCCGGCGACGCAAATTCTAGGTGCTGCCATGGGGGCGCCGCAGACACTGCCGCAGGTCCTGAACCTGTCGGTGCGTTCGGGCAACTGACGCTGCGGGGATCGGCGTGGAACCCGACCCGCTGATCCTGACGCTGCGCTTCGACGCGGCGAGCTTCGAGCATTTCGACACGATGCGCCGGCGGCACTTCCCGCCGGCGCGCAATATGATCCCGGCGCATCTGACCTTGTTCCACAAGCTGCCGGGTGATCGCTGGCCGGAGATCCATCGCGACCTCACGGCGATCGCTGCTGAGAACGAAGAGATCCGGCTGTGGGCGGAATCGATCCGCTTCCTCGGCTATGGCTCGGCCTACGCGATCGCGTCGGATCCGCTGAAGAGACTGCGCGCGAGACTTGCCGAGCGATGGCACGCCCTTCTCGAGCGGCAGGACCTTGCGGGCTTCTCGCCGCACGTCACCATTCAGAACAAGGCACCGGCTCCCGAAGCAAAAGCGCTCTGCGCCGAGTTGAAGGCCACCTTCTCGCCGTTCGAGGCCGCGGGCACCGGCCTTCTCCTCTGGCACTATCGCGGAGGTCCCTGGGCGTTGGCGGGCGAATACGGCTTCCAAGCCGCGCCATGAAAAAGGGCGCCGCGGCGCCCTCCTTCGTTCCGTAGTCGTTCGAGCCGCCTCAGCCCTTCGGGGGCTGCGGGATCGTGCGGATGCCGAGATCGCGGAGCTGCGCCGGGGTCGCCTCCGCGGGCGCGCCCATAAGCAAGTCGTGCGCCTGCTGGTTCATGGGGAACAGCGCGATCTCGCGCAGGTTCTTGGCCCCGCACAGAAGCATGACGATGCGGTCGACGCCCGCCGCCATGCCGCCATGCGGCGGCGCCCCGTACTGGAACGCGCGGTAGAGACCGCCGAACCGTTCCTCGACGTCGGCCTGGGAATAGCCGGCGATCTCGAAGGCCTTGACCATCACCTCGGGCAGCTGGTTGCGGATGCCGCCGGACGCGATCTCGAAACCGTTGCAGACGATGTCGTACTGGAACGCCTTGATGGCCAGCGGCTCGCCGCCCTGCAGCGCCTCCATGCCGCCCTGAGGCATGGAGAACGGGTTGTGCGCGAAGTCGACCTTCTTGTTGTCCTCGTCCCATTCGTAGAACGGAAAGTCGATGATCCAGGCGAGCTCGAAGCGGTCGCGGTCCACGAGGTTCAGCTCCTCGCCGACGCGCGTGCGCGCCGAGCCCGCGAAGGCGTAGAACTTCTCCGGGCGTCCTGCGACGAAGAAGCAGGCGTCGCCGGCTTCCAGGCCGAGCTGGGTCCGCACGGCCTCCGTACGCTCCTCGCCGATGTTCTTCGCGAGCGGCCCGGCGCCGCCGAGCGCCCCGTTCTCCTCGCGCCAGAAGATGTAGCCGAGGCCCGGCTGGCCCTCGCCCTGCGCCCAGGCGTTCATGCGGTCGCAGAAGGCGCGGCTTCCGCCCGTCTTGGCCGGGATCGCCCAGACCTCGACCGCCGGATCGCTGGCGATCATGCCGGCGAAGACCTTGAAGCCCGAGCCCGCGAAATGCTCGGTCACCGCCTGCATTTCGATCGGGTTGCGCAGGTCCGGCTTGTCGGAGCCGTAGCGGCGGATCGAGTCGGCGTAAGGGATGCGACGGAAGGTTTGGCTGACGGGCTTGCCGTCGGCGAACTCCTCGAAGATGCCCCGGATCACCGGCTCCATCGTCTGGAAGATGTCCTCCTGCTCGACGAAGCTCATCTCGAGGTCGAGCTGGTAGAACTCGCCGTAGAAACGATCGGCGCGCGGATCTTCGTCGCGGAAGCAGGGCGCGATCTGGAAATAGCGGTCGAAGCCCGACATCATCAGCAGCTGCTTGTACTGCTGGGGTGCCTGCGGCAGCGCGTAGAACATGCCGTTGTGGAGGCGCGACGGCACCAGGAAGTCGCGCGCGCCCTCCGGGCTCGACGCCGTCAGGATCGGCGTCTGGAATTCGTTGAAGCCGATCTCGTTCATGCGGCGGCGCATCGATGCCACGACCTGCGTGCGCCGCATGATGTTGCGGTGGAGCGTCTCGCGACGCAGGTCGAGGAAGCGGTAGCGCAGGCGCACGTCCTCGGGATACTCGGGCTCGCCGAAGACCGGCAACGGCAGTTCCTTCGCCGGACCCAGCACCTCGATCTCGCGTGCGAAGACTTCGACCTCGCCGGTCGGAAGCTTCGCGTTGACGGTCTCCGCCGTCCTCGCCTTCACCTCGCCGTCGATGCGGATCACCCATTCGCCGCGCACTGTCTCGGCCGTCTTGAAGGCAGGAGACTCGGGATCCACCACGATCTGCGTCAGGCCGTAGTGATCGCGCAGATCGATGAACAGGAGCCCGCCGTGGTCGCGGATGCGATGCGCCCAACCCGACAGGCGCACCGTGTTCCCGACATGCTCAGGGCGAAGCGCGGCGCAGGTATGGGAACGGTAGCGATGCATGGCAGTCTTCTTTCGGCTGATCCGGCGGGTCGCGGGCGGACGCGTGGGACGGCGCTCCAGCCCGAAATTCGCGCGGACAAGCGCATGCAGGTGCCATCCTGTCAAGAATCTTGGGTCCCGGCGCTACGGGGCGCGCTGCCGAGATGCGCCGGAAAGTAGTGGAAAGCGCATCGGCGGCCGGCCAACCGATGCAAAGCGGCGAGAACTCGTCCTATAAGACTGCATGGAGCCGATTACCACGACAGCCGCCCTCCAAGAGGCGTGCAACACCCTGTCCCGCGCCGAGTTCGTCACGGTCGACACCGAATTCATTCGCGAGACGACGTTCTGGCCGGAGCTTTGTCTGATCCAGATGGCCACGGACGATCTGGCCGTTCTGGTGGATCCGCTGGCCGACGGCATCGACCTCCAGCCCTTCTTCGCATTGATGGCCGATACGAACATCATCAAGGTGTTCCATGCAGCCCGCCAGGACGTCGAAATCGTCCACAAGCTGGGCGGCCTCATTCCGGAGCCTTTGTTCGACACGCAGGTCGCCGCGATGGTGTGCGGCTTCGGCGAATCGATCGCCTACGACCAGCTCGTGGCCCGCACCTCCCAGGGTCGGATCGACAAGACGTCGCGGTTCACGGACTGGCGTCGGCGGCCCCTTTCGAACGACCAGCTGGAATACGCACTGGCCGACGTCACCTATCTGCGCGACGCCTATCGCTTCCTCAAAGCCGCGCTTGCGGTCGAGGGGCGCGAGGGTTGGCTGGCGGATGAAATGGCGGTGCTGACCGACCCGGCAACCTACGACATCCACCCGGACGATGCATGGCGGCGGCTGAAGTTGCGCGTGAGGAAGCCGATCGAACTGGCTGTCCTGAAAGAGGTGGCCGCATGGCGCGAGCGCGAAGCGCGGCAGCGCGACCAGCCTCGCTCGCGCATCCTGAAGGATGACGCCGTCTACGAGATCGCGCAGCAGCAGCCGAAGGACGAGGCGGCGTTGTCCCGTCTTCGGACCGTCTCGAAGGGTTTCGAGCGTTCGAACGCGGGACGCGAGATCCTGGCGGCGGTCGGGCGGGCGCTCGCCATCCCGAAGAGCGAGCTTCCGGCCATTCCCCGTCCGCCCAACCAGCCGGAGGGTACAGCCTCGGCTGTCGAGTTCCTGCGGGTGCTGCTCAAGATCGTGGTGGACGAGCGCGGCGTCGCAGGGCGCCTGATCGCGTCGGGCGACGATCTGGAGAAACTCGCGGTGAACGGGCCGGACGCCGACGTCCCCGCATTGGAAGGTTGGCGCCGGGAGCTCTTCGGCAATCGTGCGCTGGAGCTTCTGGAGGGACAGTCCGCCCTCGTCTACCGCAACCGCCGCGTCGAGGTGGTGAAGCTCTGATCCGAAGCGACGTCGGCCCGCATCGACGGGCCGACCCCGCAGTCCTTCAGCGAACTTCCAGCCGGAGCGTGCGTTCGACGACGCGCGCGAACGCCTGCAGGCGCGCCTCGGGACGCTCGCCGACAAGGCCGCCGAGGTCTTTCGGCACGACAAGCGTGAACCCGCCGCGCGGGTCCTGCGCCCAGCGTAGGCGCTCGAGGACCCCCGGCATCGCCGCAGTCAGGAGGTAGGTGACGCGGAACAGCGCGGCCAGGACGCGGGCGAGATGAAGCATCCGCGGATCGACGATGCTGCTCATCCGCTCGACATCGGCGGGGTCGAACTCGCCCTCGTAGCGATAGTAGTTCGCGAGGCTGAGATAGGCGCGGCCGGGATGATCGATCGCCGGGAACGCGGCGTTCAGGACCAGGGAAAAGGCCTGCGTGCCGCGGTAGTCGGGATGGGCTCGCCAAGCGATGTCGGTGAGAAGGCAGGCCGCCTTGCGCAGTCGCTGCTCGCTCACCGATTCTGCGATCCCGAGCGCGGTGAACGTGCGGGTCGACCAGTCGATGAGTTCCTCGTTATGGCGCGGCGAGCGCGAGCGCAGGAATGACAACTCGTGCGCGGCCTCCAGAAGCGGGTCCTTCGCCTTCTCTTCATCCGAAAGGCGCTCGTGCAGGTAGCCTTCCCGCACACCATAGGCCGACATGACGATGTCGGACGGCTTCAGGGTCTGGATGACGGCTTGGAGGGCGACGGCGCCAAAGGCGAGGAGCGAGCGGCGGTTGCGCGAGATGGCGGCAATGCCCGGCAGCTTGTCCGGATCGTTCTTCACGACCGCGGCGAGAAAGTCCCCGAGGTCGGAAGCTTTCACGGAATAGCCGTGCATGACGTGGATCGGGTAGCCGGTCTGCTCCATGTGGAGCTTCATCAGGTTCCGCCACGTTCCACCGACGGCGTAGAACGGCCGACCGCCGGCGATCGGCGCGAAGCCGCTCGCGATCATGTGACTGTCGGCGATCTGCCTCGCCTTGGAAAGATCGCCGCTCGACATGTCCTGCAGGCGCAGTCCACCGAGCGGCATCGTCACGCCGTTGCCGATGCGCCCGTCCGCGACGTCCACGATCTCGAGGCTGCCGCCTCCAAGATCACCCGTGATGCCGTTGGGAGCGTGGAACCCCGCCAACACGCCCTCGGCAGCATATTTCGCCTCGTCGGCGCCGGACAGGATGGTGATCGGGCAGCCGATCGCCTTCTCCGCGGCGGCGACGAAATCGGGGCCGTTGGTCGCTTCACGAGCGGCGGCCGTCGCGATCGGGTGGATCTCGCCGACCCGGAACTGGTCGCACAGGGCGCGGAAGCGTTTCAGCGCCGATATGGCGTTCGCGACCGCCTTGTCGTCCAGCCGGTTGGTCGCCGCAAGACCGCGACCGAGGCCGCTCAGCACCTTCTCGTTGAAGAGCATGGTCGGTGCGCGGCTGTTGCCCTCGTAAACGACGAGGCGCACGGAATTCGATCCGATATCCACGACGGCCACCGGCACGCGGCCAGGCAGCCGCCCGTGGGCCGCTTCCTCAGTCGAAGCGGGAATGCTCCGCACGTTGTCTCGCGATGAGCTTGGGAGCATTCGTTTTCAAGGCCTTTCCGCGTCCCGACAGGCTTGGATTGGTCATGAAATAGCGCTGGGCATTGAACGGCTGCTCGCCTTCCGACGGAGCGATCCGCCGCGAGGTTCCGTCGGAAAGTACCGACCAACTCTGCTGGTTGTCCAGGATGTTGGCCAGCATGATCTGCGACAGGACCTGGCTGTGGACGGTGGGCGTCGTGATAGGCACCAGCGCTTCGACCCGCCGATCGAGATTTCGGGGCATCATGTCGGCAGAGCCCATGTAGACGATCGCCTTTTCGGAAGGCAACCCATGGCCCGCGCCGAAGCAGAAGATGCGGCTGTGCTCCAGGAAGCGACCGACGATCGACTTGACGCGGATATTGTCCGAAAGCCCGGGCACGCGCGGTTTCAGGCAGCAGATGCCGCGCACCACGAGATCGATCTCCACCCCCGCCTGGCTGGCGCGGTAAAGGGCATCGATGATCTGCGGATCGACCAGCGAGTTCATCTTGAACCAGATCTGCCCCTGCCGGCCGGCCTTCTCGTGCGCGATCTCTTCGTCGATGAGTTGGAGAATGCGCTTGCGCAGGTTCAGCGGCGAGATGGCGATCTTGCGCAGGTCCGTCGGTTCGGCATAGCCGGTGATGTAGTTGAAGATCAGGGAGACGTCGTGCGCGATGTCCGGGTCCGCCGTGAAGTAGGACAGGTCGGTGTAGATCTTCGCGGTGATCGGGTGATAGTTGCCCGTGCCGATATGGCAGAAGGACACGATCTTCCCTTCTTCGCGTCGCACGACGAGCGACAGCTTCGAGTGGGTCTTCTTCTCGATGAAGCCGAAGACGACCTGCACGCCCGCGCGCTCCAGATCGCGCGCCCAGCGGATGTTGGCCTCCTCGTCGAACCGCGCCTTGAGTTCGACGAGCGCCGTCACCGACTTGCCGGCTTCGGCCGCGTCGATCAGGGCGCGCACGATGGGCGAGTCGTTCGAGGTCCGGTAGAGCGTCTGCTTGATGGCGACGACGTTGGGGTCGGAGGCCGCCTGCCGCAGGAACTGCACCACCACGTCGAACGACTCGTACGGGTGGTGGATGACGATGTCCTTCTCGCGGATCGCCGCGAAGCAGTCGCCGTTGTGCTCGCGGATGCGCTCGGGAAAGCGCGGGATGTAGGGCGAGAACTTGAGGTCGTCGCGCGGCAGCTTCACGATCTGCGACACGGCGTCCAGCGCCAGCATGCCGTCCATCACCGAGACGCGCGACTCCGAGACGTTGAGCTCGCTCGCCACGAAGTTGCGCAAGCTCTCGGGCATGACATGATCGAACTCGATGCGGATCACCGAGCCGCGACGACGGCGCTTCAGCGCGCTTTCGAACGTGCGCACGAGGTCTTCGGCCTCTTCCGCCACTTCCATGTCCGAGTCGCGGATGATGCGGAACGTGCCCTGCCCGCGCACCCGGTAGCCCGGGAACAGCTTCGAGATGAAGAGCGCGACCACGCTTTCCAGCGGTACGAAGCGATAGACGCCGGCCTCGGTGATCGGCATCTCGACGAAGCGCTGCAGCGCCGTCGGCAGGCGCAGGAGTGCGTTCATGGTCTGCGAATCGCGCTCGCGGATGAGCGCCAGCGCCATGGAGAAGCCGAGGTTCGGGATGAACGGAAATGGATGCGCCGGATCGACGGAGAGCGGCGTCAGGACCGGGAAGATCGCCTCGTCGAAATGCCGCTCCAGCCAGGCCCGGTCTTCCTTCTTCAGCTCGCCCGCACCCACGATCAGGATGTTCTCGGTGCGCAGCGCCTTGACCAGTTCGGCGAGCGAGGCCTGCTGCTCCTCCTGGAGCTGGCCGACTTCCGTCAGCACGCGGTCGAGCTGTTCCTGCGGCAGGAGGCCGTCGTCGCTGCGCACGGAAAGGCTGGCACGCACCTGCCCCGCAAGACCCGCGACGCGCACCATGAAGAACTCGTCGAGATTGCCGGCCGAGATCGACAGGAAGCGAACGCGCTCCAGCAGCGGATGGTTGAGGTTCTGCGCCTCCTCCAGAACCCGTCGGTTGAACTGGAGCCAGGACACTTCGCGGTTGACGTAGCGATCGGCGGGAAGCTCCTCGGCCGTCGAGACCTGCACGGGCGGAACGGGCGCCGGCAGGATGCCGATCGCCTCCATCAGTGGCTGATCCGGCTCCGGCGCGGCAGCATCCGGCTCGGTCGTCTCGACCGTCACCGTCTCGGCCTGGCCGTTCGGCTGCATACCGTCGCGTCCGGTGAGTTTACGGCGAGCCGTGGGACGGCTGGACTTGGACTGGTCGGAGGCGCGGGTCTCGCTCATGGAATGCTCTAGGTTCGAAGGCGGCAGGTCGGGGTCGCTTATCCTCGTCCGACGACTGTTTCATGACGCTCGATTCGATTCCACAGCCATGTCCTCCAGAATGCGCTGGGCGAGGGTCCGTCCGATCCGCTCCTTGCCGGCCAGGGCTGCACGATCCAGGCGCTGCACGAAATCGGCCGCCGCCTCGAAGGAGCGTTCCATGCGCGAAAGAGCGTAGGCGACGACCTTCGGGTCGATCGCGATCTGCCGATCGGCCGCGAGCTTCATGATGACGCCGGTCAGCAACTCCTCGTCAGGCGCACGCAGTTCGACGGCCGTCGCGGCCCGCAGGCGCGAGCGCAGGTCGGCGAGCGCGACGGTGATCGCGCCCGCCCCGACGCGCGACGTGAGAAGCACCGTGCCGCCGCCGAGCCGCGCCGCATTGAGGAGTGCGAAGAGGCCGCCCTCGTCGTAGCCGCTCCGATCGACATCCTCCACGAGGACCGCGAACAGGTCGGGGTCACCTGGGAGTTCCGACCGGCTCGGATGCCAGCGCTGCGCGCCGGACAGTTCGCTCCACGCGGCACCGAGATGCGTCTTGCCCGACCCCGGCGGTCCGGAGATCAGGACGACCGGATGCGGCCAGTGCGGCCATGCGTCGACGGCCTCCGCAGCCAGGGCGTTCGCCGGACCCGTCACGAGATCGTCGCGCGCCAGCGACGAGCGCGCGGGAAGGTCCAGGGGAAGCTGCGCGGGCTTTCGCACGCGATCAGTCGCCCTGGCCGCCGCGCGGGTCGAACTGGTTGCGGATCGCGGCATTCAGGCCCTCGCCTTCGATCTGGATGGGTTGGGGCGTCGCCGCCAACTCGCGTCCGAAATACATCTCGCTCTCCAGATACTTCTGAAGGGCGAAACGAACGAGGACGCCGACCGCCGCCGCCGCAGGCACGGCGATCAGCAGGCCCACGAAGCCGAACACCGCGCCGAACGCGAAGAGCGCGAACATGAGCCACACCGGATGGAGGCCGACCGACGCACCGACGAGCTTGGGCTGCAGGATGTTGCCTTCGATGAACTGGCCGGAAAAGAAGACGCCCGCCGCCGCAGCCACCCAGACCCAATCCGGCGAGAACTGCACGAGCGCGACGCCGAGCGCGATCACGAGGCCGACCGCGGAGCCGACATAGGGCACGAACGAGATGAGCCCGGCGAAGAAGCCGATGAGAAGGCCGAAGTTCAGCCCGACGAGCGTGAGGCCGACGGCGTAGTAGGTGCCGAGGATCAGGCAGACGCTACCCTGGCCTCGCACGAACCCGGCCACCGAGCGATCGATCTCGCGCGCCAGGCGCCGGACCGTGCCCACATGCTGACGCGGCACCAGCGCGTCGATCTTCTCGATCATCCGGTCCCAGTCGAGAAGAAGGTAGAAGGCGACCACCGGCGTCACCACGAACAGCGACAGGAAATTCACGACCGCGAGGCTGGAGGTCCAGAGCGAGGCCACCAGCGATGTGACGAAGCCGGAGAGCTGGCGCACCACCGACTGGAAGTCCTGCTGCACCGATTGCTGATCGCTTTCGATGAAACGCGAGAGGGGACCCTTTCGCAGATCGTCGGCGAGTTCCTGCAGGCGACCGAGATATTGCGGCAGCCGCGCGACGAACCCGGCCACCTGCCCGCCTATGACGGGAACGAGAACCAGGAGAACCAGCGCAATCAGGATCAGGAACATGATCAGGATCGTGATGCTGGCGGTCAGCCTTGAGAAACCACGGCGCACGAGCCAATCGGCGATCGGATCGAGAAAATAGGCCATCACCATGCCCAGCACGAAGGGCAGCAGGATTCCGCGGAAAAGCCAGATGAACAGGATGACGCCAACCGCGGCGAGGCTCCAGAAGAGAACCTGACGCTTGAGAAGCCGGCTTCGATCGCGAACCATGCAGTGCCTCCGTTCGCGGGCGCGGTATGAACTTGCGCACGAGCGAACGGAATCGAGATAGGCAGGCATGCCGAAACCGGTCAAGAGGGCCGCAAGGACGGGAGATGGCAATGGACAGGCTCGAAACCGCTGGCGAATGCCGCTGTGGACGGCTCCGCATTTCCATTCGAGGCAAGCCGTTGATCACGATGGCTTGTCACTGCACGGGCTGCCAGAAGATGACGGCCAGCGCCTTCTCGCTGTCGGCGCTGTTCCCGAGTGCGGCTTTCGCCGTGACGGCGGGGGAGACCGTGATCGGCGGCCTGCATGGAGGGCATCGGCATGCCTTCTGCGCCCACTGCCTCACCTGGGCCTTCACGCGGCCGGAGGGCATGGACGACTTCGTGAACGTGCGCACCCCGATGCTGGACGACGGCGCGTCGCTTGTTCCCTTCATCGAGACGTGGACGACGGAGAAGCTTCCCTGGGCGCGCGTGCCCGCCGCGCACAGCTTCGCGCGCTTTCCGCCGCCAGCCGAGTTCCCTGCCCTCCTGGCGGATTACGCGGCGCAAAACCCATGAAAACGGCCGACGAAAGCCTTGCCCGTATGGCCCGATCATGCGAACTCGCGACCCAAAGAGGGCCTTGCCATGACCGCTGATCCCAAGATCGGTTTGACCTATGCCGCGGCCGGCGTCGACATCGACGCCGGCAACGAGCTCGTGCGTCGGATCAAGCCGCTGGTCCGCTCCACCCGGCGTCCCGGCGCGGACGGGGAGATCGGCGGTTTCGGCGGCCTGTTCGATCTGAAGGCGGCGGGCTTCACCGACCCGGTTCTCGTTGCGGCGAACGACGGGGTCGGCACCAAGCTGAAGATCGCGATCGATACCGGCCTGCACGACACGATCGGCATCGACCTCGTGGCCATGTGCGTCAACGACCTCGTGGTGCAGGGCGCGGAGCCGCTGTTCTTCCTCGACTACTTCGCGACGGGAAAGCTCGATCCGGCGCAGGGCGAGGCGATCGTCGCAGGCATCGCCGAGGGGTGCCGCCAGGCGGGCTGCGCGCTGATCGGCGGCGAGACCGCCGAGATGCCGGGCCTCTACGCCGAGAAGGACTACGATCTCGCAGGCTTCGCGGTCGGCGCGGCCGAGCGCGGCCGCCTTCTGCCGAGCGCCGACCTCGTGTCCGGCGACATGATCCTCGGGCTGGCGTCGTCGGGCGTCCACTCCAACGGCTACTCGCTGGTGCGGCGCGTGGTCGAGATGGCGGGCGCACGCTACGACGCCCCTGCCCCGTTCGAGGCGGACGGCGCGAGCCTGGCCGGGGCCTTGATCGCACCGACGCGGATCTACGTGAAGCCGTTGCTGGCCGCCATCCGCGGGGGTGACGGGATCAAGGCGCTCGCGCACATCACGGGCGGCGGCTTCCCGGAAAACATCCCGCGCGTCTTGCCGGACCATCTGCGCGCCGACATCGACCTCCACGCCATCCCCGTGCCGCCGGTCTTCCGCTGGCTCGCGGCGCAAGGCGGCATCGCGGAGGCCGAGATGCTGCGGACCTTCAACTGCGGCGTCGGCATGATCGTGGTCGTCAGCGAGGCAGAGGCCGCGTCGGTCGCGGCCGTGCTGCAGAGCGAGGGCGAAACCGTCGTGCCGCTCGGGCGGATCCTGCCGCGCGAAGCCGAAGACGCCGTCACGTTCAACGGTCAGCTCGCGCTGTGAGCGACGTGCCGACCCGCAAACGCGTCGCGGTGCTGATCTCCGGTCGCGGCTCCAACATGAGCGCGCTGATCGGCGCGGCGATGGACCCGGCCTATCCCGGCGAGATCGTGGCCGTCCTCTCGAACAAGCCGGACGCCGGCGGGCTCGCGACGGCCGCGCGCTACGGCATCCCGGCGCAGGCGGTGGACCAGCGCGCGTATGCCGACCGCGCTGCGCACGAGCGCGCCCTGATCGAGGCGCTCGACGCCCACAAACCGGACATCGTCTGTCTCGCGGGATACATGCGCCTGCTGACGCCGCTCTTCGTCGGACACTACGCTGGGCGAATGATCAACATCCACCCGTCCCTGCTGCCGTTGTTTCCGGGACTGCACACGCATGACCGCGTGTTGGAAGCCGGCATGCGCATCCATGGCTGCACGGTCCATTTCGTCACCGACGACATGGACGAAGGCCCGATCGTCGCCCAGGCCGCGATCACGGTGGAGCGCGACGACACACCGGACAGCCTGGCCAACCGGCTGCTTCGCGCCGAGCATCGGCTCTATCCGCATGCGCTGCGGCTGGTGCTCGACGGCACAGTGCGGCAGAGCGGCGCCAGGACGACGTTCGACAGCTCGAGTTCGGGCTCTCCGCGGTCGGCCAGCCCGACCATCCTCGTCGCTCCGGACGGACGCGAGAGCTAGAGCAGTTCCAGCGAAAGCCGAGCCGGCTTTCGCGTCCGGACAATGCGACGAACGAGGAACACAGAACGCGTCGGGTGAACCGGCGTCCACCGGACGTGTTCTAGGCCGCTCGCACCCAGACCTTGTTGTCGTGAAAGGCCGCCCCGCCGAACGGCGCGACCGGATCGGCGCCGGTCAGAACATTGATGCCTTCGCCTCGCTCGAAGGCACCGTTCGGCCAGAGCCCTTCGTGGATCACGACGCCGGGCTTTGCTGCCGCATCCATCTTGAGCGGCAGGACGACTTCGCCGCGCGCATTGCCGATCTCCAGCCGTTGACCATCGGTGAAACCAAGGCGCGCCGCGTCGTCGGGGTGCATGCGCAGCTCGGGGCGACCCTCCCGCTTGCGCGACCCTTCCGTCTCGGCGAAGGACGAGTTCAGGAACTGTCGCGCCGGCGGCGTGGCCAGCCGGAACGGATGCTCGGCATCCGTCTCCTCGATCAGGGCGGCATGGTCGGGGAAGGACGGCAGGGCTTCGACGGGGCCGAGAAGGCCCATCGATGGCGGCGGACGGTTCGGCGCCACGAGACCCGCCCAATCGACGCGGAAGCGGAACTTGCGGTCCGCCGTGGCGAACCCGCCGAGATAGTGCGCCTCGTTGAAACCGGGCTGAACGTCGAGCCACCGCTCCCGCTCGAGGGTTTCCAGCCCCTCATAGCCGCTGCGGCGGAGGAGATCGTCGATGAGCGCCCGCTCGGTCATGCCGAAGCCAGGCCGGTCGGCGACGCCGAGCCGCTTGGCCAGTTCCTCGATGACGAAATGGTTGGTCCGCACCGTATCGGGATGCTCGATCAGCTTGGGACCGAACAGGATGTGGCTCTGCCCGCCGCCCCGATAGATGTCGTCGTATTCCATCGAGGTCGCGGCAGGCAGCACGAGGTCGGCGAGCTTCGCGGTGTCGGTCATGAACTGCTCGTGGACCGCGACGAAGAGGTCATCCCGCATGAGGCCGCGCACGACGTCTCGCTGCTCGGGCGCGACATTGGCAGGGTTGGTGTTCTGCACAAGCATCGCCGTCACCGGCGGGCCGCCGGCCAGCGCCCCGGCATCGCCGGTCAGGACCGCGCCGATCCGCGACTGGTCGAGATGGCGGATCGAATGGTCGAGATCGTCGAGACCCTCGATCAACGCCTTGTCGAAACGCCACAGGGCGCCGTTGTTGTGGAAGGCGCCGCCTCCTTCGTGCTGCCAGTGACCATACACCGTCGGTACGGACAGAGCGGCGTGCATGGCCACGGCGCCGTTGCGCTGCCGCGAGAAGCCGTAGCCGAGGCGGAAGAACGTGCGGGGCGTGCGCCCGATGAGAGCCGCGAAGCTTTCGATCTCGGCGACGGTCAGCCCGGTGATCCCGCTCGCCCATTCCGGCGTGCGGCTGGCGAGATGCGCCTCGAGCCCGGCGGGATCGTCGCCGTAGCGGTCGAGATAGGCGCGATCCGCCGTCCCGTCCCGAAAGGCGATATGCATGAGAGCGCAGGCGAGCGCGCCGTCCGTGCCCGGCCGGAGCTTCAGCGCGACGTCCGCTTGGCGCATCGTCGGATTGTCGTAGATGTCGATCACGACGATCGGAGCGCCGCGCTCCTTCCGGGCGCGCACCGCGTGGGTCATGACGTTGACCTGCGTCGCCACGGCATTGGTGCCCCAGATCACGACGCAATCGGACTTTGCCATTTCGCGCGGATCGACGCCGGCCAGCCGCCCCGTGCCGGCGACGAAACCGGTCCAGGCGGTGTTGGTGCAGATCGTGTCGAACTCGCCTGAATAGCGTTTGGCGTGGCGCAGGCGGTTGATGCCGTCGCGCTGCACGAGCCCCATGGTTCCCGCGTAATAATAGGGCCAGACCGCCTCCGAGCCGTAGCGGGCCTCGGCAGCCAAGAACTTCTCCGCCACGAGATCGAGTGCGTCGTCCCAGTCAATCTCCCGCCAAGTGCCCTCACCCTTGCCGCCGACCCTTTGAAGCGGCTTCATGAGACGGTCGGGATGGTGCACCCGTTCGGCATATCGGGCGACCTTGGCGCAGATGACGCCGGCCGTGTAGCTGTTGTCCTCGGCTCCGCGCACGCGGCCGATCGTGCGCTCGTCGATGATCTCGACCTCGAGCGCGCAGGTGGACGGGCAGTCGTGCGGACAGGCGGTATAGCCCTTGCGGGCGGGGACGTGCTGGTTCATGCGCGCGACCATAATCGACGCCGCGAAGCACCGCCCATTCTTTTTCGCAATGTCAGCGATGCGCCGGCGTGATCGTAGCGAAGAGGCCGGACGTTCCCGCCCGGCCCCCGGTCAGTTTGCCCGATCAGGCGGCCTGCGCGTAGCGCGCCCGCTCTTCCGGCGTCAGCGCGGGGTAGTCGGTGTATCCGCGCTCGTCGCCACCGTAGAACGTGTCGTTGTTCCACTCGTTGAGCGGCGCGCCGACCTCGACCCGCGCGACGAGATCGGGATTTGAGATGAACAGCTTGCCGAAGCAGGCAAGGTCGATCTCGCCCTTCTCGATCTGCTCGATCGCGAATTGCGGGTCGTAGTTGTTGTTGCCCATGTAGACGCCGTCGAAACGCTGGCGGAGGGCCGCGTAGTCGAAACCGTCCTTTTTGCGATCGCCGCCGGTCTGGCCCTCGATGACGTGAAGATACAGCGGCTTGCGCTTGTTGAGCTCCACCACGTAGGCGTTGAAGAGACCCTGCTGATCGCTTTCGCTCGAACCGCCCATCACCGTCACCGGCGAGATGCGCACGCCGACATGATCGGCGTCCCAGGCCGCGATCACGGCATCCAGCACCTCCAGCGGGAAGCGCATGCGATTCTCGATCGATCCGCCGTAGCGGTCGGTGCGGGTGTTGGTGCCGTCGCGCAGGAACTGGTCGAGAAGGTAGCCGTTGGCCGAGTGCAGCTCGACGCCGTCGAAGCCGGCTGCGCGCGCATTGCGGGTCGCCTTGACGTAGTCCTCGATCACACGCGGGAGCTCGCTCTCATCCAGCGCACGCGGCGTCTCGTGATCCTTGAAACCTTCCTCCGTGAAGGCCTTGCCGCTGGGCTTCACCGCCGAGGGCGCGACCGGCGGCTGGTGGTTCTCCTGCAGATCGGGGTGCGAGATGCGTCCGACATGCCAGAGCTGCAGCACGATCTTGCCGCCCTCCGCGTGAACGGCGTCCGTCACCTTCTTCCAGGCGGTCACCTGACTGTCGGTGTAGATGCCGGGCGTCCAGGCGTAGCCGCGGCCTTCGACCGAGATGTTGGTGGCCTCCGAGATGATGAGACCTGCGCCGGCGCGCTGGCGATAGTACTCGACGTGCATGTCCTTGGGGACGCCGTCGCTGGTGGCGCGGCTGCGGGTCAGCGGCGCCATGACGGCGCGGTTCGCGAGGTGGAGCGGTCCGAGGTCGAACGGCTGGAAAAACTTCTTTTCGGCCATGAAAGGTGTCCCGATTTCAATTCGCGGCGGGGCGCGTTTCGCGCTACCAACGCGCAATATGGGGTGGGTGTGCGCATTGCAGCATCCCCCTTTTGCGAATGCTGTGTTCACGGAGCGCTGAAACTTGAACTACCGGCACGCCTTTCACGCGGGAAATTTCGCCGACGTCGTGAAGCACGCCCTTCTGTGCCGGCTGATCGAGTACCTGAAGCACAAGGACAAGGCGTTCCGGGTGATGGACACGCACGCCGGACGCGGGCGCTACGACCTTGCGGCCGACGAGGCCCGGCGCACCGGCGAGCACGAGGCGGGCATCGCGGCCCTTCGCGCTTCGCCGGCCTGGGACGATCCGCTCCTCCTGCCCTATCGGCAAACGGTGGAAGCCGCGGAAGTGGCCCTCGGCACGAGCGCCTACCCCGGCAGCCCATGGATCGCCCGCCATCTCCTGCGCCGCCAGGACAGGCTCTCGGCCTACGAGCTTCATCCGGTGGACTCCGCGGCCCTTGCGGCGGAGTTTGCGGGCGACGTCCAGGTCAAGACGATTGAACTCGACGGATGGCTGGCGCTGGGGGCCCACCTTCCGCCCAAGGAGAAGCGCGGCCTGGTGCTGATCGACCCGCCCTTCGAGGAGGTCGGCGAGTTCGAACGGATCGCAGCGCGGGTGGGCGAGGCGTGGCGGCGGTGGCCGGGCGGCACATATGCCGTGTGGTATCCGATCAAGAGGCGTGCGCAATACGAGGGCTTCCACGAAGCCCTGCGCGAAAGCGGCATTCGCAACGTCATCGCCGCCGACTTCTTCCGCGAGCCTTTCTCGACGGACGAGCGCCTCGTGGGCACCGGCTTCGCGGTCGTTAACCCGCCGTACACCTTCGCGGCGGAAGCCGACGCCATCATGCGCGCGTTGTTGCCGGTGCTGGGCGTGTCGGATCGCGCCGATTGTGGCATCATTGCGCTGGTCGCCGAATGATCCGGGTGCAATATAACCCTTAACAATCCTTGCTTCGCATGGCGAAGCCGCCTGTCCATCGAAGGATCCGACGCATGCGCTCCCGCCTCGCCGCCGTCTCCGCCCTGGTCGCCGCATCCTGCGCCACGCCCGCGCTCGCGGCGGACTACTATCAGGCCGCCCCGGCTCCGGCCGTGATCGTCACGACGGCCAAGGTGCCCGCCTGTGACGATTCGCGTGTGCTCGCGCAGGTCGAGGATCAGTTCGAGTACGGTGCGCCCCGCACGATCCCGGCGGCGCTGGCCGTCGTGGAGTTCAGCGGGCTGTTCGAGAAGGCCTATCAGCCGATGGGCGGACACAAGGAGATCGAACGCCGCTACTGCCAGGGCACGGCTCTCATTTCCAGCGGCGAGCAGCGCACATTCTACTACGTGATCGAATATCCGCTGGGCTTCGCCGGCGTCGGCTGGCGCGCCGAGGGCTGCGTGCTCGGCCTCGATCCGTGGAAGATCTACGGCGCCAACTGCGAATCGCTGCGCCGCTTCTGATCGGGCGGAGACCTCCGATGCGTCTTCTGTATTCGAAGCCCTCGCCCTACTCGTCGAAGGTGCGCATGGCCGCGCACCTGTGCGACCTCCATCTCGATCTGGTGCCGACCAACACGGGCGACGAGGCGGCGGAACTGACGGAGGCGAACCCGCTCGGCAAGATCCCGGCGCTGATCCTCGACGACGGCTCCACCCTCTACGACAGCCGGGTCATCTGCGAATATCTCGATCGGCTCACCGGCAATCCGATCATCCCGCAGGCCGCGGACGCCTGGGCCGCCACCAAGCGCATCGAAGCACTGGCGGACGGCATGACGGAAGCTGCCATGGCGGCGCTCTACGAGAAACGCTACCGGCCTGAGCCGATGTGGTACGAGCCCTGGATGGACAAGCAGTGGCGCCGAGCACACCGCGCCCTCGATGCCCTGGAGCGCGAGGTGACGGCGCTTCCCGAGAAGCCGAATCTGGCCCACCTCGCGGTTTCGTCGGATCTCGCCTGGGTGCAGCTGCGATTTCCCGAGGAACTGAACGGACGCCATCCCAAGCTTGCCGGATGGCTCGGACGGTTCTTCGCGTCACATCCCGAACTCGCCGCGCTCGCGCCGCAGGCCTGAACGCAGCTTCGACGACGAAGAAAAAGGGCGGCCCGCCGGTGCGGAGCCGCCCTTTTTCTTGACTGAAGGCTTTTGGCGTCAGAACTTCAGAGCCAGGCCGGCGCGGATGGAATGCTCGTCGAAACCGGACGAGACCGTGACGTTGCCGAGGTCGTAGTCCTTCGATTCGAAATCGGAGTAGCGATACTCGACGCGTGACGTCACGCTGTCGGTCACCTTGGCCTGGACGCCTGCGCCGATCGTGTATCCGAGATGGGTCTGGTCGTCCGAAACGTTGCCGAGCGACAGTTCCTTGTTCGCCACGGCGACGCCGCCGGTGGCGAACAGCATGATGGGATCGAAGGCGACGCCAACGAGCGCACGCAGCGATCCGAACGCGGTGGAATCGGCCGAGATCGGAACGCCGGTCGCCGCGTTGAAGCCGCCGGCCGTCACGTCGGAGGCCCCCACATCGCCTTCCGCGCCGTAGACGAGGCTGCCGTCCTGCAGCGAGTATCCGGCGTATACGCCGCCGACCACGCCCTCGCCATCGAACTTGGCGCCACCGGACTGATCCACGTTGGCGAAATTGTACCCGACGAAGCCGCCGGCATAGGGACCCGACCAGGTGTAGACCGAGGCTTCGGGCGCAAAGGCCGGCGCGGGCTCAGCCACCACCGCGTCGGCAGCCACGACGTGCCCCGCCGTCATCGAAAGCAGTCCGCTCAAGGCCAAGGTGCGAAACACCTTCATGGTCCGAACTCCGGGAAAGGCGACGCTCATGCCTTCCGACAACACCTTGGGACGCAACGCCGACAGAGCTTCGGCGTTCCGGCTCCGGCAGCCGCTCGAAAATCCCGAGGGTGCCGACATCCGACATTCGTCATCTAATAGGCACCGGACCTCCGCGCCAATTGCACGACGGTGACACTTGCCCTTTTCTCGCACCGCCCCAGTGGTACGCGCCGCCTTTCTCGCGCCGGATTACCCCTGCAAAGCGCGGACATGGTGAATCATATAAGGGGACGAACAGCTGAGGACGCGGCCCGCCGGGCGGCTCCGCTTCGGCGCAGGCGCCGCCGGCCCATCCGGCAGGGCCGTGGCATCCAACCCCGCTTTCCCGGCGAAGACGACATGGCAGACGAACTGACACCCGAAATCGACGACGACTTCGAGACCGATGACGACTTTGCGGAAGGCGATGCCGAAGCCGGCGCGGAGCCGAGCCCGGCTGCCTCGCTCGTCGCGTCCATCGAGTGGCACGACGGCGGCCGCGAGGTCGACCAGACGCTGGCCGGTGCCGAGCTGATCTCGGAGTTTCAGAAGCGACTGCCCAACAGTCCCGGCGTCTATCGCATGTTCGACGAGGCCAACGAGGTGCTCTACGTCGGCAAGGCCAAGTCGCTGAAGAAGCGGGTTGCGAGCTACACGCGGCTTGCCGGCCACAACAACCGGATCCTGCGCATGATCCGGGCGACGCGGCACATGGAGTTCGTCACCACCCGCACCGAAACCGAGGCGCTTCTGCTCGAGGCCAACCTCATCAAGCGCCTGCGCCCGCGCTTCAACGTCCTGATGCGGGACGACAAGTCGTTCCCCTACATCCTCGTGTCCGACGACCACAAGGCGCCTGCGATCTTCAAGCATCGCGGCGCCCGTTCGCGGAAAGGCAGCTATTTCGGGCCGTTCGCCTCCGGGGGCGCGGTTGGGCGCACGGTGGCCTCACTCCAGCGCGCGTTCCTTCTGCGCACCTGCACCGACAGTGTGTTCGAGACGCGCACGCGGCCCTGCCTGCTCTACCAGATCAAGCGGTGCTCCGGCCCATGCACCGGCGAAATCTCGCTGGAGGGGTACGCCGGCCTCGTCGGCGAGGCAAAGGCGTTCCTGTCCGGCCGGTCGGGGCAAGTGAAGCAGTCCATCGCGCGCGCCATGCAGGAAGCATCGGACGATCTCGACTTCGAACGGGCGGCCGTCTACCGCGACCGCCTCTCGGCGCTCTCGCACATCCAGTCGCACCAGGGCATCAACCCGCACGGCGTCGAGGAAGCGGACGTGTTCGCGATCCATCAGGAAGGCGGGCTGACCTGCATCCAGGTCTTCTTCTTCCGCACCGGCCAGAACTGGGGCAACCGCGCCTACTTCCCGAAGGCCGACCCTTCGCTGGAGCCCGGTGAAGTGCTGGGCGCGTTCCTGGCGCAGTTCTACGACGACAAGCCGCCGGCCGCGCTCGTCCTGCTTCCGGTGGACGTCGAGGACCGCGAGCTCCTGTCCGACGCACTGGGCGCGAAGGCGGAGCGCCGCGTCGAGATCGCGATCCCGAAGCGCGGCGAGAAGAAGGACCTGGTCGATCACGCGACGAGCAATGCCCGGGAGGCCCTGGGGCGGCGTCTGGCGGAAACCTCCTCGCAGGCGCGCCTCCTAGCTGGCCTGAAGGAAACGTTCGGCCTTGCCGCGGCGCCGCGCCGGATCGAGGTCTTCGACAACTCGCATATCATGGGCACAAACGCCGTGGGCGCGATGATCGTGGCCGGGCCGCAGGGCTTTGCGAAGAACCAGTATCGCAAGTTCAACATCCGCGGTGCCGACATCACGCCGGGCGACGACTTCGGCATGATGCGCGAGGTGATGACACGCCGCTTCTCGCGCCTCATCAAGGAGCACGGCGACGCGGGCCCCCAGCCCTCCCCGGCCGTCGAGGCGGATGCGGATGCGGACGAGCCGGCGGATACGGCGGAGATGCCGGCCTGGCCCGATCTCGTGCTGATCGACGGCGGCAAGGGTCAGATTTCGGCGGTGCGCACGATCCTCGGCGAACTCGGCATCGCCGACAAGGTGACGACCATCGGCGTCGCGAAAGGGGTCGACCGCGACGCGGGGCGCGAACGGTTCATCGTGGAGGGGCGCGAGCCCTTCTCGCTGCCGCCGCGCGATCCGGTCCTCTACTTCCTGCAACGCCTGCGCGACGAAGCCCACCGGTTCGCGATCGGCACGCATCGCGCCAAACGCAAGAAGGAACTGACCAAGAACCCGCTCGACGAGATCGGCGGCATCGGCCCGTCTCGCAAACGAGCGCTGCTTCATCATTTCGGTACGGCCAAGGCCGTCTCCCGCGCCGCATTCGACGACCTCTTGAAGGTCGAGGGCATTTCGGCCGCGATGGCGAAGACGATCTACGACCATTTCCACGAACGCCAGTAGGCGGATCGAGCCGATCGGCGTGCCTTTTTCGTCCACCTGTGTTGACGGGGAAAGCCTGCCGCGTTTGAACCGTCACCGAACGTGCGTATCCCTCGGCCGACTCTCTCCTCCAACCGGACCGAACCCATGGCATCCCAGGCGTACAGCCTTCCCAACATCCTGACCTACGCCCGGATCGCTGCCGTTCCCCTCGTGGTCCTCTGCTTCTTTCTCGAAGGCCGCCTGCACGGGTCCGACGCCGCCCGCTGGTCGGCGCTCGCCCTGTTCGTCGTGGCCAGCGTGACGGATTGGCTCGATGGCTACCTCGCCCGCATGTGGCAGCAGACGTCGACCATCGGTCGCATGCTGGACCCGATCGCCGACAAGCTGCTCGTGGCGGCCGCGCTTCTCGTTCTGGCGGCGGACGGCACGATCGCGGGCTGGACCATCTGGGCGGCCATCGTGATCCTGTGCCGCGAGATCCTGGTGTCGGGTCTGCGCGAGTATCTTGCCGAACTGAAGGTCTCCGTGCCCGTCACGCGCCTCGCCAAATGGAAGACGGCGACGCAGATGGTGGCGATCTCGTTCCTGCTCGCCGGGCCGGCGGGCGACCAGATCGTTCCCCACGTCACGCAGGCGGGAATCGTGCTTCTCTGGATCGCGGCGATCATCACGCTTTACACGGGCTACGATTACTTCCGGGCCGGGCTGCGCCATATCGACGTGTGAAGGCGGACATTGCCCGCCGACGGACCGGGAGGCTTGCCATGAAGATCGTCTACTTCGCCTGGGTTCGCGAGCGCATCGGGATCGGCGAGGAGGAGGTCGCCCTCCCCGCCGGCATCGTGACCGTCGACGATCTCCTGCACTGGCTGAAGGGGCGCGGCGAAGGCTACGACGCGGCGCTGCAGGCGCCGGAAATGATCCGGGTCGCGATCGACCAGGAACACGTGCCGCATTCCCAACCGATCGGAAACTGCAGCGAGATCGCGATCTTCCCGCCGATGACGGGCGGCTGACATGGCCGAGATTTCCGTTGCGATCCAATCCGACCGCATCGATCTCGCCCGGGAAGCGCACGAGATGTCGCCGGGCGGCGAGGCCGGGGCGGCGGTCACCTTCGCGGGTTACTGCCGCGACGAAGGCCGCCGGCTTCGGGCGCTCGAAATCGAGCACTATCCCGGCATGGCCGAGCGCGCTATCGGCAACATCGCCGCTCAGGCGGCCGAGCGGTGGCCGCTCCTGCGTCTTCGCTGCGTCCACCGCTACGGCATGATCGCGCCGGGCGAGGAGATCGTGTTCGTCGCCTGCACTTCGGTCCACCGACAGGCGGCGTTCGAAGCCGCCTCCTTCGTGATGGACTTCATGAAGTCGCGGGCCCCCTTCTGGAAGCGCGAACATCTCGCTGATGGCGCGATCGGCGGATGGGTCGAGGCTAGGGATACCGACGATCTCGCAGCGGACCGCTGGCATCGGCTATAGCGCTTACGCGGAAGACACGCCCGATCGCCCGCATCGCGTTTGCGACCGGGTTGATGGGGCTGTCCTTTGGGTCGCCCCGGATGGAACGGGCGACGGGCCGCCGGAGGCGAACCTCCTGGGGTCGTTGATTAGAGTGGTCCGCCTCCGGCGACCCGCGCGGTGGTTGCGGTTCGGCAGGGTGTGCGAGACCCCGCCACAGAGCTTCTCCGGTTGCCCGCCGCCTCGGCCCTTTTGGCGCTCCCCTCTGACGGGT
>NZ_BBWJ01000018.1 GCF_001463745.1 Aureimonas sp. AU22 | reverse complement strand
CCGGCGGCACGGACGGATGGGAAAAGACGGGCACATCATTTCGACCACGACTGAAGCCGTGCGGCGTTCCAAAAACGATAACGCCGGCCCAGAGGGCCGGCGCTGTGATTCATCGATGGGCGATCGAGATCAGCCGACGATTTCGGTCTCGGAGAACCAGTAGGCGATCTCTTCCCGAGCGGTCTCGGCGGCGTCCGACCCGTGCACCGAGTTCTCGCCGATCGAAAGGGCGTGCACCTTGCGGATCGTGCCCTCGGCGGCCTGCGCCGGGTTGGTCGCGCCCATCAGCTCGCGGTTGCGCGAGATGGCGTTCTCGCCTTCCAGCACCTGAACGATGGTCGGGCCGGCCGACATCGACTCGACCAGCTCACCGAAGAAGGGACGCTCCTTGTGGACGGCGTAGAAGCCCTCGGCCTCGCGGCGGCTCATCCAGACGCGCTTGGAAGCGACGACGCGCAGGCCACCCTCTTCCAGCATCTTGGTGATCGCGCCGGTGAGGTTGCGACGGGTCGCATCGGGCTTGATCATGGAGAAGGTGCGTTCGATCGCCATTGGCCGTTATCCTTGGGTCAAAGGGCTGAAGATGGCGCGGTCTATAGCCGTGCCCCCGCCCGGCGGCAAGGCGCAGGCGCGCTCAAGCGGCAGCGGGCAGGCTGCGACCAATGCCGCCATGCAGATCGAGGCATCGCTCGAACCAGTCGCGGATCGGATCGTCCGCCTCGAAGAACGCGAAGGTCGAGACGCAACGCAGCCACTGGAAACCGCCGAAGACGATGTAGTCGGCGAACATCGGGCCCTCGCCCGCGAGGAACGGTTGGCGGCGCAGCGTCGCGCGCAGCGGCTCCAGCGCCTTCGACACCGCCTGCCGCTTCTCTTCCGTGCGCCCGTCCTGCACCGCCTCGATCGGCTTGCCGAAGGTGCGCTCCCGGCTGGCGCGGAAGAAGGCCCGGTTTTCCTTGTCCTGCAGATCATGGATCTCAAGGATCGTCGCCTTGACGATGGCCGGGTGCAGCGTGCGCTGCGACCAGCTCTCGACGAAGCGCGCCAGAGCCCGACCGCTTTGCCCTTCGAACAGGGAGGGACGCTCGGGATAGGCGTCGTCGAGATATTCGGCGATCGCGAAGCTGTCCTGCACCACATGCGCGCCGTCTCGGATCACCGGCACGGTGCGCCCGCCCCCGCCCTCGACGTCAGCCACCTCCGTGAACCGCACCGGCACCGTCTCGAAGCCGAGGCCCTTGTGCGCCAGCGCCATGCGCGCCTTCCAGCAATGCGGCGAGAACGGGCGCGACGGATCGCTGCCGACGAGGTCGTAAAGCAGTATGGTCACGGCGATTCTCCCGGCTGGAGGGCTCCCGCCTTGTACCACGAACAGTTCGCAACGCTCGGCGCCTACAACGCCTGGGCCAACCGGCGCCTCTATGAAAGCGCCGCCGTGCTGTCGGCGGAGCAATTCGCGGAGGATCGCGGCGTCTTCTTCCGCTCCATGCGTGGCACGCTGAACCATATCCTGTGCGCCGACCGGATCTGGCTGCGCCGCTTCACCGGTGCCGGGGATGCACCGGACCGGCTCGATGCGACGCTGTTCGAAGCCTTCGAGCCGCTGCGGGTCGCGCGCGAGGCCGAGGATGCGCGGATCGGGACCTTTGTCGCCGGGCTCGGCGAAGCCGACCTTGCTGCGACGGTGCGCTACTCTCCCCTGTCGCAGCCCGGCACGATCGAAGGCCGGCTCGGCCCGACGCTGCTCCACGTCTTTAACCACCAGACACACCATCGCGGACAGGCGCATGCGGTGCTGACGGGGTTCGGGCTTCCGGCGCCGGGCATGGACCTCGTGGCGTTCCTGCGCGAGACGGGCCGGGGGTGAAGTCCGACCAGCCGGTCTTTCGCGTTTTTCGCAAACATGGCAAAAGCCCGCCATGCTTCAGATCACCGAACTGTCTGCCCGCGTCGCCGGGCGCCTTCTGATCGATCACGCGACGCTGTCGATCCCCGCCGGCACCAAGGCGGGTCTCGTCGGGCGCAACGGCGCGGGCAAGTCCACGCTCTTCCGCGTGATCACCGGCGACCTCGCGTCGGAGACCGGCGGCGTGTCGGTGCCGCGCAACACGCGCATCGGACAGGTGGCGCAGGAAGCGCCGGGCACCGAGCAGTCGCTGCTGCAAGTCGTTCTCGCCGCCGATCTGGAGCGCGTGGAGCTGCTGCAGGAGGCGGAAACGGCGACCGATCCGCAACGCATCGCCGAGGTGCACCTGCGGCTTGCGGACATCGAGAGCCATTCTGCGGAGGCGCGCGCGGCCGCGATCCTCGACGGCCTCGGCTTCGATGCGGCCGCCCAGGCGCGTCCCGTCTCGTCCTTCTCGGGCGGCTGGCGCATGCGGGTCGCGCTGGCGGCGGTCCTCTTCTCGCGCCCCGACCTGCTGCTCCTCGACGAGCCCACGAACTATCTCGACCTCGAGGGCACGCTCTGGCTGGAGAATTTCGTCTCCCGCTATCCCTATACCGTGCTCATCATCAGCCACGACCGCGACGTTCTCAACAACGCGGTGAACGCGATCATCCACCTCGACCAGAAGAAGCTCGTCTTCTACCGCGGCGACTACGACAGCTTCGAGCGCCAGCGCGCGGAGAAGATGGAGCTTCTTGGCAAGGCGATCGCCAAGCAGGATGCCGCGCGCAAGCACATGGAAGCCTTCGTGGAGCGGTTCCGCGCCAAGGCCTCCAAGGCCCGGCAGGCGCAGTCGCGCCTAAAGGCGCTGGAGCGGATGAAGCCCCTCCAGGCGATCGTCGAGGAGCACGTCACGCCCTTCGTCTTTCCGAAGCCGGAGAAGGTGCTCGCATCGCCCATCATCCGCATGGAAGGCGTCTCGGTCGGCTACACGCCCGAGCGGTCGATCCTGCGCGGGCTCGACATCCGCATCGATGCCGACGACCGGATCGCGCTGCTCGGCGCCAACGGCAACGGCAAGTCGACCTTCGCCAAGCTGATCGCCGACCGGCTGACGGCGCAGGCGGGTGCGATGACCCGGGCACCGGGGCTGAAGATCGCGATGTTCGCGCAGCACCAGATCGACGACCTTCGCCCCAACGAGACGGCGGTCCAGCACGTGCGCCGCTTCATGCCGGACGCGCCGGAGGCCAGGGTTCGCGGACGCGTGGCCCAGATGGGCCTGCCGACGCAGAAGATGGACACGGTCGCCGACTCGCTCTCGGGCGGCGAGAAGGCACGCCTGCTGATGGGTCTTGCGACCATCGACGCACCCAACCTCCTGATCCTCGACGAGCCGACCAACCACCTCGACATCGAGGCGCGCGAAAGCCTCGTTCACGCCCTGAACGAATTTCCCGGCGCCGTCATCCTGATCAGCCACGATCGCCATATGGTCGAGGCGACGATGGACCGGCTTTGGATCGTCGGCAACGGCACCGTGTCGCGCTACGACGGCGATCTCGACGACTACAAGAAGCTGATCCTCTCGGGCGCGCGGGCGGGCGGCGGCAATCAGGGCGAACTCGTCAACGAGGTGCCGGTCCAGGCGGTCTCGAAGGTGGACCAGCGGCGTCTGGCTGCCGAGAAGCGGGATGCTCTGAAGCCCCTGAAGAAAAAGATCTCTGCGCTCGAGATCCAGATGTCCCGCCTTCAGGCGACGATCAAGGACCTCGACGAAAAGCTTGCGGATCCTGCGCTCTACACGAAGGACCCCGGCAAGGCGGCGGAGTTCGGGCGGCAGAAATCCGCAGCCGAAAAGACGTTGGAGAAGTGCGAAGCCGAGTGGCTGCAGTTCACCGAGGAACACGACGCCGCTATGGCGGACTGAAAATCGTTGATAAACGGTGCACGAATCCTTGAGATGACGCATCGTCGGCTCTAGCTTCTTCGTGTTGGCGGCGAGTATTCGGTTCCGGTCGCCCAGCGGGCGGTTCGTGATGCGGCGTCCTCTTCTCTCGGCGGTTCTCGCCCTGCTCGTGCTGTCCGCGTTTCCGGCGGACGAGCCTCAGAGCCGCGGGTTCATAGAGCCGATCCCCGTTCAGACCGGCTTCGCCGACGTGAACGGCATCAACCTCTTCTTCCGCGTCTACGGCGAAGGGCCCCCGATCCTGATGATCCATGGCGGCCTGTCCGACAGCCGCGTCTGGCGCGCGCAGCTGGGGACCCTGTCGGAGCATCACAGCGTCATCGTCGCCGACAGTCGCGGACAGGGCCGCTCGTCGAGCACGGACGATGTCATCACCTACGACCTGATGGCGGACGACTACCTCGCCCTGCTCGATGTCCTCCACATCCCCAAGGTGGCGCTGGTCGGTTGGAGCGACGGCGGGATCATCGGGCTCGACATCGCGATCCGCCATCCCGAGCGCCTGTCGCGGCTCTTCGTGCAGGCCGCCAACGCTACGCCGGACGGCTCCCTCGCCTACAAGCCCGACGACCCGAACCGTCCGGAACTGCGCCATTACGACGACGTGCGACAGGAGATCGAGGCGCTCTGGGCGAACGAGCCGAACTTCTCTCAGGCGGAACTCGAGGGCATTCCGGTCCCGACCGAGATCGCGATCGGCGAGCACGACGAAGCGATCAGCCGCGCGCACACCGAGTATCTCGCGTCCACGATCCCCGGCGCGAAACTCCTGATTCTTCCGTCCGTCGGCCACTCCGCCCCGCTGGAAGACCCCAACGGCTACGCCACGGCGGTGCTGAACTTCGTGGACGGAACCACGATCTGAAAGGGCGTCAGGCCTTCTTCACCCAACGCCGATCCTCGGTCTGCTGCCAGTAGGTGACCGTATGGCCGGCGGATTTCTCCGCCTTCCAGCGTTCGCGCGCGGTCGCCAGTTGGTCCGGGTCGTGCCCGTCGAACAGGTAGACCCCGCGCTGGTAGGGCGCGAGGTCGTCAGGCACGGCGCCCTCCACCATGAAGCGGACATGCGGATCGTTGGCACGCTGCTCCGGCTCGACCGTCAGAAGGATGGGTTGCAGTGCCCCGCCCCCCTCGGCATCCGAGCCGTGGGGGAGGAAGCTGTCGTCCTTGTAGGTCCAGAGGTGCTGGTCCAGCGCGTCGCGCCGCTCCGGCGTCGCCGCCTGGACGACGACGCGCCAGCCACGCGCGAGGGACCGCTCCAGGAGATCCAGGAGCGAGTCCTCCATGCGGCTTTCGGTCAGATGATAGAACAGCACCTCGGCCATGGAGCGCTCACCGCGCCTCGTAGTGCTCTTCCACCAGCTTGTTGAGAAGGCGAACGCCGAAGCCCGAGGCCCAGGATTGGTTGTACTCGTTGGCGGGCGAGCCCATCGCCGTGCCGGCGACGTCGAGGTGCGCCCACGGCACGTCGTTGACGAAACGCTGGAGGAACTGGGCGGCCGTCGTGGCGCCCGCCGCGCGGCCGGCTCCGATGTTCTTGATGTCGGCGAACTTGCCCTCGATGAGCTTGTCGTATTCCTTGCCGAGCGGCATGCGCCAGACCTTCTCGCCGGTCTCGAGACCCGCCGCCAGAAGGCGGTTGGCCAACTCGTCGTTGTTGGAGAAGAGACCGGCGTGATGGTTGCCCAGCGCGACGATGATGGCGCCGGTCAGCGTCGCGAGGTTCACCATGAACTTCGGCTTGAAGCGGTCCTGCGTGTACCAAAGGGCGTCGGCGAGGACGAGCCGGCCTTCCGCATCGGTGTTGAGCACCTCGATCGTGGTGCCGGACATGGCGGTCACGATATCGCCGGGGCGCTGGGCGTTTCCGTCCACCGCGTTCTCCACCAGACCGACGACGCCGATGGCGTTGACCTTCGCCTTGCGCCCGGCCAGCGCGCGCATCAGTCCCACGACGGCGGCCGAGCCGCCCATGTCGCCCTTCATCTCGTCCATGCCGGCGGCCGGTTTGATCGAAATGCCGCCGGTGTCGAAGATCACGCCCTTGCCGACGAAGGCGACGGGAGCTTCGCCCTCCGGCCCGCCGTTCCATCGCATGATGCACAGGCGGGGCGGCATCGGCGACCCCTGCGCGACGCCCAGGAGCGCCCGCATCTTGAGTTCGTCCATCCGCGCCTCATCGAGCACCTCGATGTCCAGACCGGTCGATGCGAGCGCCTCGATGCGCGCGGCGTATTCGGTCGTGGTGAGGACGTTGGCCGGCTCGTTGACGAGGTCGCGCGCGAGCATCACGCCGTCCGCCACAGCCTGCGACACGGCGAAGGCGACACGCGCCTCTTCCGGAGCGGCGGCGGCGATGGTGTAGCTGCGAGCCGCTTCGTTCTCCGGCTCTTCGCCGGGCGCGGTCTTCTTCGACTTGTAACGGTCGAACTTGTAGGAGCGCAGCAGGATACCGAGACCGATGGTCGCAAGGTCGGCGGGTGTCGCCGGCGTCGCCGCGCCGTCGCCCCAGACCGTGACCGGCCCGTCGCCCTTGGTGCCGCCGGCGATCGTGCCGCCGAGCCGGAGCCATTCCTCCTCCCCGAAGGGCTTGTCGCCGGCGGTGCCGATCACGACGATGCGATCGAGCGACGAACCGTTCGGCGCGATGGCCTCGACGGTGGACAGGTCCTTGCCCTTGAACTTCGCGACCGCGATCGCCTTCTGAAGCGGCTCGACCACGCCCTGGGGCACGCCCGCGGGCAGCGCGCCTTCGGCACCGGCCAGAATGACGAGCGTGCCGGTTTCGGGCATTCGGAGAGGCGCGAAGGTGATGGTGGGTTGGACGGACATGCGGTCTCCGATGCGCTATCGACACGCCGGGGCTTGGGCACCGGCGGCTGGGGATTCGGCTGTCATTCTGGTGACGGAGTGTTGCATTGCAAGGGTCGTCGTCGGAGGCGCAAAGCGTTAACCATGTTTGTTCGCCCTTCTTTAGCCAAGCTGGCTCAGTCTACGGCGGCCAGATATGTCGAACCGCGCGGTTCGGTGCCGCGCCGGAGAACGGCGGTTTGAACGGGACTGCTGAGACGACCAGGGCATGAAGCTGATCGAACGATACATCTTTCGCCGCGCCCTCGCCTACACGGCGGGGTCCTTGACGGCGCTCGTTCTGATCGTCTGGATCGTGCAGGTGCTGCAGCGGCTGGACATCGTGCGCACGACCGCCACGGCAGCGGGCGACATCTTCTGGATCGCCTTGATGCTGATGCCGGACCTGGCCTCCGGCGTCCTCCCCTTCGCGCTCCTGATCGGCGCGGTGCAGACGCTGAATTCCCTGAACGCCGATTCCGAGCGCGCCGTGATCGCGGCGTCCGGCGGCTCTCGCACCGTGATCAGCAAGCCGATCCTGGTGCTTGCGGCGGTCGCCTCCGGGCTCGTCCTGTTCAACTCCCACGTGGTCGGTCCCGCCGCCTCCAGCGCCTTCCAGAACGGCATCCGGTCGATCAACGCGGACGCCATCAGCCTCTTCCTCCAGCCCGGACGGTTCGAGCAGGTGCAGGATGGCCTCGTCATGAGCATCGACGAGGCGCGAGGGCCGAACGTGCGCGGCCTGTTCCTGGCCGACACGCGCGACCCGGCGCTGGACCTCACCTACTTCGCCCGGGAGGCGTCCATCGTGGAACGCGAGGGGCAGTCCTACCTCGTGCTCGACGACGGACAGTTGCATCGCAAACGCAACGGGGACAGCTCGGTCTCGATCATCGAGTTCCAGACCTATGCCTTCGACCTCGCGAACCTGCGTCCGGTGGAAACGCGGGACTGGGTCCGCATGTCGGAGCGCTCGACCCGCGAACTCCTCAATCCCGACCCGAACGACCGGGTCTACCAGCTCCATCCCAATCGCTTCACCGAGGAACTCGCCCAGCGGCGCACGGACTGGCTCTACCCCATTGCCTTCGCGCTCTGGTCGCTGATCGTCGCAGGCCATCCGCGCACCAACCGGCAGGGACCCGGGCCCGCGATGGCGCTTGGTCTTGGCGGTGCGCTTCTCCTCAAGGCCGGTGGTTTCGTCTCGCTCTCGCTCATCAGCAGCAATCCTCGCTACACGGCCCTGGCCTACGGGCTGCCGCTCGGCGCCATCGCGCTCGATCTCTGGCTCCTCTGGCGCAACGTGAACGTCAGCGAGACGCGCGCCGTCCGGGCGATCTCCGACGCGTCGCTCTGGCTGCGCGAGCGCGCGAAACGGCTGCTTCCCGGCACCGCGGCCGGAAAGGCGGCCGGCGCATGAAGCGTTGGACGCTCAACCTCTATTTCTTTCGCCGCTTCCTCGTCAGCTTCCTGTCGACCTTCGTGGCGGTGTTCGCGCTCGTCTACCTCGTCGATATGATCGAGGTGAGCCGCCGCGGCCTTCCCGGCGACGTCGGCTTCGAGACCATCGCGACGATCTCGGCGCTGCGCGTTCCGGCCTTCATCGAACAGGCCTTCCCGTTCATCATCCTGTTCTCGGCCATCTTCACGCTGGTCTCGCTGAACCGGAAGATGGAACTGGTGGTCGCACGCGCGGCCGGCGTCTCCGTCTGGCAGATGCTGGCGCCCTTCGCGTTCGGCGCATTCCTGATCGGGGTCGCCTCCGTTGCGGTCTACAACCCGCTCGCCGCCTACGCCCAGGCCAAGTCGGCGCAGCTGCAGACGTCGAATGCCGGCTCGATGCAGAACTCGACGGACCGCGCCCCCTGGCTGCGTCAGGTCGGCCAGGGCGTCGAATCCATCATCGGAGCCAAGATCGTCGCCGATCGCGGTGCGACGCTCGGGAGCGTGACCGCCTTCATCCTGAACGACGAGGGGGTGGTGCGCGAGCGGATCGACGCGCCAGTCGCGCGGCTGCGCGATGGCGCGTGGCACATCGAGAACGCCAGCGTCACGCGAATCGGCTCGCCGCCCGTCAACGAAGGCGAGCGCGTCATCCCGACCACGCTGCTGCCGGAATATATCGAGCAGCGGCTCGCCGACCCGGAGGCCATCTCTATCTGGGAACTGGCGCCGAAGATCGAGATCGCGCGCAGCCTCGGCTACAACGCTGACGCCTTCGCCATGCGTTTCAACGCGCTGATCGCGCGCCCGGCCCTTTTCGTGGCCATGGTTCTGGTCGCAGCTACGGTAGCTGTGCGTTACACCCGCATCGGTCAGTCCGGGCGCATGATCGTCAGTGGCATCGCGGCCGGCTTCGTGCTTTACGTCGTTACTTTCCTCGCGCAGGCGCTGGGGAGCAATTCCGTGGTTCCGCCCGTCCTGGCGGCGTGGTTCCCGGTCGTGGCGGCAGGATTGTTCGGGACGACGATCCTGCTCCATCAGGAGGATGGCTAGTATGACAGCGAGGGGGAACCCGCGCCGTGCCGAGACCGGGGGCTGGTCGAAGGCGAAGGGCGTTCTCTTGGCGGGCGTGGCGATGGCTGCCCTCGCCTCGGCTTCGCCTGCCTTGGCGCAGGCTTCGCTCGGCGATCTCGGCGGCTCGGTTTCCGTGCCCGAGGGCACGCAGCTCTTCCTCGAGGCCGATACGGTCACCTACGACAGCGACAAGCAGGTCGTGCGCGCCGCCGGCGGCGTGCAGATCGACTACGGGTCCTACAAGCTCGTCGCCCAGGACATCGTGTACGACCAGGCTAGCCGGAGGCTTGTGGCCTCGGGCGACGTGGAACTCGTCGAGCCGACGGGCAACCGCATCTATGCCGACTCGATCGACCTTACCGACGATTTCGCCAACGGCTTCGTCCAGGCGCTGCGGATCGAGACGCCCGACAACACGCGCTTTGCGGCCGGACAAGCCGTGCGCCGAGACGGCGCGGTGACGACGTTCGAACGCGGCGTCTACACGGCGTGCGAGGCCTGCGAGAAGGACCCGGATCGTCCCCCGCTCTGGCAGGTGAAGGCACGGCGCATCGTCTGGGACCAGAATGCGAAGGTCGTGCGCTACTACGGCGCGCGATTCGAGCTGTTCGGCAAACCGCTGGCCTACCTGCCCTACTTCGCTTCGCCGGATCCGACCGTTCGCCGTCAGAGCGGCCTCCTGGCACCGTCGTTCAAGTCGTCCGACAAGACCGGCTTCGGTGTCCGGATCCCCTATTACTTCGCGATCGACGAATCGTCGGACGCGACCGTGGCCGGCACCTACTTCGTCGAGCAGGGCTTCCTGGCCGAGGCGGAGTACCGCAAGGCCTTCGAGAACGGCTACATCACACTCCAGACCGCCGGGATCAGCCAGTCCGACCCGGATCGCTTCAACGACTTCCGGTCCGACAATGTGACCGGTTTCACCGATCCGGTCGACGACGCGCGTGGCATGGTGGGGACGACCGGCCGCTTCGCGCTGAACGAGCGCTGGACCTTCGGCTGGGACATCCTCGCGCAGACGGACGCGAATTTCTCCAACGTCTACGAGATCGAGAATTTCTCGCAGATCTACCGCACGTCGGAAGTCTACCTGACGGGTCTTGGCGACCAGAGCTTCTTCGACCTCCGGGGGCAGAAGTTCGATGTCCAGACCGAGAACACGTTGACCGAACGCGTTCAGCCCTATGTCTGGCCGACGCTCGACTACCAGCGGATCGAGGACGAGCCGGTCCTCGGCGGTCAGGTGGAATACAACGTCAACGTCACCAACCTGTCGCGCAATGCGACGAGCCCCGGCTTCCTTCTCCTTTGCCAGGACGAGTTCACGGTGTCGGGCATCTGCGAGCAAGGCTCGACCTTCCCGTTCCGCACCGATTACTTCCGGCGCAACGCGCTGGAGGGTGACTATTCGCGCGCCTCGTTCGACGCGCGCTGGCGCCAGACCTACACCACGGATGCCGGTCTGCAGCTCACGCCCTTCCTTTCGGGTCGCGGCGACCTTTATCGCGCCGACATGAGCGCGACCGGCTATGCCGACGGGACCGCGCTCGGGCTCGGTGGGGTCGAGGTGGACGAGGCAGGCGGCCGCGCGATGGCGACCGCGGGCCTTGAAGCGCGCTACCCCTACCTGATCGAGACGGCCAATACCCAGCATGTGATCACGCCGATCGCCCAGCTTCTGCTGCGCCCGGACGAGATGGACGCCGGCCGCCTGCCCAACGAAGACGCGCAGAGCCTCGTCTTCAATGCGTCGAACCTCTTCGACGAAGACAAGTTCTCCGGCTACGACCGGATCGAAGGCGGCACGCGGGCCAATGTCGGCGTCCAGTACAGCGGCGTCTTCGGTGCGGGCTACACGCTGGACGCGCTTGTCGGCCAGTCCTTCCATCTGGCGGGCGAAAACCCGTATGCGCAGCTCGACTACGCGCTCGTCGGTTTCGAGTCGGGTCTGGAGACGGATCGATCGGACTACGTATCCGCCATCGCCCTCTCGACGCCCTACGGCATCAATGTCGGCGCGCAGGGTCGCTTCGACGAAGAAACGCTGGACGTGAACCGTGCCGATGTGATGGGCGGCGTCACGATCGGCCGCCTCGACACGGCGGTGACCTACTCGCTGATCAGCGCGCAGCCGATCTACAGCTTCCCCGACGATCGCCACCAGATCACGACCTCGGCCTCGCTCAAGGTGACGGACCAGATCCGGACCTTCGGTTCGATCTCCTACGACATCGAGAACGAGTCCGTGATCAATCGATCCTTCGGCGTCGGGTACGCGGACGAGTGCTTCTCGCTCATCGCCGAGTACCAGAACACGAACGACCGCTACAACCTCCAGTCGTCCGAGTCGAAGGTCTTGTTCAAGCTTGCGCTGCGCACGCTTGCGGACGCCGATTTCGGTTTCGGGGTTGGAAGCGGCGGCTGATTGCGGTTAGAAGACCATCGTTTCGCCAAAGCTCGACGCTAGGGATCGCCGCATTCGATTTCGCACGGGCGATACGACCGTCAACCGGGAGACACGACAGGCCATGATCGCACGTTCCTTCGCCACCCGTCTGGCGGTCTGTTCGCTGCTGGCCTCGCCCCTCGCGCTCGCCGGCGTGGCATCGCTGTCGTCTGCGAGCTTGGCCGCGTCCGAAATCAAGGTCGTGGTGAACAAGCAGGCCATCACCTCCTATCAGATCCAGCAGCGCGCCGCCTTCCTGAAGCTGCGCCGGACGCCGGGCGGCAACCAGGCGGCCACGGACGAGCTGATCGACGAGGCGATCAAGCGCCAGGAGATCGCACGCCGCCGCATCAGCATCCCCGATGCCGCCGTCGACGAAGCCTTCGCGCGCTTCGCGAAGGACAACAAGCTGACCGAGGCGCAGCTGACGCAGGTGCTCTCGCAGGCCGGCTTCTCGGCGCAGGGTTTCAAAGACTACATCCGCGTGCAGATGGGCTGGGGCCAGGCGGTCATCGCCAATGTCCGCCAGACGGAGCGCCTGTCCGAGCAGGATGTGGTGCAGCGGATGCTGCAGGACGGCGGTGCCAAGCCGAAGGTGACCGAGTACACGCTTCAGCAGGTGATCTTCGTCGTCCCCAACGACAAGCGCAGCGCGCAGCTCGACCGTCGCATGACGGAAGCCAACAACCTGCGCCAGCGCTTCACGAGCTGTCAGGCCACCTACGACACGGCGCGCGGGTTGCGCGACGTGACGGTGCGCGACCTCGGGCGCGTGGCCGAGCCCGAACTTCCGCCGCGGTGGAAGGATGACATCATGAACACGACGCGCGGTCGCGCGACCAAGCCGCAGGCCACCGAGCGCGGCGTGGAACTGATCGCGATCTGCGACACGCGCACGGTCTCCGACGACCAGGTGGCGGCCATGGTGTTCCAGGAAAAGGACCTGGCGGCGATGGGCAAGAAGGAGCCCGACAAGGACTTCCTCGCCAAGCTGAAGGAAAAGGCGACGATCGTCCGTCGCTGACGTGTCCGCCTCCAGCATTCCGCGCCCGCTTGCGATTTCGATCGGCGAGCCGTCCGGCGTCGGCGCCGACGTCACGCTGGCCGCCTTCGCTCGTCGCGAGGCGCTCGACCTTCCCAGGCTGTTCCTGATCGCAGACCCCGAAATGGTCGCCCGCCGCGCGGAGCGCCTCGGGCTCGACGTGCAGCTTCGCACGATCGGCCGACCGGACGAGTGCGGTTCCGATCCGCGGTTCCTCGACATCCTGCCGCTCGTGAACCCGCATTCGGAAGGGCCGGGACGCCCCGATCCCGCAAACGCGGCTGGGACGATCGAGGCGATCGACCGGGGCACCCGGCTGGTGCTCGACGGAGCGGCATCCGCGCTCGTCACCAATCCCATCGACAAGAAGGCGCTCTACGACGCGGGCTTCCGACATCCTGGTCACACCGAGTACCTCGCGGAGCTGTGCGGCAATCTGACCGGCGAGGCCTGCCAGCCGGTGATGCTGCTGACCGGGCCGGATCTATCGTGCGTGCCCGTCACGATCCATATCCCGCTCGCGGACGTGCCGGCGGCACTGACCGAAGAACTCATCCTGTCGACCGCGCGGATCGTGGCGCGCGACCTGTCGACCCGGTTCGGTCTCGAACGGCCTCGCCTCGCCGTGTCCGGACTCAACCCGCATGCGGGCGAGCGCGGCGCCATCGGACGGGAAGACGAGGCCGTGATCCGTCCGGCCGTCGAGATCCTGCGCACCGAAGGCTTCGACGTCGTCGGCCCTCTGCCCGGCGATACGATGTTCCATCCCGAAGCCCGGGCGCGCTACGACGTGGCGCTTTGCATGTACCACGACCAGGCGCTGATCCCGGCCAAGACGCTCGCCTTCGACGAGACGGTCAACGTCACGCTCGGCCTGCCGATCATTCGCACCTCGCCCGATCATGGCACGGCGGCGGATCTCGCGGGATCGGGCGCCGCCCGACCGAACAGCTTCATCGCGGCGGTGCGGCTCGCTGGGCGGATGGCCGGGATCGGCGCGGGCGCAGACGAGGACGCGAACGCTCGATGACCGCCTTCGACGGTCTGCCACCGCTGCGGGAGGTGCTGGAGGCACACGGCCTCGATCCGCGAAAGGCGCTCGGCCAGAACTTTCTCCTTGATCTCAACCTCACCGGCCGCATCGCCCGTCAGGCTCTGCCCCTTGAGGGCGCGACGGTGGTGGAAGTCGGCCCGGGCCCGGGAGGACTGACGCGCGCCCTCCTGTCCCACGGGGCCGGCAAGGTGATCGCGATCGAGAAGGACGAACGCTGCCTGCCGGCGCTCGCCGCGATCGCGAGCCACTATCCCGGTCGCCTGGACGTGGTGGAAGGCGATGCGTTGGCGATCGATCCGGACCGGCTTTGCGAAGGTCCGTACAAGATCGTCGCGAACCTGCCCTACAACGTCGGCACGCAGTTGCTCCTGAACTGGATCACCGGCACGACGTGGCCGCCGCGATGGACCGACCTGACCCTGATGTTCCAGAAGGAAGTCGCCGAGCGGATCGTGGCGGGCCCGGACGACGACCATTACGGGCGGCTGGGCGTGCTCTGCGGCTGGCGCACCGACGCCGAGATCCTCTTCGACGTTTCGCGCGAAGCCTTCACGCCGCCCCCGAAAGTGACGTCCGCCATCGTTCGCGTCGTGCCGAAGCTGACGCCCATCGAAGCGCGTCTGGCGGATGTCGAGCGGGTCACGGCTGCCGCCTTCGGCCAGCGTCGCAAGATGCTGCGCCAGAGCCTGAAGCCGGTCGGCGGCGAAGCGCTCCTCGCGCGCGTCGGGATCGACCCGACGCGGCGCGCCGAGACGCTCTCCGTCCAGGAGTTCGTCTCGCTCGCCAACGCCCTCGACGGCTGAAGCCGTCAGACGCCGTCGAGCTTGCCGATATCGGCCGACGCTTCTTCTAGGAGGACGGAGGTGAAGTCGAACAGCCCCGGCCGCCGGTCGCGGCGCAGCCGTTCCGCGTTCACGATCGAGAGGACGGCCGAGAAGGCGCGCTGGAGATCGTCGTTGATGACGACGTATTCATAATCCCGCCAGCGTTCGATCTCGACCTTGGCGTTGCGCAGACGCATGGCGATCGTCTCGCTGGAGTCTTCGGCCCGTCGAAAGAGGCGCGACTTCAGCTCGCTCATCGAGGGGGGCAGGATGAAGATCGAGACGATGTCGCTCTTCGCTTTTTCCTGAAGCTGCAGGGCACCCTGCCAGTCGATGTCGAAGAGCATGTCCCGCCCTTCCCGCATCGCCTTCTCGGCCGCCTCGCGCGGCGTGCCGTAGAGATTGCCGTGGACTTCGGCCCATTCGAGCAGAGCGTCCCCGTCGCGCAGGCGGAAGAACTCCTCGCGGGAGATGAAGTGGTAGTGCACCCCGTCGATCTCGCTCGGCCGCCGCTGGCGGGTGGTCACGCTGACCGACAGCGAGAACCGCGGGTCCTGCTCGAGGAGACTGCGGGCGATGGTGGACTTGCCGGCACCCGAAGGCGACGAGATCACCAGCATCAGGCCGCGTCGCGCGATCGAGATGGGGGATTCGATGTCGGCCGAAAGTTTCATTCGAGATTTTGAACCTGTTCGCGAAGCTGGTCGACGACGACCTTCAGCTCGAGGCCGATGGCGGTCAACGATGTCGCATTGGACTTGGAACACACGGTATTCGATTCGCGGTTAAATTCCTGCGCGAGGAAATCGAGCCGCCGACCGACCGGTCCGCCCTTGTCCAGAAGTTCCCGGGCCGCATGGATGTGCGCCCGCAGCCGGTCCAGTTCCTCGCGAATGTCGGCGCGCGTGGCGATCAGGGCGGCTTCCGCGTGGAGCCGCGCCGGATCGAGCCCGGAGGATCCGTCCAGCAAGGTCGACAACTGCCTGGCGAGACGTTCGCGGATGGATGCGGCATCGCGGCTGGGATCACGCTCGGCCGCATTGACCAGCACCTCGATCTCGGCGATCCGCGCTTCCAGGATGGCGGCGAGCTGGCGCCCTTCCGCTTGGCGTGCGGCAACAAGTTGCTCGATGGTGGTTTCAAGCCCCGCCAGCACGGCGCGCTGACGCAACGCCGCCTCTTCCGGGCTGGGTACGCGCTCGGCGACGTCGATGACGCCACGCAGGGCAAGCAGGCCATCTGCCGTCGGAAGCGTCGCATGGCCGTCGCGGACGAGCTCGCCCGAAAGGCGCAAGACGGCGTCCAGCATCTCGCGATGGATGACGAAAGGAGGCGCTTCGTCTTCGACGCGTCGCACGCTGAGCGAAGCAAGGACGTTGCCGCGCGACAGGCGAGCGCCGACGAGACGACGCACCTCTCCCTCGAGGCCTTCCATCCCGGGCGGCAAGCGGAGGCGAACCTCCAGCGTCTTGCCGTTGACGGACCGAAGCTCCCAGACGAAGGCGGCGTCCCGCGTCTCGCCTTCCACCCGGGCGAAGCCCGTCATGCTGCTCACGGGCATCGCCACCTCATTCATCTACGAACTCCGTCACCGCGACGGTGCGAGCCCTACTGTGCAACCGCCGGCGTTTCCTCGGCCGCGCCCGCCTCGGCTCTCGCGGCAGCCGCATCGCGCTCGATCTGACGATAGCGCCGGACGTTGGCGTTGTGCTCGTTGAGCGTCCGCGCGAAGGCGTGGCCTCCCGTGCCGTCGGCCACGAAATACAGGTCCCGCGTGTCCAGGGGGTGAGCCACGGCTTCCAGCGAGGCGCGCCCCGGATTGGCGATCGGTCCCGGCGGCAGGCCTCGAATGACGTAGGTGTTGTAGGGTGTCGCGCCCGCGATGTGCGATTGGCGGATCGGCTCGTCGGAAGGCTTTCCCGCCCCGCCCCACACCCCGTAGATGATCGTCGGGTCGGACTGGAGCCGCATGCCCTCCCGCAGCCGGTTGATGAAGACGGACGCGACATGCGGTCGCTCCGAGGCGATGCCCGTCTCCTTCTCGACGATCGAAGCCAGGGTCACGAACTCGCCCATGTCCTTGACGGGAAGGTCATCCTGCCGCCCCTTCCAGATCTCGTCGAGGAGCTCGGATTGCGCGGCCTTCATTCGATCCACCATCGCAGCGCGGGTCATGCCGCGGGTGAACGTGTAGGTCTCGGGCAGCAGCGTCCCTTCCGCCACCATCGGCGGCATGTCGCCGACAAGGATCGGATCGGCCTGGAGCCGAGCGTAGATCTGGTGAACGGTCCACCCTTCCGGGATCGTCACCGCATGCTGGATCGGCCTTCCGTTCTGGAGCGTCTCCATCACGCTGCGCATGCTCGCGCCCGGCGCGAACCCGTATTCCCCGGCCCTCAGGCCGGTGTCCGTCTTGCCGCTCATCCTTTCGTCGAGCGACGTCAGGCGCCAGCCGTATTCGAAGACGCGGGCGTCCCCGACGATCCCGGCTCGTGCCAGACCGTTGGCGGTGTCCGCCAGATTGCTACCCTTCGCGACGAGATAGGTCGACTCCGCCTGCAAGGGTCCTGGTCCGTCGAACTGCTGCTTGCCCCAGTACAGCGCCAGCCCGCCGCCAACGGCTGCCACGATCGCCAGACTGAAGGCGAAGTTCAGGAGGATGACGAAACCGTTGCGGGCATGACGGGATCGCCGCCGCGGCTTGCCCTTGCGCTGCGGGGTCTCGCCTGTCGGCTGGAACTGCTCGTCGGGACCGTGGGTCACGCCAGACCTCCCTTTGCCATTTGCGGGAAGGCGCCCATCGGTCGCGCTTCCATCAGCCTGTCTGCCGGTGCGCGTGAACGCTCGCCCCGCCGGAATCGTCCGGAGGTAGCAGCATCCGATTGTGGCGAAAGCCGGAAGGCCTCAGCCTTCGTAGCGACGAAGAACCACGGATGCGTTGGTGCCGCCGAAGCCGAACGAATTCGACAGGGCGATGTCGATCCGCCTCTCGCGCTTCTTCAGCGGAACGAGATCGATCTTCGTCTCGACGGAAGGATCGACGAGGTTCAGCGTGGGCGGCGCCACGTTGTCTCGGATCGCGAGCGTTGCGAAGATCGCCTCGACCGCGCCGGCCGCACCCAGAAGATGCCCGATCGCGGACTTCGTTGATGACATCGACATCTTCGATGCCGCATCGCCGAGCAGCCGCTCGATCGCCCGCAGCTCGATCTCGTCGCCGAGCGGCGTCGAGGTTCCGTGGGCGTTGATGTAGTCGATCTGATCCGCCGTGATGCCGGCGCGCTTGAGCGCCGCCTTCATGCAGCGATAGGCGCCGTCGCCATCCTCGGCCGGAGCGGTGATGTGATGCGCGTCGCCCGACAGCCCATAGCCGATCAGTTCGGCGTAGATCCGGGCCCCGCGCGCGCGCGCATGCTCGAGTTCCTCGAGAACGACGATACCGGCGCCCTCGCCCATCACGAACCCGTCTCGCCCCTTGTCGTAGGGACGGGAGGCGGCCGCGGGATCGTCGTTGTAGCTCGTCGACAGGGCGCGGCAGGCCGCGAAGCCCGCGAGCGACAGCCGGCCGACGGGCGACTCGGCGCCGCCGGCCACCATGACGTCGGCATCGCCGAGCATCACAAGGCGGGCAGCGTCGCCGATCGCGTGCGCACCCGTCGAGCACGCCGTCACCACCGAATGGTTCGGCCCCTTGAGACCGTTGCGGATGGAGACGTGGCCTGATGCGAGGTTGATCAGGCTGCCCGGAATGAAGAAGGGGCTGATCCGCCGGGGGCCTTTTTCGGCCAGGATCAGCGCATGGCGCTCGATGCCTTCCAGCCCCCCGATGCCCGAGCCGATCAGCACGCCGGTGGCGCACTGGTCGTCGTAGCTCTCGGGATGCCAGTCGGCGTCATCGAGCGCCTCGGAGGCAGCGGCCACGGCGAAGACGATGAAATCGTCGACCTTGCGCTGCTCCTTGGGCTCCATCCAGAGGTCGGGATTGAACGTGCCGTCGGCGCCATCCCCGCGGGGGACCTGGCAGGCGATCTGGCAGGGCAGGTCCGAAACCTCGAAGCTTTCGACCCGTCGGGCCGCGCTGCGGCCCTCCAGAAGACGCTTCCAGGTTACATCGACACCCGCCCCCAGGGGGCTGACCATACCGACGCCGGTTATGACGACTCGTCTCATTCCGAACTCTTGCTTACAGGGGCGGGCAAGCCCGCCCGTTCGTCAGGCCTGGTTCTTCTCGATGAACTTCACGGCATCGCCGACCGTGAGGATGGTCTCGGCCGCATCGTCCGGAATCTCGACGCCGAACTCTTCCTCGAACGCCATGACGAGCTCGACCGTGTCGAGGCTGTCGGCGCCGAGGTCGTCGATGAACGAAGCGTTCTCGGTAACCTTCTCCTGCTCGACGCCCAGGTGCTCGACGACGATCTTCTTCACCCGTTCAGCGGTATCGCTCATGGTCATTCCTCTGTTGAGATGGCTTTCGCCGTTTCGTTAGACGCCGGGGTTCCGTTAATCAAGCGTTACCCTGTCGGCGCTGGTCTCGCCCCGCACCCTTGAGATGTGGAGGGATTCGAGAACTCGGCGAGGGCTGCGGCTTAGCATGGCCACAGCGCGCTGGCCAAGCGGGGTTCAGATCATCGCCATGCCGCCGTTGACGTGCAGGGTCTGCCCGGTGACGTAAGCGGCTTCCTCGGACGCGAGATACAGGGCGGCCGAAGCGATTTCGGCAGGCTGGCCCATGCGCTTCATCGGGATGGCGCCCATGATGGCGTCCGTCTGCTTCTCGTTGAGCTTGCCGGTCATGGCGCTCTCGATGAAGCCGGGGGCGATGCAGTTCACGGTCACGTTGCGCGACGCGATTTCCTGCGCCAGCGACTTCGAGAAGCCGATCATGCCGGCCTTGGCGGCGCAGTAGTTGGCCTGCCCCGGATTGCCGGTCACGCCGACGATCGAGGTGATGTTGACGATCCGGCCATAGCGACGGCGCATCATCTGATGCGTCAGGGCGCGCGTCAGGCGGAACACGGCGGTGAGATCGACCTCGATCACGCGATCCCAGTCGTCGTCCGACATGCGAACGAAGAGGCCGTCCTTGGTGATGCCGGCGTTGTTGACGAGGATGTCGACGCCGCCGAGCTCCTTGTCGGCCGTCTCCGCAAGCCCCGCCTGCCCCTCGCGGTCGCCGAGGTCGGCGGGAAATACGTGAGCCCGCTCGCCAAGCGTGCCGGCCAGCTCTTCCAGCTTCTCGCGCCGCGTTCCGTGCAGGCCGACCGTCGCGCCAGCCTGGTGGAGGGTGCGGGCGATGGCTTCGCCGATGCCGCCGCTGGCGCCCGTGACGAGGGCCTTGCGGCCGGTGAGGTCGAACATGTGCCGCTTCCTTCCAGTTGGGTTCGTATCAGCCGAGACGCGCCATCGCGGCCTCGATGTCGGCGGGCTTGCCGACGCTGAGCGCCGAAAGGCGCGCGTCGATGCGCTTGGCGAGACCCGCCAGGACCTTGCCGCTGCCCACCTCGAGGAGGAGGTCGACACCGCCGTCCGCCAGATAGGTCATGCTTTCGCGCCAGCGAACCTGGCCCGTCACCTGTTCCACGAGCCGCGCCCGGATCTCTTCCGGATCGGCGATCGCCGATGCCAGGACGTTCGCCACCAGGGGCACGCTCGGCGCCGAGAGCGTGGCCGTGCTCAGCGCTTCCGCCATGCGATCGGCCGCCGGCTGCATCAGCATGGAATGAAACGGCGCGGACACCGCCAGCGCGATGGCCCGCTTGGCGCCGGCTGCCTGTGCGGCCTCCATCGCGCGCTCCACGGCCGCCTTGGTGCCCGAGATCACGATCTGACCGCCGCCGTTGTCGTTGGCGATCTGGCAGACGCCACCCTGCCCGGCCTCGGCGCAGACCGCCTGCAGCGTCTCGTGATCGAGGCCGAGGATGGCGGCCATCGCGCCTTCGCCCGGCGCCACGGCGGCCTGCATCGCGTCGCCGCGGATGCGCAGGAGCCGCGCGGCATCGGCGATCGTCAGGGAACCCGCTGCCGCCAGAGCCGAATATTCGCCGAGAGAGTGGCCGGCCACGAACTGCGCCGAGGCGCCGAGATCGAAACCTTGCGCTTCCATCGCGCGAAGGGTCGCGAGCGACACCGCCATCAGCGCCGGCTGGGCGTTCGCCGTCAGCGTCAACGCGTCGTCGGGGCCGTTCCAGATGATGTCGCTGAGCTTCTGGCCCAAGGCCTCGTCGACTTCCTCGAAGACCCGGCGGCTTTCCGGGTAGGCGTCGGCGAGCTCCCGCCCCATGCCGACGATCTGGCTACCCTGTCCCGGAAAAATCACGGCAAGCGACATCGCGGCCTCCCTGTTTGCTCGTCGATCGGGTAGTGGGCAGCCAGGCGCGGACTGTCAAGGCGAAGCCGCGATCCGCCGGGGCGGATCGAGCCTCGGTCAGCCATCGAACGCACGTCACCGCGTTAAGGTCTCGGAAACCCTGCCGCCTTTACGTTGCGTCAGTCCCGGGCACGAACCCGTCCGCGAATGCGTTCCGGCGCCGTGCGGCACGACGCAAGGCTGCAAAGGCCGGGAATACGGAAGCAGGGAGCGAATCGAGTGACGCATCGCACGGATCATGCCGGGCGTGGTGGTCGCGGTCTCATGTCGACCAAGACCACTCACCACGAGTTCGACATCCTCGGAACGGTTCCGGTCGGCGTACTGGTGCTGCAGGCCGACGCCTCGCTGCTCTATGCCAACGACGCCGCGCATGCGCTGTTCGGCGCAACGGGCGAGACGACGAACCTCGCCGAGACCCTCTGTCCGATCGACGGGGGCGAATTGGAAGAGCACCTGAACGTGGGCCACCAGTTCGAGGCGATCGTCGCGGGACCGGAATGTCACCGCCAGGTGATGGTGAACGTCGCGACGCTCCAAGCGGGCGACGAAACCGACTTCGTCCTGAGCCTGACCGATATCACGGCCCTCAAGCGCGAAACCGAACGCGCCGAGTTCCTCGCCCATCACGACCCGCTGACGCGTCTTGGCAACCGGACGCTGCTCCAATCGATATGGGATCTCCTTGAGGAGCAGCTTCGGGCGGGGACCGGAGAAGTCCACGCGATGGCGCTCGATCTCGATCGCTTCAAGGAGGTCAACGACATCCACGGCCATGCGATGGGAGACATGGTGCTTCGCCAGGCCGCCAACCGTATCCGCCTCGCCGTCGGCGACGCCGGGCACGTGTTCCGGTTCGGCGGGGACGAGTTCTTCGTGCTCGTGGACGGAGTGCCGCGCGAAGAAGTGCTCGCCATCGGCCGCCGGATCGTCGAGGAGATGCGTCGCCCGATGACGGTGCTGGGGCACGAGATCGCGATCGGCTGTTCCGTCGGCGTCGCGTCCGGTCCACTCGACGGCTCCAATCGCGACGCCCTGCATCGGGCCGCGGACCTCGCGCTCTACGATGTGAAGCGTGCCGGCCGGGGCAATATCGCCTGCTTCGATCCGAAGCAGGAGCAGGCCCTTCTCAACCGGCGCCTGATGCAGGCCGATCTCGTTCTCGCCATCGCCGACGACCGGCTGGAGCTCGAGTTCCATCCGCAGTTCGACAATCAGTCCGGCACGATCGACGGCGCGGAAGCCTCCATCCGCTGGACCAACGATCGCAGCGGGCGTCAGGTCACGCAGCAGGAACTCCTGGCACTGGCGGAGGAGACCGGCCTCGGCCAGCTTCTCGATCTCTGGACGATCAAGGCAGCTATCTCGCAGTTCGCCGCGCGGCGAGCGGGCGGGTGGGACTGCCCGCACATCGCCGTCACGATCGGCGTCGGCACCTTGCTTCGGCCGGACACGGCGGACGCCGTGACACGGACACTGACGGAGCATGGGCTATCGCCGGGGCGGCTCGAGGTCCAGATCGCGGAAATTTCGGTCCTTTCGCCAAACGACGAACTGGTCGCCGCCATCCAGCGCCTCAGCGAAACCGGCGTGCGGATCGTGATCGACGGCTTCTGCTCGCAGCGACCCGATCTCGGCTATCTTCGCTCGCTGGGAATCGGCCGGCTCAAGTTCGACCGCAAGATCGCCGAGCGCATGCTGGGCAATGCCGACGCGGAGGCACTGGTCGGCGCGGTGTGGATGCTGTGCCAGAAGCTCGGCATCGAGATGTCTGCCGACGGCGTCGAGACGGCCGAACAATGGGAGCGACTGCGCGGGCTCGGCCGGATGCGGGCGCAGGGGGCGTTCTTCCGCGACTCCGGACCGCCCCCCCTGGGATCGCGGCGCCCGGTCGGCGACGAAGCGTCGGCGTGATGCGCTCGAGGCGCGCCTTGCTTCCGCGCGTGGTTTCGGTTATGGCCTCACCCGTCATTGCCCGAGCGTCAGCCGGGGGCTGAACGGAAGGCGGTCCATTCGTGGGCCGATGGACTGGGTTTCGCCCATCCGACTTCCCGTGTTCCCGCTCTCGACCGTCTCTATCGACGCGCCTTTCCGCCACCGGCTCCCTAGCGGAGCCAACAGGAGAGTCGCAGAGGCTTAGCCGCTGTCGCCGGGCAAATGCGCAACCGATGGAAAGGCAAACGCCATGGCTCTTTACGAGCACGTTTTCCTTGCCCGACAGGACATCAGCGGCCAGCAGGTCGAAGCACTCGTGGAACAGTACCGCGGCGTGCTCGAGGCCAATGGCGGCAAGGTCGGCAAGGTCGAGAATTGGGGTCTGAAGACCCTCACCTACCGGATCAAGAAGAACCGGAAGGCGTACTACACGCTGATGAACATCGATGCGCCGTCCGCGGCCGTCGACGAGATGGAGCGCCAGATGCGCTTCAACGAGGACATCCTGCGTTACATCACGATCCGCGTCGAAGAGCACGACGAGGGCCAGTCCGCGATGATGCAGAAGCGCGACGACCGTCCGCGCCGTGGCGACCGTGACGGTGGCGATCGCCCCCGCCGCGAGGACCGCCCGCGCCGCGACGACGACGATCGTCCCCGCCGTCCGCGCACCGAGGAGGCCGCGTAAATGGTCGACATCGCCCAGCTCCCCACGCGCCGTCCGTTCCATCGCCGTCGCAAGTCCGACCCGTTCGCGTCGGGCGACTCGCCGAAGATCGACTACAAGGACGTCCGTCTCCTGCAGCGCTACATTTCCGAGCGCGGCAAGATCGTTCCGTCCCGCATCACGGCGGTCTCCCAGAAGAACCAGCGCGCTCTCGCCCAGGCGATCAAGCGTGCCCGCTTCCTGGGCCTCCTGCCCTACGTCCTGAAGTAAGGATCGCCAGGCGCCGCGTTTCGGCGTCGGCCCCGGATCATGACGGCGGGCTCCGGCCCGCCGCCTTGCCTTTCCGCCGCGTTCGGCACCGGCGAAGAGGACCGCAACGACAGCCGAGTTGGGGCCATGCGTCCCCTAACTGCCGCCGGCAGGACAGCGAAACCACGAGATGCCCCTCACCGCCCTCCCCATCGGACTGGTCGCCGGCATGGCCGCGGCCCTCCTCTTCGCCGGACTGATCACCCAGTCGCCCGGCGCGGTGGTGTTGGCGCTTGCCGCTCCCGTTCCCATCATGATCGCCAGCCTCGGCTGGGGAAGCCGCGCCGGCTTCATCGCCGCGGGCACCTCGGCTGTCGCCATCGCCGCCTTCATGGGCTCGCTCCTGTCGGGCGTGACCATGCTGCTCGGCTCGGCGCTGCCGGCTGCCGTCATCGGCCATATGGCGGGATTGGCGCGTCCCCGCGACGACGGGACCACTCTCGACTGGTACCCGCTGTCGCGCCTCCTGTTCGCGCTCCTCGTGATTGCGGCCGTCACCTGCGTCGTTCTCGGCGTGCTCCTCGGATACGACCCGGCCGGCCTCGAGGCCGCCGTGACGCATGCCCTCTCGTCGCAGCCGGACAGCCCGATTTCGGATCCGCAGCAGGTGCAGAGCTTCGTGCGCCTCGTTGTGGCGGCGATCCCCTTCGTCCAGCCGATGCTGACCGTCCTGACGCTGGTCGCCTGTCTCTACGTGTCGGGTGCGATCACGCGCCTCAGCGGACGCCTGCCGCGCCCGAAGGACGACATCCCGGCGACGACGACGCTGCCGAAAGCTGCGTTGCCCCTGTTCGCGCTCGGGCTGGCCGCATCGTTCCTGCCGGGAATGGCGGGAACGCTCGGCGCGGTGCTGGCCGGCGCCTTCGGCACCGGCTTCACGCTCGTCGGGCTGGCCACGATGCATCGGCGCACGCGCCAGCGTCCCGCACGCGGGCTGATCCTCTTTTCGGCCTACGGCGCGATCTTTCTTCTGACCTTCCCGCTTCTCGCCTTCCTGGTTCTCGGCGTGTTCGACACGGCCGGGAAACGGGGAGCGGACATGCCCAAGACCTGAAACCTCGAACCCCAAGGAATAGAACCCATGGAAGTCATTCTTCTCGAGCGCATCGCCCGCCTCGGCGCCCTTGGCGACACCGTCCGCGTGCGCGACGGCTTTGCCCGCAACTACCTGCTGCCGACCGGCCGCGCGCTCCGCGCCAACGAAGCGAACCGCGCCAAGTTCGAGTCCCAGAAGGCTTCGCTCGTCGCCCGCAACGACGAGCGTCGCACCGAAGCCCAGGGCGTGGCCGACCAGCTCAACGGTCTGCGCCTCGTGATCGTCCGTTCGGCCGGCGAGACCGGACAGCTCTACGGTTCGGTTTCGGCGCGCGACATCGCCGATATCCTGAAGGAGCAGGGCTACAACGTGAACCGCAACTCGGTGGAGCTGAACTTCCCGATCAAGGCGATCGGCATCCACACGGTGAAGCTCGCCCTGCACGCCGAAGTGCAGGTCTCGATCGAGGTGAACGTCGCCCGTTCGCAGGAAGAGGCCGAGCGTCAGGCCAAGGGTGAGAAGCTCAACTCCGCCGACGCCATCTACGGCGCGAACGAGGATGCCGTGGTGCCGGGCGGCGGCGAGTTCTTCGACGAGGAGGGTGCCGAGGACGAGGACGACCGCGGCTGATCCAGCCGGTGCGGCGCCTGCGTTACGCGCCGCGACCCATTGAGCCTACGAGAGCTTCCGGTTTCGGCCGGGAGCTCTTTTTCGTTTCCGGCGCGCCAGCGCTCCACAGGTTATCCACGCGTTACCCACCGCCGACGCACAGCCTTCGGTGTTTTTCTCGTGCCCCCTCTCGAAGCGTTGGCCCGGCGACCCGATCTCGGGTATGAGGAATGTTTACCCAATACCCGTGAGGTCAGCGATGGCGGAAGCCGCACGCAAGTTCGAGGAGGAAGCGCCTCTCTATCGTGAGGCGCCGGCCAATATCGAGGCCGAGCAGGCACTTCTCGGCGCGATCCTCGTTAACAACGACGCCTACTACATCGTCCACGACTATCTGAAACCGGAGCACTTCTTCGAGCCGATCCACCGTGAGATCTTCTCGAAGGGATCGACCATGATCCGCATGGGCAAGATCGCGACGCCCGTGACGCTGAAGACGTTCCTGCCGGCCAACGACCGCGTCGGCGACATGACGATCGCGCAGTACCTTGCGCGCCTCGCCGCCGAGGCGACGACGATCATCAACACCAACGACTATGGTCGCGCGGTCTACGACATGGCGCTTCGGCGCTCGCTGATCCGCATAGGCGAGGACATGGTCAACTCCGCCTTCGACGCGCCGGTGGATGCCGAGCCGAAGGAACAGATCGAGGAAGCGGAAAAGGCCCTATTCTCGCTGGCCGAGACCGGGCGCTACGACGGCGGTTTCCAGTCGTTCGAGGACGCGATGGCGCAGGCCATCGAGATGGCCGGCGCGGCCAAGGACCGCGACGGCGGACTGTCCGGCGTCTCGACGGGCATCCGCGAGCTCGACCGACGCCTCGGCGGTCTCCAGCATTCCGACCTCATCATCCTGGCCGGACGACCGGCCATGGGCAAGACCTCGCTCGCGACCAACATCGCCTTCAACATCGCGGCGGCCTACGAGCCCGCCGAACAGGCGGATGGCTCGTTCAAGGCGGCCAACGGCGGGGTGGTCGGCTTCTTCTCGCTGGAAATGTCGGCCGAGCAGCTGGCGACGCGCATCATCTCCGAGCAATCGGAGGTTTCGTCGTCCAAGATCCGGCGCGGCTCGATCACGGACGCGGAATATTCCAAGCTCGTCGCCTGCACGGAGATGATGCAGAAGGCGCCGCTCTACATCGACCAGACCGGCGGTATCTCGATCGCCCAGCTCGCCGCGCGCGCGCGGCGGCTGAAGCGCCAGCGTGGCCTCGACGTGATGGTGATCGACTACGTCCAGCTCATGCAGGGCTCGGCCAAGACGTCGGGCAACCGCGTGCAGGAGATCACCGAGATCACCACGGGCCTCAAGGCTCTGGCGAAGGAGCTCCAGGTGCCGATCATCGCCCTGTCGCAGCTGTCGCGCCAGGTCGAGAACCGCGACGACAAGCGGCCGCAGCTCTCGGATCTTCGCGAATCCGGCTCGATCGAGCAGGACGCCGACGTCGTCATGTTCGTGTATCGCGAGGAGTATTACCTGCAGGGCAAGGAGCCGAAGCCCGGCACCGACGAACACATGAAGTGGCAGCATGACATGAACGAGGCGCGGGGCAAGGCGGAAGTGATCATCGCCAAGCAGCGCCACGGGCCGACGGGCGCCGCACAGCTCGCGTTCCAGGCCGAGTTCACGCGGTTCACCGATCTCGCCGAGGAAAGCCACCTCCCCGAACGCTACGAGTAGATGACAGGCCGCTCCCCGGTCTCGGCGAGCGGCCTCCCGCCTTCAGCGGAACAGGTTCGTCGTGGCGAGTTCCACGAGCTCGTCGCCGCGACCCGTCATGATCGCCCGCAGGGTATAGAGGCTGAACCCCTTGGCTTGTTCCGCCTGGATCCTGGGGGGCAGCGACAGCTCCTGCCGAGCCGACACCACGTCCACCAGCGCGGGGCCGTCGTGCGCGAACGCCTCGCGCAGCGCCGGCTCCAGCGCATGGGAATCGGTCACGCGGATGCCGCGCAGGCCGATCGTCTCGGCCATGGCGGCGAAGTCGGGGTTCTGCAGGTCGACATAGGTCGGCAGGTAGCCTGCCGCCTTCTGCTCCATTTCGACGAAGCCGAGCGACCCGTTGTTGAGAACGACGATCTTCACCGGCAGTTTTGCCTGGACCGCGGTCAGCAGCTCGCCCATCAGCATCGCCAGCCCGCCGTCTCCCGACAGGGACACGACCTGCCGCCCCGGGAAGGCCGCCTGCGCTCCGAGGGCCTGCGGCAGCGCCCCGGCCATGGACCCGTGGTTGAACGAGCCGATCAGTCGGCGCTTGCCGTTCATCCGGAGATAGCGTGCCGCCCACACCGATGGCGTCCCGACGTCGACGGTGAAGATCGCGTCCTCGCTCGCCAGTTCGCTCACGACCTTGGAGACGTATTGTGGGTGCAGCGGCTTGCCCGGCTCGCGCGGCGTCGCGAGATCGTCCAGGCCGGCACGCGCCTTCCGGTAGTGCGCAAGAGCGGCCTCGAGGAAACGGCGATCGCGCCCGCTCACGATCTTCGGCGCCAGCGCCGCAGCGAACTCGCCGGCGCCCGCCTCCACCGCGAGGTCGAGGGTTGTGCGGCGGCCGAGCGCCGAGGGATCGACGTCCACCTGGATGACCTTCGCATCCGCCGGAAAGAAGTTGCGATACGGAAAATCGGTGCCGAGCATCAGCAGCACGTCGCAATCCATCATCGCGTGATAGCCGGACGAGAAGCCGATCAGGCCTGTCATCCCGACATCGAACGGATTGCCCCACTCCAGATGCTCCTTGCCACGGTAGGCATGGACGATCGGCGCCGCCAGCTTGTCGGCGAGCGCCACGACCGCATCGTGAGCGCCCGCCGCACCAGCCCCGGCGAGAATGGTGACGCGCTCCGACAGGTTGAGGATCCCTGCGGCTTGGCCGAGCGCGTTGTCGTCGGGCACGTTTCGCGGCGGGATCGGCGCAGCGAACCCCGGCACGGCGCCTTCGATCTCCAGTGTCGAGACGTCGCCAGGCAGCACGACCACCGCCACGCCCTTGCGCGCGATCGCGGTTCGCATGGCGCGGTGCAGCACCTCCGGCATCTGCTTCGGGTTGGTCACGAGCTCGCAGAAGTGGCTGCACTCGCGGAACAGTTCGGTCGGGTGGGTTTCCTGGAAATAGCCGAGCCCGATCTCGCTACTCGGGATCTGCGCCGCGATCGCCAGCACGGGCACGTGGTTGCGCTGGCAGTCGTAGAGCCCGTTGATCAGGTGCAGGTTTCCCGGACCGCAACTGCCGGCGCAGACCGCCAGCTTTCCGGTCGCCGCGGCTTCGGCGCCCGCCGCAAAGGCCGCCGCCTCCTCATGTCGCACATGGAGGAAGGCGATACGCCCGTCCCGGGCTTGCGCTGCGTTCACCGCATTGAGGCTGTCGCCGGTCAGGCCCCAGATGCGCTCGACGCCCGCTTCCGCGAGCGTCTGGATCAGGAGTTCGGAAATCGTTGTCATGTGTGTGCTCCAGCGCGCGCTGCATCGTCCTCCCGATGACGGCACAACGGTCGCGCGAACGAGGCGTTCCTGCCGCACCACGCGTTGCAGGGATGCACCGAGAGCATAGGGCGGCGCAGGCAGCCTCCCGCCTTGTTTCCCTTTTGTTCCCATGCCATCTAGAGCACGACTCCCGACGTCGCGGTGCGCATGGCCAAGAACAAGATTTCCTTCATCTGTCAGAACTGCGGTTCGGTGTTCAATCGCTGGCAGGGCAAGTGCGAATCCTGCGGCGAGTGGAACACGATCGTCGAGGAGAACGACACCAACGGCATCGGTGGCGGCCCGCTGCGGTCGAAGCGCAAGGGGCGCCCGGCCGCCCTCCTGCCGCTGTCCGGCGAGACCGAGGAAGCGCCGCGCATCATCTCGGGGATCGCGGAACTCGATCGCGTCACCGGCGGCGGCTTCGTGCGCGGCTCGGCGCTTCTGGTCGGCGGCGACCCCGGCATCGGCAAGTCGACGCTCCTGATGCAGGCGGCCGCCGCCCTCGCGCGCGGCGGGCACAAGGTGATCTACGTGTCGGGCGAGGAAGCCGTGGCGCAGGTGCGCCTGCGGGCGCAGCGCCTCAAGGCGGCCGATACGAACGTCCTGCTCATGGCCGAGACGAACATCGAGGACATCCTCGCGACGCTCGCCGAGGACAAGCGTCCGGACCTCGTGATCATCGACTCCATCCAGACGGTCTGGACCGACATGGCCGAATCCGCGCCGGGAACGGTGACGCAGGTGCGTGCGGGCTCCCAGGCCCTGATCCGCTACGCCAAGTCGAGCGGTGCGGCGGTGATCCTCGTGGGCCACGTGACCAAGGAAGGCCAGATCGCAGGGCCCCGCGTCGTCGAGCACATGGTGGACGCCGTTCTCTATTTCGAAGGCGAAGGCGGGCACCACTACCGCATCCTGCGCACCGTCAAGAACCGGTTCGGACCGACGGACGAGATCGGCGTCTTCGAGATGAGCGACATCGGCCTGCGCGAAGTGCAGAACCCGTCCGAGCTGTTCCTCGGCGAGCGCAACGCGCAAGCCCCCGGCGCCGCCGTCTTCGCGGGAATGGAGGGCACCCGCCCGGTGCTGGTGGAGATCCAGGCGCTTGTCGCTCCGTCGACGCTCGGCACGCCCCGGCGATCCGTGCTGGGCTGGGACCAGCCGCGCCTCGCCATGGTGCTGGCGGTGCTGGAGGCGCATTGCGGCGTCCGGCTGGGTCAACACGACGTGTATCTCAACGTCGCGGGCGGCTATCGCATCCAGGAGCCTGCGGCGGACCTCGCGGTGGCAGCCGCCCTCGTCTCGTCCCTCTCCGGCCAGCCGTTGCCGACCGACTGCGTCTATTTCGGCGAGATCAGCCTCTCCGGCTCCGTGCGCCCCGTCGCGCATGCCGGGCAGAGGCTGAAGGAAGCGGAAAAGCTCGGCTTCCGGCAGTCCGTCCTTCCCGCCGCAAGCGCCGATCTGCCCCGCAACCGGGACGTCGCGGCGCATGAGGTCGAGAGCCTTCCGCACCTTGTCGCCAGGGTCGCGGGGCGCCAGGTTCAATCGGAGGCTTGATTTTCCGCCCTCTTCGCAGTGTAAGACACAGGTAACGGGCGACGGTCGTGCCGCCCGATGGATGCCAGACCGGAAATCGAATGACCGTCACCCTGCTGGACGCGATCCTGATCGCCATCATGCTCGTTTCGGGGCTTCTGGCGATGGTGCGCGGCTTCTCGCGCGAGATCCTGTCGGTGCTGAGCTGGGTCGCGGCGGCGGCGGCGGCCTACATGTTCTACGAACAGCTGACGCCGTTCATGTCGAACTACATCCACAACGAGAAGGTGGCCCTCGTCGCTTCGGCGGCGACGATCTTCTTCGGCACGCTGATCGTCGTCTCCTTCATCACGCTCAAGATCGCCGACTTCATCATCGATTCCCGCATCGGCGCGATCGATCGGACGCTGGGTTTCCTGTTCGGTGCCGCGCGCGGCCTGCTTCTCGTCGTGGTGGCGATGGTGTTCTTCAACTGGTTGACGCCGCCGCAATCGGGAAACCAGCCGCCCTGGGTGGCGCAGGCCCGTTCCAAGCCGCTTCTCGACGAGCTCGGCAACCGACTCGTCAGCGCCCTGCCCGACGATCCGCAGGAAACGATCCGCGAGCGCTTCGGCACGCCGGCGCCGAACGCCGATGGTGCGCCGGCCGGCGAAAACCCTGCCGCGGAACAGCCGGGCTCGATCGAGGACGCGATCCGCGACAACGAGGAACCGGCCGACGCTCCGGCCAACTGATCACCGGCGGGTCGCCCCGCCGGCTGTAGGATGGAAGCAGGGTCGGCGCGATCTGTTCGTGCCGATCGCATTTTAGTTCGCGAAACCCCATTTCCGCTCCCATATGCCGGGCGGAACCGGGCAGCGGGCCGCGACCGGCCAGAACGGGTGTGAGATGACCAAGCTCTCCTTCGACGAACTCGACGGCGACACCTTGCACGAGGAGTGCGGCGTGTTCGGCATCCTGGGACACCCGGACGCCGCGACACTGACCGCGCTCGGGCTTCACGCCCTCCAGCATCGCGGCCAGGAGGCGGCGGGCATCGTCACCTTCGACGGCCAGCAGTTCCATACCGAAAAGCGCATGGGTCTCGTCGGCGATCACTACACCGACCCGGCGACGCTCGCGAAGCTGCCGGGTTTCGTCGCGATCGGCCACACGCGCTACTCCACCACCGGCGAGGTGGCTCTGCGCAACGTGCAGCCGCTGTTCGCGGAGCTCGAGGTCGGCGGGATCGCCGTCGCGCACAACGGCAACTTCACCAACGGCCTGACGCTGCGCCGCCAGCTCATCGCCGACGGCGCCATCTGCCAGTCGACCTCCGACACCGAGGTCGTGCTCCACCTCATCGCCCGCTCCAAGCACGCCTCCTCGTCCGACCGCTTCATCGATGCGATCCGCCGGGTCGAGGGCGGCTACTCCATGCTGGCGCTGACCCGCACCAAGCTGATCGCGGCGCGCGATCCCATCGGCATCCGTCCTCTCGTCATGGGCGAACTCGACGGCAAGCCGATCTTTTGTTCCGAGACCTGCGCGCTCGATATCATCGGCGCGAAGTATGTGCGCGATGTCGAGAACGGCGAGGTCATCATCTGCGAGGTCCAGCCGGACGGCTCGATCACGATCGACGCGCGCAAGGCCCCCTCGCCTCCGCAAGAACGCCTCTGCCTCTTCGAGTACGTCTACTTCGCGCGGCCGGACTCGGTGGTCGGCGGGCGCAGCGTCTATGTGGCGCGCAAGAACATGGGCCAGAATCTCGCGAAGGAAGCGCCGGTCGAGGCCGACGTCGTCGTGCCGGTGCCGGACGGCGGCACTCCGGCCGCGCTCGGCTTCGCACAGGCGAGCGGCATTCCGTTCGAATACGGCATCATCCGCAACCACTACGTCGGACGCACCTTCATCGAGCCGACGCAGCAGATTCGCGCCTTCGGCGTGAAGCTGAAGCATTCCGCGAACCGCGCCATGATCGAGGGCAAGCGCGTCGTGCTCGTCGACGATTCGATCGTGCGTGGGACGACTTCGGTCAAGATCGTCCAGATGATCCGCGACGCGGGCGCCCGCGAAGTCCACATCCGTGTCGCCAGCCCGATGATCCATTTTCCGGATTTCTACGGCATCGATACGCCGGACGCCGAGAAACTCCTCGCCAACCAGCACGATTCGCTGGATGCCATGTGCCGCTTCATCGGCGCGGACTCTCTTGCCTTCCTGTCGCTCGACGGCCTGTATCGCGCCGTCGGCGGGGAGTCGCGCGACGACGCTCGGCCGCAGTTCACCGATCACTACTTCACGGGCGACTACCCGACCCGCCTCCAGGACAAGGAAGCGGCGAGCAACGTCCATCGTCTCGCGGTGATGGCGAGCGGCTGAGCCGCCTGCCCGTCTCGATCTCAAGCGTTCAGGAGTTCCGTCCATGCCCGGCCAGCTCGAGGGGCGCATCGCGCTCGTAACCGGCGCCTCGCGCGGCATCGGCTATCATCTGGCCAAGCAGCTTGCGGCCGAGGGCGCGCATGTCGTCGCGGTCGCCCGCACCGTGGGTGGGCTCGAGGAGCTCGATGACGAGATCCAGAAGGCCGGCGGCTCGACGACGCTCGTGCCGCTGGACCTCACGGACGGGCCCGGCGTCGACCGCATGGGCGCTGCGATCCACGAGCGCTGGGGCAAGCTCGACGTCCTCGTCGTCAATGCGGGCGCGCTCGGCACGCTCAGCCCGATCGGTCATATCGAGGCGAAGACCTTCGACCGCACGATGGCGATCAACGTCACGTCCGCGTGGCGCCTGATCCGCGCTGTGGATCCGCTGCTGCGCGTGTCGGACGCCGGCCGCGCCATCCTCCTGTCGTCCGGCGCGGCGCATTCCTGCAAGGCCTACTGGGGCCTCTATGCCGCCACCAAAGCCGCGCTCGAAGCGCTCGGCCGCTCATGGGCGGCGGAAACGCAGAACCTTGCCCTTCGGGTGAACTCGGTCAATCCGGGCGGCACCCGCACCGCCATGCGCGCCCTCGCCATGCCCGGCGAGGATCCGAACACGCTGCCGACGCCGTCCGATGTCGCCTCGCGCATCGTCCCGTTGGCCTACCCGTCCTGCATGGAGACCGGCCGCCTCTTCGACGTCCGGCAGAACCGGTTCATGACCTACCATATGCCCGACTGAGGGCGTCAGGCGTCGCCAAGCCCTGTGGGCAGGCCGTCGATGCTCGTCATGTTCTTCTCGCGCCGATAGGCGTCGAGGCCTTCCTCGCCCTTCGCCTCGGCCCAGCGATCGAGAACGGGTCGCTCGCCCACGTGCTCGAAAAGCGGCACGGCGTAACCGCAGGAGGTTTGGACGAGATCGAGATCGATCGTCACGACCTGCCGTGCACCCACCGGCTCCCCTTGCGGGTATCGCTCGCTCAGAATGGTCCGGTAGTCGGCCGAGCCGCGAAAGGAGATGCGCGGACGGCCATAGAGCCGCAGGATCTGCGGCGCACCGTCGAATGTGCAGAACATCAGCGTTGCCCGCCCGCCCGCCTTCGCATGGGCCGCCGTTTCGCTGCCGCTGCCGGTGAGATCGAGATAGGCGACGGTGAGATCGCCGAGCACGTGGAAATGGGTGGTCGAGCGCGGCGAGATATTGACGCGACTGTCGCCCGCCGCTGAGCCGACGAAGAAGATCGCCTGACGCGCCATCATCTGCCGGTGTACCGGTTCGATCCGTTCGAACTGCTTGGCCATCGCTTGGTCTTTCAGGGCACCGGGCGCCGCGCCTGCTTTCGGTAGGAGCGGATCGAGAACGGGATCGTCGCGTAGTAGACGACCGCCGAGACCGTCAGCGTCTCCCAGAAGAAGCTCAACAGCAGGCCGATATAGAGGACGACGAAGAGAACCGCCGGCGCCACGTACTCGCGCCGTAGCGGTATGCCGATCGTCTTGCCGGAATAGGTCGGGATGTGGCTGGCCATGAGGACGCCGACGATCACGAGGTAGATGGCCGCCGCCGCCGGGGCGATGTCGGGAAAGGCCAGGTTGCTGGTGAAGCCGAGATAGACCGGAAACAGGGCCAGCCCCGCTCCGGCGGGCGACGGAATGCCGGTGAAGTAAGCGCTCTTCCAGGCCGGCTTGTTGGGCTCGTCCAGCATCGTGTTGAAGCGAGCGAGGCGCAGCGCACAGCCGGCGATGTAGAGAAGCGCGCAGATCCACCCGAACGAGCCGACGTCGTGCAGCGTGTAGGCGTAGAGAAGCAGAGCGGGCGCGACGCCGAAGTTCACGATGTCGGCAAGCGAGTCCATCTCGGCCCCGAACCGGCTCTGTCCGTTGACGAGGCGCGCGAGGCGACCGTCGATGCCGTCGAGGAAGGCCGCGCCAAGGACGAGACCCACGGCGAGTTCAAAGCGCCCTTCGAAGGCGAAACGGATGCCCGTGACGCCCGCGCAGATCGACAGAATCGTGATGATGTTCGGCAGGATCTGCCGGATGGGGATGCGCGACGGAGGGGCGGCCGGCGGGGTGTCGACGGGATCGCTCATGCGCTCAGTCCCGACGCCAGGTCCAGGCGCCGTGCCCTGCCCCGAATTCCGCGATCACCGTCTCGCCCGCGACAGCCTTCTGCCCCTCGGCCACGCGGGCCATCGCTCCGTCCGGCAGGTAGATGTCGAGACGCGAGCCGAAGCGGATCAGGCCGAAGCGCTCGCCGGTCTCCAGATGCTCGCCGGCGCGCGAAAAGACGATGATACGCCGGGCGACGGCGCCCGCGATCTGCACCACGCCGACCTCGCCATGCGAGTTGGAAATCACCATCCCGGAGCGCTCGTTCACCTCGCTCGCCTTGTCGAGCTCGGCGTTCTTGAAGAGGCCTTCCCGGTAGATGATCCGGTCGATCCGCCCGCGCACCGGCGCCCGATTCACGTGGCAATCGAAGACGTTCATGAAGATCGACACGCGCAGCAGCGGCTCGTCGCCGAGGCCGAGGTCGGCCGGCGGCCGCACGAGGCCCACGAGCGAGACCTTGCCGTCGGCCGGACTGACCACGAGATCCTCGCCGACCGGCGTGGTGCGGGCGGGATCGCGGAAGAAGTAGGTGCACCAGACGGTGAGGATCAATCCGATCCAGAGCAGCGGCTCCCACAGGAGCCCGAGCAGCACGGAAGCGACGAAGAAACCCGCGATGAAGGGATAGCCCGCCCGATGGATCGGAACGAAGACGTTTCGGATCGAGGCGATCATGTCCATCGAGGCGGGAATCCTTCAGGTTTGCCGAAAACTGGCTGGCTCCGACACATAGGGGCAAACCGCCCGGCGCTCAACGCCGCGGCAGAGTGTCACTCGACGCCGGCCGGGCGCCTTCGCTCGATGACGCCGAGCGCATCCGCTTCGCGCGCGCGGCGAAGCGCCTCTTCCGCCTCGTTCGCCTCGCGCTGCATCGTCCACATCTCGGCGTAGAGGCCTCCGGCGGCCAGAAGGACGCGATGGGACCCCCGTTCCACGATCTTTCCCGAACGCAGGACGATGATCTCGTCGGCATCGACGATGGTGGACAGCCGGTGCGCGATCGTCAGCGTCGTGCGCTGGCGGGAGACGAGCTGGAGCGCGCTCTGGATCTCCTGTTCGGTATGGGTGTCGAGCGCCGACGTCGCCTCGTCGAGAACCAGGATCGGCGGGGCCTTCAGGATCGTGCGAGCGATCGCGACGCGCTGCTTCTCGCCGCCGGAGAGCTTCAGACCGCGCTCGCCGACCATCGTGTCGTAGCCCTCGGGAAGGCTCTCGATGAAATGGGCGACCTGTGCCAGCGCCGCCGCCCGTTGCACTTCGTCTTCCGCCGCTTCCGTTCGGCCGTAGCGGATGTTGTAGGCGATCGTATCGTTGAAGAGCACCGTGTCCTGCGGCACGATGCCGATCGCCGCGCGCACGCTCGCCTGTCGCACCGACGCGATGTCCTGCCCGTCGATCGTGATGCGACCGGACTGGACGTCGTAGAAGCGGAAGAGAAGCCGCGAGATCGTCGACTTGCCCGCACCGGACGGCCCGACGATCGCGACCGACTTGCCGGCCGGAACCTCGAAGCTGACACCCTTGAGAATCGGACGCTCCGGGTCGTAGCTGAAGTGCACGTCCTCGAAGCGGATCGCGCCGGACCCGACCACCAGGTCGGCCGCGCCTTCCCGGTCCTTCACCTCCTCGCGGATGCGCAGGAGGCGGAACATCTCCTCCATGTCCGTCAGTCCCTGCCGGATTTCGCGATACACGAAGCCGATGAAGTTAAGCGGCACCGAAAGCTGCATCAGCATGGCGTTGATGAAGACGAAGTCACCCAGCGTCTGCGTGCCGGCGCGCACCTCCAGCGCCGACATGACCATGGTGACGCCCATTCCCGCCGAGAAGATCACGCCCTGGCCGAAATTGAGCCAGCCGAGCGACGTCCACGTCTGCGTCGCCGCCTTCTCGTAGCGCGCCATCGACCGATCGAAGCGCTCGGCCTCCATGGTCTCGTTGCCGAAGTACTTCACGGTTTCGAAGTTCAGGAGCGAGTCGATCGCCTTGGTGTTCGCTTCCGTGTCGGAATCGTTCATCTCCCGGCGGATCGCGATGCGCCAATCACTGGCCTTGATCGTGAACCAGCCATAGGCGAACACCGTGACGGCCACGACCACGAGGTAGCGCCAGCCGTAGGCGAACCCGAAGATCGCCGCGGTTAGCGCGAATTCCAGGATCGTCGGGACCGTATTGAGGATCGTGAAGCGCACGATCGTCTCGATGCCCTTCGTGCCGCGTTCGATGATGCGGCTGAGCCCACCGGTGCGTCGCTCCAGATGGAAGCGCAGCGACAACTGGTGCATGTGAACGAAGGTCTTGAAGGCCAGGACGCGAACCGCATGCTGACCGACGCTCGCGAAGAGGGAGTCGCGCAACTGGTTCAGCGCCACCGAAACGACACGCGCGACGTTGTAGGCGACGACCAGCGTCACCGCCCCGGTCAGCACCAGCGGCAACCACTGCTGCGCCGTATGGGCGCCGTCCAGCGCATCGGTGGCCCACTTGAAGAAGTAGGGAATGCCGACGGTCAGGAGCTTGGCGAGCACGAGGTAGAAGCTCGCCCAGACGACCCGCGCCCGCAGATCGGGCCGGCCCTCCGGCCACATATAGGGCCAGAGGCTCTTCAGGGTTCGCCACATGACGCGGCTTTCGCCGGCCGCGGAAGGTTGGGATGTATCGGACAAGGCAGGGGCGTTCCGTCGCGGGAAGCGGGCGCGACGATGGCCGCGCGCCCTTTTGGAACGCTTCTAGCTTTCCGCGTCGCGGAGGGCCACCCCAGGCGGCTCGCGGAAACGGTCCTGCCGAAGGGTCCCCTTGCTCATCCGCGCGGTTGCGCGTCGGGCTCGTCGCCGTCCGGCATCCGGAAGACCTGCCCGGGATAGATCCGGTTGGGATCGCGGATCTGGTCGCCGTTGGCGAGGTAGATCACCGTGTAGCGGCTGCCTCGGCCGTAGGTCGTTCGCGAGATGCGCCACAGCGTGTCGCCGCGCCGGATGATGACCCGCGACGCGGACGCCTGCAACGCAGGCTGCCGAACGATCTCCGGTTCTCCGAGGCCGGCCGCGGCGCCCGAGGCATCCGTTGCCACGTTGCCGACGGCTCCCGAAGCGGAGGCCGGTCCGCCCTCCCCAGGCGACTGCTCGGGCGCCGACGGAACCGTTGCAACTGTCGCGCCGGGCGCTTTGGACGAACTCGCGTCCGGAGCCGAAGGCGGCAGTGCGGCGACAGCCGCCATGGTGCTTCCTTCCGGACGCCGGAACGGGACCTCCACACGCTCGATGACCTGCCCGCGTTCATCGACGACATCGGCACGGACCGTGTGGTCGCCGACGGCCACATCCGTTCGTGCGCTGGCAATGAACCGGTCGCCCGCCCCGCTTTCGGTTTCCGCGATCGACTGGTCGTCCAGATAGACACGGACCGTCGACTTATCCTTCGCCGCGCCGGCAACGAACAGACGATTGCCTTCGATCTCGACGGCCTCGACAGACAGGCTCCCTGCACGCGGTTGCGCCGCCGGGCTTGCTTCGGTGGCCGGGACGGTCGGCGATGCACTTGCGAGTTCGGCATTCCGGTCCGCCTGCTGCGGCTCGGCCGGAGCGGCCTCCGGTCGGTGCGGCGCCTGCGCGACCGGTGTCTCTTCGGGCCGCTGCAGAATCTCGCTCGCCTCGCCCGGACGCTGCATCATCACCAGCAACTCCTCCGGCTTGTCCTTCGCCGGTACGTTCACCACCGCCGCATCGCTCGAAACGACATCGCCGCCCTGGGCCAGCTGAAGCCGGTGGCTGCCGGTTGGCAGCGACAGCGTCATGACGAAATCGCCGTTGGCGTTGGTGCGCGCCTCTCCGAATGTCTGCGTTCCGTTCGTGAGGGCAATGGTTTCGTTGGCCGCCCCCTTGCCCGCGACCACCGTCGATCCGTCCGGATCCACCCGCACGATGTCGAACGCGGGAGCGGCAGTCGTCTTCGGGCCGTCGGGGCTTGCAGTGGTCTCTTGGATCGGGGGCTGGGTCGACGTTCCCGGCGGAACGACCGATGCTGCCGGCGACGATGACGACCCGACGGAAGCAGAGTTCGAAACCGATCCTTGTCGAACGGACGGCGCGCCACCCTCGCCGACCTCGCCCGATACCGTCGGGCCGCCCGGCGACGTTGCCGGTGGCGCAATCTGATCGACCCCGAAGAGCCCGCGATACCATCCGAGGGCAAAGGCCGCGATCACCGCCGCTGCCAGGATCGGCCCCTTCCGTCTGATCATCGCGCAATGGCTCCCTTGATGCTGCAGGCTCGAACAAGAAGAAGCCTATCGTGCAAGTCGCCCTGCCACAATGCGATTATCCTTGCAACTTGAATGGGATGCGCATCCTGCAAGACCATGGCAAGCAGCACACAGGTGTCCTGGCGACCCCAGCCCCCGCAGTGTTTGCCCCTTGAACATTGTCCGGGCTTCGGATACTCGAAACCGCGTCGGAGAGGTGGCCGAGTGGTCGAAGGCGCTCCCCTGCTAAGGGAGTATACCGGGAACGGTATCGTGGGTTCGAATCCCATCCTCTCCGCCATCGGCATACGTCAAGACGGTGCCGGCACGATCCGCGATACCTTGTGAATGCGAGCTGGTGTTCGAACATACTGAATCAGGTGTTCGTCCCTGCCGCTTCAGCGGACGACGCGTGACGTGCAGGCTCGATACGAACGCGATCCGGCCGTTTCCGCAGCCGACCTCGACACTGACGAGTGCCCGTTATCGACAGCTGCAAATCGTCGGCGTGCCATTAGCTCCGTCATAACGTATCGCGCGATAACTTCTGTCATCGGGCAGCTCGATTCGCGATCGGTGGTTTGCCTTCGATCTTCGCTGCGGACAGGACTTGTGACGCCGACATGATGACGGTGATTGGGTGCATTGTCGACGAGCACAACCTCTGGCTGGTGCTCATGGCCGCCATCATCTGTGGCGCAGGGTCCTGGGCCATGGTCCGACTGTTTCTTCGGGCGGCGGCGGCAGATTCCCTGGAGAAAGGCGCCTGGGTCGTCCTGTCGGCTTTCGTGACCGGCGCGTCCATCTGGTGCACCCATTTCGTTGCGATGCTCGGCTACGAGCCGAAACTCCCCATCGGCTTCGACCCGGTTCTTACGATCATCTCCCTGCTCGTCGCCATGACCGGCTCCGGAATCGGCTTCCTGATCGCGACCGCGAAAATCCCCAGCGCCGCGGCGATCGGCGGCGCCGTTGTCGGCTTGTCGATCGTGGTCATGCACTACACCGGAATGGTCGCCTACCGCGTGCAGGGCATCGTGAGCTGGGATCAGTCCTACCTCGTCGCGTCGATCCTCATCTCCTGCACGCTCGCGGCTTCCGCCCTGCACGTCGCTCTGCGGATCGGCCGCGAGTGGATGCGTCCGCACCTAGCGACGGTTCTGTTCTTCCTGTCCATCATCGGGCTCCACTTCACCGGCATGACCGCGTTCCGCGTCTCCCCGATGGAGATCGACGGATCCTTTTCGGATCCGGAAGCCCTGAACGCCCTCGCCTTCGCGGTCGCCTGCGTCGGGCTGTTCATCGTGGGATCCGGTTTCGCCAGCAGCTTCATCGACACGAAGGCGCGTGCCACCGCGTCCGATGCCCTCGCCAACATGTCCAACGGGCTCACGATGCTGTCGCCCAACGGCCTCGTCACGCTCGTCAACGAGCGCGTCCACGCGCTGTTTCGTCTGGAGAAGGACGAGGTCAGGATCGGCATGACGCTGGAGACCTACCTCACGGCGATCGGTCGGCGAGCCGGTTGGGACCAGGAGCGTATCGGCCGGGTCATCGCCAATCATCACAGCTGGATGCGGTCGAGCACCGCGACGCGCCTGGAGCACCAGCTCGACGACGGCACGGTGCTCAGCATCGCTTGCCAGCCCGTAGCCAGGGGCGGTGCGATCCTGACCTACGAAGACGTTACGGAAACCCGGAACGGTCAGAAGACGATCGCCCACATGGCGTTCCACGATGCTTTGACGGGCCTCAAGAACCGCCGGATGTTCGCCCAGTCCATGGACGAGCTTCTAGCGCGTGGCCGCGTGACGATGCTGATGATCGACCTCGATCGGTTCAAGGGCGTCAACGACCGTCTGGGCCATGCGGTCGGCGACGAGCTTCTGCGCCAGGTCGCCGCGCGCATCGGCCTGCTTCTTCGCTCCGGCGAACAGGCATTCCGGCTCGGCGGGGATGAACTCGCGGTGCTCCTCTCGGCGCCACAGGAACGGGCCGCCGCGCTGGCGAACGACATCACGACATCGGTCGGGATCCCATTCGAGATCCACTCGCACGTGGTCGCGATCGGCTGCAGCATCGGCATCGCGACCAGCCTGGCCGGGGACACGTCCACTCTGCAGCAGAAGGCGGATCTGGCGCTCTACGCCGCCAAGAACGGCGGGCGAAACCGGTTCGAGACCTACCGGGACGGCATGCTGGAGGAGGAAGCCAAGAAACGCCTTCTGGAGCAGGACCTTTCGGCGGCGATGGCCGCCGACCAGCTCGAACTCTGGTATCAACCGCTCTACAGCCTGCCCGAGCGGACGCTGACCGGTTTCGAGGCCCTCATACGCTGGCGTCATCCCGAGCGTGGGCTAGTGTCGCCCGGCGAATTCATCCCCTTGGCCGAGAGCTGCGGCCTGATCTCGACGATCGGTGCCTGGGTGATCGATGCGGCCTGCCGACGCGCTGCACAGTGGCCCGACCACATCTACATGTCGATCAACGTGTCGGCCATCCAGTTGCGCTCGGCGGCCCTCGCCTCTCAGCTGGCCCAGGCCCTCGCCAAGTACCGCGTCTCCGCTTCTCGGATCGAGATCGAGATCACCGAAACCGCGATGGTCGAGAACAGCGGCCAGATCGCCCTCACCCTCGCCAGTCTGCGCGCGCTCGGCGTTCGCGTCGCGATGGACGATTTCGGAACGGGCTATTCGTCGCTCGCCCACCTGCGCGAGTTCAAGGTCGATCGCATCAAGATCGATCGAAGCTTCATCGCAGCGTCCGGCAGCGACCCCGGCGCTGCCGCGATCGTACGGGCGGTCATGTCGATGGCGCGCGAGCTGAGCATCGACACGACGGCGGAAGGCATCGAGCAGGAAAGCCAACTGCAGGACCTCCTGGCGCTCGGCTGCGGAACGGCACAAGGCTACCTCCTCGGCCGGCCCCTCGAGGTCGGTGCGGCGGACGCGATCGTGCGACGGCTGACCCCGACCACCGGGCACCTACGCGTGGTCTGATCCCGAGCCTTCCGGGCTGAACCCTGCGGGGTGCTCGTCCACCAAGAACGGCATCGGACCGGGCGCAGGCGACACGGCGCAGGATCGGAGCAGTTTGTCGCGGCGATGCATGGACCGTCCGGTCGTTCTCCTGCGTTAGCGAGCGACGACAGTCTCGAGTTACCACGAGGAGAGCCCGATGATCGACCTGAACACCGCCACGGCCGAGGAACTGAATAGCGTCGATGTCCTGCGGGGCCATGGTTTCGAGATCGTCCGCTACCGGGAAGAGCGCGGGCGCTTCTCCGACCTTCGTCAACTCGACGAGGTGCCCGGCCTCAGCGGGAAGACGGAGGGCGTATCGAATTCGGTGACCGTCGGCGGCGGCACCGAGAACTAGCGACTGGATGCTTCCCGTGACGTCACGGACCCTTCTCGCCGACCGCGGCGCATCCCTGTTCATCGCCAACGGCTATCGAAAGCGGTTCGCAAGTTGTGCCCAGTATGCAGGTCAGCCATGCGCTGAACGCACTACCGCAGTGCACATAGAACCGCTAAATACAGCCTACCAGTTTCGCATGAGCCCCTCCTCCCAATATGGCTCATGCGGATCGCCCGACGGCATCCTCCTCCCAGCCGAAGGGTAATCTCTGACGCCTGCCGGTCCTCCCCCGGCAGGCGTTTTTGTTTGGGAGCGTCGACACCCGTCCGTCGTGTCGGATCGCGGAAGCGCCGGATCCTTTGTGCCGGCCGCCGGAGGAGACGAGCGTGCGGCGATCGGCGCGCTCGCCTTCGCAGGAACGAGCGGTGCCGCAGGGGCTACTGGTGCCCCACTACGCCCGACATGCCAGTTCGCGACATAACGTCCCGACCGCCGGGGAAGGTCGTCTCGCAGGTTTTGCGAACCGGCGGGATACGGCATGGTCGCGTCAGTTTGGGATCGATGCGGACGGATTCGATGAAGAAAACCAAGGCTGCAGCGATCACGCTCCTTTCGGTGCTCGCGGCCGTTCCCGCGGCGACGGCGCAGACACCGGTCACTTTGACCTTCGCCGCGCACTATACCGACAGCGAGATGGCGCCGCTCACGGCGTGCTTCCGACGGTACGAAACCGAGCATCCCGGCGTCAAAATCGAATACCGCCAGACGCCGATCGCGGATTTCATGCAGAACGTCATGACGTCGCAGGTCGCCGGCGCGCACCCCGATATATACAACGTCTACTCGATCTGGGGAAAACGCCTCGTCGACAACGCGATCCTGGCCGAACCGCCTCAGGACATCGCGGACTTCATCGGCGAGAATTTCGAAGCCAGCACGGTCCAATCTGCGTTGATCGATGATCGGCTCTGGGGCATCCCGGCGGAAGTCGCCCTCTACATGCTCATCTACAACAAGAAGCTGTTCGCAGAGGCCGGCATCGCCGAGCCGCCCAAGGACTGGGCGTCCTTGATGGACGCGGCCGCCAAGATCACCAAGCGCGACAGCCTCGGCCGTGTCGAGGTTGCGGGCTATGCCTTCGGACCGAGCGTGGCGAACGCCGCTCATCCCTTCCGCACGCTTCTGTTCTCGAAGGGCAGCAGCATCCTGACCGACGATCTCGAAGGCACGCACCTGACCGAACCGGCAGCCGTCGAGGTGCTGGAAGGTCAGGCGCGCCTGTTCCGCGAAGGGTTGACGAGCGCGTCCCACCAGATCCGCGATTTTCCCGCCGGGCGCATCGGCATGATCACGGGCGCCAACTGGATGAAGCAGTTGATGCGCGAAGGGCTCGGCGACAAGATGGACGAGACGGTCGGCGTCGCGCCGATCCCCGGCGGCCCGGACTGGAAGACGTACCAGTATTCCTTCTACCAAGGCGTGGACGCCAAGAGCCCGCATCAGCCGGAAGCCTGGGCCCTTCTGCGCTGGCTGCACAGTCCGCAGGGCGAGGGCAAGCGCTCCTGCGTCGGCGACATGCTGGTCTCGCTCGGCAGCCTCTCGGCCAACAAGGCGGACCTCGCCGCCTCTCAGGCCGAGTTCGGAGACGCGTTCACGGCTCCGTTCGTCGAAGCGCTGCGCTCGGGTCGTGCGCTCAGCGACCCCAACATCGCGCAGACCGCCGAAGTCGATCGCGTCCTGCGCACGCAGATCGAAGAGGCCTGGCTCGGCCGGATGACCCCGGCCGACGCGCTTGCCAAGGCCGATCAGGAGATCACCGACCTTCTGGCCCTGCCGCAGTGAGGCCGGCTGTTCGCCGGACCATCGCAGAGACGCACCGAGCCGCATGACGCTGGGCAAACGGCTCGCACCGTACCTGTTTCTAGCGCCGACCCTCGTTCTGGGGACGGCGTTCTTCGTCTTGCCTCTGCTTCTCTCGCTCGGGCTCAGCTTCGCCACCTGGAACTCGCTGGCTCCTCCGCGTTTCGTCGGGCTGGCGAACTATCGCTATCTCCTGACGCGCGATCCCCTCTTCTACGCGTCCTTGCGCAACACCGCCGCGTTCGTGGGCGCGACGATCGCCGTCGGCGTACCGCTGGCGCTTGGCCTTGCGCTCGCCTTTCGCCACAGTCGTTTCAAACGCCTCTGGCGCAGCGCCTTCTGGCTTCCGACCGTCACCAATGTCGTGGCGATCGCCTATATCTGGCAGTTCCTGCTGGCCGACCCCTACGGGCTCGTCAACCGGCTCCTGGCGGGCCTCGGCATCGCCGGGCCGGCCTGGCTCGCCGATCCCGCCTTCGCGATGTCGGCGCTCGTCGTCGTCTTCGTCTGGTTCCATGTCGGGCAGGACATGATGCTGCTCGCATCCGGTCTCGACGGCATCGACGAGGCCTGCGAGGAGGCGGCGGAGATGGACGGTGCGGGACCGCTGCGCGTGTTCTGGTACATCACGCTGCCACTTTTGAAGCCGACGATCCTGCTGGTGGTGATGACCAACATGATCAAGGGCGTCGGCTATTTCGCTCTGATGCTAGTGCTGACCGGCGGGGGGCCGGTCAACACGACCAATGTCGCCGCGCTCCACCTCTATACGATGGCCTTCGCCGACCTGCGCCTCGGGCTCGCGTCGGCCGGCGCCTACATCCTGCTCGCGATCGTGTTCGCCGTCGCGCTCCTCCAGCTGAGGTTGATGCGACGGGGCGGGCTGGAAGCGTGGTGATGCCAAACAAGTTGCCGACGCGCCGGCGCTCGCCTTGGCGTGTCGCCGCCGTCGCGACGCTTACCCTCGGCGCGCTTCTGATGACGGTGCCGTTCATCGACCTCCTGCTCGGCGCGCTGCGCACGCCGGCCGAGCGGCTGATGCGCCCGCCGCCCTACTTTCCCGCAACCCCGGTCTGGAGCAACTTCACCGACGTCTTCGAACGCTATCCGCTGGCGCTGTGGATCTTCAACAGCGTGGTCGTCACGGTCTCGATCACGCTCCTGCAGGTCGCCACCAGCGTCACGGCAGGCTATGCGCTCGCGAAGTTCCGCTTCCGGGGACGGGATACGATCCTTCGCTTCGTGATCGTCGCCCAGCTCTTTCCGTTCTTCCTGTTCCTGATCCCCCTGGTCTTCATCCTGCGCTACTGGCCGCTGATGGGTGGCAACGACCTTCTCGGCCAGGGTGGAACAGGCTTGCTCGGGACCTATGCCGCGCTGATCCTTCCGTTCTCCGTCTCGTGGTACGGCGTCTTCCTGATGCGACAGTTCATGATCGGCGTGCCGGACGATCTCCTGGAGGCCGCCCGCATGGACGGGGCGGGCGAATGGCGCATCCTCTGGTCCATCGTCCTGCCCATCGTGCGGCCGGCCGCGGCGACGCTGGCGCTCTTCGTATTCGTCTACCACTGGAACGAGGTCGCCTGGACGCTCACGGTCACGCAGAGCGCACCCGACCTGCAGACCGCGCCGATCGGCATCTACATGGTGCGCGGGGCGTTCGACACGGAAAGCCAGCTTTCGCTGCAGCAGGCGATGATCCTCGTCACCATCGCCCCGGTGATCGTCGCCTTCCTCATGCTGCAGCGGTTCTACGTCAGCGCGCTGACCGGAACCGCTCGCCGGGTCGGCTAGCGAGTGGCCGGCTGTTCCAGGCTCCAGGCGACGTGGAGAGCTTCCGGCTCGCGATACAGCGGATAGAGCGGCCCGACCGCGCGATCCACCGCCGCCGTGTCGAGAAGCGGCTGACGTCCGCCGAGGCGTTCCAGTGCTTCCGGCGTCAGTCGCACCGGGCGCAATGTCTCGCTTTCCCCGCCGAAACGCACGAGATCGCTTCCCGCCTCGATCAGACGGCGCGTGTTGCGCTCCCCGATCCGATAGTAGCTCATCGTCTCGACCTCGAGACCGGGCACGATGACCTTGGCGACGCCGACGCTTCCGTCGCGCGGCGAGCCGTCGACGACGAGAACGTCGAAGCCGGCCGCTTCCAGCGCTTCGGCCGCAAAGCGCCCGCGCTCGCGGCTCGTGGGAAGCGGCGTCGCGGGAAGTTCGCGGAACGGCTTGGTGGACCGGCGGGCGTAGACCGAGCCGTCCAGCGCGGTCTTCAGGCTATCGGCTTCACGCGTCGACCAATCGCGCATGGTGGTGAAGGCACGGCTCTCGCCGCCCACGAGGCTCGGCATCGCCTGGTCGAGGAAGTCCTCGATGAAGCCTGCCGGGGCGACGCTCCGCGCTTCGCTCATGGGTCCGTGTGCGTAGCTCTTGCGAACGCGCGCCGAGCAGAACTCCAAGAGCGCCTTGCGCAGCGCCGTGGCGCGATCGGGATCGCAGGCCTCGCCGCAGGCCGACAGCATGATCGGCGTGCGGGGCCCGAAGCCCGGCCGATCGAAGCCGATGACGTAGACGTTCGCCAGCCCGAACTCGTCGCTGGCGAACTTCGCGATGACCTCGATCCCGACGGCATCGAGGTGTTGCAGAAGCCCGCGCGTCTGGTCGTCGAGATCCGCCGGATCGATGTCGAGGACGATCCCCTTGTCGAGAGCGCGGAACCCGAGGCCGTTGCCGTCTCGCTGGAGGAGCTCGAGGATGCCATGGCCCATGGCCCACTCGAGATCGGGGCCTGCGCCCAGTCCATTGGTGATCAGCGTGGTGAACGGCTGGTAGCCCGCGGGAAGCTCGAAATAATCCGTCGCCGCCACATCCATGGGCACCAGCACGGGCTCGCCCGTCCGCCGCCGCCGCGCTTCGATCCAGGCGAGCGGCGTGTCGTGCGTCACCGGGCTTCCGGCCGGAAGGCAAAGCGTCAGCGGATCGACGATCGCGCCCTCGCCTCGCTCCGCGCGCAAGGCGAGATAGCTGTCGATCCAGCGCGGCTCGTCCATCAGGCGCAGCGTCGGCAGGATGGCTTCGGCGATCTCCGCGAAGGCGCCGATCAGCGCCGTGTCGTCGTCGAAGCCGTAGCCGTAGCCGGACGGCAGGTTGCCGGGGAGAGCCGCGGCGTCGTCGAGGAACAGGGCGACCTTCCAGGCACGAACGCCGGTCCGATCCAGACCGTGCAACGGAAACCCGACGAAGCGGCCCTTCGGTAACGCGTCGCGATAGGCGCGTGCGGCTTCGGGCAGGACCGGAAGGCCGGTCATGTGTCTGGATGCTTCCATGGAAAACTGCGCGTCCCTTGGCCTTGCGGCGCCACGAACGCCCCGCCCTCATCCGACAAACTGGGACGGTCGAAGGGGCTGTCGACAAGTCGCCAAGACAGGCGATGATTGGCCGCACGTCCCGGTCCGATCCCTCCGTGAGGGAACCGACGCGAACTTAACCCTGCTCCGGGCGGGCGAGAGGGACCACCTGCCCTTTCGATACGTTTGCACCGAGCAAAAGCCAGCCGATGCCGAAAAGCGCTGTCGGGAGCCAGATGACGAGGTGGGCGAGGAGCAGGACGGCAGCGGCCATGTTCTCGTCCACGGCGCCGAGTTTGAACGCCTGCAGCCCGAAGAACTCGAATGTGCCGAAATGACCGGGAAGGCTTGGCACCATCGTGCCGAGCGTGCTGAACGAGAAAGCCAGAAGCGGTTTGAGCCAGGCGCCGACATCGCCTCCGAGGCTGACCCAAGCCCCGATCATGGCGACGCTCTCCAGAAGCCATAGACCAAGCGAAAGGACGGCGAGCGACCCAACGTGACGCCATGATCTCACGCTGCCGATGGCTTGCGCGCTCACCTGGAGAAACGCAACCGGGCGATCCAGGAAGGCGATGCGGAAACGCCGGGACAGGTACCCAAGGGCTCTCGCGAGCAACGACGGGCCGAACAGAAGACACAACCCGCCGACGAGGGAGACCGCGAGAGCGAGTAGGAGCACCTGCACGAGGAGCGTCGCCTCGGGCACGTCCACCCACGCGAGGCAGAGGCCGCACAGGATCACGATCGTGAGGAGATCGAAGACGCGCTCCATGATCATGGTTCCGGCCAAGGTGCCGACCGGAATCACGAAGCGACGGCTGAACCAGAGGATCCGGAACCCGTCGCCGATCCGCAGGGGAAGAATGTCGCTTACGCCGAAGCTCGCGATGTAGGGGCCAACCGAGCGACGAAGCGGAACAGGTTGCCCCATCGCCAACCGCAACATCCAGGAGAACCGAGCGGCGCGCAGAACGAAGTCGAGAACGAAGGCGCACAAGCCCACCACCACCGGGAGGACGGAGGCCTTCGCAAGCAGGTCGTAGACCGCGTCGAGATCGACCGTTCGAAGAACCAGCGCCGTGAAGACGGCGCCGAGCAGCAATCCCAGCCCGACACGCAGGCCGGACGCCGCGTGACGATCGAGGAACAGGCGGACGCGGGAACGCAGCGATATCGGGACGGCCGGAAGCGCACTGAGCTCACCAGGGGAAAAGTGAACCGGGGCAGCAGGCGGTCGAACGTCGCTCATGACCCGTCCTCGCTCTCCTAGTGCCGCAAACCGCGCTCGAGAGCGTGGATCGCATTTCGATGGGCGATTGCCATCACGGTTCCCTGCGGATTGACGCTGGTCGGCCCGCAGAGCAGCGAAGCGTCGGCGATGTGAAGGTCGTCCACATCGCGGACGGCGCCGAACGAGTCGGTGGCGCATCGGCGTTCGTTTTCGCCCATCGGGCAGGACGAGAAGACGTGGACCGACGTCAGGCTGCCGTCGGCCCCGGCGAACACGTCGGGAAGGCCGCAAAGATCCAGCGGAGAGCGCAGCACGGGGTATCCGGCGACCGCGGGATAAAGCGCGAGCGCGCCAGCCGCGAATAGCGCTTCGGCCAACAGCCGGAAGGCGCGGGCGAGGTCGATCCGGTCCTGGGTCGAATGGCGGACGCGGACCAGGGGATCGCGCATGAACGGCAGGTTGCGCACGCTCGCCCGCCCGCCCGTGGTCTGGGCATAGTAGATGCCCATCCGCCGCCAGTTCGCGTCCACGTAGGCGGAATCGTCCCCGAGATGGGCGGTGGCGAGCTTCAGCATCGGTCGGCGCGTGACTGAGCAGCCCATGCCGATGGTGGGCTCGAACTCCTTGACCTGATGCACCGGATCGAGGTCGCCGGGACGGTTCACCTCGTCGGGAAACTCCGCCACGATCTTCACCATGGGGTGAAAGCGCAGGCTGTCGCCGATGTTGCGACCGATGCCGGCGCGACGAAGCAATGCCGGGGTCTGGACGGCCCCGCAGGCGACGAAGACCGTGTTCGCGACGATCTCGACGGATCGTTCCGCGCCGTCGTCCGTGTGTTGCCGCGCGTGAGCATGCCACCGTCCCCCCGAGCGGGACATGCGTTCGACGCGGGTTCGCGTGATCAGCTGCCCTCCCCTGGACTGGAAGCGCGGCACAAACGTCTCGGTCATCGTCTGGCGATCGCGCCCCCTCGTCTCCGCACCGTAGCGGACCAGGCGCTGGGCGACCGTCGCCTCCCATCCCAAACGCGACGCACCGTCGCCGAGCTTCGCGGACACGCGCGACACCCCCTCCGGAGGAGCTTCCACCCGGGCGACGCTTTCGCAGGCTTCGAAATGCGGCCGCAGCACTTCGGACGAAAGGCGATCGACGCCGAACTCGCGGCTCCACTCATCCAGCACGTAGTCCGGTGTGCGATGGTACAGGCCGCGATTGACCTCGCTGCCACCTCCCACGCACCGCCCTTCGACATAAGCGACGCTCAGCGGTCCGTGAGCGAGCCCGATGCCGGCGTTGCGATACTTCTGCAGGATCTCCTCGCGGGAGAAATGCGGGGCGGAGTGGATCGAAAGGTCCGCGCCTTCCTCCAGAACCAGGACATCCTTCCCGGCATCCGCTAGCACGGTCGCGGTCACGCACCCGCCAGGCCCCGATCCGATGACGAGGACGTCGGTCGATAGCTTGCGGGGCGGATCATCGAACCGCGGCGGCATCCTCGCCCCCGTGAAGATCCGAGGAGACGCAGAAGGTGCCGAACGTCACGAAGAAGGCAATGAAGCTCGGGGCGAACGGAACCGCGGTCCTCGACCAGGCATCGACGAGCCGAGCGCGAGCGCCGAGCGGCAAACGGTGGAACGGCTTGGCGTGGAACAAGAGCGCGGACGCGTCGAAGACGATGGTGAGGATGCGGAACGCGATCCGGAGGTAGTCGGGCATCTGGCGCAGGACCTCGCGCAGGAAGCGCGCCACATCATCGACCTGCGAGTCCGTCGGTGCGCCAAGTTCGCGCCGCGCGACGACTTCGGCGATGGCGCCGACGCAACGGTCAAAGCTCGCGAGCATGGTACGCGGCACCGGCGTGGGCGGCAGGTGGACTGCCCCAGGCGGCCGAAGCGGAACCGAGATCGCACCCGAGGGCTGCGAAGACGTCCGAGCGGTACGACCGAAAGGTCGCGCAGCGTGGGTGCCGCAGCCGCGACCGGATGAGCGCGGGAACCTGGGCCCGTGCGGCAGCCAGCCAATCGCGTTCGAACCGGTCCCCGATGAACAGGGCGCGTTGGGCCAACGTTCCCGTCACGGAAAGTATGTGCCGCACCCCTGCCGGATGCGGCTTCAGGCGACGCACGTTCGGATCGCAAGCCGAGACGGTCAGGTCGGACTTGAGGCCGAGCGCGTCGAGCTTGGCCTCGGCGGGGTGATCCGACAAGACCGCGATGCCGCGTCCGGAACGCCGCAACGCTTCGAAGAGCCGTTCCACGCCCGCATAGCGAGAGGACGCGAGATGGCGCAACGGGCGACGATCCATCCATTCCGCGACAACCTTGCGCACGAGCTCGGGCGTTGCGTCGACGTCCGCCGCCACATCGACGAACTGGCTTTCGACGAACGTCTCGCTCTCCATCTCGGCGAGCCGTTCGCGGTGGCGGCGGTACGATCGCACGATGCGAAGATCGCGCGCCCCCCCGCCGGCCAGAGCGCTTCCGGCCATTTCCAGCGCCATCCGCAGACGCAGCCGCGACTGGTCGTAGAGCGTCCCGTCGACGTCGAAGATCACCAGATCGACCGCGCGCCAGTCCACGGACGTGTTCATTTGTGCTGACCGTTGGTTTGCGCGCGATAGTCCTGGATGTCGACGGGGATGAAGTCCCGCTTCAGCACCTTGTAGAGGAAGGGCATGTCGAGGAAGGACATCGTGACCATGGCGAGCACGGCGAGGCTCAGCGAGCCGACCAGCCTGCGGGACCGGAACATGCGCTCCGGCCGCTGAGCGATGGAGTTGCGGCGGAGCGAAAGCCAGAGGTAGGACGCGAAGAGGATCGCGATGAAGGGAAGCGCGAAGACGTATTCCATCCGGTAGCGGATCAGGAACACGGCGATGAAGAAGGCCGACATCATCGCGTACAGGAAGCACGAGACGGTGAGGTTTTCCGCGGTGTAATGCTGGAACGACCGGCGGTAGCGGACCAGGGTCTCGACGCCCGCCCGAGCCGAGATGTCGCGGTACTCGGAGAGGCGCTTGGCCGCCATCAGGAAGGCGCCGCCCGCCCAATACGCCAGCAGCAGGCTCATCGGCGGTATGGTGGTGGTCTCGATCATCGTCCAGCCCAGCATCAGCCGGATCGGATTGTTGGCCGACTCGGATATGACGTCGATGAACGGGCGATCCTTGGTCCGGATCGGTCTAACGTTGTAGAGCACGCCGGAGCAGAGAAAGAGCACCGAGGTATAGAAAAACGCCGGCGTCACGAAGGATGCGAGAAGGAGCCCGACGACCGCGAAGAGCGCGTACTCGCAATAGACGAGGGTCGGCGAGAGCACCCACTGGACGGACGTCCGGTTCTGCTTGTTGGGATGGAAGGCGTCGAACTCGCGATCCAGCCACTCGTTGATGACGTAATTCGCCGACGCGATCGCGATCGCGCTGAGGAACCCCGTCAGAATTTCCGCGATGGCGTAGTTCAGCGTGGGCTCGCGCAGAGCGTAGGCGATGATGATGCCGGGGATGATGAAGACATGCTTCGTGGCATGGTCGAAGCGCGCGATCGCGAGGTATTCACGCAGCGAACCACGCGCGGTCCGCAAACTCGCTTGTGACTGCATAATACCGTTCGGCATCGTCCACTCCCGATGGTTCGTCGTCAGGTCTGAGGCATGCTGGCAGTCGGTTTCAGCCGGTAGATACGCCCGTCTTCTTGCTCGCTGACGAGCGTCAGTGGCAGGGCCGCGACGAGTTCGTCCTCCCGCGCCTGATAGAAACGCCAGTCGATCTGGTCGAAGAAGACCACGTAGCTATCCGGCTGCTGCAGAGCGGCCCGGAGTTCGTCGATCTGGAGATCCCAGGGTCGCTCGGGGTCCGGAAGGCCGGTCCGCAGTTCGAAATGGTTCGGAATGAGCTGCGACGGCCGCCGGATGAGGTAGGCGACCGCATCCTGCCCGTTCGTGAAGAGCTGGGCGTTCGGCGGCAGGGCGGCGACAGCGGCGACCGTCGGCGACTGGCGCCAGTTCACGGACGCGTATCCCACACCCGAACGATAGGCGTCCGCCGATCGCATGGCCGTGCGCAGCATGTGGCTCGGCAGAACGGCCGCCGCGACGGCGAGCAGTCCGACCAGCACGGTGGCCGGGCGGCGACTGCCGATGTCGATACGAGCCGCGACGATCGACGTCAGCATCACGGCCGCGACATAGGCCGGGAATGCATAGCGGCCGTTCAGCGCCAGATTGGCCTCGACGGAGGTCGCCAGAACCATGAACGCCAGGTAGCCGACGATGAAGAAGGCCAGCAGCGCTGCAAGGTCCGCACCGGTGTCGGCACCGGACTGCGGGGATGCGCTCGCCAACTTGCGGATCTCGCGCAACGCGAGGACGGCAACGGTCGCGGCCACCACGACGAGAAGAGCGACGCGCAGCACGAACGGCACCTCATCGGGCAGCAGCCAGGCCGTCAGCGCTTCGAGGCTGTCGTGCCACTCCTTCGGCCCCATGTTCCCGTGGAAGCGCAGCTCGCGGCCGATGGAATGCCCTTCCGTCGTCTGGCTGAACGCAGCCCAACCGAAGAACACGGCTCCGCTGACGCCCGCGAACAAGGCGATGTCGGAGATGCGTCGGCGGAGGGGAAGTCGCGCGTCCAGCAGCAGGAAGAGCGCGACCGCAGCACCGAGAGCCGGCGCGGTGAACCGCGCTAGTGCAGCGAGTCCCAGCGCGAGCGCGCAGGCGACGAGCAGCGCCGGGCTGCGCGCCTCCAGATACAGGAGGAACAGCAGCATGGTGAGAAGCAACAGGAACAGGAACGGCGGCTCCGACATCGCCAAGGCATGCAGCGTGACGAACTGCGGTGAGACTACGGCCAGTGCGGTGCCGAGCGAGGAGAGCCAGACGCTGCGGGTTCCCCGGAAGATGAGATGCCAGATCAGCGCCGTATTGGCGCAGACGAACAGGAGCCCCAGCACCTCGGCGGCACCGTCGATCGACAGCCCGAACAGTACCCGCAGGTTCAGGAGCCAGGGGTAGAGGGGAGCGTCGTAGGGGATGACGCTGAGGCCCATGTAGCGCGTGCTGTCGACATAGACCCCGATGCCGTGGCGGGTGTTCACCAGGAACAGCACAGCCGACAGGAGAACGAGAACGATCGGCCAGACGCGCGCCGGCGTATGTCGCGCGAGCGCTGCCCCGCTGACGGGCTTGAAGAATCGGCTCGTCTCATGCACCGACATCACGCCGCTCCGGTTGCCTGTCGCGCAGATCGCCAAAGACGCGTCGGATATTCTTGCCGACGAAGTTGACCGTGGCGTCGGCGATCCCGCGCGTCAGCACGTCGTCGAGGGCGGACACCAGCTTGTCGATCTCCTCTTCCTTCACCGTAAAGGGCGGCATGAAATGGAGAAGGTCGCGCGCGCCCGGCTGGAAGTGCACGAGGAGTTCGTGGCGTTCGAGAAGCTCCCGCGTCAGCGAACCGATCAGAACCGTCTGATAGGTCCGGAAAAGCGGATTGCTCGACACGTCGACCAGCTTCGACGCCATGTCCTGACGAAAGTTCAGGCGAAGGGCCTGGAACAAGCCACGTCCCCGGACCTCCAGGATGCAGGACGGATGTTTGTCCCGCAGCGCGTGGAGCCTGTCCGACAGATAGGCGCCCATCGCTTCGGCGCGCTCGATCAACCGTTCGTCCTGCAGGATGTTGAGCGTTTCGATCGCGACGGCGCAGCTTTCGCCCAGCCCGCTGAAGCTCGAACTGTGCAGGGTGCAGTCCTTCTTGTTGCCGTAGGCGCGGTCGAACAGCGCCTGCGACGTGACCATGGCCGCGACTTCGCGCTTGCCCCCACCGAGCGTCTTGGCCATCGTGACGATGTCGGGGATGGCGCCCTCCTCGTGCTGGAAGGCGCAGAAACGGCCGCTTCGGCCCATCCCCACCTTGATCTCGTCGAAGATCGAAAGGATCTCGTTCTGCCGGCAGAGCTGGACGAACTCCCGGAGATAACCCGGCGGAAGCAGCTCGCAGGTCGTACCGTGCACGGTTTCGACGATCGCGCCGATGATGTCGTTGCGACCCCGCTCGTCGGTGGCCTCCTTGATGGCGGCTCGGAGCGAACCGAGATCGCCATAGGTCGCGTAAATGACGTTCTCCTTGGGAACCCCGAGCAGGAAACCCGTCTGGACGTCGGTGGCCGTGGTGAGCGAGAGGGCGCCGTGCGTCTTCCCGTGGAAAGCGCCCCGCATGCAGAGAAACTTCTTCTTGCCTTTCGGCGTCTGCACGCGCTCGGCCAGCTTCATCGCCGCCTCGTTCGCCTCGGCACCGGAAACCGCCAGAAACGAGACCTGCAGCGGGTCGGGAAGGAACTGGGCGATGTTGTAGGCAAGCGCGCCCTGCAGCTTGTGCGGCGCCAGCTTGATGCAGTCGATGACCTTCAGCTCGTGGCAGCGGCGCTCGGCGGCGATGATCCGCGGGTGATTGTGGCCAAGGCCCAGGACGCCCAGACCACCGGAAAAGTCGAGGAGCGTGCGGCCGTCGTTCAGCCAGATCTCGGTCCCCTGCGCGCCCCGGATGTCCAGGTCCTTGAGGCCGAGAATGTCGAAGAGCTGGAGCATGTGCCGGTTGAGGTGCTGCGCAAACAGCCCGTTGGCCTCATCGGCCGACAAGGCCAGCGATGCTTCGAGACTGAGGATGCCCCCCGCCTCGTCCAGCCGCTCCTGCCGTTCAACGCTCACAACTGCCATGGCCCTCTCCGACGCTCGCCTGGACGGAGATTGGCAGGTTTCAGGGGGTCGCGAGCCGCACATCGGGAGTAAGCCGAATAGCGAAGAAGGCGTAGGGCGATTCACCTCCGCGCGACAGGATTCGTCCCGCCGCTGCGCTTGACGGCGGCGCCAACCGGATCGGCGCGACGAACCTATCCGATTCCCGGACGCAAGGTGGGGCGATCTATGCCGTGCGTTGCCGGCGTTTCGGCAGCGTCATGGCGACGACGCTGACGACCACGAGCGCCAAACCCATCCAGGCCGTCGACTGCGGCGTCTCGCCCAGGAAGAGCATGCCGATGCCGACACCGATCGGCACCCGGAGGTAGGCCTGTGCGGTGGTACCCACCGAGCCGAGGCGCTTCAGAAGCGTGAAGTAAAGGACGAAGGCAAGCGCAGTGGAGAAGACCGAAAGCGCCAGCAGCGCGAGAACGGAGGCGAGCGACGGGTCGATCGTCCAGGGCCGGTCGACCACTAGACTGACCGGCACGAGAATCGCAGCGCCGAACAGGAGCGAGCCGGCCGCCGGCATCATGGGATCGAGATCGCGGAAGGTGCGCCCGAACGTGACGGCCGCCCCATAGGCCACGGCTGCGAAGACGATGGCGAGTTGCGCCGCGAGCTGGCCGCGTTGGCCGCCGAGGGCGGCCGGTCCGACCACAAGGCAGATGCCCAGAAGCCCCGCTGCCACACCGAGCGCCTTGGCGCCCGTCACGGCCTCGTGCCGCGTGATGCCCCAGTTGATCAGGAAGGCGAAGACCGGCGTCAGCGAGTTCAGGATCGTGGCCAGTCCCGCATCCACATATTGCGTGCCCCAGGCGACGAGCACGAACGGGACGACCGAGTTGAGGCAGGCCTGGACGAAGAAGCGCCCGAGATTGCGCCGATCCGTCGGCAGCCGAAGGCCCCGCAAACGCAGGATCAGGAGGATCAGCGACCCGGCGATGAGCGTGCGGGTGGCGATCAACGTGATCGGCGGGATCGTCTCGACGCCGATCTTGATGAACGTATAGGCCGCCCCCCAGAGCGTCGCGAGCGCCACGAGCAGACCGATGCTGACGGCAAGGCGTGGCTGCGTTTCCACCATGGAAGCTCTCGGGCGATGGGACGGAAGGGCGTGACGTCGCGCGTCGTCGCACCCTTCCTGATCGAAGGGCAGGTTCCTGGCAAGCGCCGAAGGCGGCCCGTCGCGCCCCACCTTGCGGATCGCGCCAAGCCACGGCATCTGTGCCGCCACGACGCAGCCGAGGGAGCCCCACATGTCAGTCCTGCCCACATGGGATCATCCCGTACCCCGCATCGCGGACGCCGAACGGATGGACCGGCTCGATCGTCTCAGGGACGCGCTCGATCGGCAAAACGTCTCGGCGCTCCTCCTCGGCTCGACGGAGAGCCTGCGCTATTTCACGGGCCTCGTGTGGCACGGCAGCGAGCGTCTCTGCGGCGCGCTGGTGACGCGCGACCGGCTTCTCTACATCGTGCCGGCCTTCGAATGCTCCCGCGTCGAAACGCTGCCACGGCTGCCGGGAGACATCGTTCCCTGGCAGGAGGAGCAGGATCCCGCAGCGCTGGTCGCAGACCTCCTCGGCCCGCACGGCGTGCTCGCCCTCGACGAGCAACTCCCGCTCTTCCAGTACCATCGACTGGCGCAGGCTCTGGGCCCCGATCGGCTTCGCGATGGCGGGCCCATCGTCTCGCGCCTCCGCATGCGCAAGTCGCCGGCAGAGATCGCGCTGATCCGGCATGCCATGGGCCTCACCCTCGGCATCCATGAGCGCGTACGCGGCGACATGCGCGCCGGCATGAAGGCCTCCGAGGTCGTCGCCTTCATCGACGCGGAGCACCGCCGGCTCGGCGCCGACGATGGTTCGACCTTCGCGATCGTTTCCTTCGGCGCCGCCACCGCCCTGCCCCACGGTGCGGACGGCGAGCAGACGCTGAGGGACGGCGACGTGATCCTCGTCGATACCGGTTGCCGGCTCGACGGCTACCATTCCGACCTGACGCGCACCTACGTGCTCGGCGAGCCCTCGCCCGAGGTCGAGCGCATCTGGCGCATCGAGCGCGAGGCACAGGACGCCGTCTTCGATGCCGCGCGTCTCGGAGCGCCGTGTTCCGCGTTGGACGACGCCGCCCGCGCCGTGCTCGCGCGCCACGGACTTGGTCCGGACTACCGTATGCCCGGCCTGCCGCATCGCGCCGGCCATGGCCTCGGCCTCGAGATCCACGAGGCGCCGTACATCGTGCGCGGCAACGACACCGCGCTCGAGCCGGGCATGGTCTTCTCGGTGGAGCCGATGATCGTCGTGCCGGACCGCTTCGGCATTCGCCTGGAAGACCACGTCCACATGACGGAAAGCGGCCCGGAATGGTTCACCAAGCCGGACCGCCATCCCTCCGCCGTTCGTTGAGCCGACGAGGGGTAGCGCCCAGGCTACGTGCCGCAAGCCTTGCTGACACGGCCCCGGCGGCGATCCCGCCGAGTGTCGTCAGGCCGTGTGCCGTGTTTTCGCGCGCGCCTGCGTGGTCAGGGGTTCGGGCACGGGCGCCGTGTGCAGGCGGTCGCGTCCCGACATGATGTCGCCCTGGACCTGCTCCGTCAGACGCTGCTGGTCGCGGGCGCGGATGTCCTCCAGGGCTTCCTCGACGATGGTCTCGTCGAACCCGAGCTGGCGAAGACCCTCGGCGCCCATCTGAAGGGCGGACTCCACCGTCTCGCGGATCTCGAAATCGACGCCCGAGCGGATCAGTTCGATCGCATGCCCACGGTCGAAACTGCGAGCCAGCACCTTGGCGTTGGGGAACTCGCTCATCGCGAGCGAGGCAACCGTGCTGACCGTCTTGCGGTCCGCCGCGCAGACGATGATCGCCTGCGCCTCCGCGGCACCGGACGTTCGCAGGATATCGAGACGGGTGCCGTCGCCGTAGTAGACGGTGAACCCGAAACGCTGCGCCTCGCGAATGCGGTCGGGATCGTTCTCGATCACCGAAACCTTCACCCCGCGCGAGAGGAGAAGCTGCACGGCGATCTGTCCGAAGCGACCGAAGCCGACCACCAGCACCTGCCCGTGCAGATCCTGCGCGTGCTCGACGCCGTCCATCGAGACCGCCTCGCCCTTGAGAAGGCGATCCGCCGCGATCAGGATCAGGGGCGTGATCGCCATCGACAGGATCACGACGGTGGAGAAGACCGCGTTCTCGCGTCCGTCGATCACGCCGCTGGTGGTTGCCGAGGTGTAGAGCACGAAGGCGAACTCGCCGCCCTGCGCGAACATCGCCGTGCGATGCAAAGCTCCACGGTTCGAGCTGCCCCAGAGGCGCGCGACGCCATAGACGGCGATCGACTTCACCACGACGTAGGCGACCAGGAGCCCGATCAGAAGCGGCCACTCGCGGGCGACGACGGAGAGGTCGAGCGACATGCCGACCGCCAGGAAGAAAAGGCCCATCAGGAGCCCGCGGAAAGGCTCGATGTCGGCTTCGATCTGGTGCCGGTAGCTCGAACCCGACAGCATCACACCGGCGAGGAAGGCGCCCATCGCCATGGAGAGCCCGACCGCTTGCATGAGGAGCGCTGAGCCGAGCACGACAAGAAGCGCTCCCGCCGTCAGCACCTCCCGGGTCCGCGCCCGCGCCAGCAACGCGAAGAACGGGCCGAGGAGCCAACGACCGACCACGAGCAGCGCGGCGATGCCGCCGAGCGCCAGCAGAAGCGCCTTCAGCCCTCCCTCGCCCGCCTCCAGCGGCGACAGGAAAGCCACGATCGCCAGGAGTGGGACGATCAGGAGGTCCTCGAAAAGGAGAATGGAGACCGACTGCCGCCCCTCGGGCGACCCGATCTCCCCGCGCTCCTGCAGGGTCGACATGATGACCGCCGTGGACGACAGGACAAACCCCGCCCCCGCGATGAAGGCCGTGGTCGGCGAAAGCCCGAACAGGACGAAGCCGGCCAGCGTCAGAAGGGCGATTGCGGCGAGCACCTGGGCGAGGCCCAGCCCGAAGATCTGGCCACGCATCGCCCAGAGCTTCGGCGGCCGGAGTTCCAGACCGATCACGAACAGGAACATGACGACGCCGAGTTCGGCGAAGTGCAGGATCGTTTCCGGATCGTCGAAGAGGCCGAGCACCGACGGACCGACCAGCGCGCCGGCGGTGAAGTAGCCGAGGACGGAGCCGAGGCCGAGACGACGGAACAGAGGCACCGCCACGACGGCCGCCGCCATCAAGGTCACCATCGGCCCGATGGCTTCGCCGACGCCTTCCACAGCCATGTCCTGCTCTCCGCGCGCTGTTGCCGCCTTCGGACCTAACGTCCCCGGCGATTCGATGCGAGGTGCCGTTCGGCAAGGGTGAACATATCAGCGTGAAAGCGCCGCAAGAACCTCGGCGGATGGCATAGTGCCGCCGCTGCTATAACTGCAGCATACGGTTCGGACAGGGCTGCGTCAGCCCGACGCTCCGGCACCCGTGCGACGCTTGAAGCGCTCGTTCGGCGGCGTCTGCAGCGGTGCCCAGGCGCGACCGTCGCGCGCCAGGAGCGCGTCGGCGCCGCTCGGCCCCGCGCTGCCGGCGGCGTAGAGTTCGGGATCGCCGGTCTTCCAGGCGTCGAGCGCGGGCTCCACCGCAGCCCAAGGCGCTTCGATCGCGTCCGCCCGCTGGAACAGCGAAGCGTCTCCCATCATGCAGGCGTAGAGCAACGACTCGTAGCCGATGTTGGGAACGTGCTCGAAGAAGTCGTCGTGCCGAAACGCTTCGGCGACCGGTGCCAAGGCCATCCCGGGCCCCGGCGCCTTGATCTGAAACTCGGTGCGCAGCCCCTTGTCGCCGTCGATATGCAGCGTCAGCCGGTTGGGCTCCGGCGACGCCCCGAAGATCGCGTGTGCGGACGCCTTGAACTGCAGGACGATCTCCGTGCGGTGCGCCGCCAACCGCTTTCCGGTGCGCAGATAGAACGGCACGCCCGCCCAGCGAGGCGTGTCGATGTCGAGCTTCAGCGCGGCGTAGGTCTCGGTCCGGCTCTGCGGATCGACCCCGGGCTCCTGCCGATATCCGACCCGGGCCTCGTCGTTGAGCGAACCGGCGGCGTACTGGCCGCGAACCACGTCCTCGGGCTGCACCGGCCTGACGGCCGACAGGACGGCGCCCTTCGCGTCGCGCACCGCCCGCTCGCCGAGATCCGCCGGCGGCTCCATCGCGACCATGGCCATGACCTGGAACAGGTGGTTCGGCACCATATCGCGCAGGGCGCCCGCCCGCTCGTAGAAGCTGCCGCGCCCCTCCACGCCGAGCACCTCCGCGGCGGTGATCTGCACGTGATCGAGATGCTCCGCCGACCAGAGCGGTTCGAAGATGCGGTTGGCGAAACGCAGCGCCATGATCGCCTGAACCGTTTCCTTGCCGAGGAAATGGTCGATCCGGTAGATCTGGTCCTCCCGCGCCAGGGACAGAAGCTTCGCGTCCAGCGCGCGCGCGGAAGCGAGGTCGTCGCCGAACGGCTTCTCGACGACCAGGCGCCGGAACGCGCCGCCGGTTTCCCGCAGCAGACCCGCCCTGCCCAGCCCCTCCGCGATCGGCGTGAAGAAGCGTCCGGCGACGGCGCAGTAGAAGATCGCGCTGCCATCGATGCGCTTCGACAAGGCGTCGAACGTACCGTCCTGCGTGACGTCGCCCCGGAGGAAGCTCAAGCGTCCCGCGAGGTCCTGCCAGATGTCCTCGCGGATCGTGCCCGCGTTGAACTCCGCCGCCGGATCGGCTGCCATGTCGTGCAAGGCCTCCTTCAGCCTCCCGCGCCAGCTTTCGTCGGTGAGTTCGGCGCGATCGACGCCGACGATGCGGAACCGGGGATCGAGAACACCGGACACGGCAAGATCGTAGATGGACGGGATCAGCAGCCGCTTCACGAGATCACCCGCGGCTCCGAACAGAACGAGCGTGCAGGCTGGCGCCATGGCGGGTGCGGTCATGTCGTGTCCTCAACTGAGCGAAGCGGGAACCTCGGGAATGCGCTCTTCGTCGCATATTCACGCGAACGGACGAAGGACGGGGGAAGCGATACGGGCGTCGTATCGGGCCGGAAGCGTCGTTTTCCCCAGCCGCAGATACGCCACGTGGGCAATGCGTCCAAGTTCCTTCCGCTCCGCGCGCGTGGTATCGAACGGCGGAAGCCTTTGGGAAGGACGCATGGTGGCGAAGCGGCGCACGGATTGGAGCGGATGGACGGCGCGTCTCGTCGGGCTTCTGTTCGCCGTCCAGGCCGGGCTGCTCGCCTTTTCGCAGGGCGTCTCGGCCGATACCCTACGCCGCGATCAATTCGGCAACGTCCTCTGCCTGGCCAGCACCGAAACGGGGCATGGCAGGACGCACCGAACCTCCGACAGCCACGACGACATGATGGCGTGCTGTTCGATCGGTTGCAGCATGTTCGCGGGGGTCGCGTCGTCTCCCCCGACCCCGGAGGAACTGGCCGACACGTTCGTCGCGAGCCTGCCTCGGCGCTTCGTCTCCTACGCCCATCTCCTCACCACCGTTCCGAAATCTCCAAGAAGCACGCGCGGACCACCGGTCGCCGCCTGAAGACGGCTTCCCGCCACGAGACGTCGTGCGCAGCGCCCCGGCCCACGGAGGGTTCCGTCGGAACGCCGGGGCCGGACCCTGCACGGCGTTCTCGGCCTCGACCTCACGGGTCGTTGCGACTTCCATTCGGTTTTGGAACCTCCCATGTCGGACCTCACTCTCGACAGGCCTGGACGCGCCGCGCGTTCCGGTTCGTCGATCGATCTCTATCGCGCCGTCTGGCGCTGGCACTTCTACGCCGGACTGTTCGTCCTGCCGTTTCTCGCCACCCTCTCGATCACCGGAGGGCTCTACCTGTTTCGCGACGAGATCGAAGCGGTCGTCCATGCGGACCTCAAGCGCGTCGCCGTTCAGGACGGCGTGCCGCTGGCCAAGCCATCCGCCATGGCGGATGCCGCCCTCGCTGCTCAACCGGGAACGGCCGTCAAGTTCACCGACCCCATCGACCCCGGCGCCTCGGCCGAAGTGACCGTGCGCACGGCGACAGGCGAGCGGCGCGCGGTCTACGTCGATCCGTACGATGGCCAGGTGCTCGGTTCGCTGCCGGACCGTGGCACCATCATGTGGACCATCCGCGAACTCCACAGCCTGAAGTTCTTCGGAACGTTCGCCCGGGCGGCCGTCGAGATCGCCGCGGGTTGGTCGATCCTGCTGGTCGCGACGGGCATCTATCTCTGGTGGCCTCGCGGCCAGACGGGCGGCGTCGTCACCGTCCGCGGAACGCCGGCTCGCCGGGTCTTCTGGCGCGACGCCCATGCGGTCACCGGCCTTTTCGTCGGCGGCTTCCTCGTGTTTCTCGCCGTCACCGGCATGCCCTGGTCGCAGGTCTGGGGTGGGCAGGTGAACCAATGGGCGAACGGCTCGAACTTCGGCTATCCCGCGGGCGTGCGGACCGATATTCCGATGTCGAGCCGGACACTCAGCGGCGAAGGGCCGACGAGCTGGTCGATGCAACAGGCGCAGATGCCGACATCCGCCCCCTCGGCACGCGCGCCGGTCGGCCTCGATGCAGCGGTCGCCCGCTTCGACCAACTCGGCCTCCATCGCGGCTACGCCGTCAATATCCCGGCGACGCCGACCGGCGTCTACACGGGCTCGGTCTATCCCGATGAGGTCGCCGGCCAGCGCGTGGTCCATCTCGACCAGTATACCGGCGAGCCGCTTCTCGACATGCGCTACGCCGATTATGGACCGCTGGGACGGGCACTCGAGTGGGGCATCAGCGTCCACCTCGGTCAGCAGTTCGGCCTCGCCAACCAGATCGTCCTGCTCCTCGTCTGCATCGGCAACGTCGTGCTGGCGATCTCGGCCGGCGTGATGTGGTGGAAGCGGCGCCCGGGCCGCTCGATGGGCGTGCCGCCGCTGCCGAAGGACCCCCGGGTGTTTCGCGGGCTGCTCGCCCTACTGGCGGTCGGCGGCGTGCTGTTTCCCCTGGTTGGCGCGTCCCTCTTGACGATGCTGCTGCTCGACGTCGTCGCCCGCCGGCTGCGTCCGCGGATGGCGCCATGACGATCGATCCCGCCCCATCCGTCCTGCCGAGCGTCCTGTGGGCGCTGGGTCTGCCATGCCCTCGACCTTTCCGTCCCCCCGTTTGGAAACAACTGATGATCCGCTCGCCACGTTTTTCCGGTCGCCTGGCCGGCGCCATTCTCTCAAGCATCCTTGCGGCGGCCCTCCTCGCCCCGGCCCCCTCGTCCGCCCACGAGTATAAGATCGGCGCCATCGAGATCGGGCATCCCTGGAGCCGCGCCATGCCCACCGGCGCGCGCACGGGCGCCGGGTACCTCGTGCTGAGCAACAAGGGGACGGAGAGCGATCGGCTGGTCGCCATCTCGTCGCCGGTGGCCGAACAGGTTCAGATCCACGACATGGCAATCAAGGACGGCGTGATGACGATGCGCCGGATCGAGGACGGTCTGCCGATTCCCGCCGGCGCGGAGGCAAGGCTGGCGCCGGGCGGCCTGCACCTCATGCTCCTCGGGGTGAAGCAGCCTTTCCAGGAGGGCCAGATGGTGCCGCTCGAGCTGACCTTCGAGAAGGCGGGAGCCGTGGAAGTGCAGTTGAAGGTCGACGCCATGGGTGCGAAAGGCGAGCATTCCGCTCATGCGCAGTAGCGTCCGGTGGCGGTCGATCACGACTTGTTTTTGCAACGTCGCGATCTGAGCGCCCGTTCCGCAGGGGCTTACGAACCCCTGCGGAGTATCTGAATGCGTCGTCTGAAGCTCACCGGACCCCTCGCTGCGCTGGCACTGACTGCCGGCGTGATCGCCCCCCTGCATGCCGTGCAGGCGCAGCAGTCGCCGCCTGCGGCAGCGGATACGGCTGCCCAGTCCGAGCCATTCTCGCTCCCGGCTCTCCCCTACGCCTACGACGCGCTGGCGCCGGTCATCGACGCCAAGACGATGGAACTGCACCATTCCAAGCACCATCAGGCCTTCGTCACGGCGTTGAACGCGGCGGCCAAATCCGATCCAGCGCTCGCCAATGTCTCGGTCGAGGACCTCGTCGCCACGGCGGGCCAGCGTTCGCCCGCCATTCGCAACAACGCTGGCGGACATTGGAACCATACGTTCTTCTGGCAGATCATGGCGCCGGAAGCCGATCGCGGCGAACCCTCGCCCGAACTGACGGCGGCGATCAACGAAGTCTACGGCTCCATGGACGAGTTCAAGAAGGCGTTCCAGGCCGCAGGCACCGGGCGCTTCGGCTCCGGCTGGGCATGGCTGATCGTGGACGGCGACAAGAAGCTGGCGATCACCTCGACGCCCAACCAGGACAACCCTTTGATGGATGTCGCGGAGACGCGCGGCACGCCGGTTCTCGGCAACGACGTGTGGGAGCACGCCTACTACCTCACCTACAACAACCGACGCGCCGACTACCTCTCGGCCTGGTGGGACGTGGTGAACTGGACGAAGGTGTCCGAGAACTACGCGAACGCCCTAGCGCGCTGACCGGACGACACGTCCGCTAAGACGGGAATGGGGCACCTGCGGGTGCCCCTTCTTTCCGGGGCCGCGATCCCATGACGCACGACAGGGAAACGTGGGTTCGCCGACCATCGGCGGAAACATTCGAAGTTGCGGCGGCTCTGGCCATTGCCTTCCGCCTTGGAACGTCGCAAGCCATGTAGCGGGGGTCTGGTTGAACACGACCACGGCGGCGATCCGGCACAGGCGGCATAGGCGACTTATGAGCAAGCAGGAACGCCAGCGGATCGGCAAGGAGCTGGACATCGCGAGCGGCGGCAGCGCCGATCCCTTCGCCTCCGCCGTCAGAACCACCCGCATGCCGATGATCATCACGGATCCGCTGGGCGACGACAACCCGATCGTCTTCTGCAACGACGCCTTCCTGCGACTCACAGGCTACGAGCGCGACGAGATCATCGGGCGCAACTGCCGCTTCCTGCAGGGTCCGGCGACGAACCGCGACGACGTCACGCGACTGCGCGAGGCGGTCGAGGCGCGACAATCCATCCAGATCGACATCCTGAACTATCGCAAGGACGGGTCGACGTTCTGGAACGCGCTTCTGATGTCGCCGGTCTTCGAAAACGGCGAACTGACCTACTTCTTCGCGTCGCAGTTCGATGTGACCGAGCGCAAACGGGCCGAGGAACACCGGTTTCTCCTCAATCGCGAACTCGATCACCGGGTCAAGAACACGTTGGCGACGGTCCAGAGCGTGGTCCTCCAGACCCTGCGCGACGCCCAGGTGCCCGCCAGCATCACGTCCGCCGTGTCCGGCCGGATCCAGGCGCTGGCGCGCAGCCACGACGTGCTGACTGCCGAGGCATGGGCCAGCGCGCTTCTCGGCGACGTGGTGATGGGCGCGCTCGAGCCGCTGCATTCCAGCGTCGGCGACCGCCTGACGGTCGAGGGGCCGGACGTGCGGTTGAAGCCGCGTGTTGCAACCATGCTTTCGCTTGCGGTCCACGAACTGGCGGAAAACGCGTCTCGTCACGGAAGCCTGTCGAACCAGACGGGCACGGTCGGCATCCGCTGGCGCATCGAGGACGACCAGCTGCATTTCGACTGGCATGAACAGGGGGGGCCGGCCGTCTCGCAGCCGTCGCGAACGGGCTACGGCATCCGCATCATCGAGCGGGTCCTAGCGGCGGAGTTCGGCGGAACGGCCACCGTCGACTTCGCGCCCGATGGCCTTTCGTTCCGCTTGAACGCCCCGCTTCACCCCCTCGCTCGAGAGGCGACGAGTTGGACCTTCGCCTAGTCGCCGGACGAGATCGGGCTCAGCCGAGAACGTCGCGGATCACCTGCTCGAAGATCGCGGCGCCGACCGGGATGAGCGCATCGGGAAAATCGTAGTCCGGATTGTGCAGCCGCGGACGATCGATCCCTGCGCCGAGGAACAGCATCGCCGAACGCGCGCAGTCCGCAAAGCGTCCGAAGTCTTCGGAAGGGTACATGGGTTGACCGGGCTCGTGTCGGATGCCCTGCGCGTCCAGAGCCGCTCTCAGCAGGTCCACGGCCTCGGGATGGTTCTCGCAGTGGCGGAACACGTCCTCGTAGCCGATCTCGAGCTGCAACCCATGGCGCTCGGCGCAACGCCTCGCTGCCGCCTCCGCCTCCATGCAAAGCGCATCCATGCGCTCGTCCCGCAGGGTTCGCAGCGTCGCCCAGATCTCCCCATGACCGGGCGCGATGCCGAAGGCTGGCTCGCCGAGACGCGCATGGGTCACCGTGACGAGCCGAAACGCCTCGTCCAAGGGACCGCCAGCGCCGAGAGTCGGGAGAGCTTCCAGCAGCTCGGCGAGCGCCGGCCGAGGCGACACTCCGTCCCAGGGCATCGACGCGTGCGCGGTGCGGCCGTTCAGGACGATCCGCATGCCGCGCGAGGCGCAGTTCACCGGGCCAGAACGGAGGGCAACCTCGCCGAAGGCTAGTCCCGGCAGGTTGTGGAGCGAGAAAGCATAGTCGGGCGAGATGGCCGCGAAACGCGGATCCGCGATGACGCGCGCGGCGCCCTCACCCGTCTCTTCGGCAGGTTGGAAGAGAAGAACCACCCGCCCCTTGGCCGGACGGCGTTCGGCAAGCCGGCGCGCCACGAGTGCGAGGATCGCGCTGTGCCCGTCATGGCCGCAGAGATGCGCGACGCCGTGATGGCGAGACCGATGCGGGCGTTCGCCGATCTCGAGGATCGGCAGGGCATCGAGTTCGGATCGCAGGAGAAGGGTCGGGCCTGCGGCTAACCCGGCGAAAACGGCGGCGACGCCATGGCCGCCCAGCCCGGAAAGGATATCATCGGGACCGCATCCGCGAATGAACTCCGCAAGGAGCAGCGCGGTGCCGGCTTCCTCGTTGGAAACTTCGGGATGGGCGTGCAGATGGTGCCGAAGCGCGACGATTTCCGTCAGCAAGGCGCCGGGCAGTTGCATGAGGATCCTCGCCGGGTTCCGCCGATGGGAGTGGGAGGCGATACGGGCGGCCGGGGCAACAGGCCGCCGTCGTCCGGGGTGGCGGCGGGGACGCCGATCCGACGTCCCCGCCTCCGGAATGGATTACTTGGCTTTGGTCTTCGGAGCGGACTCGACGTTCACCGCGTCCTTCAGGCCCTTGCCGGGCGTGAACTTGGCGACGTTGCGGGCCGGAATGTCGACCTCTGCGCCGGTCGACGGGTTGCGGCCCTTGGAAGCCGCGCGATGCGAAACGGAGAACGTGCCGAAGCCGACGAGGCGGACGTCGTCGCCCTTGGCCATCGCGTCCTGCAGCGCGTCGAAAACGGCGTCGACGGCCGTGGTGGCGTCCTGCTTCGAGAGCTTGGACCTGTCGGCTACCGCGGCAACCAGTTCGTTCTTGTTCATGCACAGTCTCCAGCGTTGAAAAAAGTCGAACCGACTCGGTGCGACACACTGCGTTAGAGAAGGTCGACCTTCAAGGCCGACATGGGGTCGAACCCGAGGAAACAAGGGCTTTGAACGAAAAATGCCGCCCAAAGGGCGGCATTTCTCACATTTCGGGTCGGCGGAACCGGAGTCAGTGCGCCACGGCGCCCTGCGAATCATCGGACTTGGCGGCAAGATGAGCCGCCGCGTCTTCCTCGGACCACTCGATCGGCGCGGGAACGCGGATCAGCGCGTGCTGAAGCACCTCGCCCATGCGCGAGACCGGCACGATCTCCAGGTTGTTCTTCACGTTGTCCGGAATGTCGGCGAGATCCTTGGCGTTCTCTGCCGGGATCAGAACCTTCGTCATTCCGCCGCGAAGAGCCGCGAGCAGCTTCTCCTTCAAGCCGCCGATGGGCAGCACCCTGCCGCGCAGCGTGACCTCTCCCGTCATCGCGATGTCCCGGCGCACCGGGATACCGGTCATCACGGAGATGATCGCGGTCGCCATGGCGATGCCTGCGGACGGTCCGTCCTTGGGCGTCGCCCCCTCCGGCACGTGGACGTGGATGTCCCGCTTGTCGAAGAGCGGCGGCTCGATGCCGTACTCGATCGCCCGGCTCCGGACATAGGACGCAGCGGCGGAGATGGACTCCTTCATCACGTCCTTCAGGTTGCCGGTCACCGTCATCTTGCCCTTGCCGGGCATCATGACGCCTTCGATCGTGAGGAGCTCGCCGCCGACTTCCGTCCAGGCCAGACCCGTGACCACGCCGACCTGATCCTCGGCCTCGGCCTCGCCGTAGCGATAGCGATGCACGCCGAGATAGTCGGCAAGGTTCGCCGCCGTCACCTCGACCGTCGTCACCTCGCCCTTCAGGATGCTCGTGACCGCCTTACGCGCCAGCTTGGACAGCTCGCGCTCATAGGAGCGGACGCCGGCCTCGCGGGTATAGCGACGAGCGATGTCGCGCAGGGCGTCCTCGCTCACCGAGAACTCCTGCGGCTGCAGGGCATGGTCCTTGATCGCCTTCGGCAGGAGGTGCCGCTTGGCGATCTCGATCTTCTCGTCCTCCGTGTAGCCGGCGATCCGGATCAACTCCATGCGGTCCATCAGCGGACCGGGGATGTTGAGCGTGTTCGCCGTTGTCACGAACATCGTCGACGACAGATCGTACTCGACCTCGAGGTAGTGATCCATGAAGGTCGCGTTCTGCTCGGGATCGAGAACCTCGAGCAGCGCCGACGACGGATCACCGCGGAAGTCCTGGCCCATCTTGTCGATCTCGTCGAGCAGGAAGAGCGGGTTGTTCCGCTTCGCCTTCTTGAGCGACTGGATCACCTTGCCCGGCATGGAGCCGATATACGTCCGACGGTGACCGCGGATTTCGGCCTCGTCCCGCACGCCGCCGAGGGCCATGCGCACGTACTCACGGCCCGTCGCACGTGCGATGGACTTGGCAAGCGACGTCTTGCCGACGCCCGGAGGACCGACGAGGCACAGGATCGGTCCCTTCAGCTTCGCCTGACGGCTCTGCACGGCCAGATACTCGACGATGCGCTCCTTGACCTTATCGAGGCCGTAGTGCTCCTCCTCGAGGATCTCCTCGGCGCGCTTCAGATCGATACGGATCTTCGACGCCTTGCCCCAGGGCAGGCCCAGCAGCCAGTCGAGGTAGTTGCGCACCACCGTCGCCTCGGCCGACATGGGGCTCATCTGACGGAGCTTCTTCAGCTCGGCCGAGGCCTTCTCCTTGCCTTCCTTGGAGAGCTTGGTCTTCTTGATGCGCTCCTCGATCTCGGCGAGCTCGTCACGGCCTTCCTCGCCGTCGCCGAGCTCCTTCTGGATCGCCTTCATCTGCTCGTTCAGGTAGTACTCGCGCTGGGTCTTCTCCATCTGGCGCTTGACGCGCGAGCGGATGCGCTTCTCCACCTGAAGAACCGAGATCTCGGCCTCCATGAAGCTCAGGGCGCGCTCGAGGCGCTCCTGCACGCTGACGATGCCCAGCATCTCCTGCTTCTCGGGAATCTTGATCGCGAGATGCGAGGCGACCGTGTCGGCAAGCTTGGAATAGTCGTCGATCTGGCCGGCCGCGCCGACCACCTCGGGCGAGATCTTCTTGTTCAGCTTGACGTAGTTCTCGAACTCCGAGATCACCGAACGCGCCAGCGCCTCGACCTCGACCGGGTCTTCCTCGACCTCGGGAACGATCGCGGCATTCGCTTCGTGCCAGTCGGTGCGATCCGTGAACCCGGTGATGCGCGCGCGGGACACGCCTTCCACCAGCACCTTCACGGTGCCGTCCGGCAGCTTCAGGAGCTGCAGCACGTTGGCAAGCGTGCCGAGGTCGTAGATCGCCTCGGGCGCCGGATCTTCGTCACCGGCGTTCTTCTGCGTCGCCAGCAAGATCTGCTTGTCGGCGCCCATGACCTCTTCGAGCGCCCGTATGGACTTCTCGCGCCCCACGAAGAGCGGGACGATCATATGCGGGAACACCACGATGTCGCGGAGCGGCAGGACCGGGTACTGACCGGTCTCGGCGGACGCATCGGCAGGGAATGTGGGGTCTGACATGCTAGTCCTTTCTGCGGCCTGGGCCGCCGGAGGCCCTTTCGCATCGGCCCATGTGGCACCGGATCGAAAGGCCCCTTCGCAGTGGCAATGTGGTCCCCGTTCCCCCTCCGTTCAACCCGTTCGAAACGTCGCGGATCGCTATGGCGGTGAACGGTGCGGTCGGCGAACCGACCCTTCAAAAAGTTAAGCCCGCCCCGGCGCTCCGGAGCGGGCTCGAAAGGTTCAATGGATCGAACTGGCCGGTGCGTCAGGCACTCGCGGTCTCTTTCTCGTCCTTCCGGTCCGAGTAGATGTAGAGAGGCCGCGCATTGCCATCGATGACCTCTTCCGAGATCACGACCTCCTGAACCCCTTCCAGGGTCGGCAGATCGAACATCGTGTCCAGCAGCATGGATTCCATGATGGACCGCAGGCCGCGAGCACCGGTCTTGCGCTCGATCGCCTTGCGGGCGATCGCCTTCAGGGCGTCCTCGTGGAAGGAGAGCTCGACGTTCTCCATCTCGAACAGACGCTGGTACTGCTTGACCAACGCATTCTTTGGCTCGACCAGGATCTGGACAAGCGCCGGCTCGTCGAGATCCTCGAGCGTCGCCAGGACCGGCAGACGGCCGACGAACTCGGGGATCAGGCCGAACTTCAAGAGATCCTCGGGCTCCACCTTGCGGAAGAGCTCGCCGGTCCGGCGATCCTCGGGGCTTTCGACGCTGGCGCCAAAACCGATCGAGGTCTTGCGGCCGCGATCGGAAATGATCCGGTCGAGGCCTGCGAAGGCGCCGCCGCAGATGAACAGGATGTTGGCCGTATCCACCTGCAGGAACTCCTGCTGCGGATGCTTGCGGCCACCCTGCGGAGGCACGGAGGCGACTGTGCCTTCCATGATCTTCAGAAGCGCCTGCTGGACGCCCTCACCCGACACGTCGCGCGTGATCGAGGGGTTGTCGGACTTGCGGCTGATCTTGTCGATCTCGTCGATGTAGACGATGCCGCGCTGCGCGCGCTCGACGTTGTAGTCGGCCGACTGCAGGAGCTTGAGGATGATGTTCTCGACGTCCTCGCCGACATAGCCGGCTTCGGTCAGCGTCGTGGCGTCCGACATGGTGAACGGCACGTCGAGAATGCGGGCGAGCGTCTGCGCGAGCAGCGTCTTGCCGCAGCCGGTCGGGCCGATCAGCAGGATGTTGGACTTCGCCAGCTCGACGTCGTTGTTCTTCGACGCGTGGGCGAGCCGCTTGTAATGATTGTGGACCGCGACCGACAGCACCTTCTTGGCGAAGGACTGGCCGATGACGTAGTCGTCGAGGACCTTGATGATCTCCTGCGGGGTCGGCACACCCTCGCGCGACTTCACCATGGAGGATTTGTTTTCCTCCCGGATGATGTCCATGCAGAGCTCGACGCACTCGTCGCAGATGAAGACCGTCGGCCCGGCGATCAGCTTGCGGACTTCGTGTTGGCTCTTTCCGCAGAAAGAGCAGTAGAGCGTGTTCTTGCTGTCGCCGCCGCTCACTTTGCTCATCGTACTTCCTTCCGTTCCGCACCTCGGACATAGAGGTCCGGAGATAGGTCGAGTGACCCGTGACTCATCCTATGCTGCAACGCGCACAAAGCAACCGCCCGACACGGACGCAGGTCCGGCCTCGCCCTCCCCGCATCCGTGACAGTCTAGCGACGCTATCCTTGATCGACGCTTAATAGGGCCCGAGCCTCGAAATTTAGGCTCGGCTCATGGCGACATCAAGGACGAACGCAGCGCGCAGGCATCAGGACGAGATGGCCGCCTCGACCGCCTCACGCGTCGAGTGGACCTTGTCGATCAGGCCGAAATCCTTGGCCTCGTCCGACGTCATGAAATGGTCACGGTCCAGCGTGCGTTCAATGGTCTCGTAGTCCTGGCCGGTGTGCTGCACGTAGACCTCGTTGAGGCGGCGCTTCAGCTTGATGATGTCGAGCGCATGACGCTCGATATCCGAGGCCTGGCCGGAGAAACCACCCGAGGGCTGGTGCACCATGATGCGCGCGTTGGGCGTGGCGAAGCGCATGTCCTTGTGGCCGGCGCACAGCAGCAGCGAGCCCATCGACGCAGCCTGCCCGATGCAGAGCGTCGAGACGGCCGGCTTGATGAACTGCATCGTGTCGTAGATCGCCATGCCCGATGTCACCACGCCGCCGGGCGAGTTGATGTAGAGCGCGATCTCCTTCTTCGGGTTTTCCGCCTCGAGGAAGAGGAGCTGGGCGCAGACCAGCGTCGCCATTCCGTCCTCGATCGGGCCGGTGATGAAGATGACGCGCTCCTTGAGGAGGCGCGAGAAGATGTCGTAGGCCCGTTCGCCCCGGTTCGTCTGCTCGACGACCATCGGAACAAGGTTCATCATGGTCTCGACGGGATGCTTCATGGTGGTCTCTCGTGAAGGGGCTGGCCGACGCCGTGTCGGTCGAATCAAGCTCGGTATTTCGATCTCGTAGATAGGGCGCGCGGGGCGGCCAGCGCAAGAAGCGGCCCCAGCTTCGCGGCAAGCTCCACGCGGGGCGCGCGGTTTCAGCGTGACGGATCCCCGTCGTCGTCGCCGTCGTCCTTCGGATCCGGCGGAATCAGGGTGCCGTCCGGATTGCGGGTGACCGTCTTGGGCAGGGGTCGATGGGTGACCACCTTGTTCCCCGCCATGTCGAGCCCGCTGAACTCCGGCAGCGTCTCGTGCGGCGGCACGACGGCGGTCCGCGTGAAGGGGCTGTTGATGCCGCGCTCCGCCAGCAGTCCCTTGACGACCTCGCGGTAGACGCGGCCGACGCCCCACTGCTTTCCGGGAAGCGTGCGCACGCGCCCCCGCACCATGACCGCGTTGTCCTGGAGCGTCTCGACACCCAGCATTTCGAAGTCGGCGATGATGTTGATGCCCTCCGGCCCGCCGCGCACGCGCTCGAAGGCCTCTTGCATGACGTCCTTCACCTGCCCGACGTCCTCGCCGTAGGCGACGGACACGTCGGCGACGAAGTTCGAGAAGTCCTTGGTCATGTTGGCGACCTGATCCACCGACGAGAACGGAATCAGGTAGTAGGTGCCGTCGAGCGCGCGCAGGCTGACGGAGCGGATCGTCAGCTTCTCCACCACCCCCGACACGGCGCCAAGCTGCACCACGTCGCCTTCGTTCAGCGCGTTCTCGATCTGGATGAACGCGCCGGTGATGATGTCCTGAACCAGCTTCTGCGCACCGAAACCGACGGCGAGACCGACCACGCCGGCACCCGCCAGGAGCGGCGCGATGTTGATGCCGATCTGCGAGAGGACGAGCATCATGACGATCAGCGCAAGCGCGATCGTCAGCGCGTTTCGAAACAGCGACAGAAGCGTGCGCTCGCGCGCCGTGGGCACCGAACCGAAGTTCGGATTGAGGCGGTACTCGACCCAGGACGAGAACACGAGGTGGACGACGAAGCCAACGGTCAGGATCACGAGGGCGCCGATGAGCCCGCTCGAGAACCGGCGGCCAAGCGCACTCGACGCGAAATTGTCGAGGTCGATCAACGACCAGGCGTCCATGATCACGCCGATCACCACGGCGATGACGAGGATCCGCACCACAAGGAGGAGCTTCGGTATGAAGGAGTTGATGCGTCGTTCCAGAAGCGGGAAACGCTCGCGCGTCGCGGCGGAAACCCGGATGCCACGCACGATGACCTTCGTCAGGATCGAGACCACGAGGCCGCCCACGGCCATCGCCGCGACAGACACCAGCGAAGCGCTCAGCATGAACTGGAAGCCGTTGCGCGGACTGGAGATCCAGAGCGCGAAAAGCGCCGCGACGAAGGACGCCGCGAGCAGCCACCAGACATGGCCGAGCAGATGGTAGAAGCGAGACTGCGGGTTGCGCGCCCCTTCCCGGTAGGATCGCTGCAACCGAGCCTTGACCCGTTCGCGATTGGCCAGGATCAGCCAGAGCGTGAACAGGAACGATGCCGTCACGACGAGGAAGCGAACCGCGTTCGCCGCTGCGACGCTCGAGATCGACTGCACCACCGGCGCGACGAACAGGAATGTGTAGCCGAGCAGCGTGATGACGAGCGCGAGGCGCCGATACCAGTAGCGCGCCTGCCCGTCGCTGAAGGGCGTGAGCCGCAGCGGCGGCACATGCGGCGCCACGAAGGCCGCAAGGCCCACCTTGATCAGCTCCGTCAGCGCGAAGGCATTGAGGAACAGGGCCTCGTTGATATCAGGCGGTCCGCCGGTGAGAAACAGCGAGGTCGCATGTCCCGCGGCGGCGGCCAGAATGACGGTGAGCGCATCCGCCACCATCGCCACGCTCGCCAGGGCCAGCCGCAGAACCGGCGCCTTGGGTTTGGCGAGCGATCCGAGCCAGCGTGCGACGCGACGGCGGACGATGGCGAGAAGCCCGAGCGCCAGCAGGGTCGCGATCGCCACCGTCGATACGGGGAGGATCGCGTTCCACACCCGCGGCAGGTTGATGGACTGAGCGCCGGATAGGAAATAGCCGGCCTGCGCAGCCAGCGTGCCGACCTCGGTGGCACCTTGCTGGACGGCGGCAACCGCGGAGCGCGTATAGGCGGCAAGGTGGGCCGGCACCGACTCGGCAAGATCGGCCTCGCCCCCGAGGACCGCAGCCGCCGCCGGCTCCCCAGCCGGTGCAGCCTGGTAGGCGGACGCCTTGAGCGATTCGATCAGCCGATTGCGCGAGGCCTCGGTCTCGAGGATGCGGATCAGGTCATCGAGCTCCCGCCGCTCCTCGGCCGACGGCGTGCCGGACGCCTGGGCCGGAGCCGCGGTCTTCGGCATGCCCGGCAGGAGGTTCGGTACCTGCGCCGCAGCCCCTCCTTCGAGGATCGCCGACGAGACGAGGAAAAGAAGCGCGAGAAGCAGCGCTCGAACACCGGTGTGTCGGATCATGAAGCTCCGGTCCGTGGCGGGCATGGGTCTTCGGCGGGCGGCGCCAACGGGCGCCCCGATCGGTTCGATGCCCGAACTAGAGTCCGCATGCGACGATGCTATGGCGGTGGCGCAGAACTTTTCGCACGTGCGAACGAAAAAGGCCGCCTCGAGAGGCGGCCTTCGATGCGAATGCTTGGGGGCGTCAGGCGGCGGAGGAAAGCTCTTCCTCGTCGTCCTTCATCAGCTCGTCCTTGGTCACGGTCTTATCCGTCACGTTGACCGTGGCCAGCAGATGGTCGACGACCTTCTCCTCGTAGATCGGCGCGCGCAGGCTCTGGATCGCTTCCGGCGTCTTCCGGAAGTAATCGTAGACCTGCTGCTCCTGGCCCGGATACTGACGGACCTGCTCGATCACGGCGCGCTGCAGTTCCTCGTCGGAAACCGTGACGCCAGCCTTTTCGCCGATCTCCGACAGGACGAGACCCAGGCGCACACGGCGCTCGGCGAGCTTGCGGTACTCGGCCCGTGCCTTCTCCTCGGTCGTGTCCTCGTCCTCGAAGGTCTTGCCGCTCTGCTCGAGCTCGCGCGACACCTGGTTCCAGATGTTCGTGAACTCGGCCTCGACGAGCTTCTGCGGCAGCTCGAATGAGTATTCGGCGTCGAGCTGGTCGAGCAGCTGGCGCTTCACCTTCTGGCGCGTCGCCTGGCCGAACTGGCTCTCGATCTGGCCGCGCACGATCTCGCGCAGGCGGGCGATCGACTCGAGGCCGAGCTTCTTGGCCAGCTCGTCGTCGAGCTCCATCGCTTCCGGAGCGGCGACGGCCTTCACGGTCACGTCGAACACCGCGCTCTTGCCGGCGAGATGCGCCGCGCCGTAGTCCTCGGGGAAGGTGACGTTGACCGTCTTCTCTTCACCGGCCTTGGCGCCGAGGAGCTGGTCCTCGAAGCCCGGGATGAACTGACCCGAGCCGAGCACGAGGTTGGAGTCCTCGGCCGATCCGCCCTGGAACGCCTCGCCGTCGACCTTGCCGACGAAATCCATCGTCACGCGATCGCCGGTCTCGGCTGCACCGTCCTTCGGCTGGAAGGTGCGCGCGCTTTCGGCGATGCGGTTGACCTGCTCCTCGACTTCCTCGTCGGCGACCTCGACCACGGGCCGCTCGATCTTGATGCCGTCGGTCTCCTTCAGGTCGAAGGACGGCAGGGTCTCGTAGGCGACGGTGAAGCGGAAATCGCTCTCGCCGCGCAGGACCTTCTCGGCCTCGCCCTCGTCCTCGGTCATCTGGATCTCGGGCTGCATCGCCGAGCGCTCGTTGCGCTCCGCGATCACAGAGCGCGGCGTGTCGTTGATGATCTGGTTGACGATCTCGGCCATCACCGAGCGGCCATACGACTTGCGCATATGGCTCATCGGCACCTTGCCGGGGCGGAAGCCCTTGAGCTTGACCTGATCCTTGATCTCGTAGAGGCGAGTCTGCAGCCGCGCTTCCAGATCGGACGCCGGCACGACGATCTCGATCTCGCGCTTCAGGCCTTCGGCCTTGGTTTCCCTAACCTGCATCGTCAACCCTTTATGGTCTCGACCGGCAGCCCAAGTCCCGCCGCCGATCCTGAAGTGAATCTCGTTTGCCGCCAAGCCGGCGCGGGCCGAGAACCGGACCAGCACGCCACGGGCTGTCGGAACGCAACACCCATCACCCGGCCATCGGGCGCTTGTAGTGGAGGGCCACTGGGGGATCAAGTGGCGATAATGACGGCAAGGCTTGCATCACCGCGGCCGCGAAGGCCAGCCGCTTTTCGTCTTCCCGCGCACTTTTTGTGTCTTGGATCTTACCCGTTCACGGCCAATCCACCCGAATGCCAACCGCGTTGCAAGTGCAACGGCATAACGGCAATTAAACGGTTCTGGCAGACACGCGGCATCCTTGAAGTAGGTTCTAAGGTCCGTAACGGCTGACTTCAGATAGCCCACCTTAGAAAACGCACGCATCGGTGAAACGGAATTCGTTCGGAAGGTTTCGACGGCGATCTTCGGCCGTAGCAGCGTGACGCCTCGGTGGAACAAGGGAGATCCATCGGAAGAATTCTCTTTCACGGTGCCGAGGTATCGCGTCACGTTGGCGCGCAGGAATTGGCGTGACCGAGGACGGAGGACCCGCTCGAAAACGTAGGCCTGCTGCGACCGGGGAACCAGAACGACCGAGCCCATCATTCTCGATCCGAGAAGTTCAGCACCATGCGCAGCGGATCCCTCCGCGAAGACAATGGTTTCGGCCTTCCGATAGTGGTCCATCTGGACAGCGAAGGAATGCTGCTCAGGCCGAAACACCTCGAATCCTTCATCGGCGAGTACCGTCTCGAGGTAGGCCTCTCCCAAGATGGCTCCGACCTTAGGAAGTGCTGAGCGAGAAACGTAGATTTTCTTTGGTCGCTTGATCTGCCCACACAGCTCATCGAGGCGGGCGCTTGAAAAACGGCTCAGTTCATCGAGGTACGCATCCTTAGGCGCGCCGCCCCAACTCGCGCCCTGTTCGAACACATGAAGGCGCTCTACGATCGAGTTCACTCGGATTACGACTGAATTGTCAGCGTCGATTCCCAGGAACTCAAGGATGTCTCGGATGTAGGGGGCAGCACTTTGCAGATCTGGCGGGGTCGCCGTCTTGTCCGACGACACGAACAAGAACTTGTGTTTCCCTCCATGCGCGTGCGCTGGCACTATCCGGTGTACCATCTCGGACAAAAAATGCCCGAAGTGATCGTAGATCGGACCGGCGTAGTAGTAGTCTCCCGGCAGCCGAGCAGGATATTCAGCGTCCGCCTGAAAATGATCGTAGGGCGAGTCATGACGCAGGTGGCGGAAATGCTGCTGCGAGACATCGGTGAGAACCGGCCCCCCGCGGAAGCCGACCGGTGCATCAACAATTGGGTAGAGGTAAGCCTGTACCTTTGCATCTAAAAGGCATGTATACGCAACGTCCTTACTCATGCCCCTGGCGCCCCAAGTTTCACCAGATCGCAAAAAGCATGATGGCGTCGGATTTCTCAACCCCTCCCCTTGGAGGTTGCGTCCGGCTTCAATGCGTCGATGGCCTGGGAACGGTTGCACAGCCCTACGACTGACGATTGCCCGCGAAAAGCGATCTCGAACCCTAGCCACCGAATTCACGCGTGACACGTTCGAGAGTGTTACCACCAAGCTGGTGCGGATGGAGGGACTCGAACCCCCACGCTTTTGGCGCCAGAACCTAAATCTGGTGCGTCTACCAATTTCGCCACATCCGCAGCCCGCGCGGGTCCGGATCGGCATCGCGCGCCGTCGCTATAGCACCGGCCGGTGCAAACGACCATGCGAAAAAGGGCAGTTCCGTCCTCAGCATCGAAGCGGAACAGCAGGCGAGCCCCGCCCTCCCACCGACACTTAACAAACCGTTAATCGAACCCGCTCGCAGCTACGATCTCGCGCCATTGTGCGATGCACAAACTGCAAGGCTGCCATGCAATCGTCGGCATAACTGCTGCCGACTGAACCGATTATATTCAGCTCATCGAAGCGAAGGCGATCGGCTTTCGCTTCTCGGTCACAACGTTTGAGCCATCGGCAAACCCATGAACATCGTCCGCTCCTACAACAACTGGCGCCGTTTCCGCGAGACCTGCGCCGAGCTGAATCGGCTTTCGAGCCGCGAGCTCTCGGATCTCGGCATCGCGCGCTCCGACATCCGCGACCTCGCCCGTCAGGCGAGCCGCTAAACTTCGTATAGCTTTCGCGAGGGCCCATCCTCCTCCCAAAGGGCCCGAGCGGATCCGAGCCTGCGGTCTCCTCCTCCCATCCGCAGGCTTCCAAACGACACCCGCCGGTCCTCCCCTGGCGGGTGTTGTCGTTTCCGGGTGTTCCGTGCGAGCCCCCGCGGTGCTATGAAAAGCGATGGCACAAGATCCCATCCACATCGTCGGCGGCGGTCTCGCCGGCTCCGAAGCCGCGTGGCAACTGGCGACGAGCGGCGTTCCCGTCGTCCTGCACGAGATGCGCGGCACGCGCGGCACCGACGCGCACAAGACCGACGCGCTCGCCGAACTCGTCTGCTCCAATTCCTTCCGGTCCGACGACGCGGAAACGAACGCCGTCGGCGTGCTGCACGCCGAGATGCGCCTCGCCGGCTCGCTCATCATGCGATGCGCCGACGCCCATCAGGTTCCCGCCGGCGGCGCCCTGGCTGTGGACCGGGACGGGTTCGCCGAAGCGGTGACGGCAGCGCTCGAGGCGCATCCTCTGGTGAGCATCGCGCGCGAGGAAGTCGCGACGCTGCCGCCAGCCGAATGGGGCCAGACGATCGTCGCGACCGGCCCGCTGACGGCCGAGACCCTCGCCGAGGCTATCCGGGCCGAGACCGGCGCGGAGGCGCTCGCCTTCTTCGACGCCATCGCCCCGATCGTCCACTTCGACACGATCGACATGGGCAAGGCGTGGTTCCAGTCCCGCTACGACAAGGTCGGTCCCGGCGGAACGGGCAAGGACTACGTCAACTGCCCGATGGATCGCGAGCAGTACGAGGCCTTTGTCGCCGCACTGGTCGCGGGCGACAAGACCGAGTTCCGCGAGTGGGAGGGCACGCCCTATTTCGACGGCTGCCTGCCGATCGAGGTCATGGCCGAGCGCGGACCCGAGACGCTCCGCCATGGGCCGATGAAGCCGATGGGCCTCACCAATGCCCACAACCCGACCGTGAAGGCCTATGCCGTCGTCCAGCTGCGCCAGGACAACGCGCTCGGCACGCTCTACAACATGGTGGGTTTCCAGACGAAGCTGAAATACGCCGAGCAGGTCCGCGTCTTCCGCACCATTCCGGGTCTGGAGAACGCGGAATTCGCCCGCCTCGGCGGCCTGCACCGCAACACCTACCTCAACTCGCCGACGCTTCTCGACGGCACGCTGCGCCTGAAGAGCCGTCCGTCGCTGCGCTTTGCCGGCCAGATCACGGGCTGCGAAGGCTATGTCGAGTCGGCATCCGTCGGCCTGATGGCGGGACGCTTCGCGGCGGCCGAGGCGCTAGGCAACGCCGCTATCCCGCCGCCCGCAACGACCGCGATGGGCGCGCTTCTCGCGCACATCACTGGCGGACACCTTGCGACGGAGGAGGAAGGCGGCAAGCGCTCGTTCCAGCCGATGAACGTCAACTTCGGCCTGTTTCCGCCGGTCGAGGTGCCGCGCGAAGAGGGGAAGCGGCTGCGGGGCAAGGAGAAGACCATGGCCAAGAAACGGGCGATGTCGCGGCGCGCCCTGGCGGACTTCTCGGCCTGGCTCGCCGGCGAACGAGCTCCTCTACCCATAGCGGCGGAGTAGCTCGCGAACCGATCAGGGCTGGCTTGCCCATTCGCCGTGACGCAAGGCCAGCCACCCCTGCAGAAAGACCGGTGCGCCCTGCGCATTCCAGCGCACATGCGACAGACGCAGCCGAACGTTCCGGCCTTCCGGCGACCGCAGATCGAGCGAAAGCATCGGCAGAATGCCGGCGGACCCATCCGCATTCGGGGGAGAGAGCGAGGGTGCGAGCTCGAACCGATCCGTTCGACCGCGGTAGCTGACCACCATCCGGCCGTCCTCCAGCCGAACGGGCGCGGTCGCGGCATCCGCCCAGGCGGACGCGTCGGTGGCCGGAAGGATGCGATCGAAGCCTCCGATTTCCCAAGGCTGATCCACGGCAAAGCTTGCGTCCCGATCCTGAAGCGCCTGCGCTTCCAGCGTCGCGCCCTCACCGAGAACGGTGCGCAGCGCGGCCACCCGGCTCTCCGGCGCGCCTGTTCCGATCGCATGGAGCACCGGCGCGAGGCGATCGACCTCGTCCACCTGATCGAGGACATCGAGACGCGAGACGAGACTGTATCGCGCCGTCCCGTCGAGACTGCGCGTCGCGTCCGGACCACGCCGTAGAACCTCGCCATACCGTTCGTCGATCAGGGCCGCCTGGCTTCGCCCTACAGTGTCGGCGACGCCCCAAGGGCTAACCGTCGAGAGCACCAGCAGAACCGGTGGCACGGCGACGACGAGCCGGATGTCCGAACGCGTCCGCGGAATCGCCTGAAGCAGTACGGCAAGGCCGGCGGCCACACCGTATGCGACCGTGAAGTAGCGCTCGATCGTCCACCCTTCCCCGGCGATGCGGAGCGTGAGCGCATAGGCGAAAAGAGCGAGCGGGACGACCAGCATCGCGGCCCAGAAGCGCGAGAAGAAGCGGGCGGGCTGCGGCAGGTCGGCGAGATAGGGTTCGAGCCCGACGCGAAGCGACAGTACGAAGGCGGAATAGAGGAGGACGATCCAGCCGATCTCGTTCGTCGGCACCTCCCCGGTAGCCACGATCTTCGCGCCGTAGACGTGGATGATGACGCCTGCAATCAGCACCAACGGCGCCGTGACCCATTCGAAGAGGGGGCGAACCGCGCGCGCCAGCCTCTCGCTGGCGCCGTCATGCGCCTCGGCTTCGCCGGGATGGGGAATGCGGCCCAGCGCGAAGAGCGGGCCGACAAGGGTCAGGCCCGTCGTGAAGAGATGGGTGTAGGCCGAACTGCCGAGGCCGATCCCGAAGAGCGTCCGCACCATTTCGAAGATGGCGGTGAACCCGAGCAGGAAGATCAGCACGGAGAACCAGCCGAGCGTGACGCCGAGGGCGGTCCAGAGCGTGAAGTACCAGAAGGTGCGAGAGGAACCGCGCCCGAGAAACGGCGACAGGGGGAGCGCCGTCACGATGGCGATCGTCAGCGCGGGGCCATGGAGTAGGAACGGATGCGCGAAGCCGACGGCGGCGCCCACCACCGCCAGCCCTGCAAATCCGGCCAGTCGCGCGCGACCCAGCCCGGCCCCTCGGCTTTCCGCGAAAAGCGTCGCGGCGACCGAGGCCGCCGCACCGGCCGTCAGCGCCAGAAGCGCACGCGCCAGAGGATCGCCCGTATCGAGGTCCTCCGCGACGGCCCAGTTCGCGATCGCAGCGATCGCGCAGATCGCTACCGCCGCCGCAGGAAAGCGGAAGGTAGCCTGCCCTGCCCGCACCGCGAGCGAACGCAGGAGGCGGACAACGCGGGATAGGTCGAGCTTCAAGTCGGGCACTCCGTGGCGTCGCGCCTATCGGCGCATCGTTCGCCAATAGAACCAGAGACGACGGATCGGTTCCGACGCGGATGCGTTTTCGCGATCGATCGAACGGGCGGCAAACAGCGCGGGGAGCAAGGCCGGACGGATGGCGGCCGGTAGCTTTCCGACCGCGGCTTCGGCCTTCTGGAGATGCTCGCGCGCGTAGGCGATCAGGCCCTGTCGCACGGGTTCGGTGGGGGCACCCCCGACCAGCCATCCGGATGCGTCGATACCAGTGGCGGTCAGGAGATCCGCTGGAACGAACACCTGATGACGCGCGCGGTGCCGCGCCGCATCCCGGACCACGGACGCCGCACAGGCGGCGACGCCCGCGTGTCCCGCGGCGTCGGCGGCCTTCGGCGCCTCGTTTCGGTCCAGGATCATCGCCGCCAACATGACGACGGTCGACTGGGTCTCGCCGGCATAGGCTTCGAATTCCGGACGGTCGCCCATCGGGTCGGAGTAGAGGTCGAAGATCCGTGCGGCGAGGTAGCGGTCGAAGGCATCGACCGGCAGCGCGTAGCAGCGCACGGTATCGATCAGGGCCGTCGCAACGGGCGCCCCCTGCCCCGCTGCTTCGACGTCCGTATCCGCGGCTTCGAGGCGGTCGCGCCACCATTGCAGCCGGATCTCCCCCGGCAACGGTTGGGTCACGTGATCGCGAATCGCCGCAGTCTCGGACGCGAACGCATAGAGCGCCCAGAGGCCGTTGCGCCGGTCCTCCGGTGCGAAGCCGACCGAAACGGCGCGATCGGGATCGCCCGCCTGCACGATGCGGGCGCACTCGGCATAGGCGTCGGCATATGCCGGGCTGTCCGTCATTCCACCGCCACGAGCGCGGCCGCGACCGGGCGGCCCTCCTGCAGCATGATGTTGTAGGTGCGCACGGCGGCGCCGGTCGACATCGGATCACACGAGATCTGACGCTCCCGCAGGCGCGCCAGCAGTGCGGCCGGGGGCCGGCGAATATCCTTACCGGTGCCGAAGAGGAGGAAACGGATGTCGTCCGCTTCCTCCAGAACCTTCATCAGCCGATCGCCGCTGAAGGGCTGCTCGGCCGTCGCCGACCAGCCGTAGATGCCGGACGGCAGGCAAAGGATCGACCCGCGGTGGGACATTTCGGCGAACCGGAATCCACCGTTTCCGTAGGCATCGATGGGCGCGCGGCGCGGGTAATGCGCGTCGCGGACTTCGCCTTCCACCTCAGGCCTGCCCGGCGCGCGGCGTCGTGCCGACGCGGGCCTTCTTGTCGGCTTCGGCGATATCCTTCGGGTCGCCGCCGCGGATCGTCTCCGGCCGAAGCTTGAAGTAGATCAGGACGGGCGCCGCGATGAAGATCGACGAGTAGACGCCGACCAGAACGCCGGCCAGCATCGGCGCCACGAAGACGCGGATCACGTCGCCGCCGAACCCATAGAGCGCCACCAGCGCCAGTACCAGCGTCACCGCCGTCAGCATCGTGCGCGACAGCGTCTCATTGAGCGAGCGGTCGATGATCTCCGAAATCGGCATCTTCTTGTATTTACGAAGGTTCTCGCGGATCCGGTCGAACACGACGACGGTGTCGTTCAGCGAGTAGCCGACGATCGTGAGCAGCGCCGCGATCGAGGTCAGGTTGAACTCGAGTTGCGAGACGACGAGGAAGCCGATCGTCATCGCCACGTCGTGCGCCGTGGCAAGCAAGGCGCCGATGGCGAACTGCCACTCGAACCGTATCCAGACGTATGCCGCGATGGCGAGCAGCGATGCGGCGACGCCGATCACCGCCGCCCATGCGAGCTCGCCGGAAACCGTCGGGCCGACGACCTCCACGCGCTCGAAATCGTAGTCGTTCTGCAAGGCCGCGCGCACCGCATTGACGCTCGCCTGCGGCGTCTGAAGGTCCTGCTCCTGAACCGCATAGCGGATCAGCACGTCCTGCGACGAGCCGAACTCCTGGACCTGGATATCGCCCTCGATGATAGGCGAGAGGTCCTCGCGAATCTTTCCGACGTCGGCTTCCGGCGCCTTGGACTTCACCTCCAGCACCGTGCCGCCGGTGAAGTCGATGCCGAAGTTCAAGCCGCCGACGAAGAGGCTGCCGATCGAGGCGACCGACAGGCCGATGGTGATCGCGAAGGCCCATTTGCGGATCGCCATGAAGCGGAACGACGTGCCGTGCGGCACGAAGTTGAACCAGCCCTTCGGCACTTCCTTCGGACGACGCTTCTTCACCCAGAAGGCCACCATCCAGCGCGTCAGGGTAAGCGCGGTGAAGATGGTCGTGAAGATGCCGAGCGCCAGCGTCACGGCGAAACCGCGCACCGGCCCCGAGCCGAGGAAGAACAGGATTACCGCCGCGATCAGCGTTGTGACGTTGGCATCCATGATCGTGCCGAGCGCCTTGTGGAAACCGGCGTCGATCGACTGGACCACCGAGCGCCCGTTCCGTCGCTCTTCGAGGATGCGCTCGTAGATCAGAACGTTCGAATCGACGGCCATGCCCATGGTGAGCACGATGCCAGCGATGCCGGGCAGCGTCAGCGTCGAGCCGAGGACCGACAGAAGCGCCACGAGAAGGACGACGTTCACGAGCAGCGCGATGTTCGCGATGATGCCGAGGAAGCCGTAGGCGATGAACATGAAGGCGATGACGAAGACGCCGCCGATGATGCCGGCGTTCTGTCCGGCCGCGATCGAATCCGCACCAAGGCCCGGTCCGACCGTGCGCTCCTCGATGATGTCGAGCGTCGCCGGAAGCGCGCCCGCCCGCAGCAGCACCGAAAGGTCGTTGGCCGACTGAACGGTGAAATTGCCCGAGATCTGCGCCTGGCCGCCGAGGATCGGCTCGCGGATATTGGGTGCCGAGAGTACCTTGTCGTCCAGAACGATCGCGAAGGGCCGACCGACGTTCTGCTGCGTCACTTCGCCGAAGCGCTGCGCGCCGCGCGAATCGAACCGGATGTTCACGACCGGCTGGTTGTTCTGCTGGTCGAAGCCGGGCTGCGCGTCGGTCAGGTTCTCGCCCGAGATCATCACCTGGCGCTGCACGAGGACGGGCAGCGGCGGCGTGTCGTTGGTCTCGAGAAGCTCGGAACCCGCCGGAACCGGCTGCTGCCCCGCCTTCACGGCTTCGGGCGAATTGTTCACGTCGACGAGGCGGAAGGTGAGCCGCGCGGTCTGGTTGAGGAGCGCCTTGAGGCGAGCGGGATCCTGCAGGCCCGGCACCTGGACCATGATGCGGTCGATGCCCTGGCGCTGGATCACCGGTTCCGTGGTGCCCAACTCGTCGACGCGACGGCGGACGACCTCGATCGACTGCGCCACGGCGGTCGAGAGGCGGTAATTGATGCCGGCGTCCGTCAGCGTCAGGCGGAACGAGCCGGGCTCCGTCTCGGCCAGCTCGGTCTCGGTGACGGAACCGCCCGCCAGGAGGCTGGTGGAGATCGGCGACGTCAGGTTCTGCAGCGCGGTCCGCGCGGCGGCACCGCCCGCGGGATCACGCAGGGTGAACTCGATGCCGTTGTTGCGCTCGGCGAGGTTGGCGAAACCGACGTTGCCGTTGCGCAGGGACAGCTGCACGTCGTCGCGAAGGCTCTGGAGCCGATCGTTGACGAGGGACGCGCGGTCCACTTCGAGGAGAACGTACGATCCACCCTGCAGGTCGAGGCCGAGCGTCATCGGCCGATCCGGCATGAAGCCCGGCAGCGCGTCCCGCTGGCCCTGCGTCAGCAGGTTCGGCATGGCGAACAGCACGCCGGCGACGACCGCGAGCCAGATGAGGACGGTTTTCCAGCGGGAGAAGTGAAGCATGACGTCCTCGAATCATGGCGAGGGGGCGAGTGGCTTCCGCCCCCGCCCGTTGCCGCCCTCGGGCGGATCGACGATGGGAAGGCCAGGGAAACCCGGCCTTCGGAATGCAACCTCGAAAGAGGTTATTTCGTGTTGGCGGCGACCGGCTCGCCCTTGGTGCGCACGTCGGCAATCATCGACTGCAGCACCCGGATCTTGGTCTGCTCCGAGATCTGGACCTCGAGCTCGCCGTTGTCCATCACCTTGGTCACCTTCGCGATAATGCCGCCGCCCGTCACCACCGTGTCGCCGCGGCGGATGTTGCGCAGCATCTCATCGCGCTTCTTCGCAGTCGTACGCTGCGGGCGAATGATCAGGAAATACATGATCGCGAAGACCGCGATGAAGGGCAGGATGCTGATGAGAATGCTCTCCGGCCCCCCGGCTGCGGCGGCGGTCTGGGCGAAAGCCGGCGTGACGAACATCAACTACTCCTCGGGCAGGACGGAAACGGGCGATCGCGCCCTTCACAAGTCGGCCGCAATATACGAACGGTCGGCACGATTGCAACATGAGCCGACGGGGCACGCGAGAGTGTTTCGCCGTCATCAGAAGGACATAGCGAGACTGTGACCTCGATCGAAGACAACCAGCTCGCTCTCCTGCGCCGCATTGCCGACGCGCTGGATCGCCTGGCGCCTGCTCCCCTGCCCGCCGCCGACCTCACCGGCGCGGACTGCTTCGTGTTCCAGCCGCCGGCGACCCTGCAGCCGGTGCCGAAGGTCAACCGCGTACCCGTCGAGTTGCTTCGCGGTATCGACCGCTCGCGCGAAATCCTTTTGGAGAACACGCGCCGCTTCGCCGCGGGCCTCTCGGCGAACAACGCCCTCCTCTGGGGAGCGCGGGGAATGGGCAAGTCCTCGCTCGTGAAGGCGGCGCATGAATGGTCAAACCGCGAGGCCGGCGCTGACGACAAGCCGCTGAAGCTGATCGAGATCCATCGCGAGGACATCGACCATCTTCCCGCATTGATGCAGGTGCTTCGGGTCCAGCCTTTCCAGATCCTTCTGTTCTGCGACGACCTGTCCTTCGATCACGACGACACGGCCTACAAGTCGCTCAAGGCGGCGCTCGATGGTGGCGTCGAGGGGCGGCCCGCGAACGTTCTCTTCTATGCGACCTCCAACCGCCGCCACCTCCTTCCGCGCACGATGATGGAGAACGAGCAGTCGACCGCGATCAATCCCGGCGAAGCGGTGGAGGAGAAGGTGTCGCTGTCCGACCGGTTCGGGCTGTGGCTCGGCTTCCACAAGTGTTCGCAGGACGACTACCTCGCGATGGTCGCCGGCTACGTCCGCGAAGGCGGCATCGAGGTGGAAGCGGAGACGCTGCGGGCCGAGGCCCTGGAATGGTCAACGACACGGGGCAACCGCTCGGGCCGCGTCGCCTATCAGTTCGTCCAGGATCTCGCCGGACGCCTCGGCCGGCGGCTGGACATCTGAGGCATCGAACGAAGAAGGCCCCGGCGCTGGGCGCCGGAGCCTTGGATGGGGGTCGCGTTCCTGCCGATCAGCGCAGGTAGGTCATCGGATTGACCGGCGAGGAGTCCTTGCGCACCTCGAAGTGCACCATCGGCGCATCGGCGTCGCCGGTCATGCCCGCCTTCGCGATCTCCTGGCCGCGCTTCACGGTGGAGCCGCGCTGCACCAGAATGTCGTCGGCATGGCCGTAGACGGTGACGAGGCCATTGTCGTGCTTCACGAGCACGGTCTTGCCGAACTCCTTCAGCCCCTCGCCCGCGTAGATCACGACGCCGTTCTCGGCGGCCTTGATCGGGGTGCCGCGGGGCACGGAGATGTTGAGGCCATCGTTGCGGCGCGAGCCGACCTTGTCGCCGAAGTTCTTCACGACGCGGCCCTGCACCGGCCAGCGGAACTGATCGATCCCGGTGGAAGCGGGAGCGAGAGAGGCCTCCTCCTTCGCCTCTTCCTTGGCGACCGTCGTGGGCTGAACGGGCGCAGCGGCCGCAACCGCGGTGTCGCTGGCCTTCGGCGCGGCCGGGGCTGCCGGCGCGGCGGCGACGGCTGCCGGCTGCGAAGCCTTGGGAGCCGGCGCAGTGGCGGTGGCATGCGGAGCCGCCGGGGCGGCGGAAGCGGCGACAGGCCGGTTGGCGGGCGCGGCGCGCGGAGCGGGGATCGCGGCGGCCTGTGCCTGGAGCGTCGTCGGCGGAGCGCCGAGCGAGGCAACGCGGGTGCCGGAAGCTGCGGGAGCGGCTCCGCCGGGAACCACAAGCGTCTGTCCGATCCGGATGTTGTCGCCGTCGAGGCCGTTCGCAGCACGAAGGTCCGCGACACTGGCGCCGGTGCGGCGGGCGATGCCGAGAAGCGAATCGCCCGGCTCGACCTTCACGCTGGCGCTGCGAGCACCGGACGACGAGGCCGCAGGCATCGCGCGAGACATGGAGGTCTGAGCGACCTGCGCCTGACCGACCGGGGCGGCGGCCTGGACGGGCGCCGGCGCGGGATAGGACGAGGCCGCCATCGGTGCGGTGCCGTAGGACGACGCCGGCGGGGGCGGCAGCGAGGAACGGCTCACCGCCGGGGTTTCCACCGCTGCGTAAGTCTGCGTCGGCTGCGCCTGGTATGTCGGCGCGGCCGGGGCAGCGGCGACCTGGGAATTCTGGATCGGAGCCTTCGGGATCGCTCCCGTATAGAAGCCGTCCTGCAGGCGGGTCGCATCCGCGCTGCAGCCTGCCG
>NZ_BBWJ01000017.1 GCF_001463745.1 Aureimonas sp. AU22 | reverse complement strand
CAGCCTGCCGTTATCGAGACCACCGAAACGAGTGCGGCAGACCGAACGAGCCTCTGCCGGAAGAGCCGCATAACTTGCGTGCGCATTTCAGTCCCCATGCCTTCGCCAACCTTGTCGCATTAGACCGCGTTAATGTTACTCGGCGGTTAAGCGAGACGGGAAAATCGAGGCATTCCTTTACAGGATGGAGGCCTTTCCGACTTCGAGGGGTTGGAGCCGGGCTGGGAAGAGAGGTGTCAGTTCGAAGCGGCTGCCCTGCTTGTGATGCCGCACCATCTGCTGCGGGCCGTCCCCTGGTCCGATCGCCGCCACGAGCATCGCGCCGGACGCCATCTGCTCGACGAAGCTTCTCGGCAGTTCCTCGAACGAGCCGTGCACCACGATCCGATCGTAGGGTGCGCCTTCCCCATAGCCGGTCCGACCGTCTTCCTGGACGACGGTCACGTTGCTGAGCGAGCACAGCCGCAGGCGCTCGCCCGCCGCGGTGGAAAGGGTCCGGTACCGCTCCAGCGTCACGACCTGCACCGCAAGCCGCGCCAGGAGCGCCGTCACGTAGCCGCTGCCGGTTCCGATCTCGAGAACCCGGTGCTCGGGCTGGATGCGCAGCGCTGCGGCGAGACGCACGGCGGTGCGCGCGCTCGGCATGGTCTGGCCGCACGGCAGCGGGAAGCTGTGCTCCCCATAGGGGTCCGCCGTTCCCTCCGGTACGAAGACACGCCGCGGTATCGCTTCGACGGCCTCCATGAGCCGGCCGGCCACGAAGTCCTCCGAGCGAACGCGCATCAAGAGCGCCGCAAGCCCTTCCCTGTCGCCGGCCGTGTCCGTCACGACGTCAGCCTTCCGCGAAGACGGAACGCATCTCCTCGCGCAGCGCATGGTGCGTGAGGTCGAGCTGCAGGGGCGTGACGGAGATGAAACCCTCGCGCAGTGCCGCAAGGTCCGAACCGTCCATCTCGGGACCAGACTGCCGGCCGAACTTCAACCAGAAGTACGGCAGCCCTCGTCCGTCCTGACGCTCCTCGATGCCGAGCGCATAGTCGAGCTTGCCCTGCCGGGTGACCTTTGTTCCCTTCACAGCGTCGGGCTCGACGGCGGGGAAGTTGACGTTGAAGAGCGTGCCTTCCGGTGCCGAGACGGCCAGCAGCTTGCGAATGACAGCGGCGCCGTGACGCTCGGCGGTCGACCACTGGAGTTCGCGCGAGCCATCCGACCGGAACGACTGGCTGAGGGCGATCGAGCGATAGCCCAGCATCATTCCCTCGATCGCGCCCGCCACCGTGCCGGAATAGCTGACGTCGTCGCAGACGTTCTGCCCGGCGTTGACGCCCGAAAGGACGAGATCGGGCTCGTCCGGCATCAGGTGCTTGGCAGCCATGATCACGCAGTCGGTCGGCGTGCCGGTCACGGCGAAGCGCTTGTCCCCTTCTTGCCGCACCCGCAACGGCGACGACAGGGTCAGCGAATGCGACAGGCCGCTCTGATCCGTCTCGGGCGCGACGGTCCAGACATCGTCGGACAGCTGACGGGCAATCGCCTCCAGCGTCTTCAGGCCGGGCGCATGGATGCCGTCGTCGTTGGTCAGCAGGATACGCATCTGGTCACTCCCGGCCGATGATCTCGAGCCCGCCCATGTAGGGCCGCAGCGCCTCGGGGACGCGGATCTCGCCGGTTTCCGTCTGATAGTTCTCCATCACCGCGATCAGCGCGCGGCCGACGGCGGTGCCCGACCCATTCAGCGTATGGACGAAACGCGGCGCGACCTTCTCGCCGGAGGGGCGGAAGCGCGCGTTCATGCGCCGCGCCTGGAAGTCGCCGCAGACCGAACAGCTGGAGATCTCGCGGAACGCGTCCTGCCCGGGAAGCCAGACCTCGATGTCGTAGGTCTTCTGCGACGAGAAGCCCATGTCGCCGGTGCAGAGCACCACCGTGCGGAAATGAAGGCCGAGCCGCTCCAACACCGTCTCAGCCGCACGCGTCATCCGCTCATGTTCGGCGAGCGACGTCTCCGGCGTCGTGACCGAGACGAGCTCGGCCTTGTAGAACTGGTGCTGGCGCAGCATGCCGCGCGTATCGCGACCGGCCGAACCCGCCTCGGAGCGGAACGAAGGGGTCAGCGCGGTGAAGCGCAGCGGAAGCTTCGCCTCGTCGACGATCTGCTCGCGCACCAGGTTGGTCAGCGACACCTCGGCCGTCGGGATCATCCAGCGGCCGTCGGTGGTACGGAACAGATCCTCGGCGAACTTCGGGAGCTGGCCGGTGCCGAACAGGGCGTCGTCGCGCACGAGGAGCGGCGGGGAAACTTCCTCGTAGCCGAACTCGCCGGTGTGGACGTCGAGCATGAACTGTCCGAGCGCGCGCTCCAGCCGGGCGAGCTTGCCGCGGAGAACCGTGAAACGCGAGCCGGACATGCGCGCGGCCGCGTCGAAGTCCATCTGGCCGAGCGCCTCGCCGAGTTCGAAATGTTCTTTCGGCTGGAAGGCAAAGGCGGGCTTCTCGCCGGAGCGGCGCACCTCGACGTTGCCCTTCTCGTCGGCCCCGCGCGGCACGTCGGGCAACGGAACGTTCGGAAGCGTCGCCAGAAAGCCGCTCAGTTCCTCGTCGAACCGACGCTCCTCGCGCTCGCCCTCCTGGATCTTGGCTTTCAGGTCCGCAACCTCGGCCATGACGGCATCGGCTCGCGCGGCATCTCCGGAGGCCTTGGCCTTGCCAATTTCCTTGGACGCTTCGTTTCGGCGGCTCTGCCAGTCCTGCAGGATCTTCAGATGCTCGCGCCGCGCCTCGTCCAGCCGGCGGACCTCGGGCGAGGCCGTCGCTGCGCCGCGACGCTCAAGCGCCTCGTCGAGGAGTTGCGGGTTTTCGCGGATCCATTTGAGGTCGAGCATGTCTCTCCAGTCCGCGCTGAGGCGGACCGGAGCCGGAGGATCACTCCGTGGGCGCTTCCGCTTCCGCCAGGCGCTCGGCTCGCTTCTTTTCGATCAACCGTGCCGTGATGATCGAGACCTCGTAGAGAATGATCGCCGGGATCGCAAGGCCGATCTGGGACAGCGGATCGGGAGGCGTCAGCACGGCGGCGACGATGAAGGACAGGACGATCGCCCACTTGCGCTTGTCCGCCAGCCCCGCGGCCGTGACCATGCCGGCGCGCACCAGAAGCGAGCAGACGACGGGCAACTGAAACACGAGGCCGAAGGCCACGATCAGCGTCATGATCAGGGACAGGTACTCCGACACACGCGGCAGGAGCGAGATCGCGGCGTGTTCCCCGTCGCCCGACTGCTGCATGGAGAGGAAGAACCACATCACCATCGGAGTGAAGAAGAAGTAGACAAGCAGCGCGCCGAGCAGGAACAGGAGAGGTGTCGCGACCAGGAACGGAATGAACGCCGACCGTTCGTCCCTGTAGAGGCCGGGAGCGACGAACTTGTAGATCTGGATCGCGATCACGGGGAAGGCGAGAAAGAAGCCGCCGAAGGCCGCGACCTTCACCTGCGTGAAGAAGAACTCCTGCGGTGCCGTGTAGATCAGCTGCACGGCCGCGGGGTCCAGGCCGGCCCAGGCGCTCGCGATCTGGTAGGGCACGATCAGGATGTTGAAGATCTGCTTGGCGAAGAAGAAGCAGATCAGGAACATGCCGAAGAACCCGGCGATCGCCCAGATCAGGCGACGGCGCAGCTCGATGAGGTGCTCGATCAGCGGCGCGGAAGAGGCTTCGATGTCTGCTTCCGAACGCTTCACGTCGTGTCTCCAGCGCGCACCGGCGCCTCGGGTCTGGTTGTTGCCGCGGCCGGCTCAGCAACGGCAGCGGCCACAGGCGCGATATCCACGTGCGCGGCGGCCGTCGACGCAGCACCCGCCGGGTTCGACGACATCACCACGGGCGGCTCGGCCGGCGTGGCGGGCTCCCCGGCTTCCGGCACACGCGGCGCGGGGGCGGCGGTCGCCGCGCGCAGGGACGAGCGGATCTCGTCGCCGACGGCACGGATGGGGTTGAGGTTCTTGGCGATGCTCTCGCGCGGATCGAGCGAGCGCAGATCGCCGGCCGTCTTGCGCAGTTCGTCGAGTTCGGCTTCCTGCAGCGCCTCGTCGAATTGCTTGCGGAAGTCGCCCGCCATGCGCCGCATCTGAGACGTAACGCGGCCGAACGTCCGAAGCATCTTTGGCAGATCCTTCGGGCCGACGACCACGATCAGCACGATCGCGATGACGAGGAGTTCAAGTCCACCGATGTCGAACATGGCAGTGTCGAATCAGGCGCAGCGGCACGAAAGTGCCGCCGACCGCCTCAGATCCGCGACTTCTCGACGGGCGTCTCGGTCGACAGCGGCTCGCCGTCGCGATTCTCGAGCGTGCGGCGTTCCTGGACGGTCTGCGTGTCCTCGTCCGCCATGCCCTTCTTGAAATTCTTGATGCCCTTCGCGACGTCGCCCATCAGTTCCGGGATCTTGCCGCGGCCGAAAAGGAGCAGCACCACCGCCAGAACGATGAGCCAGTGCCAGATGCTGAAGCTACCCATACTAGTCTCCTGTGAGCGCGGCGCGCCCGAGATCCGGTTCAAGCCGATCCGCTGGAGTCTTCAAACACGAAAGCTTCTTGCGGATCAACGGATACGAAGACCTCATGCACACCGTCGGGAAGGTCGCCCGGCCGGATCCGTGCCCGGATCGGACGCTCGACACCATCGACCGCGAGGGACAGGAGGTCCGACCTGCCGACGAACTGCCGCGAAAGAACGCGTGCCTGAACCGCCCCTTCGGTGGACGAAACGCGCACCCCTTCCAGGCGAAGTCCGACGGTGACCGGTGTGCCATCCGATCGTGGCGAGTCTGCGACGAACCCGATCGGCCCCATCACCCTTCCCGCTTTCACGATGCCGGGCAAGGTATTGATTTCCGAGAAGAACGACGCCGTGAAGAGGTCTGCCGGATCACGGTAGAGTTCACGGCTGGTACCGCTCTGGACGAGGCGTCCGTCGCGCAGAAGCGCGATGCGATCGCCGAGCCGCATGGCCTCTTCCGCGTCGTGCGTGACGACCACGGCCGTTGCCCGGGTCTCGCGCAGGATCGCGAGGGTCTCCGACCGCATCTCGTCGCGCAACCGGCTGTCGAGGCCCGAGAACGGCTCGTCCATCAAAAGAACTTGCGGTCGCGGCACCAGAGCCCGCACCATGGCGACGCGCTGCTGCTCGCCACCGGACAAGGTGTGGGGATAGCTGTCGGCGAGCCTTCCCAGGCCGACGCGGCGGAGCGCGGCCAGCGCGATCTCGCGCTGCGCGGCTTTCGGCAGAGTCCGCAGGCCGTAACGGACATTGTCGATCAGCGTCATGTTGGGGAAGAGAGCGAAGTCCTGGAACATCAGCCCGACACCACGCGCTTCCGGCGGCACAAAGCCTCCCGGCCCCGCCATCGTCTGTCCACCGATCAGGACCTCGCCCTCGGTCTGCCGCTCGACCCCGGAAGCGATGCGCAGGAGGCTTGTCTTTCCGGATCCTGAAGGCCCGAGCAGACACAGGATCTGGCCTGCCGCGACCTTCAGATCGATGCCCGCCAGGATCGCGCGTCCGCCGGCGCGAAAGCCGATCGAGCGAAATTCGAGGTCCGCAGCGAAGCTGACGCCCGTCTTTGCGGGGCTCGAACGTTCCGCCTCGTTCCCCGCACCCTCCTCCATTCGCATCGCAGCCATCCGTCCGTCCGGTGGGGCAGAGTGCCCTCCGGCGCCGGGCCTATCCGTTCGCGTCCATCGGCTCAAGCCGTGACGGCAAGAAGTTCGGAGAACTCGGCGCGCATCGCGTCCGTCGCAACCTCCATGACGCCGCCGCGAATGATGGCGCGCGCATGCTCGGCCCGCGCGAAGCTTTCGCCGCCGAGTTCCGGCACGGCCGACGCGACGGCGCGCATCTCGATCATGTCGCCGTTGCAGTGAAGGGCGAGGTCGCAGCCCGCGGCGATGGCGGCCCGCGTGAGATCGCCCATGTCGCCCTGAAGCGCCTTCATCGACATGTCGTCGCTCATCAGGAGCCCGTCGAAGCGCAATGTCCCCCGGATGATTTCCGATATCACGCGCGGAGAGAGCGTCGCGGGCCTTTCCGGATCGAGCGCCTCGAAACGGATGTGGGCCGTCATGCCGGCGGGAAGGTCGGCGAGTTCGGCGAAGGGCAGGAAATCGTGCGATTCGAGGTCGGCGCGGCTGGCACGTACGGTCGGCAGTTCGTGATGGCTGTCGGTCTCCGCCCGGCCATGGCCGGGAATGTGCTTCATCACCGGAAGCACGCCGCCGGCGGCAAGACCCGTCGCCGCGGCGCGACCGAGCGTCGCCACGATCTCCGGCCGGTCGCCGTAGGCGCGGTCGCCGATGATCGAGTGCGACCCGGGTGCCGGCAGGTCGAGGCAGGGGATGCAGTTGGCGTTGATGCCATATTCTGCCAGGAGATCGTCCGCGAGGAGCCGCCCCTGTAGCCACGCGGCGCGGCGACCGGCCGCCTCGTCGGCGAGGTACACGCGCCCCACCTCGATCGCAGGCGGAAAGCGCGGTGCGAACGGCGGGCGCAGCCGCTGGACCCGTCCCCCCTCCTGGTCGATCAGGATGGGCACGTCGTCTCCGCCGCGCACATCCTTCAGCTCGGCAACGAGATCGCGAACCTGCGAGGGCTCGCCGATATTACGTCCGAAGAGGATGAAGCCCCAGGGCCGCTCGTCCGCGAAGAACGCTCGTTCGTCCGCGTTCAGCCGCTGGCCGATGCAGCCCGCGATCCAGGCCTTCGATCCGCTCATCGCATTCTTCCTGCCGATAAGGGAAGCATCCCGCTCCCGAGGGGGGCCGAGCGTGGGGCTCGCGGTGCGGCGCTCCCCCGCCAGGGGAACGAGCGCCGCCGCGGCCGCGAGCGTCAGCGCGTCACGAAGCAGCTTCCGCCGGCCGACTTCAGGCTCTCGCACAGCGAGCTCGCTTCGCTCTTGGAACCGGTCGCCACACGCACCCGATAGAACGTGCCCTTGCCGGGAATTTCGGCCGACTTGATGCCGAGATTGCGCCCACCGATCACGCCGGAATAGCGCTTGCCGAGGTTCGACAACGATTCTTCGGCCGCGGCCTGCGACGGCTGCGAGGCGATCTGGACGAAGAACGCATCGGCGGGAACCGGAGCTTCCACGGCGGCCACCTGCTGCTGCGGCTCGGGCTGGGGTGCCGGCTCGGGCGCCGCGGCGACAGGCGCTGGGACTTCTTCCGGAACCGGAGCCTCCGTCGACGCCGTGGTCATGTTGGCTTCGTCGGTGCCGAACGGCAGCTGCGGCGCGATGCCGGCCACAGGATCGAGCGTCGCGGCGTGGGCCTGCATCGAGGACGCGGCGGTGAGCAGGGAGGCGCCTTCCGCGGGAGCTTCACTGGCCACCAACGTGCCGTCCGGACGAACCGAAAGCGTCCGCACCTTGCGGGGCTGCAGCGTACCGTCGGAACTGTCCTTCGGTGCTGCCGCATGCTGCACGGGCTCCTCGCCGGGAAGCGGAATCTGGTCGCCGACCTCGACCCCGGGCAGCGAATCAACCGGCGCGTCCTCTTCCTCGGCGATATCGATGGGCTCTTCCATTGCCGTCTCGAGCGAGGCCTGCTTGGGCGGCGTGGTCGCCGACGAGGCGCCGGCCACCTTCTGGTAGACGGCCTTGTTCTGATTGGGGATCGTCTTGCCGCCGGGATCCACCGGCGCGATCTTGTAGGGCTCGGCATCGGCCTTGATCAGCAGCGACCCGTCGTCGCCGACGCCGCCTGCGCCGCCGCCCAGAAGGATGGTCGAAGCGCCCGCGACAGCCACGATGGCGATCACGGCCACGCCGCCCATCATCATCAGGCTGCGAACGCGCGACCGGCTCTTTACGGGATAGTCGTCGTAGGCTTCGTACTCGGCCTCGGTCTCCGCTTCGTAGTCGAGCGCGTAGTCGTCGTCGTGCTGCTGGACGCTCTGGGCGGGCGTCCCCCGCATGGCCGCGAGTTCGCTGGTGATCAGTTCGTCGAAGTCGTCGAGCGTGATCGGCTGGCGCGGTTCGAGATGAAACTCGGCATCGCGAGCCGGAGCGAAGGACTGCGTCTCCGCCGGATTGGTGTTGCGCGGGCGCGCTGGACTGCTAAGGCCGAGAAGCGCCTCGTCGATCTGCCGGTCCGCATCGCCGCTGCCACGGATGCCGCGCGGCAGCGAACCCGGGGCGGCTGCGCGCGCGCCGGCTTGCCCCTCGGGCGACACGTGGATCTGCGGTGCTGCGCCCGTCGGCTGGTAGGTGAAGTTCTCCCACTCGTTCGACTGGACCTCGACCGGCTCGAACCCGCCATAGGCGGAAACGGCGGTGCGCGGGCTGGTCATCGGCGGATCGACATGACGGGCCGCGTCGGAAGACCGGCCACCCTCGCCCGCACCGCGACCGCCGAAACCCTTCGCGTCCTTCATGACCTGACCCTACTCCGCAAGACGATCCGCACGCCTGGACCGTGCTGTCGAACGAGGTTCGCCACTAGGCCGCGAACTTGTTCAAAGCGTGGTCCGTTCAGCGCATCTCTTCGGGTGCGTGAACCCCGACAAGTCCCAGACCGGAGGCGATCACGAAGGCGACAGCCTGCACGAGCCCGAGGCGCGCAAGGCTAGTTTTCGCATCGTTAGCCTTAACGAACCGTAACTCCGGATGGTCCTTGCCGCGATTGTACTGGCCGTGGAACGCCGAGGCGAGATCGTATAGATAGAAGGCCAGGCGGTGCGGCTCTTTCGCCTGCGACGCGGCCTGGATCAGTCGCGGGTACTCCGCGAGCTTGCGGATGAGGCCGAGTTCGCCCTCGTCCGTCAGGAGACCCAGGGTCGCAGCGTCCAGCGTACCGACGGCCGAGGTGTCGATCCCCTCGCCTTCGGCCTGGCGCATGATCGAGCGGGCTCGGGCGTGTGCGTACTGCACGTAGAAGACCGGGTTGTCCTTCGACTGCTCCGTCACCTTCTGGAAGTCGAAGTCCAGCGGGGCGTCGCTCTTGCGGAACAGCATCATGAAGCGGACGGGATCGCGCCCGACCTCCGCCACGACGTCGGCAAGCGTCACGAACTCGCCAGCGCGCTTCGACATGCGAACCGGCTCGCCGTTGCGGAACAGCTTCACCAACTGGCACAGCACCACGTCGACATGGGCGGCCTCGCCCGCCACCGCCTTGGCCACCGCCTCCAGTCGCTTGACGTAGCCGCCGTGGTCGGCCCCCAGCACATAGACCATCTCGTCGAAGCCGCGTGCGAACTTGTCGGCGAAGTAGGCGACGTCGGCGGCGAAGTAGGTGTAGGTGCCGTCCGACTTGACCAGCGGCCGGTCGACGTCGTCGCCGACGTCGGTGGAGCGCAGCAGCGTCTGTTCGCGGTCCTCCCAGTCCTCGGGCAGCTGGCCCTTGGGCGGCGGCAGGGTGCCCTGGTAGACGAAGCCCTTCTCGCGCAGATCTTCGACCGCTTGGGTGATGCGGCTCGGATCGCCCTCGTGCAGCGTCTTCTCCGAGAAGAACACGTCCTGCACGATGTCGAGCGCCTTCAGGTCGTCGCGGATCGACATCATCATCGCCGAAATCGCATAGGCCTTGACGGTCGGCAGCCACTCGGCCTCGTCCTTGCCCTCGAACTCGCGGCCGTAGCGGATCGCCAGCGCAGCGCCAACGGTCTTCAGATAGTCGCCGGGATAGAGCCCGGCCGGGATCTCCCCGATCGCCTCGCCGAGCGCCTCGCGGTAGCGAAGGAAGGTCGAGCGGGCGAGCACCTCGATCTGCGCACCCGCATCGTTGATGTAGTACTCCTTCGACACGGCGTTGCCGGCGAACGCCATCACGTTGGCGATCGCATCGCCCACGACCGCGCCGCGGCAATGGCCGACGTGCAGCGGGCCGGTCGGGTTCGCCGAGACGTATTCGACGTTGACCTTGTGTCCGGTCGCCTCGCCGCGTCCATAGTCGAGGCCGCGACGGAGAAGCCCGTGCAGGTGGTCCGTCCAGAAGGCGTTCCGCAGGCGCAGGTTGATGAAGCCCGGCCCCGCCACCTCGACCGACGCGACATCCGCGTCCTCGCGCAGGGCCTCGGCGAACGCGTCGGCCAACTCGCGCGGCTTGGCGCCGAGAGGCTTTGCCAACACCATGGCGGCATTGGTGGACAGATCGCCGTGCGACGCGTCGCGCGGCGGCTCGACCCCGATGCGCGACAGGTCCGCGCCCGGCGTTCCGCGAGCCTGCAGAACCGCTTCGACCCGTTCCCGAATGCGCTGCTCGAAGTCGGCGAAGATGTTCATGGATGGATCCGAGTTGGCGCGTGTCCCGACGTGGGGGCGATGCGGCGCGCGCTGGAATGGGTGGCCCCGGGGGCCCTGCAAGCGGCGGCGCTAGCGCAAATCCGGCGTATCGTCAAACAAACGGCGATGTTCCGCGAGCGCGAAACTGTCGGTCATTCCCGAGAGGTAGTCGCCGACGTGGCGGACCAGCCGCTCGGGCGGCAGTTCGGCCGCCTTTTCCGCCCAACCGTCCGGAAGGAGGTCCGGTCGCTCGACGAAGCGATCGAACATCTGCTCGACGACGCGCTCGGCGCGCTCCATCGTTCCGAAGACAGCGGGGTTGCGGTAGACGCGTTTGAAGAGAAACGCGCGCGTCTGCGCCACCTGGCTGCGCATGCGGGGCGAGAAGTCCACCACCGTCCGCGCGGCCATGCGCACGTCCTCGACGCTGCCGATGCCGTCTTCCGCAAGACGCTCGAGCGTCGAGGCGATGACGTCCTCAACCAGTCGCGTGATGTGCCGCCGCATGATCTCGTGCCCGGTGCGCACCGGATCGAGGCCGGGATGCCGCGCACGAACCTCGCGAAGGATGTCGCCGGCGAGATCCAGCTGTTCGAGATCCTCCAGCGCGATCAGGCCCGCCCGCAGACCGTCGTCGAGATCGTGGGTGTTGTAGGCGATGTCGTCGGAGATCGCGGCGGCCTGCGCCTCGAGGCTGGCGAACCGGTCGAGCGCCAGCGGGAAACGTGCGTCGAACACCTCGATCTGCGGCGGCACGGGGTGGGTGGAGACGGCGTGGGGCCCCGTCAGCGGCCCGTTGTGCTTCACCAGGCCTTCCAACGTCTCGAAGGTGAGGTTCAGCCCGTCGAATTCCGCGTAGCGGCGCTCCAGCGACGTGACGATCCGCAGGGACTGCGCGTTGTGGTCGAACCCGCCGAACGCCTTCAGTCGCCGATCGAGAGCCCGCTCGCCGGCATGGCCGAACGGCGTGTGGCCGAAGTCATGGACGAGAGCAATCGCCTCCGTCAGATCCTCGTCTAGCCGCAGCGCGCGGGCAAAGGCCCGTGCGATCTGCGAAACCTCGATCGTATGGGTCAGGCGTGTCCGGTAATGATCGCCCTCGTAGGCCACGAAGACCTGTGTCTTGTGCTTCAGCCGCCGAAAGGCGGTGGAGTGCACGATGCGATCACGGTCGCGCTGAAACGGCGTGCGGGTGCGGCTCTCGGGCTCGGGAACCAGACGCCCCTGCGACTGCGCGGCATGCACGGCATAGGCGGCGAGCCCGTCGTGCCCCGTTCCGATGCGATGCGTCGTCCAGTCCGACATTGCGACCCACTGCCTTGCGTATCTTTCATGAGACGCGACGGGCGGCCAGATTGACCCTCCCCTTCCGCGTCCATACCTTAGGGACACGACCCCAACAACAAGAGGCCGGCGCCCTGGACAGCGGCTCCGGAGAAGCCATGAGCGACATGCTCGCCACTTCCCTCACCGTATCCGAGGCCGCGGCCCGGCGGATCAGGACGATCCTTGCCAAGAGCGAAGCCGACAATGCGCTGCGCATCTCCGTCGAAGGCGGCGGATGCTCGGGCTTTTCCTACAAGTTCGACCTCACGCACGAAACCGAAAGCGACGACTTGGTGATCGAGAAGGATGGCGCGCGCGTTCTCGTCGATCAGACGTCGCTGGCCTATCTCGACGGCTCGGTGGTGGATTTCGTCGACGATCTGATGGGACAGTCGTTCCAGATCCGCAATCCCAACGCCACCGCGTCCTGCGGCTGCGGAACGTCGTTCGCGATTTGACAGACCCGGGCCGTGAAGGGCATGGCCTCAGCCACCTTCTCACGGCCCGGACACGACCCATGCTGCTCGCCACCTGGAACATCAACGGCGTGAAAGCACGGCTCGACACGCTCCTGGCGTGGTTGGACGAGCGCAAACCCGACATCGTGGGCCTGCAGGAGATCAAGAGCGTCGATGAAGGCTTCCCCCGCGTCGAACTCGAATGGCGCGGCTGGCATGTGCAAACGCACGGCCAGAAGGGTTTCAACGGCGTCGCGCTCCTGTCTCGGGAAGCGCCGACGACGGTGGAACGCGGCCTGCCCGGAGACGATGCCGACGAACAGGCGCGCTTCATCGAGGGCACCTGGGACATCGAAGGCAAACGCCTGCGCTTCGCCTCGCTCTACCTGCCGAACGGCAATCCGATCGGCACCGAGAAGTTCACCTACAAGCTGGCCTGGATGAAACGTCTCGAGGCCCATGCGCGGCTACGTCTCGCCGAAGAAACGCCATTCGTGCTGGCGGGCGACTACAACGTCATTCCCCAGCCGGAAGACGTGAAGAACCCGGCGGCCTGGGTCGACGACGCCCTCTACCAGCCCGAGAGCCGTGAAGCCTATCGCCGGCTCCTCAACCTCGGGCTCACCGACGCGGTGCGCGCGGCAACGGATCGCAGCGAGACCTATACGTTCTGGGACTATCAGGCCGGCGCCTGGCAGAAGAACAACGGCATCCGCATCGACCATGTCGCGCTTTCGCCGGAGGCGGCGGGAGCATTGCGGTCGGTGGCGATCGACAAGCATGTCCGGGGTTGGGAAAAGCCGTCCGACCACGTTCCGGTGGTGATCGAGATCGACCCCGCAGCGTTGCGCTGATTGCCTACTTGGCAGGGCCGCCGGTGCTTTCGGCAAACGCGATCGCGGTCTTGCGATCGTCCTCGGACGAAAGCGAGAAGGCTTCCTCCTGGAGGGGGCGGATCCAGTCGCGGTCCTGCGGTGCGGCCTGCATGTAGGCGCGGGTAAGCATGGCAAGACCCCGCGCCGGCTCGGCGCGCATGGAGATCGCCTCGCCGTCGAAGATCAGGTAGCCGAGCAGCGCTTCCGCCTTGGCATATCCCTTGTGGGCAGAGAGCTTGAGCCAACGAGCCGCCTGCCGCGGGTTCGCGCGTCCGCCCTCGCCTGCCAGCAGCATGCGACCGAGCTCGAACTGGGCGCGGGCGTCGCCGAAATAGGTCGCCGCGTGCGTGTAAAGCTGACGCGCCTGAACGGCGTCGGCCTTCACCGGCGTGCCCGAGATGCCGGCGCGCACGTATTCGGCCAGCGCCAGAACTGCGCTGACGACATAGGGAGCATTGGGCGACGACGCCGTGTCGTCCTCCTGATCGCGCACGATCTGCTCGAACATCTTGAAGGCTTCGAAATCGTCTTCCGTCACCCCGTCGCCGGCGGCGTACATCTGGCCGAGCTTCCAGCGCGCGCCGGCATGCCCGAGCTTGGCGGCATGCTGAAGCGCGTCGATCGCGGCGGCGGTCTCGCCCCGCTTGTAGGCGGCAAATCCCATCGAGAAGACGTCGCGCGGACTGGACGGCGACTTGAGAACGGGGTTCGCAGCCGGATCCAGCGCCAGCGCCGGGCCGCAAGCGACCAGAACTGAAAGGATACCGGCCGCGCGGAAGGCGTTAAGACGCAACATCGCCGTGGGTCGCATCGCAGCCAAGAGCGGATCGAGAGGCCGACGCAGGACGTCCACCCGAACACGACAGTCCGTATTGATTCCGTGTCGTCTTCATGATCCGTCCCTCCGCATCGAGGTTCGGAAAAACAGCTTGCGCCATCATGCCCTGTGAATTCCGTCCCCGTGCTTCGGAGTCGTGGGTGGTCCGCCTTTATGGCGGCAGCACGGCATTCGTCCTGCGCACAGCTTATAGGCGATGCTTGCCTGCAATAGTGTTGCCGTGGCTCCACAGTTCGCGAACGCTCGGAAACGCAAACGGCGGCGCCAACCCTGGTCGACGCCGCCGTTCAAAGAACGCAAGACGGTCAGAACGTAAGCTTCAGTGACACGTTCGCGGCGTAGACCCAGTCGTTGCCGACGTCGGCGTCGAAGAGAGCGCCGTCCGAGCGCCGCTGCTCGCCGTCCGTCCAGTAGCCGATCAGGCCGCCGACGCGCAGTTCCGCCCAATCGTTGTTCTTCAGCGCGAGGCCGCCGGACAGGGTGTAGAGGTCGGTGTAGGTGGTTTCCGCGCCCGTCGAGACACCGCTGTCGTAGCCGATCGACACGCTGCCCGAGACATTCTCGTTGAAGGCCCGGCCGATGCCGATGGTCGCGGTGTAGCCGTCGTCCCAGTAGTAAGGGCTGGTGCTGGAATTGCCCGCGACCGTCGTGATGACTTCGCGGTTGCTGCTCCAGTCCGTCCAGCGGAAGGAGGCCAGCAGAAGTGTGCCTTCCGCAATGCCCGTCTGAGCATTGACGTAGAGGCTCTGGGGGCTGGTCGCCGTGTTCTGGAAGGCCGGCAGATTGCCCGCCAGCACCGTACCGCCGGTCGGCAGCGCCGCGATCAGCGATGGGGGCACGGTGATGCCCTGCTGGGCCAGAAAGGCCGCGGCGGTCGGGATCGACAGCTGGCGCCCATCGGCGAGCTGCACGAAAGCGTTGTTGCTGGCGACCAACGTACCGTTGCCGGTGATGTCGTCGTGCTCGACCTCCGAGCGGTAGAGCACCTGGGCACGCAGCGCGATCTCGGGGATCTCGAACGCCGCGCCGATGCGGAAGCCGGCCGTGAAGTCGGCGCTGGTGTCCGCCGTCAGGGCGACCGGCAGGAGAAGCTGTCCGCCCACCGAGCCGAGAGCGGCCTGCAGGCTGCCCGGCAGCGTCGCGCCGAGGTTCCGGTTGGCGAGGCTCGTGCCGTTGAAGTTGAAGTCTTCCCCGAACACACCGCCGAGCAGGCTGAAGCGCATGCCGTTCGTCGCATAGCTGACGCGGCAGGTCGCGCTGATCTCGTTGGAGTCGAACTCGAGGTCGCGAACGCGCGAACCGCCGGGGAAAGCTGCGGGCTGCGCGCCGCCCGGTAGCGACGAGTAGTCGCCTTCCGCCGCGAAGGATTCGACGTAGTTGCCGACGCAGGCGACCGTATCGTTGCCGAGCTTCAGCGCGGCGCTCGGGATCATGTAGTTGCCGGTATAGTCGCCGAAATCACCCGACACGCCGTTGACGCGGTCAAAGCCGCGCGCCGGATTGACGTAGGTGAACCCGAGCCGGGTGCTGAACGGAGTCGCGTCGTACAGCACGTCCGTGTCGGCCGTGCCACGCTGGAAACCGCCTGCCTGCGCGGCCGTCGCGCCCAGGAGAACCAGAAATGTCGTCTGCGCCAGCCGCGCCTTGAAACCGCTCATGCTTTTCCCCCGAACCAGTCTTCTTCCGAGCGCCACCCCACGCTCGCATGACGGAACCGTGTCATGCCGCTGCCGCAATGGGAATACGGGCGAGAACAAGGAGAAAGGTTGGCGAAAGACGGCTAGACGCCACCAGCTATTGAACTGGTATCGGAGGTTTGGGGCCGTAAGCTATTGATAATGACCGGAGACAAAGCGCATGTCGCCGGAGGGATAACCGCTGGTCACCGCATTGCGCGTATGCCGGGAATTCTTCCGTAAACGGAAGAAGTCCGCCACCGTTGCCGGAACGCTACAGGCTCCTGCAACGGTGGCGGTTCGCTTCGATCAGCGCAGCATCGTCAGTGCGGCTTGCAGCTTCTCGGCTTCGGCGAGATAGGCTGCGCGCTTCTCCCGCTCCTGCGCCACGACCTCGTCCGGCGCGTTCGCCACGAACTTCTCGTTCCCGAGCTTCTTGTCGATGCGCTCGACCTCGGTCTTCGCCTTGTCCGCCGCCTTCGACAGGCGGGCGATCTCCGCTGCGATGTCGATCATGCCGGCCAGCGGCAGGGCGTAGGACCGCGTATCGAGCACGAACTGCACCGACTGGGGCGGCGCGCTATCAGTGGTTTCGATACTCGACAGACGCGCAAGACGCCGCAACGCCGCGTCGTGCCGGACGAGACGCCCGCGCGTGAGTTCGTCGGCGCCCACGGCGACGAGCGGAGCTTCGGCACCGGGCGGCACGTTCATCTCGGAACGGATCGAGCGGATCTCGCCGACCAATCCCACCAGCCAGTTCAGGTCGCTCGCAGCATCCTCGTCGTGGAACACGAGAACCGGCCACTCGCCGTGGCAGAGCAGCCCATCGCGTGGCCGCTCGCCCGCCGTTGCCGCCCACAGCTCTTCCGTGAGGAAGGGCATGAACGGATGCAGCAGGGCATAGACCCGGTCGAGCACGAAACCCGTGACCCGTCGCGTCTCGGTCTTGGCCGCCTCGTCCTCGCCCAGGAAGACCGGCTTTGCGAGCTCCAGATACCAATCGCAGACCGTGTTCCAGGTGAAGCGGTAGATCGCCGCGGCCGCATCGTTGAAGCGATAGGCGCCCAGCGCGTCGTCCACCTCGGAGATCGCGGTCGCCAACTCGCTCATCAGCCAACGGTTCAGCGGCAGCGTCAGCGTTGCCGGGTCGACGACGACGTTGTGCTCGGCGCCATTCATCTCAGCGAAGCGCGTCGCGTTCCAAAGCTTCGTGCCGAAGTTCCGGTAGCCGCTGATCCGCTGCGGATCGAGCTTCACGTCCCGCCCCTGCGCCGCCAAGATCGCCAGAGTGAACCGAAGCGCGTCGGCCCCGAACTCGTCGATCAGGTCGAGCGGGTCGACGACGTTGCCCTTGGACTTCGACATCTTCGCCCCGTTCTTGTCGCGAACGAGAGCATGCATGTAGACGGTGCCGAACGGCTCCTGCCCGGTGAAATGCAGGCCCATCATCATCATCCGGGCGACCCAGAAGAAGATGATGTCGAAGCCGCTGACGAGGACGCTGGTCGGATAGTAGGTCGCCAGCTCCGGCGTCTGGTCGGGCCAGCCAAGCGTCGAGAACGGCCAGAGCGCCGACGAGAACCAGGTGTCGAGAACGTCCTCGTCGCGTCGCAGGAAGCCGTCGAAGACGGTGCCGGTCTCGGCCATCTCGCGCGCCTGCGCATCCGTCAGCGTGCCGTTGGTGACGTAGTGGGCCAGCGCCGCACCGGCGACCGCCTCCTCGTCCTCGTCCACGAACACGGTGCCATCCGGCCCGTACCAGGCGGGGATCTGGTGTCCCCACCAGAGCTGTCTTGAAATGCACCAGGGCTGGATGTTCTCCATCCAGTCGAAATAGGTTTTCTCCCAGTTGCGCGGCACGAAGGTGGTACGTCCCTCGCGAACGCTCGCAATCGCGGGCTGCGCCAGGGTCTTGGTGTCGACATACCATTGGTCGGTCAGGAACGGCTCGATCGGCACGCCGCCGCGGTCGCCATGCGGCACCATGTGGACGTGATCGTCGACCTTGGCGAGATAGCCCTCGCCGTCCATCCAGTCGACGATGAGCTTGCGCGCGGCGAAACGGTCGAGGCCCTCGAACATCGCCACGGCGCGCTCGCCATCGGCCGGGAACAGGCCCTCCAAGAACTCGGCGTTGTCGCGAATCGAGATTGTCGCGTCCGGCGCCAGAACGGAGATGCGCGCCAGCCCGTGCCGTTCACCGACCTCGAAATCGTTGAAATCGTGCGCGGGGGTGATCTTCACCGCGCCCGATCCCGCTTCCGGGTCGGCATAGTCGTCGGCCACTACGGGGATGACGCGGCCGACCAGCGGCAGGCGGACGTTCTTGCCCACCAGCCCTTCGTAGCGCTCGTCCGATCCGTTGACCGCCACGCCCGAGTCGCCGAGCATCGTTTCCGGCCGTGTGGTCGCAACGGTAATGAAGGTCTCGGGGTTGGCCGGATCGAAGTCGCGCCCCTCCACCGGGTAGCGGAAATGCCAGAGGTGGCCGCGGATCTCGCGTTGCTCGACCTCGATGTCCGAAATCGCGGTGAGGAGCTTCGGATCCCAGTTCACCAGCCGCTTGTCGCGGTAGATCAGCCCCTCGCGGTGCAGATGCACGAACACCCGCCGGACCGCTCGCGACAGGCCCTCGTCCATGGTGAAACGCTCGCGGGACCAGTCGCAGGACGCGCCGAGCCGGCGAAGCTGGCCAAGGATCGCTCCGCCCGATTCGCCCTTCCACGTCCACACTCGCTCGATGAAGGCTTCGCGCCCCATGGCGCGTCGGCCGGGCTCCCCGCGCTCGGCGAGCTGCCGCTCCACCACCATCTGCGTCGCGATGCCGGCATGGTCGAGCCCCGGCTGCCACAGGACGTTCTGCCCCAGCATCCGGCGATGCCGCACGAGGATGTCCTGCAGCGTGTTGTTCAGCGCGTGGCCGATATGCAGGGAGCCGGTGACGTTGGGCGGCGGGATGACGATGGAGAACGGATCGGCGCCTGGCTTGGCTCCGGCACCGGCGCGAAACGCGTCGGCAGCCTCCCAGCGATCGGCCACGCGTGGCTCGATCGCGGCGGCGTCGTAGGTCTTCTCCATGGGCGGACATCCAGATCGGTCGAAATCGCGTCCGGGTTTCGGGGAAGATGCCTGCGATGTCAACGAAGCCCGGTACCCACGGGAACGCAGTCGCCAGAATGCACGAAGGACGCGCCCCTTCCGGAACGCGTCCCCTCTCCTGTCAGCCTGTTCGAACGCGCGTGAACCTCAACGTTTGGCGCCGCCGCGTGCCAGACGCTCGATCTCCTCGCGGATCAGCCGCTCCACCATCTTCGGCAGATTGTCGTCGAGCCAATCGCGCAGCATCGGCTGCAGCATCTCCTGCGCCATCGCTTCCAGGGACCGCAACTCGCCCTGTCGGATCGCCTCGGCGAGCTCGTTGAACGACGCGCCGACAAGCTGGCCCGTCGCGGGCGACACGAGCGGCGGAGGCGTGTCGCCGTAGCGCGACGACGCGGCGGGACCCTCTCCCTGCGCGCGAGCGTCGGTATTGGCAGGTTCGAACGAACTGCGCTCCATCGGAGCCTCGTAGCTGGTGGTCGGGTGCGCGGCTGCGGGTGCGCGGATCGCATTCCCTTCCGCATCGCTGTGGAACGCCACCGCGTCGGTTGGACCCGCATAGGCATGCGTCTCTGGCTCGCTGCTCATCGCTTCGCTCCTCGCATTCATCAGACGATCGCCCGCGGGCGGAACCACCGGCAAGGGCGCATCGTCCCGATCGCGGTCGGTCTCGATACGCTCCCAGGTCGCGGCGAGTTCCGTCTCCAGCTCGGCAGTCAACGCGTCGTCGTCGCCGCTCTCCGCACCATGCAGCGGGACCGGCGAAGCCGGTTCGGCCGGGAAACGTAGCGGATCGGATCGAGCGGAGACAGGTTCGACGCGCGCGTCACCGAGATCGTGGATGGGAGCGCCGGCCAGGAATACCGGAATTTGCCGGGCGGCGCCAACGGCCGCTTCCCGGCTGCCGCCCGGTGCCTTCTCGTCGCCCGTTTCGATGATTCGCCGAATGGATGCCAGGATCTCGTCCATCGACGGTTCCTGCGCGATGCTGGCCTTGCTCATGAATTCCGCACCCGATCTGAACTCGCGACCGCCACCCGACGCGAATCTTCGGGTAGCGTAGCCTTTCAGTCGGGCGGCAGGAATCCCCTGCTTGTTCGCAAGGCGGCTTATAAACGAATTTTTAATCCGCCTCCGGGCGCAGGCTTCTCGACGAAACCTCAGCGCCCGTCCGGCGTACGCAGACCGAACCACTTGTCCTGGACGGCCTGATAGTGCTCCTCCGGCTCGTAGCGATCGACCGCCAGGGCCAGACGATCGGGCAGAAGGCTGCCGACCGCGGACGATAGCGTGTAGGCCGCCACGATCGTGTCGCGCTGCGCGCCCGCCAGAAGGATCTGCGCGGTGATGACGTCGGACTGCGCGTTCAGGACGTCGAGCGTGGTGCGCTGCCCCACGTTGCGTTCCTCGACGACGCCGTTCAGCGCGAGCTGTGCCGCCGACACCTGGGCGCGATAGCCCTGCACATTGGCTTCCGCGGCCTGGCGCTGAGCCCAGGCGCTGGCGACCGCCGAGCGGACCTGATCGCGGATATTGTCGACCTCGATCCGGCGCTGCGACAGCGTCTCCTTCGCCTGCCGCACGCGGGAGGAGATGAGACCGCCTTCGTAGATAGGAACCGACAGCTGGGCTCCGACCGTCCCCGAGACCTGATTCTGGGTCAGGACGTCGACGCCCGGCAGATTGTTCGGGTCCTGGTCGGACAGGGCGTAGGAGTTCTCGACCTGACCGGTGAGCGACAGCGTCGGAAGGGCCGCGCCCTCCGCCGACTTCACCTGGAAGGATGCCGCATCCACCGCGAACTTCGTCGCCTGGATCGCCGGGTGCTGCTCCTGCGATACGCTCACGGCCTGAGCGACCGACGACGGGATGGCGTTGCGATTGGGCGGCGTGCCGGCTTCGAGATTGCCCGGCGGATCGCCGACGACGTCGAGATACTGGGCCTCGCTGCTCGCCACCTGCGACAGCGCCGTGTTCAGAAGCGCGGTCGCCAGCGCCTGCTGTGCCTGCGCCTGCGCCACGTCGGTCCGCGTGCCCTCGCCCACGTCGAAGCGAGCCTGCGCCGCACGCACCTGTTCGTTCAGGAAGGCGAGGCTCTGCCGGCGGAACGCCGCCACTTCGCGGTCACGCCGCACGTTCATGAAGACCGTCACGGTATCGAGCAGCGTATCCTGCACCGTGTTGTCGAGGTTCTTCTGTGCCGCGCGGACCTGAGCCTGGGCGGCATTGACGTTGTTGGGCGTCTGGAAGCCATCGAACAGCGTCTGGTTGATCTGGATGCCGCCCGTGATCGCGCCGGTCCGGTTCCGCTCCTTCGGGAGGTTGTCACCGAAGGTGGTCCGCGAGCGGGAGGCCTGGGTGTTCACGACGCCACGGATGACCGGGCGCAGGCCTGCGCGGGCCTGTGGCACGTTTTCGTCGGTCGCGCGCAATTGCGCGCGGGCAGCGTTCAGGCTCTGGCTGTTGGCGTAGGCCTTTGCCAGAGCTTCGCGCAACGTATCGGCGCTCGCCAGATCGACACTCGTCGCCAGCAGGAGCGCAGAGAGAGAGGCCAGGATCCACGTCTTCTTGCGCAAGGTGCATTCTCCGAAATCGGACGTATGCCAAGCACGCCGGCACACGAGAGGCGCAGACGGACCTCGCCCGAACCTTATCGACAAGGACATGCACCGAACAATGTCCGTATGCCAGCCTGCTTGACCATGCCCACAGGCTTTTGCCGTCGGGGTGTGGCGCGGCTAAAACACTTGGCGAATGTAACGGGTGGCGGGCGGCAACGGAAGCCGGTCGCCGCTCCCACGGATCAGAATACGAACTCGCGCGGCTTGGCAAAGCCCGGAAGCGCCGGAATATGGCAGTTGAAGGCGAACCGATCGGAAACGATTCCGTCTTCCTTCGTGTAGAGCTTGGCCATGCCGGACGCGCCGGAGCGCTCCACCACCACGAGGCGGCCGCGATCCTTGAGCTGGTCGAGATGCACCTTCGGCAGAGCTTCCACCGAACCCTGGAACAGGATCACATCGTATGGAGCCTCGCCCGGCCAGCCGTCCTTGAGAGGACCGGTCACGACCGCGGCGTTGACGATGCCGAGCGAATCGAAGGCGGCGCCGGCTTGCGCAGCGAGCTCGGCGTTCTCCTCGAGCGCCACGATCGAACCGGCGAGATGGGCGAGCACGGCGGAGGAATATCCGGTGGCGCAACCGACATCCAAGACGACGTCCTGCGAGCCGATCTCGGCGAGTTGGATCATCTTCGCCAGCGGCGATGGCGAGATCAGGAAACGCCCGTGGCCGACCGGGATGTCGCTGTCGATGTAGGCCAGCGCCTTGCGCTCCTGCGGCACGAAGACCTCGCGAGGCACGCTCAGGAACGCGCGCAGAGTCTCGTGCGACGTCACGTCGGTCGTGCGAATCTGGTTGTCGACCATCTTCACGCGGGCGGCAGCGAAATCCATGTCATGCCTCGGATCGATTGCTTGGCCCATCCCATATTCGCCGCTCCTGTCGCTGACAAGCGCAAGCGCGCCCCCGCGTCATGCGAACGCAAGCCTAACGACGGGATCTGACGGGGAATGGGCCGACGGCCCGGTTTGGCGATGGAGGCCTCGGAGGGAATCGAACCCCCGTGCAAGGATTTGCAGTCCTCTGCGTAACCACTCCGCCACGAGGCCTCAACGACGCGCTACCTACTGATACGCAGGACGTTGCGCAAGCCCCGCGGATGCCATTTGGGACACGCGGCCATGGCTTCACGCGGAACCGCCTTTCGGCCGAGCGAGCTTCCGTGTTCCCTCACCGGTCGAACCGAACAAGACCTCGATGCGTTTGCGTCGGCGACACCGGTCGCCTCGCGATCCCCAAGCCCCTGTGACGGTCCCATGCTTCAGAACAAACAGATCCTGCTGGTCGAAGACGATTTCCTGCTCGCGCGTCCGCTTGCCGAACGTCTCGAGGATGCGGGCGCGACCGTGATCGGACCGACGGGCACGATCGAGGAGTCCATCGCCCTCATCGCGCGCATCCCGCAGATCGACGCGGCGCTCATGGACGTCAATCTGGGCGGCGAGATGAGCTACCCCGTCGCTTACGACTTGGTGCGTCGCGGCGTGCCCTTCGTGTTTCTGACGGCCTATGACACCTCGCTCGTCGCGGCGCGTTTTCGCGACGTGCCGGTGTTTGCCAAACCGGTCGAGTTCGAGCACGTGATCGAGGCGTTGCAAGCTCTCACGCAGCGTCCCGATCGTCGGCGATATCCCGCGTGAGCCCTGACGCGCTCAGAAGCGGAGATGCTGGCTCAGGAGAAGAACGTTCAAGCACCCGAGCCAGATCACACTCGAGAACAGACAGCCCAATGTGATGCCCTGTGCCGCGCTGAGCGGCCCCGTCGACTGCTTCATCATCCCCTCCCCGTATGGCGTCCTTCTTAGCGGAACGTCCGTTGGCAAGGAGTTTATGAGACACGCAGCGGTTGGCAATCCACGAAACTCAGGTCTGTCTTGGTTTTGACATAAAATCTTCGGGCGACAAAACGCGCCGTGCGCGAATCGCATAGCGGCCGTGCAGAATGTTGCATTGCACCAATCGCGGGGAAGGCGCATCTTTCTTTCAGTCAACCAACTGAAAGGACAAGACTATGAGCATCGCTCGACGTCTGCGTGAGGCTCTTCGCGCACCGAGCGCGAAGGACCGCGCCATCGCCTACCTCAACGAATCGACGTCGCACGCCGACCTCGAACGCCGTGAGCGCGAGATCGACGCGGGTCGCTTCCACGACAAGCGCTATACGTTCTGAGACGATGGTGGAACAAGGTTCGGGCTGCCTGTCGGCATCACGCCGACGCAGCCCGAATCAAAGCACCCGCGTGATACGCATGGGGGCCGATCGTACCGGCAAAGCTTTGCGGAAATTGTCTGGTGGCTCCCCGGGCCGGATTCGAACCAGCGACCGATCGATTAACAGTCGATTGCTCTACCACTGAGCTACCGGGGAAAAGTTCGCCCTGCGAACGAGGGTGCGTATACCCACGGGCTGGCGATTTGCCAAGTGGCCCTGCCGCATTCTGGAAAAAAATCTTCCGCGCCTCGCTTCGGTCGTGGTTGTCCCCGAGGGGAGGAACCATCACATCCAACCGCAACGGTGGATCAACCCGAGACCGATGGGAAGCGTGGACGATACGGCAGCGAAACGGCGCGAGTTCTTTCGACTGCGCGGACATACGGTTCATCTGTTCGGGCGCAAGTTCGGGCTTCCGGCGAACCGTCTTGCGCGCATTGGCGTGGGTGTCGCCTTCATCATCGGCGGTTGCTTCGCCTTCCTACCGATTCTCGGCGTCTGGATGCTGCCGCTGGGTCTGCTGATCCTTTCGATCGATCTCGCGTTCGTTCGCCGCTGGCGGCGCCGTGCGGATGTCCGCTGGGGCCGGCGGCGACGGCCGAGGAAGTCCGGACCGGGCGAACGCTGACCCCTCGCCTTTCCGCGAGCAAGTCACTATAGCGTATTCATTCCAACGGTGGCCCTGCATTCGCGAGCCGCCGTTCTTTCTGTTTCACGCCCGTCGGCAGCCGTCCCACTCGGCGCGAGGGCTTCTCCTCCTTCGGCATCGCTCCCGACGCGAAGGCCGTGCCCGCAAGGGCCGAACATTCCAAGGACGATCCGCTTGGCCTTTCCTCCCATTCACCCGGCCCTCGCTCGGGCTCTCGAAAGCCGTGATTACCGCGACCCGACTCCTGTGCAGATGAAGGTGGCGGAAGCCGCCTCGGCGGATCGCGATCTTCTGGTTTCCGCCCAGACCGGCTCGGGCAAGACGGTCGCCTACGGCATTGCCATGGGCGAGACGCTCCTCACCGGCCGCGACACGCTTCCCGAGGCCGGTGCGCCGCTCGGGCTCGTGATCGCGCCGACCCGGGAACTGGCCATGCAGGTCAGTTCCGAGCTCATCTGGCTGTTCGCCGAGGCGGGCGCGCGCATCGTCACCTGCGTCGGCGGTATGGACGCGCGCACCGAGCAGCGCGCACTGGCGCGCGGCGCGCATCTCGTGGTCGGCACACCCGGACGGCTCCGGGACCACCTCGAACGGGGCAACCTGCGCAGCCAGGACCTTCAGGTCGCGGTGCTCGACGAAGCGGACGAGATGCTCAATCTCGGTTTCCGTGAGGATCTCGAGTTCATCTTGGAGGCGACGCCCGCCGAGCGGCGTACCCTCTTGTTCTCTGCGACGCTGCCCAAGCCCATCGTCGCGCTGACGAAGCGGTATCAGACGAACGCGCTGCGCATCGAGGTCGCGACCCAGGCGTCCAGCCACTCGGACATCGAGTACCGCGCGATCCGCGTCGCCCCGACCGAGATCGAGCACGCGGTGGTGAACCTTTTGCGTCAGGCCGAGTCGCCGACCGCGATCGTGTTCTGCAACACGCGCGAGCAGGTGCGCCATCTCCATACCGGCCTTCTGGATCGCGGCTTCGGCGCCGTATCGCTTTCGGGCGAGCTCGGTCAGGCGGAACGCAACCAGGCGCTGCAGGCGCTTCGCGACGGCCGGTCGCGCGTGTGCGTGGCGACCGACGTTGCGGCGCGCGGCATCGACCTGCCCAATCTCGGGCTGGTGATCCATGCCGAACTCCCGAACGACGCGGAAACGCTGCAGCATCGCAGCGGACGCACCGGTCGCGCGGGACGCAAGGGCGTGTCCGTGCTGCTGGTACCTCTGTCGCGCCGTCGCAAGGCCGACCGCCTTCTGACGGACGCCAAGATCCGACCGGTCTGGGGTGCACCGCCCTCGGCCGACGAGATCCGCGCCCTCGATCGCGAGCGTCTGATGACCGATCCCCTCTTCACCGAAGAAGCGGGCGACGACGATCTGGCGACGGCCGGCGCTCTCACGGAGCGCTTCTCCCCCATGGAGATCGCCTCCGCCTTCGCACGCCTGTACCGCCAGAAGCTACCGGCACCCGAGGACATCTACGATCCCGGTCCGGGGCGCGACGACAAGTCGGGCCGCAAGTCCGCCGCGGAGCCTCGTCAGCGCCGGGACGGCGAGCGCGAAGAGGGCGGCGGCAATCGCCACGCAATGGGACCGGCCGTCTGGTTCCATCTCGACATCGGTCGTCGCAACAACGCCGATCCCAAATGGCTGCTGCCGCTGCTGTGCCGCCGTGGAAAGGTGACGCGCGACGACATCGGCGCCATCCGGATCTTCGACAAGGAGACCAAGGTCGAGATCCGTGCCGACGCGGCGGAGCGTTTCGCATCGGCAGCGCAGGGCAGCGATGACGATATCACGGTGACGCGCCTCGAAGGGGGTGCTCCCCCGGCTGGCCGGGATCGGGACGGCGGCGGCAAGGCCGGACGCCCGCCTCGTGCGCAGAAGGCGTTCGTGCGTCGCGGGGATGGCGATGCGCCGCGTCAGGGTCCGAAGAAGTTCAAGGGCAAGGGCGCTGGAAAGCCGCGTCGTCCCGAATAGGCCGATCGTTCCGGTCCGGCTGGGTTCGCCCGGCCGGACCGGAACGGCGGAGTTATCCGCAGATCGCCGCGTTCAGATGCGTCGACGACGCGGCGCCCGCCTGCCGATAGCGATACTCGACTTCCTGCACCTCGCCGCGGCGGAGGGCGGAACGCCACAGACCGCACCGCTCGTCGCGCTCGCTGTCGCGAAGGAGATGCAGATCGACCCGTTCGTCGGCGACGAACTCGAGGCTGAGCTTGCGCCCGTCGAAGACCACGCTTTCGAGGATCGAACCATCCGACTGCGGCGTCGGCAAGTGAGAGCGCATGTCCTCGATCAGCGTGTTGGCGGTCCCGGACGGACCGTAGAGTCCACTGGCATCGAGATCACGAATAAGAAGCGCTGAAGCCGTGAGGCTGACGCCCGCGAGGCCTGCCAAATGAACCTTGCGATTGCGAAACGCTTGCACGACGAATCTCCTGTTGCGGAGGCATTGCGATCGAAACGTTTCAATACGGATTTTGTTGCGATGCGGTGAAGATCGCTTAAGGATCTCGTGGCTGGTTTTCCACACCCGTCAACTGGATATGGCGCTGGCGCAATCGCAGACGCCGCTCCTCCGTCAGCCTCGGCGCACAGTGCGGGCAGGAAACGCCTTCCTCGAAGGTCGGCTCCATGCGATCGTCCGGCGAAAGTGGGCTGCCGCAGCCGAAGCATGCCGCCCAGTCCGCTGGAAGCACGGCGGCGCCGACCGCCGTGCGGTTGTCGAAGACGTAGCAGTCGCCCTGCCAGAGACTCTCGGGCTGCGGAACCGTCTCCAGGTACTTGAGGATGCCGCCCTTCAGATGGCGCACATCCTCGAACCCGTGGGCCAGGAGGTAGCTCGAAGCCTTCTCGCAGCGGATGCCGCCGGTGCAGAACATCGCGATCCGCTTGTGACGGCTCGGATCGAGGTCGCGTGCGGCAAAATCCTTGAACTGCGTGAACCTGTCGATGCCCGGATCCACCGCATGAGCGAACGTGCCGACGCGCGTCTCGTATGCGTTGCGGGTATCGAGAACGAGCGTATCGGGATCGGCGATCAGCGCATTCCAGTCCTCGGGTTCCACATAGGTCCCCACCTGCCGCGTCGGGTCGGCTTCCGGCGCGCGCATGGTGATAATCTCCGGCCGAACCCGGATGCGCAGCCGCCCGAACGGCCGTTCGGTTGCCTCTGAGAACTTCACTTCGCCGAGGCGGATCGCGACGACGCGATCGAGCCGATCCAGAACAGCATCGATCGCATCCGCGGAACCCGCAATGGTGCCGTTGACGCCCTCGGGCGCGATCAGGATCGTCCCGCAGACGCCCTCGCGCTTGCAGAGTTCCAGCAGTTCCTCGCGCAACGCCGCCGGGTCGGCGACGGACACGAAGCGGTAGAGCGCGGCAATGGTCCAGGTCATGGATGCCGCTATATCTCGAAGCTGGTCGGATGGCCAAGTCACGCCGATCCGCGAACGGAAGCCTGCATGAGCCTCGACCTCGACAAGCGATTCGACCCTCGTCACGGCGAGGCCGTCCCGGTCGAATCCGGCATCCTGCGCCTGACGGCGCCCAACGCTGGACCGATGACATTCCACGGCACCAACACCTATGTCGTGGGTCGCGAACGCCTCGTGGTCGTCGATCCGGGACCAGAGGAACCCACGCACCTCGCGACCATTCTCGCCACGATCGCCGGACGTCCCGTGGACGCGGTGCTCGTGACGCATACCCATCTCGACCATTCGGCGCTCGCCCCGCGCCTCGCGGGGATGGTGGACGCGCCCCTCGTCGCGCAGGGGCCGCACCGGATCTCGCGCCCGCTCTTCGAAGGCGAGATCAACCTCCTCGACGCGGCATCGGACTTCGCGTTCGAACCCGACATCGCGTTGGATGACGACGGCGAGCTGCGTCTTGGCGAAACGACGGTGCGGGGGATCCATACACCGGGCCATACCGGGAACCACATGGCGTTCGCGCTGGAGGATCGCGGCGTTCTGTTTTCGGGCGACCATGTGATGGCCTGGGCCACCAGCGTGGTGGCGCCGCCCGATGGTTCGATGGCCGATTTCATGCGTTCGCTCGAGCGCCTCGCCGCACGGTCCGATCGGCGATACCTGCCGGGTCACGGCGGTCCCGTCGAAAACCCGGCGACCTTCGTGCGTGCCCTTCGCACGCATCGGCGCATGCGCGAGAGCGCGATCCTGGAGAAGGTTCGCGCCGGGCTCTCGACCGTGCCCGAGATCGTGGCGGCGATCTACCACACCACCGATCGGCGGCTGCATGGAGCGGCGGGTCTCTCGGTGCTCGCCCACTTGGAAAGCTTGATGGAACGGCGGCTGGTCGTCCCCGAAGGACCGTTCGGGCTCGCCAGCCGGTTTGTCGCGGGCTGACGCGCGGGGCCTACTCTTCCGGCACGATTCCTTCGGCGGCCCGCATCGCTTCGTCGACACCGTTCAGGAAAGAGACGATGACACGCCGATTCTGCCCGAGGTCGCGGTCGAGGTCGCGCGAAGCCGAGCGCATGTCGATGAAGGTCTGTGCCCCCTCCTCCGCGATGCGAATGGTGACGTCGCTCGCGAAGCCGAAGACCGGCGCATAGGCCACCGCCTGGATCGTGTAGTCGCGCGCGTCCTTGATCGCGAACGGGTCCGGCGGCTCGGCGCCGATGCTGCCGCGCAAGGTCGGGATGGGAACGCGAACCGTGCCGCTGATGCCAAGGTCGTCGCTGTCGCGAGGCGGCGTCAGGCTGCTTTGGACATCGGTGATTTCGATGCCCTGCTGCTCCATCGTCGCGCGCGCCGCTTCGTAGACCATGGAAGCCGTCGCCTGGTAGTCGCGCCCGGGCACCAAGGCCTGGGACGTGTCGGACGTCGCCGCGACCGGTGCGAGCGAGGCGTCCCCGAGCCCCGCGGTCTCCGCGCTCGCGCCGTCCGGGAACAGCCGGTAGAGATAGGCCGCTCCACCGAACGGCAATAGCGCGACGGCGGCGACCACCAGCGCCGCGACGGCCCTTCCACCTCCGACCGCCCCCTTGCGCCACACCTTGGAGATCGCTGCCACCGCCAAAAGCAGCCCCGCCGACGCGAGGCCGCCGGCAAGAAGAAGCGTCCAGGACAGATTGTCGAGATCGAGGAGCTTCACGCGAAACAGCAATATGCCGACCGGGATCAGGATCAGCGAGAAGGCGCCGACGCTCCAGGCCCAACCGGCCGTGCGCGCCCGCGTCCTGAGGTAGTGTCCGGCCAAGTTTCGCTCCAATCCGTACTGCCCGCCCAGAATAGCCCAAGGCGGCCCGTGGCGACATAGGCCCGGCGCCCCCTTCAGTGCCGACCGCGTGTCTTGGGAGCGGCGGCGGCGCGCAGCGCGCGTTCGAAACGGATGGCGGCCTGGGCGGCGGCGAGGCGGGCGATCGGCACGCGGTACGGGGAGCACGAGACGTAGTCGAGGCCCGTGCGCTCGAAGAATGCGATGGAGTTGGGATCGCCGCCCTGCTCGCCGCAGACGCCGAGCGGCATGTCCGGCCTGGTGCGCCGCGCCTTCTCGACGCCCAATGCGATCAATTCGCCGACGCCTTCGATATCGAGGGACTGGAACGGATCGCGCTCCAGGATGCCCAATCGTTCGTAATTCGAGAGGAAGTTCGCGGCGTCGTCGCGCGAGATGCCGTAGACAGTCTGCGTCAGATCGTTGGTCCCGAAGGAGAAGAAGTCGGCGACCTCGGCGATCGTGTCGGCCTGCACGATGGCGCGCGGCAGCTCGATCATCGTGCCGACGAGGTAGTCGACGCTCTTGCCGCGCTCCTGCTGGACGAGGTCGGCGACGCGCTCGATTCGCGCCTTCACGAAATCGAGTTCACGACGCAGCCCGACGAGCGGCACCATGATCTCGGGAACGACGGCCTTGCCCTTGCGCTCTCCCGCCTCGATTGCCGCCTCGAAGATCGCGCGCGCCTGCATCTCCACGATCTCGGGGTGCGAGATGGCGAGGCGGCAGCCGCGATGACCGAGCATCGGGTTGAATTCGTGCAACGCCTCGATCCGCTCCGCCACCACGGCCGGCCGCATGCTCAGCATCACGGCGGTCTCGGCGATCTCCTGCTCGCCCTTGGGAAGGAACTCGTGGAGCGGCGGATCGAGCAGCCGGATGGTGACGGGCATGCCCGCCATGATCTCGAAGAGTTCGATGAAGTCCGACCGCTGGATCGGCAGGAGACGCTCCAGAGCAGCGCGCCGGCCGGCCTCGTCCGAAGCAAGAATCATCTCGCGCATCATCGAGATGCGCTCGCCTTCGAAGAACATGTGCTCGGTGCGGCAGAGGCCGATCCCCTCGGCGCCGAAGGCGCGCGCGGCGCGGGCCTCGGCAGGCGTTTCGGCGTTGGTCCGCACTTCCATGCGCCGGGCTCGGTCGGCGAAGGCCATGAGCGTCGCGAAATCGCCGGTCAGCGACGGACGCTTGAGCTTCGGAGAGCCGAGGATGACCTCGCCCGAGGTGCCGTCGATCGTGATCTGATCGCCCGCCCGAAGCGTGCGGCCCATGGCGGTCACGGTTCCCGCCTCGTGGTTGATGCGAATAGAACCGGCACCCGTCACGCAGGGCTTTCCGATGCCGCGCGCCACCACCGCCGCGTGGCTCGTCGTGCCGCCCCGAACGGTGAGGACACCTTCGGTGACGTGCATGCCATGCACATCTTCCGGCAGCGTCTCGTTGCGCACGAGAATCGTCTTGCGCCCTTCGGCGGCGACCGCGATGGCCCGTTCGGAGGAAAACACGATCTCGCCGCTGGCGGCGCCGGGCGAAGCCGGCATGCCCTTGGCGATGACCATCACCTCCTCGCCGCGCTCGATGGTCGGATGAAGAAGCTGGTCGAGCGACGACGGCTCGATGCGAAGGAGTGCGTCCTCCTCGGCGATCTGTCCCTCGCGCACCATCTCGACCGCGACGCGAATGGCTTCCGCGACGTTGCGCCGCGCGACGCGCGACTGGAGGAAGAAGAGCTCGCCGTCGCCGACCATGAAGTCGACCTCGGTCGCATCGCCCATATGCGCCTCGATGCGGCGCACATAGTCCGTAAGCGCCCCGAGGTCTGTGGGAAAGAGCTCCGGTTCCGCCTCGATGCGTTCGAGGTTCAGGGGCTCGCCGACCCCCGCGGGGCCAGCGCCATCGCGGTTTCCGAAGACGAACTCGCCGGTGAGCCGTGGCTGACCGGTCTTGAGATCGCGCGAGAGCGCACGCCCGGTTCCCGACTTCTCGCCGCGCTCGTTGAAGATCATCGAATGGACAGTGATCGCAACGCCCGCGTTCTCGGCGATGCCGTGCGCCAGGCGAAAGGCGCGTGCTACGGGGCCGCGCCAGCTGGCGAAACTCGCCTCGATCACTTGATAAAGCTGCTCGAGAGGGGTCTGCGGCATGGGAAGGCCGACCTCGTCCTCGACGAAGCGCAGATACACGGCGATGAGCGCGCGCCAGTCCACCAGGGAATGCGGCTCCTCGCCATCCCAGCCCGCACGATCGCGCTCGGCCTCCGCGAGTTCCTCGAAGTCGCCCGTGTCCACCGCATGGATCAGGCTGCAATAGCTCTCGATGAAACGGCGATAGGCGCGGAAGGCGAAGCCGACGTCGCCGAGTTCGCGGGCGAGGAGTTCGACGGTCCGGCTGTTGAGGCCGAGATCGAGAACGGTATCGGCCAGTCCCGGCATCACCGATCGCGCGCTGGTGCGAACAGCTAGGAGAAGCGGCTTCTGCGCCCCGTCGAGCGTGCGCCCGGTCACGCCCTCGAGCCACTCGATGGCGGCGAGGATCTCGTTGCGAAGCGCCGACGGCAGGCCTTCGCCGCTTTCCGCCTCGCGCCACGCCGACGTCGAGATCGTGAACCCTGGCGGGACCGGGAGGTCCAGCGAGGCGAGAAGCGCCAGGTTCGAGCCCTTCAGGCCAAGCGCCTCTGCCGGGTCCGCCGTGCGATCCGCAGCGCCACGCATGAACGTGAACAGTCTCTTGGCCATGGGAACCGGGCGTCGTCGCCGCTTGAAACAAATTGAACCGTCGGCGCCACACATAAGTCAAAGCGACGGCCGCGCCAATTGCTGCACTGCAAAAGTTTAGCGCCCGGCATCGGGGGATGCCGGGCGCCGGGCTGGTTGGCTCAGAGGTGCTTTTCGATGACGGCGGCCATCTCGTCGGCCGAGAGGGCGCCGGAGTACTTGTCGCCGTTGACGAAGAAGGTCGGGGTGGCGCTGACGCCGAAATCGTTCTGCCCGGCGGCCTGAACGGCGACCACCTTGCCCTGAAGATCGGTGTCCTTCAGGCAGGCCGCGAACTGGTCCTGCGTCATGCCGGCAAGCTGCGCGATCTTGAGAAGCGCCGCCGAGGCATTCTCGGCGCCGGCCCATTCCCGCTGCTGGTCGAACAGGACGTCGACCATCGCCGTGCGCTTGTCGTCGCCCGCGCAGCGCGCCAGCATGAAGGCTCCGAGCGCGCGCGGATCGAACGGGAACTCGCGCAGGATCAGCTTCGCCTTGCCCGTGTCGAGATAGTCGGCCTTGATCTTGGGATAGGTCTCCGAGTGGAAGTCGCGGCAGTGGCTGCAGGTCATCGAGGCGTACTCGACGATCGTCACCGGAGCGTCGGCCTTGCCGATGATAATGTCGGGAAGCGCCTGGGGCGCCATGAGCTTGGCGACGTCCACCGTGCCCTCGGCATTGGGCGCCGCCGCCGCGGAAGCGTTGGTCTGCGCGGCGGCTGGCGCCGTTGCGGCCGGAGCCGCCGGCTCTGTCTGCGCGAACGCTGGCGCCGCTCCGCCGAGGGCGATCCCCGCGGTCAGCAAGCCGGCGACCAGCGCACGGGCGCCTCGGGGAAGAGTCCGGGACCGGTTCGAAGGAACGAGCATGAAGAAATCAGCCTTTCGCAGGAGCCACGATTCGCGATCGCTTATGCCACGTAGTCGGGCAAATGTGGCGATCCAACGGGCGAAGCCGGGTCAGCAGTGGGGATCGGCGGCCCGCCGCGCGGTCTAGCGGCGCGGAGCCTTCCCAGCTGCAGCGTTTCGACCGATCACGCTTTCGCCAAGACGCTCCAGCGCCGCTCGCAATCGATCGCTCTCGATGCGGGCGGTGGCATCGCGAATGGTGTCTCGGTTGCCTGCGGTCAGCGGTGCCACGGCGGGCTTGCGGTTCGGCCGTGTCGTTCGGATGGCGCGCTGGACGATCTTCACTTTCGAAACGGCACGGTAGCCGAAGAAGTCGTTGACCCGCGACAGGATCGTCTGAACTTCGTGCTGAAGCCGCAGCGCGAACGCCCCCTCGCAGGCGATCACAAGGGTAGCCGGCTCGCTCGTCTCGTCGCCGTAGCCTTTTGGCCAGACAAGCTTCTCCGGCCGGCACCCCTCCTCGAGCCTCGGCCCGACGATCTCCGGCCAGGCACCGAGGAGATCCAGCGACATGCCGGCCTTGCGCGCGACGACAGGCTCGACGAGGGCGGAGACAAGATCCCCGATCGGGCGCGCCGCCCGGCGCGTCGGCTTGCCCGCGGCAGGCTTCATGAGACGCGTCCTGCCCGCACGCCGAAAGGGCTGCCACGACGCAGTTCCACTAGGATGATGCCCATGCCGGAGAAGATGACGAGAACCATCCACTCGTTCAACAGGACCCCGTGGAACAGTCCGAAGACGAACGTGAAGGCGACCAGCGCCACGCCCGCGTCCCGGACCACCGGATCGGACGCCCGCCGGAAGACCCCCGCGAGGAAGGCAGCCAGTGCGGCGCCCATCAATGCAACGCCGATCAGCCCGCTCGAGAGCGCTTCATCGAGGACGATATTGTGAAGGTGCTGGTAGCGAAGAATCTCGTTCGCGTTCGGCCCGGCTTCCGCGGCGACCAGTCTCATCCGCTCCACACCGCCGACCCCGACGAACGGATGTTCGGCGAGAACGCGCAGCGCCGACGACCACATCGCGAGCCGCGTATCCACCGAACCGACCGCAAGCCCGGTCGCCTCATAGGCCTCCAATTCGGCAACCCCGGACTCGACGCGCTCGGAAAGGAAACCGCCGACCGGCACCACCGCCAGCATGGCGACGATCAGTCCGCCAACGATCGCGATCGCCGCACGCCTGCCGTGTGCGCGAAGGCGCGGCACGGCATGGCGCAGGTCGAGAAGCCCCGTGATGGCGAACAGCAGCATGGCCGCGCGGGTGCCGCTCAGCGCGATCGGGACGGCTGCCAGATAGGTCCAGAAACGCCCGTCGGGCAGAAACGCCACGCGTCCCCCCGTCGGCAGGCGGGCGAGGATCGCAACGGCGCCGACCACGAAGGCGAAGATGGCTTCGTTCTTGCCCAGCCCGACCCGCGCCCCGGTCATCGCGTATTCGATGGGTGTCGCGACGACGAGGACGAGGAGCCCGAGCCGCGCGCCCCAGGCGAGCACCTGGGCCGGATGGCGGACGAGGCCAAGCCCCAGCGGAAGAAGCGCGCATGCAAATTCCAGCGCCGCGTAGGAGAGAACCCGATTTCCGTCGACCGGTTCGCCGCGCACGAGGCTGAGACCGATCTGCCAGACGGCCCATCCGGCCAGCGCGCCCATGAAAGCCGTCGGCGCGCCGCGAAGGCTGCGTGGGCGCGCGACGGCGAGATAAAGGCCGCAGACCGCGAAGAACAGGAACGCCACCTTGCCCGCCGAAACGAGAAGCGAAAGGCAGGCGGTGCCGAAACCGAGAAGCAGGGCGTCCCAGCGGCGGCGGCGCAGGAGGAGGGCCTTCAGCGTCATCGCGAGCGCTCCCGCGTCAGCGCGTAGACGATCCGGCGAACGAGATCGGTGGCGCGAAAGACCAGAGTTGGCAGACGGCGCCAGGGTTTCAGCTTGCGCACGCCGTACCCCGAGCCAACCTCGATCTGGCTCGACTTGGAACGCGGATTGAAGGTCACGAGGTCGCCCCAGATATCGAAGGTGCGCACATCGTTGGCCCATCCGCGCTCCAAGGCAACATCGAACGGCAAGGACATCGGACGCAGCGCCGCCGACAAGCGTGCGGCGGCGGATCGCCGCACGACATAGGCCGCCGCGCTTCCCGTCGGCCCGAAGAACGCGGCAGACAGGCGGCGGCCCGCCGGCAGCGAACGAAGGTGCCGGCGCCGCGGTCGGCGATGGTGCGCAAAGCGCACGACGTCCCAGTCGTCGCGCTCGGCGAGCGCCCGCAGAACCGGCATCATCTCGGGGCGCGGGCGCACGTCGTCCTCGAACACCACGCCGGCATCCGCCTCGCCGGCTGCGATCGCGTCGATGGCCTTGAGGTGGCTGACGTAGCAACCGTACTCGCCCGGCACGGGTCGCTTTCCGTGCCGCCGAAGGAAGGCCGGCGTATCGAGAAGGGTGCGTTCCGCCTCCGGGATCGTCTTTCCATCGACGCCCGCGATCCGTATCAGGTCGATGCCCTCGGCCGACATATCGGCACGAATGTCAGCCAGACGCTCCGGCGACCGATCGAGATTGATGACGAAGAAATCGATACGCACGATGCCGGCCCGAACGAGGGGCGACGAAGGCCCGGATGGGCGTTTGGATGAACGGGCCCCCGGGGGAAGTCAACCCGACCGGGCCGGCGGAGCTTTCGCCGCATCGCTTCTCGAATGGTACGACCGGCACGCGCGCACCCTGCCCTGGCGCACCTCTTCGCGCGACCTCGCGGCTGGCGTCCGCCCCGACCCCTACCGGGTGTGGATGTCGGAGATCATGCTGCAACAGACCACGGTCGCCGCGGTCAAGAGCTATTTCGCGGCGTTCACCGAGCGATGGCCGACCGTCGAGGATCTGGCTGCCGCCGAGGACGCGGAGGTGATGGGCGCCTGGGCAGGCCTTGGCTATTACGCGCGCGCCCGCAACCTCCTCGCATGCGCCCGGACGGTGGCCGGCGAGCGCGGCGGTCGCTTTCCGGACAACGCGGCCGAGCTGCGCTCGCTGCCGGGCGTCGGCGAATACACGTCGGCCGCCATCGCAGCGATCGCGTTCGACGAGCCGGTGGCCGTGGTGGACGGGAATATCGAGCGCATCGCCACCCGCATCGCCTGCATCGAAACGCCCCTGCCCGCGGCCCGCAAACCGATCCGCGCGCTCGTGCAGACGTTGACGCCGCGCGAGCGGCCCGGCGACTTCGCTCAAGCCATGATGGACCTCGGCGCCACGATCTGCACGCCGAGGAAACCCGCCTGCGTCCTTTGCCCGGTCAGCGACCATTGCGAGGCACGGCGGCACGGAAGGCAGGAGGAGTTTCCGGTCAAGGCGGCAAAGTCCGCCAAGCCATCGCGCGTCGGCGCCGCCTTCGTGTTGCGCCGCACGAGTGACGGCGCGGTCTGGCTTCGACGCCGGCCGGCGTCCGGGATGCTGGGTGGAATGAGCGAGCCCCCGACGACGGCGTGGAGTTCACGCGCGGACGGCGCGACGGGATCGGACGCGGCGCCCATCGCGGGCGATTGGCGCTTGGCCGGCTTCGTGCGCCACGGCTTCACCCATTTCGACCTCGACTTGGAAGTCTGGTTAGCTGAAACGACGGTCGACCCCGCCATCGAGGGCTGGTGGGCCACGCCGGCAACGCTGCCGGGCGAGGCCCTGCCGACCTTGATGCGGAAGGTGCTGGAGCGCGCCGAAGCCGGTCAGGCGGAAGCGTCTGCCATCTGATGCCTGACGATCTGGCGCAGTTCGTCGATCACGCGCAGCCGCCCGTTTTCGCGAACATGCCAGAACGTCCAGCCGTTGCAGGCGTCGAGCCCCTGCACCTTGGCGCCGATCCGGTGAATCGAGGCCGCCTCGCCCCCGACTGCGATCGTGCCGTCGGCGCGCACGCTCGCCTGCCAGCGTCCCTTGGCGTCGGTGAGCTCGGTGCCGGGAGCCACGAGCCCCGCCTCGACCAGGCTGGCGAAGGGCACGCGCGGCTCGGCGCGCTTGCCGGCCGCCATGCGCAAGGTCTCCGCGTCCAGCGGTTCGACCGATAGGATCCGGTCGGCCGCCGCCTCGATGTAGTCGTCCTGCCGCTCGATGCCGACGAAGTTGCGGCCGAGCCGCTTGGCGACCGCACCCGTCGTGCCCGTTCCGAAGAACGGGTCGAGAATGGTGTCCCCCGGCTTCGTCGAGGACAGGATCACCCGGGCCAGCAACGCCTCGGGCTTCTGCGTCGGATGGACCTTTTGCCCGTCGTCGCCCTTCAGCCTCTCGCCGCCCGAGCAGATGGGGAAGAGCCAGTCGGACCGCATCTGCGTGTCGTCGTTGGCGGCCTTCATCGCATCGTAGTTGAACGTATAGGCCTTCGCGTCGGCGTTCCTGGAGGCCCAGATCATCGTCTCGTGGGCATTCTGGAACCGCCGGCCGCGGAAGTTCGGCATCGGGTTGGTCTTGCGCCACACGACGTCGTTGAGGATCCAGAACCCGAGATCCTGCATGATCGCGCCGACGCGGAAGATGTTGTGGTAGGAGCCGATCACCCAGATCGTGCCGTTCGGCTTCAGCAGGCGGCGGGCTGCGATCAGCCAGGCGCGCGTGAAGGCGTCATAGGCCGCGAAGCTCTCGAACTGATCCCAGGCATCGTCCACCGCGTCGACCTTCGACTGGTCGGGCCGGTGCAGGTCGCCGCCGAGCTGCAGGTTGTAGGGCGGGTCGGCGAAGATCGCGTCGACCGACTTCTCCGGAAGCGCCGCCATGCGGGAAACGCAGTCGCCCTTGATGATGGTGTTTAACCATTCCGGCGTGGCGGCGTTGGCGACGGGAAGACGGTGCAAGGTCTGCAGTTTCGACATCGGGCCACCTGAACTCGCTACTCGGATACGGCCGTCATGGTTACCGAACGAGCTTAATGATCCATGAACCCGGCGCGGATGGCCACGACGGCAAGCTCGTGCTACCCGGTCGCCGTTTCTCCCGTTTCTCCCGTTTTCCTCTGCCGGAGGGCAGTTTCATGCCTCTTTCCCTCGTGCTGTTCGACTGCGACGGCGTCCTCGTCGATTCCGAGATCATCTCCGCCAAGGTCGATTCGAAGATGTTGAAGGAGGTCGGCTACGACATCTCGCCGACCGAGATCGCCGAGCGCTTCGCCGGACTGACGCAGGATCGCATCGCCGAACTTCTCCAGGAGGAAGCCGGCATCCGGCTGCCGGAGGACTACAACGCCCGCCAGAAGACCGCGCTGGACGAGCGTCTGGCCGCCGAGGTCGAGGCGATCGCCGGCGTCCACGAGATGCTGGACCGCATCGACCTGCCGCGCGCCATCTGCTCGAACTCTTCGACCGAAAGGCTGAAGCTGATGCTGGAGCGCGTGAAGCTCTGGGACCGGTTCCGGCCATACGTCTTCGCGGCGCGCGAGGTCGGCGTGGGAAAGACGAAGCCGGCGCCGGACGTTTATCTCCATGGATGCCGGGAGTTCGACGCCGCCCCCGGCCAGACGGTCGTGCTGGAGGACTCGGTCCACGGTGTGGCGGCGGGCGTGGCGGCGGGCTGCCGCGTGGTCGGCTTTGTGGGCGGCGCGCATAGCTACCCTGGCCATGCCGACGCGCTGAGCGACGCAGGCGCCGAAACCGTTATCCGGCGCCTGTCGGAGTTTCCGGCCGTCGTCGAGGCCTTCGCGGAATGGGAGCGGGCCTGACCCGCTCAGGACCCGGGGCGGCTCGCGCCGCCCTGCGGCCCTTCGTCGAACCCGGCATAGACGACCAGCGAGCGCCCTTTCGGCATCGCGATGCGGATCGACCGGTCGACGTAGCGGAATTCCTTCGGCCCTCCCGCCGGATCCGTCGAGACCGACTGCTGGCCGAGCTGACTGTAGACGAGCTTCCCCGAGTCGAGGATCGCGACGCGCAGCGGCAGCTGGGCGGACCCGGACTTCGCGGCGAGGCCCGGAACCAGGCGCCCGGCGACGCCGACCTCCATATAGAGCTCACCATCGCGCACGCGGCACGAGCGCGTGGTGGAGACGATCGAGGCGATGTACTGGAGGTTGTCCCCTTCGCCCTTGCGGAGGATCGCCGTCCCCTCGCGAAGGCTGACCTGCGGGCAGTAGTCGGGAACCGTGCCCTCGTTCGAGGCCTGCCGCGCCGGAGCCGGCGCCACCGAGTTGCCGCCGCCGCCAGACGTGCTGCAGGCGCCGAGTGCGAGGGTCGCCAGGGCGATGCCGGCGACGTTGCGTGCGAAGGTCTGCTTGGACATATGCATGCGGCGGTTCTTCCCATACCGTGTCGAGCCGTTCTATATCAGGCCCCTACGCGGGTTTCGACCAGGCGGGCTGCGAAATCGCGCTGCCTAGGGGTCGCCGAACCGAAGGGTTGGGAGTGATCGTGAGATATGTCAGTTCGCGGGGCGAAGCCCCGATCCTCGGGTTTGCCGACGTTCTCCTCGCGGGCCTCGCCACCGATGGCGGCCTCTACGTTCCCGAAACCTGGCCTCAGATTTCCCCAGAAACGATCGCCTCCTTCGCCGGCCGGCCCTATGCCGAGGTGGCGCTCGAAATCCTCAAGCCGTTCGTCGGCGACGAGATCGCCCCGGATGCGCTGGAGCGCATGGTGCGCGAGGCCTATGCCACGTTCCGGCATCCGGCCGTCGCGCCGCTCGTCCAGATCGGCGACCGGCACTTCGTGCTCGAACTCTTCCACGGCCCGACGCTCGCCTTCAAGGACGTGGCGATGCAGCTCCTCGCGCGGCTGATGGACCATGTCCTCGCGCAGCGCGGGCAGCGGGCGACCGTGGTCGGCGCGACCTCGGGCGACACGGGCGGCGCGGCCATCGCCGCATTCTCCGGCAGCGACCGCACGGACATGTTCATCCTGTTCCCGAAGGGCCGCGTCTCGCCGGTCCAGCAGCGCCAGATGACGACGTCGGGGTCCGGCACCGTCCATGCCGTGGCGGTCGAGGGCACGTTCGACGACTGCCAGGCCCTCGTGAAGGCGATGTTCAACGACGCCGCTTTCCGCCACGAGAGCGCGCTGTCGGGCGTCAACTCCATCAACTGGGCCCGCATCATGGCCCAGATCGTCTACTACTTCACCGCCGCAGCCAGCGTCGGCGCGCCGCAGCGCCCGGTTTCCTTCACCGTGCCAACCGGCAATTTCGGCGACATCTTCGCGGGCTTCGCCGCCAAGCGCATGGGACTGCCGGTCGAGCGCCTGATCGTCGCCACCAACGAGAACGACATCCTCGAGCGCACGCTGCGCACGGGGCGTTACGAAATGGAAGGCGTCCACGCCACCATGTCGCCGTCGATGGACATCGAGATCTCGTCGAACTTCGAGCGCCTCCTGTTCGAGGCGAGCGGTCGCGACGCCGTCGTGATCCGACGCCTGATGCAGCAGCTGCAGCAGTCCCGAGCCTTCACGCTGCCGGACGACATCCTCACCGCCATCCGCGCCGAGTTCGATGCCGGGCGCACCGGCGAAGGCGAGACGGCGGAGACGATCCGCGACCAGCTGGCGACGACCGCCTATCTCCTCGATCCGCACACGGCGGTGGCCGTCTCGGTCGCCGAGAAGCACATCGGGGACACGGCGATGATCTCGCTGGGCACCGCCCATCCCGCCAAGTTCCCGGCTGCCGTCAAGGCGGCCTGCGGCACCGAGCCGGCCCTGCCCCCGAGCCATGCCGACCTGATGACGAAGGGCGAGCGCTTCGACGTGCTGCCCAACGACCTTGCCGCACTCCAAAGCTATATCCGGGAGCGCAGCCGCGCCGTGCGCCTCGGGGCCGCTGCATGAGCGTTGAGATCACCCGCCTTCCCAACGGGCTGACGATCGCCACCGAGACAATGCCCACGCTGGAGAGCGCAGCCCTCGGCGTCTGGGTCAAGGCCGGAGCACGCGACGAGGCGGAGGGCGAACACGGGATAGCCCATCTCCTCGAGCACATGGCCTTCAAGGGCACCAACCGCCGCAGCGCGCGACGGATCGCCGAAGAGATCGAGGACGTCGGCGGCGAACTGAACGCCTCGACCAGCGTCGAGACCACCGCCTACTACGCACGCGTGATGAAGGACGATGTCCCACTCGCGATCGACATCCTCACCGATATTCTCATCGACTCCCGGTTCGACGAGGAGGAACTCGCGCGCGAACAGCACGTGATCCTGCAGGAGATCGGCGCGGCCGAAGACACGCCGGACGACATCGTCTTCGACCATTTTCAGAGCGCAGCCTACCGCGACCAGATCCTCGGCCGACCGATCCTCGGCACGCGTGAGAGCGTCAGCGGCTTCACGCCCGAGCAGATTCGCGACTATCTGAAGCGGCATTATTCGCCGGACCAGATGGTGGTATCGGCCGCCGGCGCCGTGTCGCACGACGACGTCGTCCGGCGCGTCGAGGCCGCCTTCGGCACGACGCCGCCGGCGGCGAAGGGCGCCCACAGTCGCGAGGCGGCCGTCTACACCGGCGGCGAGTTCCGCGAGGAGCGGGACCTCGCCGACGCGCAGATGGTGCTCGGCTTTCCCGGCCGTCCCTACTACCAGCGCGACTTCTACGCCGCGCAGGTGCTGTCGATCATCCTGGGCGGCGGCATGTCCTCACGCCTGTTTCAGGAGATCCGGGAGACGCGTGGCCTGTGCTACGCCATTTCCGCCTTCCACTGGAGCTTCTCGGACACCGGCATCTTCGGGGTCCATGCCGCAACCGGCGAAGATGAAATGGCGGAACTGGCACCTGTCATCGTCTCCGAACTCATGCGTGCGACCGACGGCATCACCGACAAGGAAGTGAGCCGCGCCCGCGCGCAGATGCGCTCCAGCCTGCTGATGAGCCAGGAAAGCCCGGCATCACGTGCTGGCCAGATCGCCCGCCAGCTGATGTTCAAGGGCTCCGTGCTCGAGAATACCGAACTGCTCGATCGACTTGCCGCGATCGACGCGACCCGGCTGACCGATCTGGCGGCCAAGACATTTCTCGGCATGACGCCCACGCTGGCAGCCATCGGGCCGATCTCGCGCCTTCCCGCGGTGAGCGAAATTGTGTCCGGCGCCGCGTCGTCGGCCGAGACACCGCCGGTCCGCAAGCTGGTCTCGATCTAGGCGACCGACCAGCCATGGCCTTCCTCGACTGGGTTCAGCCCGCGACCCAGCCTGTCCTGACGGGACCGCGCATTCTCCTGCGCGCGCCGCGAAGCTCGGACTACGAGGCATGGCAGAACCTGCGCGGTCGCAGCCGGGCGTTTCTCACGCCCTGGGAGCCAAACTGGACCGACGACGAGCTCGGCCGCACGTCCTACCGCCTTCGCCTGCGTCGCTACCGACTGGATGCGCGCCAAAGGACCGGCTACACCTACTTCGTCTTCGACCGGGAAGGATCGGTGCTCATGGGAGGGCTCACTCTCGGTCGCATCCAACGAGGGGTCGCCCAGACCGGAACGTTGGGCTACTGGATGGGTCAATCCTTCGCCGGACAGGGCGTGATGTCGCAGGCGGTGAACGTCGTGTCGAGCTTCGCCTTCGACGTGCTTCGGCTCCACCGCCTCGAAGCCGCCTGCCTGCCGCGAAACGCCGCCTCGATCCGGCTTCTGGAGAAATCGGGGTTCACGCGGGAGGGCTACCTGCGGCAGTACCTCAAAATCGCCGGTGTCTGGGAGGATCACCTGCTTTACTCGCTTCTCGCCGAGGATCGGGCGCCGGGCCGCGCCCCGCCTTCGGCAACCTGACCGCCCGCCGATCCTCGCGAACAAAGGCCCGCACGCGCTCGATGCCGCATCCCTTCCGCCTCGCACGCCAAATCCTGTGCCTCCTGGCCATCCTCATCGGATGCCTGGCGGCAGGGCCGAGCCATGCGCTCTCCCCGGTCTCGATCGGGCGCGAGGACATCGCCATCGACCTCGAGCCGGCGGTGGAGATCTTTCGCGACCGGGGCAAGAACTTCCAGGTCTCCACGGTGCCCGGCGCCGACGGCATCGTCCGCCGTATCGAGGTCGAATCGACGGCGGCGAACCCGTCGGGGGACTGGGCGGTCTATGCGCTCGCCAACAACACCGACGAGCAGATCGACCGAATCGTCGTCGCGCCGCACTTCCGGCTCGCGAACTCCGGGTTCCTGTGGCCCGACCTCGGCTCCCAGCGGATCGCCGCGATCACGCCGTCGGAAGGCTTCGCGCTGGATCGGCAGGAAAGCCCGGAAGCGGACGTCTTTCTCGTCACGCTCGATCCCGGCGCGATCATCACCTTCGTCGCCGAGCTGTCTTCGGACCGTCTGCCCGAAATCCGGCTGTGGGAGCCGAACGCCTACAAGGACACGGTGAACGCCTTCACGCTCTACCGCGGGATCGTGCTGGGCATCGCCGGCCTTCTCGCCGTGTTCCTGACCATCCTCTTCGTGGTGAAGGGCTCGCCGATGTTCCCGGCGACCGCCGCCCTCGCCTGGGCCGTGCTCGCCTATATCTGCATCGACTTCGACTTCTGGCAGAAGCTCGTGCCCATCGTTCCGGGGCAGGAACGGATCTGGCGGGCCGGCACGGAAGTCGCCCTCGCCTTCACGCTCGTTGTCTTCCTCTACGCCTATCTCAACCTCAATCGCTGGCACGGCATCCTGTCCGCCTTCACGGCGCTGTGGCTGGCGGGTCTCGGCGCGCTCGGCGTCCTGGCCGCCTTCGATCCCCCCATGGCAGCCGGCATCGCGCGCATGTCGATGACCGCCGCCGCGGGCATCGGGCTCGTGCTCATCCTCTACCTCTCAGCCATGCGCTTCGATCGCGCCATCATGCTGATCCCGACGTGGCTTCTGATCGTGGTCTGGATAGCGGCGGGATGGCTCACCGTCACGGGGCGGATCGACAACGACATCATCCAGCCGGCGCTCGGCGGCGGCCTCGTCCTGATCGTGCTGCTGATCGGCTTCACGGTGATGCAGCACGCGTTTGCCGGCGGCTCCTTCGCCGGCGGCCTCCTGTCCGACATGGAGCGACGCTCTCTGGCGCTTGCGGGCACGGGCGATGCGATCTGGGACTGGGACGTGTCGCGCGACCGCATCTTCGCCGGTTCCGACACGGAGGGCCTGGACGGCATGCCCGTCGCCGCCATGAACGGCCCGGCGAGGGACTGGCTCCCGATTCTCCACCCCGACGACCGTGACAGGTTCAAGATCACGCTGGACACGATCCTCGAGCATCGGCGCGGCCGCATCGCACAGGATTTTCGTGTGCGCGGCGAGGACGGGCACTACCACTGGATGAGCCTGCAGGCGCGGCCGGTCCTCGGGAGCAACGGCGAGGTCGTACGCTGCGTCGGCACGTTGAAGGACGTGACCGAGCGCAAGAAGGCCGAGGAACGCCTTCTGCACGATGCGCTGCACGACCAGCTCACGGGCCTGCCGAACCGCGAGCTCTTCATCGACCGGCTCGACTCGATCTCGTGCCTCGCGGCCACCCGTCCCGACGTGCGCCCGACGCTGTTCATGGTCGACATCGACCGCTTCAAACAAGTCAACGACGAGTTCGGCATTGCCACCGGCGACACCATTCTCCTGACCGTGGGCCGTCGCCTCAAGCGCGTTCTCAAGCCGCAGGACTCGCTCGCGCGCCTGTCGAGCGACCAGTTCGGCGTGATCCTCATGTCCGAAAGCGACGCCGCCGCCGTCGGAGCCTTCGCGGAAACGCTTCGCGACGCCGTGCGCGCGCCGATCACCTTCGCCAACCAGGACATCATCCTGACGGCGTCGATCGGCCTGACCGGCTGGACCGAGGGCGCCGGAGCCGACGAGGTCCTGCGCGAGGCGGAGCTTGCGATGTACCAGGCCAAGCGCCTGGGGGGCGACCGGATCGAGCCGTTCCGCTCGGCCTTCAAGACCTACAGTTCGGGCCGCGTCGAACTCGAGTCCGACCTGCGGCGCGCCTTCGGTCGCAACGAGCTGTCGCTCGTCTTCCAGCCGATCATCAAGCTATCGACGGGCGAGATCGCCGGTTTCGAAGCGCTGATGCGCTGGAACCATGCCAAGCGCGGCTTCGTCTCGCCGACCGAGTTCATTCCGCTCGCCGAAAGCACCGGGCTCATCGTCCAGCTCGGACAGTTCGCCTTGGACGAGGCAGCCCGTCGGCTGGCCGACTGGCAGCGTCTACCCGGCCAGTCCAAGCTCTTCTGCTCGGTGAACATCTCCAGCCGACAGCTGATCCGGCAGGACCTCCTCAACGACGTGCGCCAGATCCTGAAGCGCTACCATCTGGTTCCCGAAACCCTGAAGCTCGAGCTGACCGAGTCCCTGGTCATGGACAACCCGGAGCGGTCGGCGAAGCTTCTGGAACGGTTGAAGGAGATGGGCGTCGGCTTGTCGCTGGACGACTTCGGCACCGGCTACTCGTCGCTGTCCTACCTGATGCGCTTTCCCTTCGACACGCTGAAGATCGACCAGTCCTTCCTGCGCGGGGATCAGGTTCCGCAGCGCTCGATCCTTGTCCACTCGATCGTCACGATGGCGCACGAACTCGGGCTGGCGGTGGTGGCCGAAGGCGTCGACAACGACACCGACGCAGCCCAGCTTCGGAAGCTGAACTGTGAGTACGCGCAGAGCTTCATGTATGGCCAGCCGCTCACGGCCGAGGAGGCCCGTCGCCGGCTTCAGGAGCGCGGCGGCAAGCGCGGAACGGCCTGAGGAAGGCCCCCGCCGCCTGACCGATCAGGCGTGGCCCGCCTCCGCCGCCAGGAATGCGGGGTCGACGCCCAGGATCGCCAGGGCGCGCGAATACTTCGGCTCCAGCTCGTTGGCAAAAACGATGTCGAGATCGGCCGCGCAGGTCAGCCACCCGTTCGCGGCGATCTCGGACTCGAGCTGACCCGCGCTCCAACCGGCATAGCCGAGAACCATGATCGCACTCGACGGCCCCTCGCCCCGCGACATCGCCTTGAGAATGTCGAGGGTGGGCGTGAGCGAAATGCCGTCGTCCACCTCGACGGTGGATTCCGAATCGTAATCGTCGGAATGAAGAACGAAGCCACGCCCCTGCTCGACCGGACCGCCGTTGCACACCGAGACCTCCCGGCCCTTCTGCGGAAGGCGGATCTCGTCGGCGTCGTCGACGATCTCGAGTTGCTTCAGAAGCGTGGCGAAGGTCAGGGGCTGGCCCTTGTTGATGATGAACCCCATGGCCCCGTTGGGGGAATGGGCGCACACGTAGACCACGCTGCGGGCAAAGCGCTCATCGTGCATGCCCGGCATCGCGATCAGGAATTGCCCTTCCAGCGAGGGCGTGTCGTCGTCGGATCGGCTACGCATGTTTTTCAGGTCCATGAGGGGAAGATAGACATGTCACAGCGGATTTGCACGTGGGGCGGCGTCGAAGGATTTGGCTGTCTTGCAATGCGGATGACCGCGTTGGCGGCAACCGTCCTGGTGGCCCTGTCCTCGCCTGCGATCGCGGCATCGGACACCTATCGACAGGAGGGTGTGACCCTTCGCCTCGTGGCGCTTTCTCCGGACGCGGAGGGCCGCGTGCAGGCCGCGCTGGCCGTGGACCTCGACCCCGGCTGGAAGACCTATTGGATCGCCCCGGGGCCGGTCGGGCTCGCCCCCGCGCTGAATTTTTCCGCCAGCGTCGGCTTGGACGATCCCGCCGTCTCGTTACCCGTGCCGATCCGCTTTGCGGAGGGCGATGCACAGAGCGTCGGCTACGACGAACCGGTCGCGTTCGCCATCGACGCCCATGCGACCAGCCCGTCTCCCGTGCTTCGGTTGAGCGCGCTTCTCGGCGTCTGCCGTGAACTCTGCGTGCCCGTGCAGGCGTCGCTCGAAGCCGCACCGTCCAAAAGCTTGTCCGATCGTGCGCTGGTCGCGCGCGCGCAGTCGTCCGCCCCTCCCGTCGCCGGGTCGCTCGCCGTCGCCTCGGCGCGATGGAACGCCAAGGGAGACGCCCTGCTCATCGATGCGCCATCGGTTCGCGAGGAGACTTCGCTGGAGGCTTTCGTATCGGCCGGCGACGGATGGTCGTTCGGCCCGCCCCTCCTCGACGAAAAGGGCAGCAAACCTGTTCTGTCCCTGCCCGTCCTGTCCCGGCCTTCGACCGTGGCGGAGCTGCGATCGATCGATATCCTGTTGACGATCGGCGAGAGCGCCCAACTATCCCGCGCTGTACCGGTCGCGTCGCGCTGAGTCTCGGCGGGCGCCATCGGATGCGGCTCAAGGGATACCCACATGACCATTTCCATCGGCGAGCGCCTGCCGGACGCCTCCTTCCGCGTGCCCGGAGAGGACGGACCCAGCGTCATGACGACGCAGGACGTCTTCTCGGGCAAGCGGGTCGTGCTCTTCGCGGTGCCCGGCGCCTTCACGCCGACATGCTCGATGAACCACCTGCCGGGCTTTCTCGAACACAACGAGGCGCTGCGCGCCAAGGGCGTCGATACGATCGCTGTGGTCGCGGTCAACGACGTGCACGTCATGAAGGCTTGGCGGCAGTCGACCGGCGCGGGCGATCGCATCGTTTTCCTGTCGGACGGCAACGGCGAGTTCGCGAAAGCCGTCGGGCTCGACGCGGACCTTTCGGCCGGAGGACTGGGCGTCCGCTCGAAGCGCTACTCGATGCTGGTCGAGGACGGGGTCGTCCGGCAGCTCAACGTCGAGCCGTCTCCCGGACAGGCGGACACGTCGTCGGCCGAGACCATCCTCGGGCAGATCTGACGGTCAGCCGGTCACGGTCCGGCGAGCCTTCTTGAAGGGCTCCATGCCGGCGCGCGCCAGTGCGTCGGCCCTCTCGTTCTCCGCATGGCCGGCATGGCCGCGCACCCAGTGGAACGTCACCTCGTGCCGTTGACGCTCGGCGTCGAGACGCTGCCAGAGTTCGGCGTTCTTCACCGGCTTCTTGTCGGCGGTGCGCCAGCCGTTGCGTTTCCAGCCGTGGATCCACTTGGTGATGCCATCGCGCAGGTACTGCGAGTCGGAATGAAGATGCACCGAGCAACCGCGCTTGAGCGCGCCCAACCCCTCGATCGCGGCGAGAAGTTCCATGCGGTTGTTGGTCGTCAGCTGCTCGCCGCCGGACAGTTCCTTCTCCGTCTCACCGAAGCGCAGGATGGCGCCCCAGCCGCCGGGACCGGGGTTTCCGGAGCAGGCGCCGTCCGTGAAGATGTCGACCTTCGTCGTCTCGCTCATGCCGCACCTCCCCTGCGCTCGAACCCGTAATCCGCCACCGAGGCGACGCCGCGATGGAAGCGGTTCTTGCGCAGGTATTCACGCGGATCCTTCTTGGTGACGAAGGACGTCGCCGGGATGTGAATCCAGTCGTAGAGACGCGTCAGCAGGAAGCGCAGCGAAGCGCCTCGCGCCAGGATCGGCAGGGCCGCGAGTTCGGCCTCCGACAGTGGGCGCACGGCGTCGTAGCCTTCGATCATCGCCCGCCCCTTGGTGATGTTGAAGGCGCCATCATGTTCGAAGCACCACGCGCAGAGGCAGATCGCCAGGTCGTAGGCCAGAATGTCGTTGCAGGCGAAATAGAAATCGATCAGCCCGGACAGCTCGCCCGACAGGAAGAAAACGTTGTCGGGGAAGAGGTCCGCATGAATGACGCCACGCGGCAGGTCCGAGGGCCAGTGCGCCTCGAGGAACGCGAGCTCGGCGGCGATCTCGGCGCGAAGGCCATCCGACACCTCGTCGGCCCCCGCACCGCAACCGTCGAACAGCGGACGCCAGCCGTCGACGGAAAGCGCGTTGGCGCGGGTCAGCTCGAACTCGGCCGCCTTGGCATGAAGGTCCGCCAGCGCACGGCCGACGTCGCGGCAGTGATCGGCCGTCGGGCGCCGCGTCCACATGCCTTCGAGGAACGTGAACAACGCGCCCGGACGCCCCGCGAGCTCGCCGAGCGTCGCCCCTTCCACTGGCTTCACCGGCAGCGGGCAGGACAGGCCGCGCGCCGCCAGATGCTTCAGAAGGCCGATGAAGAACGGCAGGTCGTTCCGGTCTACACGCTTCTCGTACAGCGTCAGAATGAAGGTGCCGCCTTCCGTGCGAACCAGGAAATTGGAGTTCTCCACCCCTTCCGCGATCCCCTTGTAGCTGAGCAGACGACCGACGTCGTAGCGCGCGAGGAAAGCGGAAAGATCGCCCTCGGCGACTTCGGTATAGACGGCCATGTCAGTCCTGCCTCACGCCCGGCAGCGGCCGGTCGCCGTTCACGAAGGCCATGTCGGCCGATGTCAGGGGAACGTCGCGCAGCGCCCGCATCACGGGAAAATTCTCGTTCTCGATCGCGGTCTGGACCAACTCGATGCGCACGGCGAAGCGCTCACGCAAGGCGGCGAGGATCTCATCCGTCAGGACTTCGGGCGCTGATGCCCCTGCCGACATGCCGATGATCGAGCCCGGCGCGATCGCGTCGATCGGCACGTCCTGTTTCCCCTGAACCAGGAGCGCGCGCTGCGCACCGGCACGCTCGGCCACCTCGACCAGCCGGCGGGAGTTCGAGGAGTTCGGCGCGCCCACGATCAGGAACAGGTCCGCGCCCGCCGCCGAAGCCTTCACGGCGTCCTGGCGGTTGGTGGTGGCGTAGCAGATCGACTCGGACGATGGCGCCTGCATCTGCGGGAACTTGCGTTGCAGCGCCTCGATGATGCCGGCCGTATCCTCGACCGACAGCGTCGTCTGGGTGACGAAGCCAAGCGCCGCGGGATCGAGCGGCTCGAGGGCGGCGACCTCCTCCTCGGTCTCCACCAGGGTCACGGCGCCCTCCGGCAACTGCCCCATCGTGCCGATGACCTCCGGATGGCCGCGATGGCCGATCAAGAGAACCTGCCGCCCGAGCCGCATGTGGCGCATGGCCTGCTTGTGGACCTTCGAGACCAGCGGGCAGGTCGCATCGAGATAGAGGAGCTCGCGCCGCTTCGCCTCGGCCGGCACCGTCTTCGGCACGCCGTGCGCGGAGAATACGACCGGCTGCCCGTCGTCGGGGATGGCGTCGAGCTCCTTCACGAAGACGGCGCCCATCTCCCGCAGACCGTCCACCACGTACTTGTTGTGCACGATCTCGTGTCGCACATAGACCGGCGCGCCATAGCGCTTCAGCGCCAGGACCACGATCTGGATCGCGCGATCGACGCCGGCGCAGAACCCGCGCGGCTCGCACAGGCGGATCGTGAGAGGCGGCTTGTCCTCGATCGCTGTCAACATCGTCTCCGGGGAAGCATTCGGCGGGAATGAAGGGATCGCAGGCCCACGTGTCAACCCTGCGGGCCCCCCCGTCCTCGACGCCAGAGGTGGACGAGGAAGAGGACGAAGATCACGAAAAGCGCGAGTGCCAGGCTGAACCAGGTGATCGCGTATTCGAGATGGCTGTTGGGAATGTCGATAACCGTGGTGCCGCCGATCGGCGCATCCGGCCCCACCTGCCCTCCGCTTGCGTCGACAAGAAACGGGAGGAGACGACTGCCGGCGGGCAAGTCGAGCCCTTGCGCCATCTCCGGGACACTGCGCCAGAAGAAGGCGTTCTTCGCCGGGTCGTTATCGGGAACGAACGGGTTCGGCTTCGCTGTGGGTGCCGCGCGAGCGAGGCCGGTGATCGAGACCTCGCCTCCCGGATTGCCGGCGGCGCGAGTCGCGGGGTCCTTGCGCTCGTAGGGCACGAAGCCGCGATTGACGAACACCACAGAGCCGTCGCCAAGAATCAGCGGCGTCAGCACGTGCCAGCCTGCCGCCCCCTCCATCGTCGCCAGGAAGTAGCGCTCGCCCGAATGCAGGAAGCGGCCCGACGCCTGGACGGGTACGTAGTCGATGTCTTCCCCCGCCGCCTGTCTGCGCGCAATCTCGGCCAGGGGAACGGGAGCCGCATGGATGCGCGCGTCGATCGTCGCGATCAGCCCCTGCTTCCAGAAGAGCCGCTCCACCTGCCAGGTGCCGAGCGACAGGAGGATGCCGAGCGAGACGACGCAAAGCACGATGATCGCGACGATACGCCCGCGTGTCAGCGGCCGCGGCGGTTGATCCTCTGTCGTCCCCGGCGCATCGATCATGGTGTTCCGTCGTGTTCGCGGGCCATGCCCATCAACGAAAAAAGCGGCCGGGTCGCGGCCGCTTTCGTTCTCGAGTTCGGCGGCGGGCCTCAGCCCGCGTGGATCTCCGCGCCCCAACCGCCCCAGACGTAGACGGCGAAGAACAGGAAGAGCCAGACCACGTCGACGAAATGCCAGTACCAAGCCGCCGCCTCGAAGCCGAAGTGCTTGGACGGCGTGAAGTGACCGCGGATCGCGCGCAAAAGGCAGACGGCCAGGAAGATCACGCCGACGAAGACGTGGAAGCCGTGGAAGCCGGTCGCCATGAAGAAGGTCGCCCCGTAGATCGACCCGGAGAAGGCGAAAGGCGCGTGCGCGTATTCGTAGAACTGGACGTAGGAGAAGATCACGCCGAGCGCGACCGTCAGCGCGAGACCGGTGATCAGCGACTTGCGATCGTTCTCCAGCATCGCGTGGTGGGCCCAGGTCGCGGTGGTGCCGGACAGGAGCAGCGTGATCGTGTTGAACAGGGGCAGGTGCAGCGGGTCGATGACCGCGATGCCGACCGGCGGCCACTGACCACCGAGCGCCTGCACGCGCGCCGCCTGCACCGCCTCGTGCGGGAAGAGGCTCGCATCGAAGAAGGCCCAGAACCAGGCCACGAAGAACATCACCTCGGAGGCGATGAACATGATCATGCCGTAGCGCAGGTGCATCGACACGACCGGCGTGTGGAAGCCCTGCTGGCCCTCCTTGATCGCGTCCGACCACCAGGCGAACATGGTGTAGAGCACGATGGCGAGGCCGATCGCGAAGATCCAAGGCGTCGCAAGGTTCACGCCGAAGACGACGAACGGCGTGCCCGACACGTGGCGGAACAGAGCGACCGCGCCGAACAGCATGAAGAACGCGCCGACGGAGGCGACGAACGGCCAGGGGCTGGGCTCGATGACGTGGTAGTCGTGGTGCTTGGTATGCGTATCGGCCATGGTCCGTCCCACTTGTCCCGCATCGGCCCGGATTGGGCAGCCTATGCGGCTGGATGTCAAATTCCCGTTGTCGCCCGCCGCGCCGTCCCCCGACAGCCCGACGAGTTGGTCACAGTCCCTGCGCCGTTCCCGTTTCCTTCGCCGCGGCGACGGGCGTCTTCGGCTCCGCCACGGGGAAGAACGTGTAGGACAGGGTGATCGTCGGGACCTCCTTGAGGTCCGGGTCGTCGCGGATCGCCGGATCGACGAAGAACACGACCGGCATGTCGACCTCCTCGCCCGGCTGCAGCGTCTGCTCGGTGAAGCAGAAGCATTGCACCTTGTTGAAGTAGATGCCCGCCGTGAGCGGCGTGACGTTGAAGGTCGCTTGCGCGGTGACGGCCTTGTCCGAATTGTTGCGGACGCGATAGGCGGTCTGCCGTGTCTCGCCGAGGCTCAGCGTGATCTGGCGTTCCACCGGCTGGAAGCTCCAGGGAACATGGCCGGAAGCGTTGGCGTCGAAGCGCACGGTGACAGGCTGGTCCACGACCGTCGTCGAAGCCGTTTCGGCGCGCTGCGTCGTGCCGCCGTAGCCGGTGACCTGGCAGAACAGCTTGTAGAGCGGCACGGAGGCGTACGCCGCGCCGACCATGCCGAACACGAAGAGACCGCAACCGAGCGCGATCGTGCGGGCGCGGCGAGCCGCTTCTTCGGGCGAGCGGCGAAGCGAGGTCGTCATCCGATCCCTCCCCCGATCCGGAACAGGCTGACGACGTAGAACAGCACCACCAGCACGGCGAGGAACAGCCCGATGGCGAGCGACCGCCGGCGGCGGGCGCGCTGTTCGGCATCCGTCAGTTGCACGGTCTCGTTACGGGGTTCAGGCGACATGCAACCCCCAGCCGTGGCTCAGGACGCCTTCCGCCAGCAGCCATGCGAACAGCGCGAAGAGGTAGACGATCGAGAAGGCGAAGAGCTTCTTGGCCGGGACCATCGCCGTGTCGGCGTCGGCCATGCCCAGGACGCCGTAGGCGAGGCGCAGGAAGTTGAGACCCAGAAGCGCCGACACCACGCCGTAAATCGGGCTGGCGAACCCGAGGACGTAGGGCAGAACGCCGATCGGCGCGAGAACAAGCGAATAGGCGAAGATGTGGCGGCGCGTGGAACGCTCGCCGGCCACGTTCGGCAGCATCGGAATGCCGGCAGCGCCGTAGTCCTTCATCTTGAACAGCGCCAGCGCCCAGAAGTGCGGCGGCGTCCAGAGGAAGATGATGAGGAAGAGGACGAAGCCTTCCCACGACACGCCGCCCGTGACGGCCGCCCAGGCCACCATCGGCGGAAACGAGCCGGCGGCCCCACCGATCACAATGTTCTGTGCGGTCGAGCGCTTCAGCCACATCGTGTAGAACACGGCATAGAAGGCGATGGTGAAGGCGAGGAAGGCGGCCGCGAACCAGTTGGCCGCAAGTCCGAGCAGCATGACCGAGAAGATCGACAGCGCGAGGCCGAAGGCCAACGCGTTTTCCGGCGCGACGCGGCCCGCAGGCACGGGCCGCTTGGCCGTGCGGGTCATCACGCGGTCGATGTCGCGATCGTACCACATGTTGAGCGCGCCGGACCCGCCGGCTCCGAGCGCGATCGCGAGAAGCGATACGAAACCGAGCACCGGGTTCATGCCCGCGGGCGCGGCCAGAAGCCCCGTCGCGGCGGTGAGCACCACGAGCGACATGACGCGCGGCTTGAGGAGAGCGAAGTAGTCACGCGGTTCGGCCAGGCTGATGCCGGGACGGGCTTCGCTCGCAACGGGGAAATCGATGGCGCTCAACGTCATGCCTCTCGCGGTCCGATCGGCGTTCGCATCCCCTTCGTTCAGGCGACGCGAAACTCAGCCGATCGTTCAGACGGGTGATCCCGGCCGGAGCCGGGATCGATGTTCGTGGTCGCCGTTCAGCGGATGCGCGGCAGCTCTTCCCACTGGTGGAACGGCGGCGGGGACGACAGGTGCCATTCCAGGGTCGTGGCACCGACGCCCCAGGGATTGGCCCCGGCGAGACGCTTACGGGCGAAGGCCTCGTAGACGATGTAGAGGAACAGGATCACCGACAGGCCCGAAATGTAGGAGCCCATGGAGGAGACGAAGTTCCAGCCGGCGAACGCGTCGGGATAGTCGGCGTAGCGGCGCGGCATGCCGGCGGCACCGAGGAAATGCTGCGGGAAGAACACGAGGTTCACGCCCACAAACATGACCCAGAAGTGCACCTTGCCGAGCGTCTCGTTGTACATGTAGCCGCTCATCTTCGGGAACCAGTAGTACCAGCCCGCGAAGATCGCGAAGACCGCGCCGAGCGACAGCACGTAGTGGAAGTGCGCGACCACGTAGTAGGTGTCGTGCAGCACGCGGTCCATGCCGGCGTTGGCGAGCTTCACGCCCGTGACGCCGCCGACCGTGAACAGGAAGATGAAGCCGATGGACCACAGCATCGGCGTCGTGAAGCGGAGAGAGCCGCCCCACATCGTGGCGATCCAAGAGAAGATCTTGATGCCGGTCGGCACCGCGATCACCATCGTGGCGAACACGAAGTAGCGCTGCGTGTTGAGCGAGATGCCGCTCGTATACATGTGGTGCGCCCACACCACGAAGCCGACGACGCCGATGGCGACCATGGCGTAGGCCATGCCGAGGTAGCCGAACACCGGCTTGCGCGAGAAGGTCGAGATGATGTGCGAGACGATGCCGAAAGCCGGCAGGATCATGATGTAGACTTCGGGGTGACCGAAGAACCAGAACAGGTGCTGGTAGAGGATCGGATCACCGCCGCCTTCGGGCGCGAAGAAGGTCGTGCCGAAGTTGCGGTCGGTCAGCACCATCGTGATCGCGCCGGCCAGGACGGGCAGCGACAGGAGCAGCAGGAACGCGGTCACGAGCTGCGACCAGGCGAAGAGCGGCATCTTGTGCAGCGTCATGCCGGGGGCGCGCATGTTGAGGATCGTCGTGATCATGTTGATCGCGCCGAGGATCGACGAGGCGCCCGACAGGTGCAGCGCGAAGATCGCGAGATCCACGGCCGGACCCGGATGGCCCGCGGTCGACAGCGGCGGGTAGAGCGTCCAGCCCGTGCCGGCGCCGTTGGCGCCCGGCGCACCCTCGACGAACATCGACAGGATCAGGAGCAGCAGCGAGGGCGGCAGCAGCCAGAACGCGATGTTGTTGACGCGCGGGAAGGCGGTGTCCGGCGCACCGATCATGATCGGCACGAAGTAGTTGCCGAAGCCGCCGATCAGCGCCGGCATGACCATGAAGAACACCATCACCAGGCCGTGGGCCGTGGTGAAGACGTTGAAGATCTGCGGGTTGCCGAAGATCTGAAGACCCGGCTCCTGCAGCTCGGCGCGGATCGCGACCGAGAGCGAGCCACCGATCAGACCGGCCACGATCGCGAAGATCAGGTAGAGGATGCCGATGTCTTTGTGGTTGGTCGAGTTGACCCAGCGCACCCAACCCGTCGGATGGTGGGGATGCGCGTCGTGGGAAGCTGCATGAGCCATGGGGATGTTCCCTGGAAGGGGGTTCAGCGCTGCGCCACGACCGAGTTCGCGGAAGCGATCTCGGCGGTCAGCTGAGCGTTGGCGTTTTCGACATTGTCACGGGCAGCGGCAAGCCACGTCGCGAACTGCTCCTGGCTGACCACGCGCACGCCGATCGGCATGTTGTAGTGATCGCGGCCGCAGAGCTCGGAGCACTGGCCGTAGAAGATGCCTTCCCGGTTGGCCTCGAACCAGTACTCGTTGATGCGGCCAGGCACGGCGTCCACCTTCACGCCGAGCGACGGCATCGCGAAGGAATGGATCACGTCGCCGCCGGTGGTCAGGAGACGGACCACGGTGTTGACTGGCACCACCATCTCGTTGTCGACGGCGAGGAGGCGCGGATACGCCGCGCGATCTTCCTTGCCGGCGGCAGCGCGCGCGTCGTCGGCGATCGGATACGACAGGAACGACACCGGCTCGGCAGCCGGCTCGGCCGGGTTGGCCGCGGTGCCCGCAGCGGCGGATCCGGCAGCGGCGACGGTCTGCGCCGGCTGATACTCGTAGCCCCAGTACCACTGGTAGCCCGTGGCCTTGACCGTCAGCTCGGGCTCGCGCGGCGGATTGTACTGCGCGGTCAGGAGCTGGAACGAGGGGATCGCGAGGCACAGAAGGATCAGGACCGGCGCAAGGGTCCAGATGACCTCGATCACCGTGTTGTGGCTGGTGCGCGAGGGCGTCGGATTGCGCGCCTCGCTGTAGCGGAACGCTACCCAGGCCAGGAGCGCCGCGACGAGAATCACGACCGGGACCAGGAACCACAGCGTATAGTTGCTGAACCAGTGGATCTGCGCCTCGATCGGCGACAGGGCCTCCTGGAGATTGATCTGCCAGGGATGCGGCTGACCGGGATGCTGCACGCCTTCTTGCGCGTATGCCGCCATGGTCGAGCCGGCCAGCACGGCGGCTGCTAGGGCTGGTCTCTTCACGAATGCTCTCCCTCGTGGCAGGCTTTTCTTCCCACGGTCCGCTGCCCCGTCACGGGAGCGGATCGAGGCGCGCGGGCCGCAATATCGAATGCCGCTAATGTGCAGGTGCCTCGTGCGCTTCAACCATGAAACCGCCCATTTCGCAACAAGCCGACGACACGACGGCTTGCGACAAAGTGCGATTGTTGCTCGCCGTCCGCTCCGCGCGGGCAGCGTTGCGCGAACCTGTCGCGGCGGGCTCGACGCGGCCGGGGGCGTTGGTTAATTTCGCGCACGGAAACCGAGCCGACCGTCGCCCGGTCCCTGGAAAGAAACAATGAAGCTAGCTATCGCCTCGGCCCTCGCCGCTCTCCCGCTTCTCCTGGCCGCTCCGGCGCAGGCGCAAACCGGCACGGTGAAGTCGCAGCACGGGGCCTGGGCTGTGGTGTGCGATCAGCCGGCCGGCGCGGCCGGCGAGCAGTGCGCCCTCCTGCAGAACGTCGTGGCGGAGGATCGACCGGAGGTGGGGCTGTCGGTCCTGGCCCTCAAGACCGCCGACGGCAAGGCGCGCATTCTTCGTGTCCTCGCGCCGCTCGGCATCCTTCTGCCTAACGGCCTCGGCCTCTATGTCGATGGCAAGGACATCGGGCGCGCGCAGTTCGTGCGTTGCTTCGAGGACGGCTGCTATGCCGAGGTGATTCTTGAGGATACGCTGCGCGACACGTTGTCGACCGGCAAGTCCGCCACCTTCATCGTGTTCCAGACCCCGGAAGAGGGAATCGGCATTCCGGTCGATCTCGCCGGCTTCCGCGAGGGGTTCGACGCGCTTCCCTGAACAGCGCCCGCCCAACGTGACATCCCCTCCCCGCCCCCCTATGTCAGCGCGACACATCGAAGGCCAGCGGAGCGGATGATGACTTCTTCCCTGATCGACCTGTTCGACCTGTCGCGCGCGGAGGTCGAGGGGATCGTCTCGCAGACGCTGCACGGCGCGGATGACGGCGAACTCTTCTTGGAATATCGCGAACAGGAGTCGCTCCTGTTCGACAACGGTCGTCTGAAGGCCGGCGACTTCTCCACCGACCAGGGATTCGGCCTGCGCGCCGTCGCTGGCGAGGCCATTGGCTTCGCCCACTCCGGCGACCTGTCGGCGGGCTCGCTTCGCCGCGCGGCGGCCTCGGTCGGTGCCGTCCGATCCGGCCATTCCGGCGTTGCGGCCGATGGGCCGAAGGGAACCAACCGTCATCTCTACGGCGCGGAGAACCCGATCCCCGAACCCTCGTTCGAGGAAAAGGTGAGACTTCTCACCGAGATCGACGCCTATCTTCGCGGCGCGGACGAATCCGTGCGACAGGTCAGCGCGTCGCTCGCCTCGCAATGGCAGGTGGTCGAAATCCTGCGGGCCGATGGACGCCTCGTCCGCGACGTGCGCCCGCTGGTTCGTCTCAACGTGTCCGTGGTCGCTGGGCGCGGCGATCGCCAGGAGACGGGGTCGGGCGGCGCGGGCGGCCGGCACGGGTTCCTACAGCTCGCCGGCCGCGACAGCTGGCGCTCCATCGCCGACGAAGCCCTCCGGCAGGCGAAGCTGAACCTGGAAGCCGTCCCGGCGCCAGCCGGAACGTTCGACACCGTGCTTGCCGCGGGATGGCCAGGCGTGATGCTGCACGAGGCGGTCGGCCACGGGCTCGAGGGCGACTACAATCGCAAGAAGACCTCGGCCTTCTCCGGCCTCCTCGGCAGCCAGGTCGCCGCGCGCGGCGTCACCGTGGTCGACGACGGCACGATCGCCGAGCGGCGCGGATCGCTGTCGGTCGACGACGAGGGCACGCCGACCAACCGCACCGTCCTGATCGAGGACGGCAAGCTGGTGAACTACATGCAGGACCGGCAGAACGCGCGGCTGATGGGCATGAAAGCGACCGGCAACGGACGCCGCCAGTCCTATGCCCACGCGCCGATGCCGCGCATGACCAACACGATGATGCTGGACGGCGCCCATACGCCGGAAGAGATCCTCGCTTCGGTGAAGGACGGCATCTATGCGGTCTCGTTCAACGGCGGGCAGGTCGACATCACATCGGGCAAGTTCGTGTTCAACTGCACGGAGGCCTATCGCATCCGCGACGGCAAGGTGGCCGAGCCGGTGAAGGGCGCGATGCTGATCGGCAACGGGCCGGATGCGATGCATCGCGTCTCGATGGTCGGAAACGACGCCGCGTTGGATCTGGGCATCGGCAATTGCGGCAAGGCGGGCCAGTGGGTGCCGGTCGGCGTCGGCCAGCCCCATCTGCGCATGGATCGGATGACCGTGGGCGGCACGCAGGCGTGATGCCCGCCGCCGGCCTCAGGGATAGAGCCGCTGGATCGCCCATCCCCCGTTGCCGGCCGCACGCTCGAACCGGAATCGGTCGTGCAGTCGGAACTCGCCGTCCTGCCAGAACTCGATCTCGACCGGCATGATGCGAAAGCCCGACCAGTGCGGAGGGCGCGGCACCTGCTCCCCGTACCTGGCCTCGACGTCAGCCACCTGCCCTTCCAGGACCGCACGGCTGGCGAGCGGGCGGCTCTGCTGCGACGCCCATGCGCCGATGCGGCTGCCGTGGGGACGCCCGTCGAAATAGGCGTCTGCCTCGGCCTCGGTGACGATCTCCACCGGACCGCGCGCCCGGAACTGCCGCCGCCGGCTTTTCCAATGCATGCAAAGCGCGGCCTTGCGGTTGGCGAGGATCTGCTCCCCTTTCCGGCTTTCGAAATTGGTGTAGAAGACGAGGCCGCGTTCGTCGAACGCCTTCAGGAGAACCATCCGCACGTCGGGCAGTCCATCCTCGTCGACGCTGGCCAGGGCCATCGCCGTCGGGTCGTTGACTTCCGACTCTTCCGCGTCGCGAAGCCATGCGGTGAGGGCTTCGTATGGGTCCAGAGGCAACCCGCCTTCACCGAACGTTAAGGTCGACTTGTTCATTCTTGAATCCAATTTTTCGAATGATGTTCCCCCGGTACCTACGTCAGGTCCCACCGGTGGCAAAGGCCGAGTTTCGATCATGGAAGGAACCCGCCTCGCTTTCGTCTGTGTCCTCGCTGCTGGCTTGTCGGGCTGCACGGTAATCAGCGGCAAGGGCCTGGAAGACGTCGCAGTCGATCAGACCCTGACCACGGCATCGATCCCGCCGGTCGATCCGGCTTTCGCCGCCGAGACACTGTCCGACAGTCGCACGGTGCGCAATGCCGTGTCCGCCGCCAACATCGACAAGGTGGACACCGCTCCTCTCGCCTGGTCGAACGCCGACACGGGCGCCAGCGGCACGATCACCGCGATTAGCGAGACGCGGGCGGGCGACGCCGTGTGCCGCCAGTTCACGACGTCGCGCCAGCGGTTCGACGGGGTGGCGCTCTATGCGGGCGAAGCGTGCACGACCGGACAGGGGGAGTGGACGCTGACCCGCTTCTCGGAAGATCGATAGGCCGTTCAGCGCCCTCGGACCGTCCCACTTCAATTTGCGCGACGGGCTCGCCATATATGCGGCCGTCGCCCATTCTTGCGGCGATTCCCGCGGATGATCACGGGAGACTCACCTCCGACCACCAGGAAACCGATTCCGAATGCGCGACCCCTATACCGTTCTCGGCGTGGCCCGCACCGCCAGCGAGGCGGAGATCAAGTCCGCCTTCCGTAAGCTCGCCAAGAAGTATCATCCCGACGCGAACGGGGCCGACGCGAGCGCGAGCGCCCTCTTCAACGAGGCCAACCAGGCCTACGAGATCCTGGGCGACAAGGAAAAGCGCGGGCAGTTCGACCGGGGCGAGATCGATGCGGAAGGCAAGGTCAAGTTCCAGGGGTTCTCCGGTTTCGGCGGTGGGGGGGGCGGAAGCCCGTTCGGGGGACCGGGAGCGAGCAGCGGCTCCTTCGATTTCCGCAGCGGCGCGGGGGCGGACATCCCGGGCGCCGAGAACATCTTCGGCGATTTCTTCGAGCAGGCGTTCGGTGCCAAGCGCGGTGCGCGTTCCGGGTTCACGGCGGCCCGCAACACGCCCTCCAAGGGCGAAGACATCAACGCGACCCTGAAAGTGCGGCTCGAGGACGTCGTCTCGGACGAAAAGGTCGAGGCCATCTTCCCGAACGGGAAGCGGCTGGCGATTCGTCTTCCCGAAGGCGTGGAGGACGGGCAGGTCATTCGCCTGCGCGGCCAGGGTCAGCCGGCCGTGTTCAACGGCGGCCCCGCCGGCGATGCGCTCGTGACCATATCCTTTGCCGACCACGCACGTTTCAGCGTCACCGGCCGCGACCTCCTCCTGGAGCAGAACGTCGATCTGGAAACCGCGGTGCTCGGCGGCCGCGTCACAGTCGAGACGCTCGAAGGGCGTGTGGCGACGAAGATTCAGCCCTGGACGACGTCGGGCCGCACCCTTCGGCTCAAGGGCAAGGGCCTTACGCGCAAGGATGGAGGACGGGGCGACATCCTCGTGACGCTGTCGATCGCCCTCCCCGCGCAGCCCGATCCGGAGCTGACCGCGCTGTTCGAGAAACGGCGCGACGAACGCGGTTGAGGCTCGGCTTCCCCCGCGAAAGCTCGGGCCTGCTTGCTGGCCGGAGGAGGCTATGCCATACCGCCGCCCCAACAGGAAATTCAGAAACGATACGAGGGAGTTCAGGCCATGGTGGATTCGTTGGGCCTGATGAAGGGGAAGCGGGGCGTGATCCTCGGCGTCGCCAACAACCGCTCCATCGCCTACGGTATCGCCAAGGCCCTGGCCGCGCAGGGCGCCGAGATCGCCTTCACCTACCAGGGCGATGCCCTGCGCAAGCGCGTCGAGCCGCTCGCGGCCGAACTCGGCGCCTTCGTCTGTGGTCATTGCGACGTCGGCGATCCCGCGACCATCGATGCCTGCTTCAAGGCCCTGGAAGAAAAGTGGGGCAAGCTCGATTTTCTCGTCCACGCCATCGGCTTCTCGGACAAGGACGAGCTGACGGGCCGCTACGTCGACACGACCGAAGCGAACTTCACCAAGACCATGAACATCTCCGTCTATTCCTTCACGGCGGTCGCGCAGCGGGCCGAGAAGCTGATGACCGACGGCGGGTCGATGCTGACCCTGACCTACTACGGCGCCGAGAAGGTCATGCCGAACTACAACGTGATGGGCGTCGCCAAGGCGGCTCTGGAAGCGAGCGTGAAGTATCTGGCCGTCGATCTCGGCCCGAAGAATATCCGCGTCAACGCCATCTCGGCCGGCCCGATCAAGACGCTCGCAGCCTCGGGCATCGGCGACTTCCGCTACATCCTGAAGTGGAACGAATACAACGCCCCGCTGCGCCGCACGGTGACGATCGAGGAGGTTGGCGATGTCGGCCTCTACCTCCTGTCCGATCTGTCCCGCTCGGTGACGGGCGAGGTCCACCACGCGGATTCGGGCTACCACGTCGTCGGCATGAAGGCCGTGGACGCGCCCGACATTTCCGTCATCAAGGACTGACGAGCCCTTCCGACGTGAGCAGCCTTCCCCTGATCTACCTCTGCCGTCACGGGCAGACGGACTGGAACGCCGAAGCGCGCCTCCAGGGCCAGAGCGATATTCCGCTGAACCGCAGCGGCTTCGCGCAGGCACGCCGCAACGGCAGATACCTCGCCAACGTCCTCGGTAGCGAGGTCGCGAGCTTTGCCTACGTGTCCAGCCCGATGACGCGTGCGGCCGACACGATGCGCACGATCCGGACCGAGTCGGGGCTCGATCCCGATGCGTTCCGCCGCGACGAGCGGTTGAAGGAGATCCATTTCGGCGACTGGCAGGGCTACACCGTGCCGGAACTCGTCCAGCTGTATCCGGATCAGGCCGCCCGTCGCGATGCCGACAAATGGCACTTCCTGCCGCCGGGCGACGGCGCGGAAACCTATGCCGGACTCGCGGAACGCATCGCGCCGTTCTTTCGCGAGCTGGATGGTCCGAGCATCGTGGTCGCCCACGGCGGCATCACGCGGGCCTTCCTCCACGCCTTCGCCGGCCTTTCGCCGACCGAGGCATCGAAGACGGGCATTCCGCAGGACCGTATCCTGCGCGTCCGCGAAGGCCGTTTCGACTGGGTCTAGGCATGCGCCTCGTAGACGACCACGACTTCCATGCCTAGGCGAACGGCCGTGTAGTCGAAGGCTTCGGGCAGTTTGTAGGTCGCTCCGTCGGACAGCTTCAGCGACGCCTCGTCGCGGTCGATCGCCTCGATGGTCCCGCCCGTTTCCCGAGCAGCCGCCGGATAGGTGGCCGATACGCTGAGGAACGAACAGGCGAAGAAGGCGACGACCCGTCTCGTCATCGGGAGGCTCCGGCATGGGCGTGCGGCACGGACTGCCACGCGCGAGGATTCGACGGGGCGCAAGTTCCGGGATGATTATGGTTTTTTCGGGCGCCCATCGGCTTGCCCAACCGCGATTTTCCCTGCATCACCCCTGCCATATCGGCGACTTGCTCATGGGCGTGCGCGCCAACGGGATCGGCGGACCTTCATGTCACACAACAGTTTCGGCCACCTCTTCCGCGTGACCACCTGGGGTGAGAGCCACGGCGCGGCCATCGGCTGTGTGGTGGACGGGACGCCGCCGGGCCTGCGCTTCTCGGAAGCGCACATCCAGCGCTATCTCGACGAGCGCCGCCCCGGCCAGTCGCGCTACACGACGCAGCGGCAGGAGCCCGATCAGGCGCGCGTGCTTTCGGGTGTGATGCCGGGCGATGCCGAGGGCGAGCTCGTGTCCACCGGCACGCCGATCGCGCTCCACATCGACAACGTGGACCAGCGATCGAAAGACTATTCGGAGATCGCGCGGCGCTATCGGCCCGGCCATGCCGACATCACCTACGACATGAAGTATGGCGTGCGCGACTATCGCGGCGGCGGTCGCTCGTCAGCGCGCGAGACGGCGACGCGCGTGGCGGCCGGCGCCATCGCGCGGCTCGTCGTGCCCGGCCTCATGGTGCGCGGCGCGCTCGTGCAGATCGGCGACGTCGCCATCGATCGCACCCGCTTCGACTGGGAGGAAACCCGTCGCAACCCGTTCTTCTGCCCGGATGCCGAGACGGCCGAGCGCTGGGCCGAACTGCTCGACGGCGTGCGCAAGCGCGGCTCCTCCATCGGGGCCGTGGTGGAAGTCGTGGCGGAGGGCGTTCCCGCCGGGCTCGGCGCCCCACTCTACGGCAAGCTCGACGCCGACATCGCGGCCGGCCTCATGTCGATCAATGCCGTGAAGGGCGTCGAGATCGGCGACGGCTTCGCCTCCGCCACGCTGTCGGGCGAAGAGAACGCCGACGAAATCCGGATGGGCAACGACGGGCGGCCGCAGTTCCTGTCGAACCACGCCGGCGGCATCCTCGGCGGGATCGCCACGGGCCAGCCGATCGTCGCGCGTTTCGCGGTCAAGCCGACGTCCTCGATCCTCACGCCCCGCCGCTCGGTCGACGCCGACGGCCAGGAGGTGGACGTGATGACGAAGGGCCGGCACGACCCCTGCGTCGGCATTCGCGCCGTGCCCATCGGCGAGGCCATGGTCGCCTGCGCCATCGCCGACCACTATCTGCGCCATCGCGCGCAGACGGGTCGCTGACGTCCGGTGCCAAGCTCCGCCCTGCCCTGTCCTCGCTCCCGAGACGTTTGCCGATGATGACGCGTCTCTACCATCACCCGATCTTCGCCGAGCACCTGACGGGACCCGGCCATCCCGAGCGGCCCGAGCGCATGGCGGCCGTCGCCGCGGCGCTGGAGGCCGAGCCCTTCCAGAACCTCGACCGCGTGCTGGCGCCGGAAGGCTCCGTCGAAGCCGTCTATCGCTGCCACTCGGTGGAACACGTGCGCAAGATCGCACGCGCGACGCCGACGGAAGGGCTGGTTCGCATCGACGGCGACACGGTGGTAAGCCCGAAGAGCTTCGCCGCAGCGCTTCACTCGGTCGGTGCCGCCTGTGCGGCCGTCGATGACGTCGTGTCCGGCGATGCGCGCAACGTCTTCGTCGCCGCCCGCCCCCCCGGGCACCACGCCGAGCGCGAGACGGCGATGGGTTTCTGCCTGTTCAACCAGGCCGCGGTCGCCGCGCGCCATGCGCAGGCTGTGCACGGACTGGAACGCGTTGCGATCGTCGACTGGGACGTCCACCACGGCAATGGCACGCAGGACATCTTCTGGTCGGACCCTTCCGTCCTCTACGTTTCCACCCATCAGGCGCCGCTCTACCCCGGCACCGGCGCCGAATCGGAGACGGGTGCGGGCAACATCGTCAACGTACCGCTCGGCGAGGGCGACGGAACCGACGAATTCCGTGCCGCCTTCACCGCCAGGGTCATGCCGGCGCTCGACGCGTTCAGGCCCGACCTCGTCATCATTTCCGCCGGATTCGACGCGCATCACCGCGACCCACTGGCCGGGCTCAATCTCGTCGAAGGCGACTTCGACTGGGCGACCGGCAAGCTGCTCGAGGTCGCCTCCCGCCATGCCGGCAACCGTCTCGTGAGCGTGCTGGAGGGCGGCTACGACCTGATCGCGCTGGAGCGATCTGTCGCCGTTCACGTCCAGCGCCTGATGGTCGGCTGAAACGCGCGCTCCCGAGCGCCAAAAAGGTTCGCCATGTCCGATACAACCAACGCCCTTCCCGCCGACGACTCCGACATCCGCCGCATGAGCTTCGAGGAGGCCCTGTCGGCACTGGAGCGCATCGTGTCCGACCTCGAACGTGGCGACGTCGCGCTGGAGCATTCGATCCGCATCTACGAGCGCGGCGAAAAGCTGAAGTCGCACTGCGATCGGCTTCTGTCCGCGGCCGAGGACAAGGTCGAGAAGATCAAGCTTTCGCGTGGCGGCAAGCCCGTGGACGTCGAGCCGCTCGACCCCGCCTGACCGCCCGTCCGCCGATGGACAACGCGGCTTGAAACCGGTCTAAGAAGGCTAAAATGCAGGGTGCCGGTTTGGCCGCCGGCTCGCGCATCAGGAGAAGTTCTTGTCTCAGCGCCCACCCACTCCGCTTCTCGACCGCCTCGCCTCTCCGGCCGACCTGCGCCGGCTGCCCGAGGCGTCGCTGCGGCAGGTGGCGGACGAGTTGCGCATCGACCTGATCGACGCCGTATCGCGAACGGGCGGACACCTCGGCGCCGGTCTCGGCGTGGTGGAACTGACGGTCGCGATCCACGCGGTCTTCGATACGCCGAACGACCGCTTGATCTGGGACGTCGGCCATCAGGCCTATCCGCACAAGATCCTGACCGGTCGCCGCGAGGCGATGCGGACCGTGCGCCAGGAAGGCGGCCTGTCGGGCTTCGCCAAGCGCACGGAAAGCCCATACGATCCGTTCGGGGCCGGCCACTCGTCAACCTCCATTTCCGCCGGCCTCGGCATGGCGGTGGCAAGCGAGATGGACGGGCGACGCAACCACGTCGTCTCGGTCATCGGCGACGGTGCGATGACGGCCGGCATGGCCTACGAGGCGATGAACAACGCCGGGGCGCTCGGCGCCCGCCTCATCGTCATCCTGAACGACAACGACATGTCGATCGCCCCGCCGACCGGAGCACTCAGCGCCTATCTCGCCCGTCTCGTATCCGGCAAGACCTACCGAACGCTGCGCAACCGCGCCAAGACCGTGACGAGCCGGCTTCCGGACTTCGTGCGCGAGGGCGCCCGCAAGACCGAGGAGTTCACGCGCGGCTTCCTCACCGGCGGCACGATGTTCGAGGAGCTCGGCTTCTACTATGTCGGGCCGATCGACGGCCATGATCTCGACCACCTTCTCCCCGTCCTGAAGAACGTGCGCGATACCGGCGACGGGCCGGTGCTGATCCATGTCGTGACGCGCAAGGGCAAGGGCTATCCGCCGGCGGAGGCCAGCGCGGACAAGTATCACGGCGTCTCGAAGTTCGACGTCGTGACGGGCGCCCAGTCGAAGCCGAAGTCCAACGCGCCGAGCTACACCCGGGTCTTCGCCGAGACCTTGATTCAGGAAGCGCGCGAGGACGAGAAGATCGTCGCCATCAACGCCGCGATGCCGGACGGCACCGGGCTCGACCTCTTCGGGCAGGCCTTCCCGAAACGCACCTTCGACGTCGGAATCGCCGAGCAGCACGCCGTCACCTTCGCGGCGGGCCTGGCGACCGAGGGCTACAAGCCCTTCGTCGCAATCTACTCGACCTTCCTGCAGCGCGCCTACGACCAGATCGTCCACGACGTCGCGATCCAGCATCTGCCCGTCCGCTTCGCGATCGACCGGGCCGGGTTCGTCGGCGCCGACGGGCCGACGCATGCCGGTTCGTTCGACACCGGGTTCCTCTGCCCCCTGCCCGGCATGGTGGTGATGGCGGCTGCAGACGAAGCGGAGTTGCGCCACATGGTGCGCACGGCGGTAGAGCACGAGGACGGCCCGATCTCGTTCCGCTACCCCCGCGGCAACGGCACCGGCGTCGAGATGCCGGAACGGGGCCGGGCGCTCGAGATCGGCCGGGGGCGCGTCGTCCGCGAAGGCAGCAAGGTCGCCATCCTGTCGTTCGGCTCTCGCCTCGCCGAGGCGGTGGCGGCGGCCGAAGAGCTGGAAGGCTTCGGTCTCACGACCACCGTCGCTGATGCACGCTTCGCCAAGCCGCTCGACACCGACCTGATCCGGCAGCTGGCGCACAATCACGAGGTGCTCGTACTGATCGAGGAAGGCGCTTCAGGCGGCTTCGCAGCCCAGGTGTTGGAGTACATGGCACGTCATGGACTGATGGATCGGGGCCTCAAGGTGCGACCGATCACCATGCCGGACCGCTTTGTCGACCACGCCGCACCCGAGGCGATGATCAAGGCCTCCGGCCTCGACCGGACCGCGATCGTCGAGACCGTGTTTCGCGCGCTCGGCGACGCCGCGCAGCGCGTGATGCGGGCCTGAGCCGAACGGCATGAACGCGTCGCGCATCCGTCTCGATATGCTGGTCGCCGAACGACGGCTTCTCGATTCGCGCGCCCGAGCACGCGACGCGATCCTGCGCGGTCGGGTTCGGGTCGAGGGCGTCGTGGTGTCGAAGCCCGGTCAGGCCGTGGACGAGGACGCGCGGGTCGAGCTGGACGACCCGGCCGCCGCCTACGTATCGCGCGCCGCGCTCAAGCTTCTCGCGGGGCTCGATGCATTCGCCATCTCGCTGGACGGACTGAATGCGCTGGATATCGGCGCATCCACCGGGGGCTTCACGCAGGTTCTTCTGGAACGGGGCGCAAGGCATGTCGTCGCCGTCGATGTCGGCCACGACCAGTTGCACACGAGCTTGCGCGAGGATGCCCGCGTCACCAATCTCGAAAGCCTCAACGCCCGCGATCTCGAACGCGCCCATCTGGGCGGGCGTCGCATCGGGCTCGTCGTGTCGGACGTCAGCTTCATCTCGCTTCGGCTGGCGCTTCCGCCGGCGCTTGCCCTTGCCGAGCCCGGCGCGCATGCCGTGCTTCTCGTGAAGCCGCAGTTCGAAGCGGGACGCGAGGCGATCGGCAAGGGGGGGCTTCTGCGGGACCCAGCCCGGGGCCCTGAGATCGCAGGTGAACTGTCCACCTGGCTGGACGCCCAGCCGGGCTGGCGGTCGCTCGGCGTCCATCCCTCGCCGATAGCGGGCGGTGACGGCAATGCGGAATTTCTTCTGGCGGGAGTGAAGGCGTGAGCGAGCAGGTCGCGATCGATGCGCTGGGCACGCGCGGCGACGGGATCGCGCGCGAACCGACGACCGTCTTCGTGCCGTTCGCCCTGCCCGGCGAGCGGGTGACGATCGAGCGCCAGGGCGGCCGCGGCCAGCTCCTGTCGGTGGACGAACCCTCCCCCGAGCGCCAAGCGGCGCCCTGCCCGCACTTCGGCCGCTGCGGCGGCTGCGATCTGCAGCACCTCAGCGAAGGGCTCTATGCGGGCTTCAAGCGCGATCTCGTGGTCGACGCGCTGGCCCGCGAGGGTCTGTCGCCGCCGATCGCACCGCTAGTGCCCTGCGCCCCCGCCTCGCGCCGCCGCGCGGTCTTCACCGCCGTACGCGCCGGCCCCCGCATCCTCTTCGGCTTCCACGAGGCGCTCAGCCATCGCATCGCGCCGATCGACACCTGTCTTGTGGTAGTGCCCGAGATCGTCGCGCGGCTGAAGCGTTTCGAACGACTGGCGACGCTGCTCATCGACCGCAAGCGCGAGCTGCGGATGACGGTGACGCGCACACAGACCGGCCTCGACGTCGCCATCGAGCAGACGGCCAAGCTATCGGCTGAGCTGCGGCAGGCGACCATCGGCTGGGGCGCGGAGGACCAGGCTGTCGCGCGTCTCTCGGTCGACGGGGAGACGCTGATCGAGAACCGTATGCCGATGGTCGACGTGGCCGGCGTCCCCGTTCCCTTCCCGCCCGGCGCCTTCCTCCAGGCGGTAGCGAAGGCGGAAGACCACATGGCCGAGCTGGCGCTTGCCCATCTCGCCGATACGAAGACCGTCGCCGACCTCTTCTGTGGCTTCGGCGCCTTCACGCTGCGCCTCGCGCGCCGCCACGCCGTTCATGCGGCGGAGTTCGACGCGCCGGCGCTCGACGCCCTCGAGAGAGCCCGGCGTGGCGCAACGGGGCTCAAGCCGATCAAGGTCGAGCGCCGCGACCTGTACCGAAGGCCGCTGACCATCAAGGAACTGGCCAAATTCGACGGCGTGCTATTTGATCCGCCGCGCGCGGGCGCCGAGGCACAGGCGCGGGAACTGGCGGGATCGAGCGTCAGGCGGATCGCGGCGGTCTCCTGCAATCCGGTGACCCTTGCGCGTGACGCCGCCATTCTGGTCGCGGGCGGCTACCGGCTCCTGTCCGTGACCCCGATCGACCAGTTCCTCTGGTCGCATCATGTCGAGGCGGTGGCGCTCTTCGAGCGCTGAAGGCAGGGCCATGCTGGAGACGATCACCGGTTTTCTTCAGGACTACGGCTACGGCATCCTGTTCCTGTCGATCTTCCTGGAATCGACCGGCCTGCCCTTCCCCGGCGAGAGCATCCTCATCGCCGCCGGCATCATGGCCGGCCACGGCCAGCTCAACGTATGGGGCGTCTTCTTCTCCGCCTGGATCGGCGGAACGCTCGGCGACAACCTCGGATACTGGCTTGGCCATCGCTACGGGCGCCGCTTCGTCACGCGCTACGGTCACAAGATCGGGCTGACGGAGGAGAAGTATCGCTATGTCGAGGAGCGTTTCAAAACCGTTGGCCCGCCGATCGTCCTGATCGCACGGTTCATCCTGCTCCTGCGCCAGGTGTGCGGCTTCGCCGCCGGCACCCTCCGCTTCCCGTGGTGGTCGTTCCTCTTCTACAACGCGCTCGGCGCCGCGCTCTGGTCCGGCGCCTACGGGTTCGGCTCGTACATCCTCGGCGACAGGATCGACACCTACCTACACGGCAGCCCTTGGGCTTACGCCGCGATCGGCGCGGTCTTCCTGATCCTCAGCGGCGGGACCGTGCTCCAGTTCCGGCGCAAGCTGAAGGCGCAGCGCGCCACCGAAATCGAGAAGGCACCCTAGCCGCGCTTCAGGAACGCCGCGAAGGCGGCCTGCGCTTCCGGCGAGCGGAGACGATCGCGGAAGTGGTCCGCTTCCTCGGCGATCCGCTCGCGTACCGCGTCCGGCGCCGTGCGCAGAAGCGCCCGTCCGATCCTGACCGCTTGGCGCGGCTTGGCCGCAATCCGGCGTGCCGCAGTCTGTGCGTCGCCTTCGGCGCTCTCCCCGACCGCGTAGATCAAGCCTGCGGACAGCGCGGTATCCGCGTCCCAGGTCTCGCCCATGACCAGCAGCGCGAAGGCGCGCTGGTGCCCCATGGCGAGCGGACCGAGCAGGCTGGAGGCCGCTTCCGGCACGAGGCCAAGATCGGAAAACGGCGTGCGGAAGATCGAGCGCGGCGTGGCATAGACGAGGTCGCAATGGAGGAGCAGCGTCGTGCCGATGCCGATCGCAAGACCGTCCACGGCCGCGACCATGGGCTTTGCGACGGCCGCCAACGTCTCGAGGAAGTCCACGAGTTCCGCCATCGGCCGTTCGGCATCGGCGAAACCCGCGAAGTCGGCGATGTCGTTGCCGGCCGAGAAGGCGCCGGGCACGCCGGCAAACAGGATGCAGCCGACCGTCTCGTCCCCGTCCGCTTCATGCAGGGCAGCCGCCAGGGCGCCGTACATCGCGCGATCGATGGCGTTCTTCTTGTCGGCGCGTTGGAGGCGGATGCGGCAGACGCCGTCCGCCACCTCGACGGTCACATGCTCGCTCATCACCGTCCTCAGTTCAGCGCGATGGTTGCCGAGCGGAGGCTCTCGCCGCCCTCCAGCACTTGCGCCGTCAGCGCGTGGACATCGGGTAGCAGGGTCTCGGCCATGAAGTGGGCGAGCGCGGTGCGCGCGGGATCGTCGAGGTCCGCCAGGGCGCCTTTCGCGAGGTAGCAGTTGCCCACCGTCAGGGAGAACAGGCGCTGATAGGCGGTCGCGCCGGCCAGCGCATGGCTGGTCTCGCCCTTCGCTGTCCATTCCAGCAAGCGTTCCGTCGCCTCGCGAAGCGCCGCGATGGCGTTGTGAAGCCGGTCGGCGGTGCGGCCGAAGTCCGGCCGGTTGCTGCGCTCGACGGCGAGGGCGATCTCCTCGAGTTCCGCAATGAAGGCGCGCACGGTCTCGCCGCCCGACAATGGCAGCTTGCGCGTCACGAGATCGATCGCCTGGATGCCGTTGGTGCCCTCGTAGATCGGGGCGATGCGCGCATCGCGCAGGAGGCGCGCGGCCCCCGTCTCCTCGACGAAACCCATGCCGCCGTGAACCTGGATGCCGAGCGAGGCGACCTCGACGCCGACGTCGGTCGGGAAGCTTTTGGCCATCGGCGTCAGGAGGCTCGCACGCTCGGCCCAGAAGCGCTTGTCCTCCCCGCCCTGCCGCGAGCGGTCGATCGCGTGGCCGCAGGAATAGGCGATGGCGCGGGCCGAGCCGACAAGCGCCTTCATCGTCAGGAGCATTCGTGCGACGTCGGCATGCTCGACGATCGGCGCCATATCCGTCGCGCCCTTGACCGACGAACGGCCCTGGCGGCGCTCGCGGGCGAAATCCAGCGCCTTCTGGAAGGCGGCTTGCGCCACGCCGAGCCCCTGGATGCCGACGTAGAGACGAGCCGAGTTCATCATCGTGAACATGCAGGCGAGGCCCTGGTTCTCCTGGCCGACGAGCCAACCGACCGCACCGGCCTCGCCCGTCTCGCCGACACCGTCGCCGTAGACCATGGTGCAGGTCGGCGAGGCGTGGATGCCGAGCTTGTGCTCGATGGACTGGCAGAACACGTCGTTGCGAGCGCCCAGCGTGCCGTCGGCGTTGACGAGGCGCTTCGGCACCAGGAAGAGCGAGATGCCCTTCACCCCCGCCGGTGCGTCGGCAAGGCGCGCGAGGACGAGATGGACGATGTTGTCCGTTAGATCATGCTCGCCGAAGGTGATGAAGATCTTGGAGCCGAAGATCCGGTAGGTGCCGTCGTCGCGGCGTTCGGCCCGCGTGCGCAGGGCGGAAAGGTCCGACCCCGCCTGCGGCTCGGTGAGGTTCATCGTCCCCATCCACTCGCCGGAGACGAGCTTGTCGAGATAGGTGGCACGCAACGCCTCGGTCCCGTGCGCCTCCAACGCGTCGACGGCACCTAGCGTCAAGGTCGGGCCGATGCCGAAGGCCATGGATGCGCCGTTCCACATCTCGTAGATGGCCGCCGATAGCGAGGTCGGCAGTCCCTGCCCGCCATGGTCCACCGGGCCTGTAAGGCCATTCCAGCCGCCGTCCGTCCAACGGTGGTAGAGATCGCGCCACCCGGGCGGCATGGTGACCGCGCCATCGCGCCAGACCGCTCCGATCCTGTCGCCGGCCGCAGCCAGCGGAGCGATCTCGCTCTCGGCGAAACGCCCGGCTTCGTCGAGGATCGCGGCAAGGAGATCCGGCGTCAGGTCCCCCGCCGTTCCAGCCGCCATGGCCTCGCCCAGCCCAGCGACCTGTCGCAGCGTGAACCCGATCTCACTCACCGGTGCCCGATACATCCGTCGTCCTCCCGAACGAAAACCGTCGCCAGATCGCTACCGGATTTTGACGTGAACGTCAAAGTTTACGGCATGAAACGTTAGATGCGGTCCCACCCCGGATCCGGCCGGAAGCGTGGTCCATGCACCATTTCCAACTCGCGCAGCCGGGCGATCACGGCATCTACGCCGCGCTCACGCGCATAGCGGATCGGTCCGCCGCGGAAGGGCGCGAAGCCGGTGCCGAAGACCATCGCGCCGTCGGCGATCTCCTCGCTTTCGACGACGCCCTCGCGCAGGCATGCGACCACCGTGTTGACCATGGGCAGGATCAGGCGGTCGAGAAGATTGGGATCGTCGGCGGAGCCATCCGGCAGAGCGTCGACATGGATCTTCTTCGGCTTGCCCGCTTCGTCGTAGTCGTAGAGGCCGGAGCCCGTCTTCTGGCCGAGCTTTCCCTCGCGAACCATCTGGTGCAGCCAGCCCGGCATCTCGGGCAGCGGCATGCCGAGCCGTTCGGCCAGCGTCTGGGCGACTTCGACGGCGATGTCGAGGCCGACGCGGTCTGCCAACTCGACGGGCCCCATCGGCATGCCGAAGCTCTCAGCCCGCGCGTCGATCCGCTCCTTCGGCACGCCCTCGGCGACCATGAGGATGGCCTCGGCGATGTAGGGCGTCAGCGCGCGGTTTACGAGGAAACCGGCCGTTGGCTTCACCGGGGCCGGCAGGCGCGATAGCTCCGCGACGAAATTCGTGGCGCGACGCAGCGTCTCGGGCGAAAGGGCGTCGTGCTTCACCACCTCGACGAGCTGCATGCGCGAGACGGGATTGAAGAAGTGCACGCCGACGAAACGGGAGGGATCGGCAAGCACGCCGGCAAGATCCGGCAGCGGCAGGGCCGAAGTGTTTGTGGCCAGGATCGCCCCCGGCTTCATCCGCGCTTCGGCGTCCCGCAGGATCGACTGCTTGAGTTCCAGGCGCTCGGGCGCCGCTTCGATCACGAGATCCGCGCCCGCGATGCCGAGCCCGCCGGGATCGGGGACCAGTCGGTCGAGCGCGTCGCGCACCTTCAGCTTGTCCCGCAACGTCTTGTCCAGCATCGTCGCCGCCTTGCGCAGCGCCTGCCCGATCGGCTTGGCGTCGATGTCGGACAGCGAGACCCGAAAGCCCTCGCGCGCCGCCCAGGCGGCAATGTCGCCGCCCATTGCACCCGCACCGATGACGTGGACGCGCTTGATGTCGGACGGGCCGTCCTTCAACCCGCGCATGGCCTCACGCAGAAAGAACACCCGCACGAGATTGCGGGAGGTCGGCGTCTCGATCAGGTCGGAAAAGCTTTCGAGTTCGGCCGCGCGCATCCGCTCGGGGCTGCCGCCATGCTTCTCCCAAAGGTCGATGAGGCGGAACGGTGCCGGGTAGTTCTTGGGTTTGGCCGCCTTGGCCGCTTCCGCCCGCATGCGCCGGGCGACGAGGCTGCGCGCCGGACGAAGGGCGAAGGCGCGTCCCTTCCAGCCGCCCCGTGCTGGATGCAGTTCGCCGCCCACAGCGGCGCGCACGGCGTTGAGGACGTGCCGCTCCTCCACCACCGCGTCCACCAGACCGATCCGGCGCGCACGCTTGGCAGGTGCGGCCTTGCCGGTCAGCATCATCGTCATCGCCTCCAGAGGATCGGCGACGGCGAGGGAACGGAAAGTGCCGCCGAGTCCCGGATGAAGCCCCAGCATCACCTCGGGAAAGCCGAGCGACGCATTCGCGACGGCGATCCGGAAGCGGCACGCCAGCGCGAGCTCGAGGCCGGCGCCGAGGCAGTGCCCGTGGATCACCGCGATCGTCGGCACGGGGAGCGCCGCCAATCGGTCGAGCACGCGATGCCCCTCGCCCAGCATCGCGGCGATCTCGGCCGTCGCGGCATCGAGGAACTGCGCGATGTCGGCGCCGGCGGCAAAGCCGGAGGGCTTGGCGGAGCGGATCACGATGCCGCGGGGCGGCGCGGCCTCCGCCGCATCGAGGAGAAGGCTGAGGTCTTCGAGCACGCTGCGATCGATCGTGTTGACCGACTTGTCCGGCCGGTCGAGCACCCACCACGCTATGCCGTCCTCGTCGATGCCGCTGCGCCAGTTGCCCCGACGCTCGGCGTCCACGGCAACCGAAAGCTCGATCGCGTGATCGGCCAGCGTGTCGAGCATTCCGGCGAGTTCACGAATATCGGATTGCGGCACGGACGCCTCGGGATTTCGCAGGCGAGCGGCTTTCATGCGGCCTCCAGAAGCAGTGCACCGCCCTGCCCGCCGCCGACGCATTGGCTGGCGATGCCGAAGCGCGTGCCGCGCTTGCGCATGGCATTGGCAAGATGAAGCGTGATGCGGTTGCCCGAGGTGCCGACCGGATGGCCGAGCGCGATCGCGCCACCGTCGACGTTGAGCCGGTCCGGCGCGATCTCGCCCGCCGCCCCGTCGAACCCGAGCACCTCGCGCCCGACGCGCACGTCGGCGAGCGCTCGCACGCAGGCGAGGACCTGCGCGGCGAACGCCTCGTTGATCTCGAAGAGCCCGATCTCGTCGAGGGAAAGCGCGTTCTCCTTCAAAATGGCCGCGATCGCCACCACCGGGCCGAGGCCCATGATCGACGGATCGAGCGCGCCCCAGCGGCAGTCCACGATCCGTGCAAGGGGCGTCAGCCCATGGCGCGCCACGGCCTCTTCGGACGCGAGGATCGTCCAGCTTGCGCCATCGGTGATCTGCGAGGAGTTGCCGGCCGTGACGTTGCCGAAGGGCCGCTCGAAGACGGGTTTCAGATTGCCGAGCGTTCGCGCGCTGGAATCAGGCCGCACGCCATCGTCGCGATCGAACACCGCGCCGTCGCGCGCGAAGGCCGGCACGACCTCGCCCGCCAGCGTGCCGTCGTCCTGCGCGGCGGCAAGGCGGCGATGGCTCTCGGCGGCGTATTCATCGGCCTCGCGCCGGCTGACGCCGAAGAGATGGCCGACCTTTTCGGCTGTCTGACCCATGTTGAGATCGGTGATCGGATCGGTCAGCCCGCGCTCCAGGCCAATGACCGGCTTCAGGAAGCCGGGCTTGAGCCCCGACATCGCCTTCAGCCGCGCGCTCGTCGATCGCGCGCCGTTGAGGCGAGCGAACCACTGGACGGCATCGCCGCTCAGAACGAGCGGCGAATGGCTGAGCGCTTCCGCGCCGCCGGCCAGCGCGATGTCGGCCCGCCCATCCGAGACGGCCCGCATCGCGTCATCGATCGCCAGCATTCCGGAGCCGCAATTGATCTGAACGGTGTGAGCCGGCACCGTATCCGGCAGGCCGAGACGCAATGCGGCGACACGGGCCGGGTTCATCTCGTCCGCGATCACGTTGACGCAGCCAAGCACGACGAGGTCGATAAGAGCGGGATCGAAGCGTTGACGCATCAGGAGCGGGCGTCCGCACTGCACGGCCAGATCGACGGGCGTGAACGGGCCGGGCTTGCCGCGCGCCTTGATGAACGGCGTTCGGGCCCCGTCCACGAGATAGACGGCTCGGGTCATTCGGCGGCCTCCGCGCGGGTGTCTTGCTGGTGACGTTCGGTCGGCGGCTCGCGGTGCTGCGCGGCGATCGGTGAGACCATCTCCATCGGGAAGCTGTCCACCGCGATGGCGCGCGCCACCGCCGCTTCCGCGATCTCCAGTTCCCCGAATTCCTCGGCGGTGATGATGCCCCGCTCCAGAGCGGCCCTGGGGTCGCGCAGCTTCGCCTCGCGCATGCGCTTGGCGATCGCGGCGGTCTCGGTCACCCGAGCGAGAGCCTCTTCGAGGACGGCGACCGGATGGTCGGGCCGCCCTTCGCCGAGATAGAGATCCGGCGTCAGGCGGTCGCGCTGCGAGGACGGACGCATCAGGATCTCGGCGACTTCGGTCACCAGTTCGTCTGCCGGCGGGCGCAGCGGCACGCCGAGTGGGAAGGCGACGATCCGCGCGCCCATCGCGGCCCAGCGGGCCGGCAGGTTGGCGAAGACGCCCGAAAACGCGAGGCCCATTCGGTTGAAGCCACGCTGCATCACGAACTCGACGATCGGCTTGTCCATTTCGGGCCGCCCGTCCGTCTCGAAGCGCTTGAGCGTCGCGCCGAGAAGGTAGAGTTCCGACAGGATGTCGCCGAGCCGCGCGGAGATCATCTCCCGCCGCTTCAGGCTTCCGCCGAGCGTGAGAAGCGCAAGGTCCGCCAGCATCGAGAAGGTCGCGGCATAGCGCGACAGCTGGCGCCAGTGGCTGGTGAAGGCCGAGCCGCGCGGCGCCGGCGCGGCCAGACCGCCCGTCCAGCCGAACAGGAGGGTCCGCAGAAGGTTGGTGGAGGCGTGCCCGACATGCTTCCAGAAATGGCGGTCGAACTGCGCCAGCCCCTCCTCCCGGTCGGGATTGGAAAGCGCGCGCATCTCGTCGAGCATGTGCGGATGGGCGCGGATGGCGCCCTGGCCGAAGATCATCAGGTTGCGCGTCAGGATGTTGGCGCCCTCCACCGTGATGCCGATCGGCACGGACCGGTGGGACGAACCGATCGGGTTGGCGGGTCCGTCGATGATCGCCTTGCCGCCCATGATGTCCATCGCGTGGGCGACGGACTTGCGCATGAGCTCGGTGGCGTTGGACTTCATGATCGCCGAGACCACCGATGGGCGATGCCCCTCGTCGAGGGCCGCGACGGTGAGCCGGCGCGCGGCGTCGACCTGATAGGCGTTGGCGGCAAGCTCGGCCATGGGCTCCTGGATGCCCTCGAACAGGCCGATGGGCAGTCCGAACTGCTGGCGGATGCGGGCGTAGGCACCGGTCATGCGCGCCGTCATCGCCGTCGCGGAGGCGGCCTGCGAGGGCAGCGAGATGCCGCGGCCGGTCGCCAGCGCCTTCATCAGCATGGTCCAGCCTTCGCCGATCTGCGCCTCGCCGCCGAGGATCCAGTCCATTGGGATGAACACGTCGTCGCCGTAGAGCGGGCCGTTCTGGAAGAAGGTGAATTGCGGGATGTGCCGGTCGCCGTGCCGCACGCCGGGCGTCGTCGTCGGGATCAGCGCGACCGTGATGCCGAGTTCCTCGCCCCGGCCGAGATGGTTGTCGGGGTCGAAGAGCTTGAAGGCGAGCCCCATCACCGTCGCGACAGGGGCGAGCGTGATGTAGCGCTTGGCGAAGTTGAGGCGGATGCCGAGGACGCGTGCCCCTTCGAACTCGCCGTACTCCACGACGCCCCGGTCCGTCATCGCGGCGGCGTCGGAGCCGGCGCGGTCGGAGGTGAGACCGAAGCAGGGGATCTCGCGCCCATCGGCCAGGCGCGGCAGCCAATGGTCGCGCTGCGCCTGCGTGCCGAAATGCAGCATCAGTTCGCCGGGGCCGAGCGAGTTCGGCACCATCACCGTGACGCCGACCGCGACGCTTGCCGACGAGACCTTCCGTACGACCTCCGAATGGGCCGTGTTGGAGAAGCCGAGGCCGCCGTATTCCTTCGGAATGATCATCCCGAAGAACTTCTCGCGCTTCAGGAAATCCCACATCTCCGGCGGCAGATCACGGTCCTGCCACACGATCTTCCACTCGTCGATCATCGCGCAGAGTTCGACGACCGGGCCGTCGAGGAAGGCCTGCTCCTCGTCCGTCAGCCTGGCCGGCGGCATGGCGAGCAGTCGGTCCCAGTCGGGCGCGCCGCTGAACAGCTCGCCGTCCCACCAGACCGTTCCTGCGTCGATCGCCTTGCTCTCGGTATCCGAGATCGCCGGCATCGCGCCTTTCGCCCAGCGAAAGATCGGACGGGTCAACCTGTCCTTGCGAAACGACATGGTTCTCCTCCCATGGGTTCGTCGGCCGCGCGCACCGAAGCGCCCGTTCGTCAGATATGGTCGCGCCGGCGCTTTGCCACGCCGTTCACGCAAAGGTCGGTGGCGTCACCCGGCCGCGCGGTGCGCGATGTCGCGTCGGCAGAAGCCGTCCGGCCAGTCGATCCTGTCGACCAGTGCATAGGCCCGCGCGATGGCTTGGCCGACATCCGCATCCCTCGCCGTCGCATTGAGAACCCGTCCGCCGTTCGCGACGAGAACCCCGTCCTTCAGGGCCGTTCCGGCGTGGAACACGATCTCGCCGTCGCCGCTCGGCGGCAGCGCACCGATCGACGTGCCCTTTCGGACCGCGCCGGGATAACCCTTGGCGGCCAGCACCACGGTCACGGCGGGCTCGCTCGACCACCGCGGCTCGATGCCGTCGAGCGAACCCGTGGCGGCCTTCAGGAGAATCGGCACGAGATCGCTTTCCAGCCGCATCATCAGAACCTGCGCCTCAGGATCGCCGAAGCGCACGTTGTATTCGATGAGCTTAGGGCCCTCGGCGGTGAGCATCAGCCCGGCATAGAGCACGCCGCGGAACGGCGTTCCCATCTCGCGCATGCCCTCCAGCGTCGGACGGACGATCTCGCGCAGCGCGCGCTCGGTCATCTCGGGCGTCATCAGCCCCGAAGGCGAATAGGCTCCCATGCCGCCGGTGTTCGGCCCCTCGTCGCCGTCGTAGGCACGCTTGTGGTCCTCCGCAGTGCCGAAGGCGAGCGCCGTGTCGCCGTCGCACAGACAGAAGAGCGAGGCTTCGGGGCCCGTCATGCATTCCTCGACCACTACCTCGACGCCAACCTCCCCGCCGGCGAAGCAGTCGTCCACGGCGGACTGCGCCTCCTCGACGCTCGAAGCCACCGTCACGCCCTTGCCGGCCGCAAGCCCATCGGCCTTCACCACGATCGGCGCGCCTTGCGCGGCGATATAGGCCTTCGCCTGCACGGCATCGGAGAAGCGGCGGTAGCGGGCGGTCGGGATGCCCTTCTTCGCACACAGATCCTTGGTGAAGCCCTTGGAGCCTTCGAGGCGCGCGGCGGCCGCACTCGGCCCGAACACGGGAATGCCCGCCTCGCGCAGCGCGTCCGCGAGCCCCGCCACGAGCGGAACCTCCGGGCCGACGACGACGAGCCCGATCGCCTTCTCCCGGCAGAAGTCGACGACCGCCGCGTGATCGGCCGGGTCCAGTTCGACGAGGTCGGCAACCTCGGCGATGCCGGGATTGCCCGGCGCGGCGAACAGGCGCCCGAGTTCGGACGACTGACGCAGCTTCCAGGCCAGGGCATGCTCGCGGCCGCCGGAGCCGATCAGAAGAATGTCGAGTGCCATGATGATCCCGTGCCTCGTGCGCCCGAAGGCCATGGCGCGGCGATAGAGGCTCGGGGCTCGGGGGGTCAAGTGATTTGCCCGCGCGCCGGCCCGGGACTTGACGCGGCGGGCGGCACAAGGCTTTTCCCTTCGGCATGCGCTTGAGGGATGATTCAATGGGATCGCCGGCCGACCGGGTCGTGGACGCACCGTCCGAGAACTGGGTCTATCGGCTGCTGCCGCGAGGCCTTTGGCCCTACGCACAGCTCGCGCGCTGGGATCGGCCGATCGGCTGGCAGCTCCTGCTCTGGCCTTGCTGGTGGTCGGCGGCGCTCGCGCCCCAATGGGCGGCCCCCTCGGCAGTGCACACAGGCCTCCCCGACCTCTGGCACCTGATCCTCTTCCTGGTCGGCTCGATCGCGATGCGCGGCGCCGGTTGCACCTACAACGACCTCGTGGACCAGGACATAGACGCCAAGGTCGCGCGCACGCGGTCGCGTCCCCTGCCCTCCGGCCGGGTTTCGCCGACACGCGCGAAGGCGTTCCTGGTAATCCAGGCGCTCGTGGGCCTACTGGTTCTCGTCCAGTTCAACCTCTTCGCCATCCTCCTCGGCATCGGATCGCTCGCCGTCGTCGCGGTCTACCCGTTCCTGAAGCGGGTCACGGACTGGCCGCAGCTCGGCCTCGGCTTCGCCTTTTCCTGGGGCGCCCTGATGGGATGGGCCGGGTTCTGGGGCACGCTGTCCCTGAGCCCGCTGCTCCTCTATTTCGGCGCGGTGCTCTGGACGGTCGGATACGACACGATCTACGCGCATCAGGACCGGGAGGACGACGCGCTGGTCGGCGTCCGCTCCACGGCGCGGCTGTTCGGCCGACGCACCAAGACGGCGTTGCTCCTCCTGTACGGGGGAGCCATCATCCTGTTCGCGCTGTCCTATCGCGTGGCGGGCGGCGGAACCGCCGGCCCGGCGTGGCCCGCCTATGCCGGCCTCGCCCTCGGCGCGGTGCAGATGGCTTGGCAGATCCGCAACCTCGACATCGACGATCCCGACGACTGCCTCAAGCTGTTCAAGTCGAACACGCTGTTCGGCTGGATCATCTTCCTCGGGCTGGTCTTCTCGAGCCTTTGGATGCTGTCCTTCCCGCGCCTCTACTGATCGCTTAGTCGCGAGCGATGATCTCCTGGCCCTGAACGGTCAGGCGGACGCCGAGGCCACCCGGCTTGCGACGCGCCAGGAAGCGAGGGCGACGGCCGCGATGGGCGGTGCCGCGGCGCTCGATCGGCTCGTTGCGGCGAACCTGACCGAGCGTGTCCTCCAGCGCGGTCACGCTGCCGTCCGCTTCCACCATCAGCATGGGAAGACGGTAGAGTTCCGACCAGCCGCGCCAGTCGGCCGCCACGTCGTAGAGATCGGAGGCGACCAGGAGCGGCACCGACATGGTCGGGTCCTCGTGGTGAAGCTCCAGCGTCACCGTGATCTCGCCTTCGCCGTTTTCCATGGCTCGCGCGGCGACACCCCGGAACGAGCGGGCGGCCAGCGCGATGGAAACCGGGAGGCCGCTCTTCTCCAGCGTGCGCCGGATCACGGCGCCGCGGCGATCGATACGGTAGGAGACGACCTCACCGTCCTGGACCAGCTCGAAGCTCTGCTTGCGGTCGGCAAGCGCGGGATCGAGACGGATCGGCATGCTCGCCCACTCGGGCTTGGCCGGAGTCTGATGGTGAACAACGCTCATGTCGCGTCCTCGTCTGTTGATCAGGAGACCTCAGGAGGTCTTCCGTGCTCGGCCGATGTATCCCGGCCTTTGATGCTTGCAGACTATCGGTGGCGAGTTGCGCTCACGCTAAGAAGTTCAGTTAAGTGATCCTGACCAATATCAGGGTATCCAAACCGTAACCTTGAAGATAACTTTAAACGATCTTTCCGGGATTCAGGATCCCGTAAGGATCGAACAGCTGCTTGATCCCGCGCATGAGATCCATCTCGACGGCGGGCTTGGTGCGCGCCAGCTCGTTGCGTTTCAGCTGGCCGATCCCGTGCTCGGCCGCAAAGCTACCGCCGAGTTCGGCGACGATGCCGTGCACCAGGCCGTTGATCTCGCCCCACCGCTCCAGGAAGGCCTGTTTGTCCGCCCCGACGGGCTGCGACAGGTTGTAGTGGATGTTGCCGTCGCCGAGGTGCCCGAAGGAGACGATCCGGACGCCGGGGATCGCGGCCGTCACCGCCGCATCGGCGCGGCGCAGGAACTCGGGCACCAGCGCCACCGGGACGGACACGTCGTGCTTGATCGAGCCGCCTTCCGGCTTCTGCGCCCAGCTCATCTCCTCGCGCATGCGCCAGAACAGCGTGGCGTCGGCGTTCGACGGCGCGATGACGGCGTCCTCGATCTCCCCCGCCTCCAGCGCGGACGACAGAATGGATTCGAGCGTTACTCTCGCATCCTCCGGCGAACGGTTCGACGAGACCTCGAGCAGGACATACCAGGCATGCGGCGCGACCAGCGGATCCCGCGCCCCGCGCGTATGCTTCAGCGTGAACTCCATGGCGAGGCGCGGCATGATCTCGAAGGCGGTGAGCTGCGTGCCGGCCGCCCCTTGCGCGCGTGCCAGGAGCTTCAGCATGGCCTCCGGTCTGGCGAGGCCGGCATAGGCGACCTCGCGTCCTCGGGGTTTGGGCAAGAGCCGAAGCACGGCTCCTGTGATGACGCCAAGCGTGCCTTCCGAACCGATCAGGAGTTGGCGCAGGTCGTAGCCGCGATTGTCCTTCTTCAGGCGACGCAGCCCATGAAAGACCTCGCCGGATGCCAGCACCGCCTCGATGCCGAGGCAGAGCTCGCGGCTGTTGCCATAGGCGATGACGCCGGTGCCGCCGGCGTTGGAGGCGAGATTGCCGCCGATCTGGCAGGAGCCTTCCGAGCCGAGCGACAGCGGAAACAGGAGCCCCGCCGCGTCGGCGGCCTCCTGCACACGCTGGAGGACGACGCCCGCATCCACCGTGATCGTATGCCCGGCCGGATCGACATCTCGGATCCGATCCAGCCGCGACAGCGACAGGACGATCTCGCCATCCGAGCGCGGCATCTGCCCGCCCACATGCCCGGTGTTTCCACCCTGCGGCACGATGGGCGTGCGGGTCTCCGACGCCAGCCGCAGAATGGCCGAGACCTCGTCCACGGTCCCCGGACGCAGCACGAGCCGTGATCGACCGGGGAAGAGGTCGCGAGACTCCTTGAGATAGGGCGCGAGGTCCTCGGCCTGCGTCAGCGCGTGCCCGCGCGGAACCAGAGCGGCGAATCGGTCGCGAAGAGCGTCGGACAGGGGAGCGATGGTCGGCTGGGTCATCGCCGAGGTTTAGGCTCGTCCCCGCGCCCCGTCGAGATCAGCGATCCGCGGCCGCGCGAGCCAGACGATCGTTGATCGCTTCGCCGAGCCCTTCCATGGGGATCGGCGCGACCGCGATGCGATCGATGTCGGGGGCGTCGAAGGTGCTCAACGCCTCGAACAGGCGGCTCGCCGCTTCGCGGAGGTCACCCCGCTCGCTGAGCTGGAACACGGCTCGGGGGCCGCTTGGCGAAGCGTCGGGCACCGGGCCGAAGGCGATGTAATGTTCGTCCGCGTCGGGTTGCGAGACACCGAGCCGCACCCGGCCATGCGGCGCATAGTGCGAGCGCATCTGCCCGGGTGCGAGGATCGTGGACCCGTCGTGTCGGCGAACCGGAAGCCCGATCGCCGCCTCGATCTCGCTCGCCGTGACCGCTCCGGGGCGAAGCAGCATGACATGGTCGCCGCGTGGCTGCACGATGGTGGATTCGATCCCATGGGTCGCCGCCCCTCCGTCGGCCACGGCGTCGATACGCCCGTCCAGCGTCCGCAGGACATGCGCCGCCGTGGTCGGGCTCACGCGACCGGAACGGTTGGCGCTGGGTGCGGCGACGGCGCGGCCGAGATGCGCCAGAACGCGCGGCAAGCTGCCCTGCGCAGACCGAAGCGCGACGGTCGGCAGGCCGGCGGTCACGAGCGGATGAAGCGGAGCGTCGCCCCGAAGCGGCAGAACGAGGGTTAGCGGGCCGGGCCAGAACCGCTCGATCAGGCGACCCGCCAGCGGATCGACCTCGGCGTATCGTTCCGCCATGTCTCGGCCGGTCACATGGGCGATCAGCGGATTGAAGCGTGGCCGCCCCTTGGCCTCGAAGATGCCGGCGACGGCAGCGCCGTTGGCGGCATCCGCCGCAAGGCCGTAGACGGTTTCGGTGGGCACGGCGACGAGTTCGCCGCGCGACAGGCGCTCGGCCACCTGCCGTTCGGCGGCGTCGTCGACGAGCGGAATGATGCGCGTTTCGATCATGCCCCTGGTCTAGAACCTGCCCGCACCGCGCGCAAAGCATTCCCGGCCATATTCGCGCAAGGCAGAGCGCCGAGAATCAGGATGCGAGATCACCAAGGGTGGCAGGCGTCAGCGCGTCGCCCGGAACGCGGAAGCGATGCGCCGCTCGGGCGCCGCGAAGCCGGACAGGAGAGTCCAGCCGCCACGCGGCGCCGACAGTTCGGCGCGCTCCTCGCCCTTCCCGTCCTCGACCGGCTTCTCGCTCGGCACACCCTGAACGGCGGCTTCCGCGGCTTTCATCAGTTCGAGGATGCGCGACTTCAATTCCGCGCCCTTGACCGGGGAGGTCGTCGCGGCAGGCATCTTCATGTCCGCGCCGCCGTCGACCTTCTCGTCGCTGAGGATCTCGCGGACCGCCTGCATCTCGTCGCGCAGCTGGCCGATCGTTCCGATCGCCTGGGTGTTCGCCGCGGGCTGATCGGCGGGCGGCGCCGGCTCCGTCTTCGGCCCCTGCGTGACGGCGGCAAGCACGGGCATCGGATGCTCCGCCGCGCGCTTCTCCTCCAAGGCCGTCTCGGTCAGGAGCTTCAGCGGATCGACGGGGGCATGGACGGCCGGGCCATAGGCCGCCGCGAGCGTTCCGGGAACGGTCTCGCCCCCGGCTTGCACTTCCTTCGGCTCCACCAGCGCGGCGACATCCTTGCCGATCTCGGCGACCGCATCGCGGGCTTCCTCGCCGATCTTGGCGATCAGCGCACCGGCATCGGGCAGCGGCTCGGGTTCGGGGGCAACAAGACCGTCGAAGGGCCATGCTTTCCGCAGATCCTCGACATTCATCGAGGCGACGTTGACGTCGATGTCGTCCTTGGCGCCAGACACCCGGTACGGGCAGGCGCGCTTGTTGCAGTTGTGCATGGAGGAGAACTGCCACAGGGCGTACTTGTCCCAATGGCCCTCGGGAAACACGCCCGTCAGGTCGTCGCGGTAGCGCGCGTACCAGAGCTGGAGACGCGACAGGAGCGGATAGGTCTCCTTGTTCTGCGCAATGAAGGCGGCGGTCGAACCGTTGGTGTAGAGCACCGGATACCGGTCGAGCCGGATCTTGATCTGGCGGGCGAACTCCTCGGCCTCGGCCAGCGACATCCACTGGGTCGGGTCGTTATCCTCGATGTCGAGGGCGATCAGCTCGTCGGCCTCAGGCTTGGCGAAATCGATGAAATGGTCGGCCTGCTCGCGCGGATTGCCGGGGCGGCCGAGATGATAGGCACCCCACTTCAGACCCAGCGTCTTCGCCATCTCGCGGCGGGTCATGTAGAGTTCCTGCGTGACGGAATATTTCCACCAGCGGTTCTTGCACAGGTTCTGATCGTCGCCGGACAGGCCGCGGCAGGACCAGGCCGGCGGCATGCCGTCCGACGCCTTGTTGATGAAGGCGCCGATCCGCTTGTCGCTCGTCAACTGCTTCCAGTTGATCGGATTGAACTCGTAGGCATCGATCACGAGGGCACGTGTCTCGTCGCGCCAGGGGCGGTCCCATTCGGCTTTCGCCGGGCTGAGGCCAACCATCATCGTTCCTGCTGCGATTGCGCAAACCCAGCGCATGGCAACCGCACAGGCGGCGCGCATTCTCGGCATTCGGGCGTCCCCTCGTCGGGCTCGCGGGTCTTGGGCGACGCGCGAGCGAGATCAGGTCAGTCGAAACGAAGCCGTGCCCTGTCGGCAGGCCCCACCCCTCCGTGGAAGACCGAAAACCCCCTCGGGCTTTTCGATCGCGGCGATCTATCCCCCGCTAATTCGGCGGGTTCCGGGCGGCGCGATCACGAATTGTTTCAAAAACGTAGGTTTCGCTCGCAACGCCAAGCCTCGATCCTGCCGGTCGGGGCTTGCGCAGGCCTTGGAGCGAATCGCTGAATTCGCGAACCGTCAGCCGACGACGCGGGACAGATCGGCCAGGCGGGCGGCCGCCGAGCGGATGCGTGACAGGAGCGCGAGGCGATTGGCGCGGACCCCGGCGTCGTCGGCATTCACCAGCACCTTCTCGAAAAAGGCGTCGGCGGGCTGGCGAAGCGTGGCAAGAGCGGCCGTGGCACGGGTGTAGTCCTCCGCACGCATGGCCGCGTCGAGTTCACCCTCGGTGGTTTCGATCGCCGATAGCAGCGCCCGCTCCTCCTCCACCTCGAACCGCGCGGGATCGACCGACGCGGCAACGGTCGTGCCCTTCTTCTCCTCGGCGGCCAGGATGTTGGCGGCGCGGCGATAGGCGGCCAAAAGGTTCACCCCGTCGTCGGTCTCGAGAAGCCGTCCGAGCTCGGCGACGCGGCACGAAACGTCGAGAAGGTCGTCCTTCCCCTCACCCGCTCCGCCGAGCACCGCGTCCACAAGATCATGACGCGCGCCCTGCTCGCGAAGCTGCACCTTCAACCGGTCGTGGAAGAAGGACAGGAGGTCGCCCGAGGTCAGGAGCGTGCCGAGACGCAGGCGCAACTCGTTGTCGAGGATGATGCGGATGACGCCGAGTGCGGCGCGGCGCAACGCATACGGGTCCTTCGAGCCCGTCGGCTTCTCGTCGATCGACCAGAACCCGACCAGCGTATCGAGCTTGTCGGCGAGCGCGACCGTGATCGCGACCGGATCGGACGGCACGGTGTCGCCCGGCCCCTGGGGCTTGTAGTGATCGACGAGGGCGCGCTGCACGGAGACCGCCTCGCCCTGCAAGGCAGCATATTTCTGCCCCATCAGGCCCTGGAGCTCGGGGAACTCGCCGACCGCCTCGGTGGTGAGATCGGCCTTGGCGAGCACGGCGGCGCGTCGGGCGCTTGCGGCATCCGCTCCGACCATGGGCGCCAGCACCTCGGCGAGATCGGCAATGCGGCGCACGCGCTGCCCTTGCGTGCCGAGCTTGGCGTGGAAGGTCACGCCGAGCGCATCGAGCTTGGCCATGCGCTGATCGAGCGGCTTGCCAAGGTCGAGGCCGAAGCGTGCGGCCGAGGCTTCGAGGCCGGCCATGTCCGGCAGCGTTCCCTGGTCCGTCTTCCAGAAGTAGAGTGCATCCGAAAGGCGGGCGCGCACCACCTTGCCGTTGCCGCGCGCGATCTCGGCGCCGTGGTCGGCGGCTTCGATATTGGCAACCATCAGGAAGCGGTTGGACAGGCCCTCGGAGTCGCGGCGTCGTGTGACGAAGCACTTCTGGTTGGTGCGGATGGTGAGCTGGATCATCTCCGGCGGAATGGCGAGGAAGGTCTCCTCGAACTCACCGACGAGGACCACCGGCCATTCCACGAGGCCGGACACCTCCTCCAGCAGACCCTCGTCCGCCACGACCTCCAGCCCTTGCGCGAAGGCGAGGTTGTCGGCGTCGGTGCGGATGATCTCCTTCCGCCGCTCGGCGTCGAGCACGACATAAGCCTTCTCGAGCTGGCCGATGTAGTCCTCGAAGCGACGGACCTTGAACTCGGCCGGTGCATGGAAGCGGTGGCCGACCGTGCGATCGCCGGAGCGGATGCCCGCCACCTCGAAATCGATCACGGCCGTCTCGCCGTTCTCCGGCCCGAAGACGCAGAGGATCGACTGCAACGGACGGACCCAGCGCAGCGAACCGGGCTCGCGTGAGGCGGCACCCCAGCGCATGGACTTCGGCCAGGGGAAATCGCGGATGATGCCGGGCATGGCGTCGGCGACGATCTCTTCGGCCGGGCGGCCGGGCTTCTCGATCACCGCGATGAAGAACTCGCCCTTCTTGCCGTCGCTGCGGCGCTCGGCCTCGTCGATCGACGAGAGGCCGGCGCCTTTCAGGAAACCTTCGATGGCCTTTTCCGGGGCGTCCGTGCGCGGGCCCTTGCGCTCTTCGCGCGTGTCCTTCGACCGTGCGTCGAGGCCGCGGATGTCGAGCGCGATGCGTCGCGGCGTCCAGTACTCGCGCGCGCCCTCGTAGGTCAGCCCTGCCGCGACCAGCGCGTCCGTCACCGCCTTCTTCAGGTCGCCCGCCGCCTTGCGCTGCATGCGGGCGGGGATCTCTTCGGAACGAAGCTCGAGAAGCAGGTCGGGCATGGGCTGTCACACGTCGCGGCTGGAGGCAATCGCGAGGGGTCTCACCATGCCGCCGGCCGGATTGCAAGCACCGGCCGGCCTTCCAGGACGAGGTCAGAGCCGACCCTGGAACGTGTCGCACTGCTTCATGTCGCCCGACGTCAGGCCACGACGGAACCAGTCGACGCGCTGGGCCGACGTGCCGTGGGTAAAGCTGTCGGGCACCACGGTTCCCTGGCTGCGCTCCTGCAGCGTGTCGTCGCCGATCTGGCTGGCGGCGTTGAGCGCCTCTTCCACGTCGCCGTCCTCGACGAAACCGGCCTGTTGCGTGTCGTGCGCCCAGATGCCGGCATAACAGTCCGCCTGCAGCTCGACCTGCACGGAGACGGCGTTGGCGTCGGCTTCCGAGGACTGCTGGCGGATCTGCGTCGTGCGCTGGAGCGTGCCCATCAGGTTCTGGACGTGATGGCCCACCTCATGCGCGACGACATAGGCCTGCGCGAAGTCGCCGGGCGAGTTGAGCTGGCCCTGCAGCTGCCGGAAGAAGGCGAGATCGATGTAGAGCTTCTGGTCGTTCGGGCAGTAGAACGGGCCGGAAGCCGAGGTGGCATTGCCGCAGGCCGAACCGACCTGCCGGTCGAAGAGGACGAGGGTCGGCTCGCGATAGGTCTGCCCCATCTGCTGGAACCGCGCGTTCCAGACGTCCTCCGTATCGCCCAGCACGACGGCGACGAAGTTGTCGGTCTCGTCCGCCGTGCCCGAGACGCCTGGGCCGGAGCGGGACGAGGTCTGCGTCGTGCCGGTGCCGTCGTCCATTCCAATGACCGACAGCGGGTTAATGCCGAAACCGATCCACAGGATGGCAAGAATGATGATGAGGCCTATGCCGCCTCCGCCGCCGGCTCGGATCGGGATGCGCATGCCCCCGCCGCCGAAGCCGCCACCCCCGCTGCCGCGACGATCCTCGATGTTACTGCTTTCCCGCCGACCGCGCCATTCCATGGCAGTTCTCCGCCCGATATCCCTTGGCGTCGCACATAGGGGGGCACGCGCATCAGGGAATGACGAAATCGTGCTCGCAACGCGATCGGGTGCTCACCACATGTGTTTCGCAGCCTTTGGTCGGGCTGCGATAGGAGATCGAAAGACAATGGTTGCTGCCTTCGCCGACACTGGAACGGCCTGGGTCGAGACCCGCGAACGCCGCATCGCACGCCTCAACGCGCTCGCGCGGCTGATGGACACGGCGATCCGCGTTCCCGGCACCGACATCCGCTTCGGCGCTGACGCCATGCTCGGCCTCGTCCCCGGCATCGGTGACGCCGGCGGTGCCCTCATCGGCCTCTACATCGTCAACGAAGCGCGCCGCCTCGGCCTGCCCAAGCGCAAGCTTGCACGCATGGTCGGCAATCTGGGCGTCGATGCGATGTTCGGCGCCGTGCCGCTCGCCGGCGACCTCTTCGACGTCTACTTCAAGGCGCACAAGCGCAACATCCAGGTCATTCTCGACCATTTCGACATGGAACGATCCGACCTGAAGGACATCACGCCGAAGCGCCGCTGAGGCTTAGTCGGCCATCGTCTCCAGACTGGCGAACCCTTCGGCGCGCTCGCCGGCGTCGAAGGGCGTCGTCACCTCCACGAACGTATCGGGATAGAAGCCGTTGAAGCGGGTGCGGAGCGACAGCGAGTAGGCGCCGATGTGGCCGATCTCGATCCAGTCGCCGGTGTCGACCGTCTCGGGCAGCCAGAACGGGCGCGACAGGATGTCGACCGAGTCGCACGTCGCCCCGCAGACCCGGAAGGCGCTGATGATCTCCGGGTTGCCGTTGCGCGCGACGCGCGCCGGGTCCGGGATGAAACGGGCGGGCAGCGTGATCTTGCCGGTCCATGAATCCGACAGCGACGCCCAGATGCCGTCGTTGATGTAGAGCCTTCGCCCTTTTCGCAGGAGCACCCGCACGATCAGCGAGAAGGCCCGCGCCACCACGACGCGTCCCGGCTCCGCCACGAGAGGCATGTCGGAGAACCCGTATTCGGAGAGATCGGACCGAAGCCGGGTCATGATCTCGTCATTGCCGGGCATGTCGCGCTTCTTGCGGCGCGGGTCGTGACCGTACTCGGCGGGAAAGCCGCCACCGACGTCCAGCCCCGCCAGCGGCACGTCGGCCCGGTTGCGCACCCAGTCGGCCGAGGCGAGCGCGCGCTCATACGTTTCCGGGTCCTCGATCTGAGAGCCCACGTGGAAGCAGAGCCCGACCTTGAACCCGATCTTGTGGCAGCGCTGCAGGAGTTCGACCGCATGAGCCGGCGCCGCGCCGAACTTCTTGGAAAGCTCGTAGGCGGCTGACCCCTTGGTCTGCAGACGGACGAAGATGGTGATTCCGCCGGGATCGAGATCGAGTGCGCGAACGATGCGCAGGATCTTGGCGACCTCGTCCTCGTGGTCGAGCGCCAGCACCCGGATGCCGTAGCGCTCCAACGCCAGACGGATGTCGGATTGCGCCTTGATCGGATGCATGTAGAGCATCTCGGCCTTCGGAGCGACCGCGCGTACCGCCTCGAACTCGCCGGGCGAGGCCACGTCGAACGTCTTCACCCCTGCCTGCGCCAAGGCTTCCAGAACGAGCGGCTCGCCGTTGGTCTTCACCGCATAGGCGGTCTCGCCCGGAAACGCGTCCATGAACCGCCGGGCGTCCGCCTTCAGGACGTCGGGCCGGAAGCAGTAGACCGGCACGTCGGGGCGAAGCGCCATCGCGGCGTCCTTGGCGGTCTCGAATCGTTGCAATGCATCTCTCCGCGGCGGTGAACTGCGGGGAATAGTCCGGCTGCGTGTCAGGAGGAAGACTGATTCCGATAGGCCGTGGCCGGCGAGTTTTTCGCCAATGCGACAATCGGAAGACGTTTTTGCTCCGCCACCCAAGCGTCACCGCAACGAAACGGCTTTCACGAAGTTGAAGGTTTGATTAACATCCGTAACAACACGTGACGGGGAGGCTGGACTTGGAACTCACACGGTCGGTGAACGTCCTCATGATCTGCGCGGCCTTCGTCTTCATCGCCGCCATGGTGACGGGCTTCATCTCCTGACGGGAAGTTCGTAGCGCGAATGAATCGAAAAAGGCCGGGTCTCGCGACCCGGCCTTTTTTGTTGTCGCCGCCTAAGCTGCCGCTTCCTGCGCTACGGGCGCATTCTCGCGCAGGCCGAGGATGTGACAGATGGAGTAGACGAGGTCCGCCCGGTTCATCGTGTAGAAGTGGAAGTCCGACACACCGCGGTCGACGAGATCCAGAACCTGCTCCGCACAGACCGCCGCCGCCACGTGACTGCGGGTCTGCGCGTCGTTCTCCAGGCCCTCGAACCGTTCGGCCAGCCACAACGGGATCGAGGTCCCCGTGGAGGCCGAAAAGCGGGCGATCTTCGAGAAATCGTGGATCGGCACGATGCCCGGCACGATCGGCACGTAGATGCCGGCGCGGCGCGCCCGCTCGACGTACCGCTCGTAGAGATCGTTGTCGAAGAAGAACTGGGTGATGGCGCGCGTCGCGCCGTTGTCGACCTTGCGCTTCAAAAGGTCGATGTCGGTCGCGAAGTCCGGGCTTTCCGGGTGTTTCTCCGGATAGGCCGAGACCGATACCTCGATACCGGCATCGATCGCCTTGATGCCGGCCGCAAGCTCGGCGCCGTTGCGATAGCCCTCGGCATGGGGGACGTAGGCGCTTCCGGCCCCGCCCTGCCCGTCGCCGCGCAGGGCGACGAAATGCTTCACGCCCGTCGCACGGTACTGGCGCACGACGTCGTCCACCTCGGCGCGGCTGGCATCGACGCAGGTCAGGTGCGCCGCAGGGCTGAGGTCGGTTTCCCGGAGGATGCGCTCGACCGTGTGGTGCGTGCGCTCGCGCGTCGAGCCGCCCGCGCCGTAGGTGACCGACACGAAATCCGGGCGCAGAGGCGCCAGGCGCTGGATTGCGGTCCAGAGCGTCTCTTCCATCGCGGGAGTCTTGGGTGGGAAGAATTCGAACGAGACCCGGATCGGAGGGCGCGTGTCGCGGCGTTGGATCATGGGTTCCTCCTTCAGGCGACGGCAAGTGCGGACGCGATGTCCGCAGGTTCATGTTGGTCTGCGGACGGTCGTCGGCCGACGATCACGGTCACCGTCAACCGTCCCGCTTCGCCGTCGTGCGGCGGCAGGCTCTGGAGGCTTTCCACCTCGAGACCACTCGCACGCATCAGCTGGCTGAGCGTCGCCTCGCTGAACCCGAGGCGCAGATGCGCGTGTTCGGCTCGCAGGAATTCCAGCGTATGAGGCGCGAAATCGACCACCGCCAGGCGACCGCCCGGACGCAGCGCGCCGGCGCATTCGCGAATCGCCGCCGCTGGATCGTCGAGATAGTGCAGCACCTGATGCAGCGTCACGAGATCGAAGCCCCCGCGCGGCCCGGGAAGGCGGTAGACGTCCCCCTGGCGCACCGTGGCCTGCGTCACGCCTGCCGCGTCGAGCTTCGCGCGGGCGATCGCCAGCATCTCGCGCGAGGCGTCGATGCCGATGGCGCGGCTGCAGAGGGGGGCCAGAAGCTCTAACATCCGCCCCGTGCCCGTTCCCACATCGAGATGCGCGGCGAAACGCATGGTGGGTCCCAGTGCGGTGAGCAGAGCATCCTCGACGTCCACGTCCGGCACGTGCAGCGAGCGGATGCGGTCCCATTGCGCGGCGTTGCGGGCGAAGTAGCTGGCGGCCCTTTCGGCGCGCTCGCGGCGCACCTCGGCGAGACGTTCGGCGTCGCGGGCGAGCGCGCCGTCTTCGTCGCGCACGCTCTCCCTCAAGGCCTGGACGAGCCGTGCGGCCAGCGGTTCATCGGACAGGCGGAAGTAGGCCCAAGACCCTTCCTGATGCCGCTCCACCGCCCCGGCCTCGACCAGAAGCTTGAGATGACGCGAGATCCGGGGTTGCGACTGGCCGAGAATGGCGGTCAAATCCGAGACGGTCAGGTCCTGTGCGGAGACGAGGAGTACGAGGCGGAACCGCGTGGGTTCGGCCAAGGCCTTCAGCATTTCCACGGCGACGTCGAAGGAGGCATGCATGCGTTGCCCCTTTCTCGAAGCCCGAACGATATAAAGATATCCTTATATGTGTTTTCCCGCAGCGGCAAGACCGATCGCATGACGCCGGATACGATGCCCGGGGCGCAACCTTCTCGATCCGGCGAGGTCGTGCTGTCGCCCGACCCCTCGACGCTCCATCACGCCACCCTCGCCTTCATCGGGCGCATCCGCTCGCCTTGGGCGAATCGCGGCGAATGCCCACGCAACGTCCGCGAAGCCCGTGAGCGGGGCGGCGATGCCAGCATCGAATTCGACGCGGCGTATCGGCCCGCCCTCGCCGGTCTCCGTCCCGGCGACCACGTGCATCTCCTGTCCTGGCTGCACGACAGCCGCCGCGACCTCGCGCTGCAGATGCCGCGGCATGCCGAGACGGCCAAGGGCACGTTCGCGCTCCGCTCGCCGGTCCGCCCCAACCCGATCGGGCTCCATCTCGTGCGCATACTTTCGCTCGACGCTGCAAGCGGTGTCGTGCGGATCGACGCGATCGACGTTCTCGACGGAACGCCGCTTCTCGACATCAAACCCTATCTTCCGACCGTGGACCGCCCGCCGGAGACGTGATTGCCGACTGAACGCCAGAAATCCATCGCGCGGCAGCTGACGCTACTCATCCCGCGCGTGCCCTATATCGACGCGGAGGCGATCCGGGATGCGGCGGGCTCGCGCCACATGCGCGATCTGCCGACCGCAAGCGCCCTGTGGCTCGCGACCCTTGCCCATGTGCGCCACCAGCACACGGACTACGACGCCCTGCGCGACGAGGGCTACGATCGGGACGAGGCCCTCTTCTTCGTCATCGACGAGGTCAACGCGGTGCTCGACAACTGGGGTGCGACGCGGCGGCTGACCTCGGAACCCGGCGCGGACGAGGACGAAACCGATCCCGCCCTCGAGGATCGCCTCCCTCCCGGCCGCCGCCCCAGGCCGGACGCCGACTGAGCAACGTTCATTCGTAGATCCACTGCTCGGGCAAGCGGAGTTCGACGCTCGCGCCGAGCGCGATGCGGCCGGGCTTTTCGACCCAGGCGACGAGCCCGCGCCGATGCTGCGCATGACGTACGAAGGCGCGTTCCAGATCGGGCCGATCCTCGAACTGGCGGACGATAGCCCGCCCCGAGGCGCGGCAAGGACTGTTGTCGCCGTCCACCTTCAGCGTCGCGCCGCCCTCGAAGAACATCAGCGTGCGCGGTGGCAGCCAACTGAGCCGCTCGATGCCGGCAAGCGTCATGTTCGCGCCGATCGATTCGGGCTCCAGCCGATCGATCGCCATGTCGCTGGCGACCGCGGCCAGTTCGTCGCGCGAGACGATCGACATCTGCCGCTCGTTGCGGATTTCGGTGCGCCTGACATACCAGGGCTCGCGTCCGCCCGTCCGGCGCGTGGCACCGCCGTGCCGGTCCCCCGCAAGCCCCTCGAAGGCGAGGTCCAGCGCCTCCACGGCCCGTGTCTCGAAACTCGCGCCCGCCCCGGCGAACAGGCCGTCGACGCGCGCCACGAGCGTGCGCGCCGGAACCCGCTTCGGAGCCTTGTCCGCCATCAAAGCCCGGCGTCGTCGCCGGACTTCAGATCGACCGGACGGCTGCGCGTCGAAGGTTTGAACGTCACGACGCGGTAGACGTAGATCAGCACCACGATCGCGATCACGGCGTTGGAAACCGGCCCGATGTACTGGTCCACCAGCTCGTACTGCTGAGCCAAGAGATAGCCGGCCAAGGCAAGACCCGTCGTCCAGACCAGCGTGCCGATCGCGGAAAACAGGAGAAACGTCCCCATCGGCATCCGGGCGAGGCCGGCGGGAACCGAGATCAGGGTGCGCACGGTCGGGATCAGGCGCCCGAAGAGAACGGCCCAAAGCCCGTACTTGCGAAACCAGCGGTCGGCAGCCTCGACATCGTCCGCCGTCATGGTCATCCAGCGCCCGAAGCGGTCGGCCAGCCGGATGATGCGCTCCTCGCCGAACCAGAGGCCGAGATAGTACCACGGCAGGATGCCGAGAATGGAACCGAACGTCCCGGCGAGCACGACGGCGAGAAACGAATGGTTGCCGGTCGCCGCCTGATAGCCCGCGAGCGGCATGATGATCTCGGACGGGATCGGCGGGAAGATGTTCTCCAGAAACATCAGGAAGGCGATGCCGGCAACGCCGTAGTCCTGCATCAGAGTCTGAACGAACGTATCCATCGGCAATTCGGCCTTGTGCGAGGGTCCGCGAACGGGGTTCGAGGTCGGCGATTTCGGTAGCACGGGACGACGGGCGATGAAACGCGCAGACCCGGGTTGCAGCGGAACACCTCCCCTCGCAGCTGACCGTTGTCGAACCAGCGGTTCACGCTAATGGAAAGCCCCGACCCGTCGTCTGCAGCGGCAAGGCGGCACAAGGATTTCAACACGAAAACGTGCGAAACCGGTGCTGAAGCGAGCACCGCGCCGTGCGACGCCGTTGCCCACACCGTCCGCCGTCATCCGTGAGGGTCGAACATGACCGTCGTTGCTGCCTATCTCTACCGCCACGGTCGGCGCGTGCGCGAAATCTCGATCCACGAGAAGGTCGACTGCCCCGCCGATCGGTCCGAGTTCGTATGGATCGGCATTTGCGACCCGACGCACGAGGAGATGCAGATTCTGAAGGAGCACTACGGGCTCCATCCTTTGGCGGTCGAAGACGCGTTGGACTCGCGCCAGCTCCCCAAGGTGGACGTGTACGGCGACCAGCTCTTCGTGATCGCACGCACTGCGGCTCTCGATGGCGACCGCATCGACTACGGCGAAACCGCGATCTTCCTCGGCCATAGCCACATCATCAGTGTTCGTCATGGGTCGGCACGCTCCCACACTGCTCTTCGCGAGCATCTGGAGGCAGCGCCGACGCTGCTCGTCCACGGCGTCGACTACGTGCTCCACGCCATCCTCGACTACATCGTCGATGGCTACCTGCCGATGGTGGAAGCGATCGAGGACAGCGTCCTCGAGATGGAGCAGCGCTCCCTCGACAGCTTTCTCGGCCGTGACGAGATCACCCGCATCTTCACGCTCCGCCGTCAGCTTACCAAGTTCCAGCGCGTGCTCGGGCCGATGGCAGAGGTCGCCGGAAAGCTCGTGCGTCTCGACCTGCCCTGCATCGATGCCGATACCCGCCCCTATTTCAGCGACGTCCTGGATCATGTCCGCCGGGTTCAGACCTTGGTCGACGGCCTGATCCAGATCGTGATCTCGGTGTTCGAGTTCAGCAATCTCCTTGAGCAGCAGCGCACCGGCGCGATCACCCGCCAGCTCGCGGCCTGGGCCGCCATTCTCGCCGTTCCGACAGCGATCGCCGGCATCTACGGCATGAACTTCGAGTACATGCCCGAGTTGAAGTCGCACTACGGTTATTTCGTCGTGCTAGCCGTGATCGCCATCGTCTGCGCGTTCCTGTACGTCCGGTTCAAACGCGCGCACTGGCTCTGACGACGGGACCGCGGAAAGCTGCGACAGCGCCGGGCCGAACCGCCGGCGGCGAGCGGCATGAGCCCGTTGCACCACCGCATCCTTCAGGCGCACGCGACAGATACGTTTCCGATCCGCCGCCCAGCTGGCCATTGCCAGCGTCGTGTTCGCCTGACGGCATGAGACGGAATGCGGACATGTCCGTTCATCCGCAGATGCTTCAAAACGCCGTCCCCATTCCGCTGGCTCGTCGTAGCCGTTTCAAAACGCCAGCCAGACGACAAACAGCCCGAGCCAGAAGATGGCCGAGAGAGCGAGGCCGACGAACAGCCCTCGCGCGCCCCGCATCTCTTCCCGCAACGGAGGACGTTCAGCCTTGGCATTCTGAGTGTGGTTCGCGACGGACGATGCTTCGGTTTCCATGGGTAGAACTCCCTACCCAATATAACTAATGGTTGCAGACGGATCGACGAGATCAACCAGCACGTTTTTACGCAGGCTTAGCGGTTTCGATAAGCGGCGGTCGAAACGACAGGACCCTCCGCGATGTCAGCGCAGGCGTCGGGCTGCCGTCGCGTGAAAGAACACGAAGCGCTGCCGCATCGGCGTGGACGCTTGCAACGACCCGTCGGCCTTCAGATCCGTAGTGGTCTCTGAGCTGAAGGGTGCGCGGCCTGGCTGACATCCGCTGGCCGTCAGCCTCCGCCGGGCCACCGTTGGGCCCCTGCGACGAAACGCCATGAGCGTCAGAATCGTACGGTAGCTGCCTATATATGGAGCAAACTGGTCTCATCCCTCATAAACCACTGTTGGGCTGCGATTTCGAAGCGGATGGCAACTGGATAAGGCTGTCACGTAAGGAGAGCGAACGTCGATGCTGGCCAGCATGCAGTCCCGCATACGCAACCGCCTGCTTGCCGCCGTTTCCGCGGAGAGTTTTGCCCGTCTCGCCCCGCATCTGCAGCCAGTGGATCTACCGATTCGCCGCCTCCTGGTCGAAGAACGGGTGGCGGTCCACGATGTACATTTCATCGAAACCGGACTGGCCTCGATGGTTGCCGCAAGCAGGGACGGGGTCGAAGAGATCGAGGTCGGGCATATTGGCCCGGAGGGCATGACAGGCTTTTATATCCTGCATGGCGTCGACCACTCGCCGCATCGGACCTTCATGCAGACCAGCGGCACCGCACTGCGCATCCCCGCCGTCACACTGATGGAGATTGCGGAACAGGACGACGCGTTGCGGCAGCTCCTGCTTCGCTACATTCATTGCTATGAGGTGCAGCTGTCTCACTCGGCGCTGGCCAACGGTCGATACAACATCAACGAACGCCTTGCGCGCTGGCTCCTCATGTCGCAGGACCGCCTGGAATCCGACGACCTGCCGCTGACGCACGAGTTCCTGGCCCTGATGCTGGGCGTCCGTCGCTCGGGCGTCACCAACGAAATTCATGTCCTCGAGGGCGCTCACCTCATCAGGGCGACGCGCGGACGCATCCAGATCCTCGATCGCGGCGGATTGGAGACGATCGCAGCCGGTTGCTACGGGATACCCGAGGAAGAGTACGACCGTCTGATCCCGGGGCCGGCGACGCGGCCGAGTGCGGCAGCACAAAGCCGCTGAACACCCCCTGCGCAATCCCTGCGACGTCACACGGACGGCCACGAAGGCGCGCCGAGCCTGCTGGACAGCTCAGCCGCCGAGTTCGGCAAACACGGCGCGAACGTCCACCTCCTCGCAGCCCAGCGCCACGGCGGCGAGGATGCGCGCCTTGGCCCCTGTAAGGTCGCCTGCGAAGATCGCGCCGGCCCGTTCCAGATCCTTGCCGCCGCCGTTTCCGTAGACCGGCTTCACGCGGCCTTCCGGGCACCGCGAGGTGACGATCACCGGTATGCCCCCGGCCATAATCTCCGCTGCTGCCGCTGCAACGGGCGGCGGTGTGTTGCCGCGTCCGAACCCTTCCACTACGATCGCTCTGGCACCGTCGCCCGCCAAGAAGCGCAGCACGCGATCCGACGCCCCCATCGCCATGCGCACGAGTTCGACATTCGTTTCTATGCGCTTTGCCGCGAACGTCCGTCGCAGCACCGGACGCCGGTGGATGCGCACGACCGTGCCGTCCACCTCCCCGAGCTTGCCGTGTTCGCCGGAGCGGAACGTGTCCGTTCGAGCCGTGTGGGTCTTGGTGACGTCACGCGCGGCGTGGAAATCACCCTCGAACAGGATCATCGCGCCGAGGCCGGCGGCTTCGGGCGTCGCCGCCAACCGCACGCTGTCCGCGATGTTGCGCGGGCCGTCCGTATCCGGCGCATCGGCGCTGCGCTGCGCGCCGGTGAAGACGACGGGCTTGTTCGACGACACGACGAGGTCGGCGAGCCAGGCGCTTTCCTCCATCGTGTCCGTGCCGTGCGTCACGACCACGCCGTCGCATGTTGGATCGGCCAGATGCTCGTCGATGCGCTTTGCGAGCGCGAAGGCGAGCGGCAGGTCGATGGAGAACGAGTTGACGCTGCAGAAGTCGTCCACCGCGATCTCGATCCCATCCAGCCGGTCGTGCAGCCCCGCACGCAGCGCCTCGCCCCGAACGGAGGCGACGACGTCGGCGTTTGCCTGCGCGCTTTCCGCCCGCGAGGCGATTGTGCCGCCGGTGGTCACGAGCTGGATGCGCGGCATGATAGATTCCCCTGGATCGTTGAGCGAACCTGCTCAGCGCAGCGTCGGCAGCCTGGGCAGGAGGATCGTGGCGAGGCCGAGAAGCGGCAGGTACGAGACCGTGCGATACACGAACTCGATGCCCGACGTATCGGCGAAATCGCCGAGGAAGGCCGCGCCGAGCCCGCCCGCGCCGAAGGCGAAGCCGAAGAACATGCCGGCCACCAGCCCGACCCGCCCCGGCAGGAGTTCCTGCGCGAACACCACGATCGCGGGGAAGGCCGAGGCCAGCACGAAGCCGATGATCACTGTCAGCACCGCCGTCAGCGGCAGGTTGGCGTAGGGAAGCGCCAGCGCGAAGGGGATGACGCCGAGGATGGAGAACCAGATCACGAAGCGCGCACCGTACCGGTCGCCGATCGGCCCGCCGAGGAAGGTGCCGGCGGCGGCCGCGCCGAGGAACAGGAACAGCATGAGCTGCGCCTCCCGGACACTCAGCGCGAAGCGATCGATGACGTAGAACGTGTAGTAGCTCGAGAAGCTCGCCATGTAGACGTTCTTGGTCGCCGTCAGCAGGACCAGGATCGCGATCGCCCAGACCACCGTGTTGCGCGGCAGCGGCAGCGCGCGGCTCTGGGGCGGCCGCCCGACGTGCGCCCGTCGGTGCCCCGCAAACCAGTTGCCCGCCCAGGTCAGGATGGCGATGCCGAGGAACGCGATACCGGCGAACCAGGCGATGCTGTGCTGCCCGTAGGGGAGAACGATGAATGCGGCGAGCAGTGGGCCCAGCGCCGTGCCGGCATTGCCGCCGAGCTGGAAGAGCGACTGCGCGAAGCCGTGCCGCCCGCCGGACGCCGCCCGCGCCACGCGCGAGGCCTCCGGGTGGAACACGGCCGAGCCGAAGCCGATCAGGCTTGCCGCGACCAGCAGCATCGGGAAGCTTGCCGCCGACGACAGGAGCAGCAGTCCGACCAGCGTCGAGGCCATGCCGACGGGAAGCGAATAGGGCATCGGCCAGCGGTCGGTGACGATGCCGACGCCGGGCTGCAGGAGCGATGCCGTGACCTGGAACGTCATCGTCAGCAGCCCGATCTGGACGAAATCGAGCGCGTAATTGGTCTTGAGCAGCGGATAGAGGGACGCGAGCAGCGACTGCATCACGTCATTCAGCATGTGGCAGGCGCTCATCGCGAAGAGGACGGAGAGCGTGGTCTTCTCGCGCAGCGGCGCGGATGCGGTTGATATGGTCGACATGTCGAACGAACCCCGGCCCTTGGCCACCCGTTCTCCGCTTCGCCGCCAAACCGTAAGGCGCGCGAACGGATCGTCGAGCCCTCTACCACGCCGCCCAAGGGTTTGTCGCGTGCCGCGACGCCGTCCCCTGCGGAATACCGGAGTTCGACGAAGGAAGTTTTCGTGGATCTACACCCAAGCGCCGGTTCGAATGGGGGCGCCGAAGCTGAAGGGTCGTGCCGTTACTGCGGCGGTGTGGCGGAGCCGGGTGCGGGCGAAGCGCCAGTGGTCACCGTGCCGCCCGTGGTCGAGCCGGGACGCTCACCCTCGCGGCTCGAGAAGAACATGAAGTAGAGGACGGCGAGAACGAAGACGGCCGTCACGATCGCCCATAGGGACCCACGCTTGCGGTTCAGGGGCTTGTCGAACTTGGCCAAGGGTCATGCTCCGCTTCGGGATCGTCCACGGCATATGGGGCGATGGCATCGCTTGTCAGGCCAACGGCCACGTTCGAGGGAGCGACCGTGCTTCCCGCGCGTTTGCATCTCAACGACATCGCACCGTGGAGGCGACTAAATGAACCCCGATATGTCGACGAAACCCGAACCCACCACCGAAGACGAGGAAGCGCGGCAGATCGAGGCCCAGTTCGCCGGGCTCGACAACGATCTTGTCGAGGTCGAGGCGGCCGATGGAAAACCCGAGGCGCGAGACGAGGCCCTGAACGCCGAGGACGTCGACGAAACGAGCGCTGGCGGGCTTGACTACCCGCCCGATGTCGCGACCAGCAAGTCGGGGCAGGGTCGATGACCGTCGAAGACAGCATCCGCGAAGCGATCGTGGCCGAGCTGCAGCGTCAGGTCGAGATCAGCGACGGCCGGCTGAAAGTGTCCGAGACCGAAGACGGCATCACGGTCGACGGTCCCATCAATCTCGACGATCTCGTGATGGTCGTCATGGGGTCAGTCGCCGGAGGTCCGTGAAGAAGGGCCGCCGCCGCGAACGGGGCGGCGGCCCTTCGACGTTCAGCGATGGCGGCGACCGAGCGCGGCGGCGAGGCCGAGGACGCCCGCCCCGATCAGGCCGAGAACGGCGACGTCGCGATGCCGGCTGGTCAGGAACGTGTGGCGCGAGCCGAGCACGCGATCGGTGAACGGCCCGTCGATGCGCGCGGCCCCCGGCCCCGGCTCGAACAGGTTTCCGTCGATCCGGGGGATCGTCTCGTCCGACAGCTGGCCGTCCCAGCCGCTTTGCGATTGCGCGTCTCCCGCATTTGGCCAGACCCGCTGAAGGACGCTGGCGAGCCACGTGGTACGCCCGACCCAGATGTCGCGGCGCGGGTGGGTGGCCCCGAAATGGATCGCATTGGCGCAGAGCCGTGCGTCGTAGACCGGATCCGGCGCGATCTGTCGCTTGCCCATCTTGTTGCGCGCCCAGCCGTCGAACTGCGGCGTGTTCACCGCCGGCAGGAACACGGTGACGAGTTGCACCCGGCTGCCGAGATGGCCAAGTTCGCCGCGCAAGGCGTTGGTGAAGCCGAGCGCGGCAGCTTTCGCCCCGTCATAGGCCGACTGAAGCGGAAAGGCGCGGATGCCGAGGACCGAATTGACCTGAACCACGGTGCCGCGATTGCGGCCGCGCATGCGTTTCAGCGCCGCCTGCGTCCCGAAGACCTGACCGTGGTACGTGACGTCGGTCACCCGGCGGAACTCGTCCGGCGATATGCGATCGGCGGGAGCGACCACGGTCGCCATCGCGTTGTTGACCCAGACCTCGATGGGACCGAGTTCGCGCTCGAAGCGCTCCGCCGCGGCCTCCACCGCGTCTGCGTCCGCCACATCGGTCGGGATGCCGAGCGCCTTCACGCCGAGCGCGCGCAGGCGCTCCTCCACCTCGCGCAGCCGGTCCTCGCCGCGCGCCAGGATGCCGACGTTCCAGCCGTCACGAGCGAATTTCTCGGCGGTGGCGAGCCCGA
>NZ_BBWJ01000016.1 GCF_001463745.1 Aureimonas sp. AU22 | reverse complement strand
CGGCGGTGGCGAGCCCGATGCCCGCCGTTCCACCCGTGATCACAACCGTTCTCGTCATGGCCGATCTTCATCCCCTGTCGCGCTGCGCGCCTATCATCCCCGGCAGAAGCCCCCGGAGGCCCGATGGTTGCCGAGGTGGGCTATCGCGCCGCAGCGCTGTTTGCTTATGAAGGCGGGAGATGACCGCAGGGAGCCGAGTTATGGCCTTCAAGACGCCGCACGAGACCGCCGCCGAGGCGAAGATCGCCAAGGCCGGCTGGAAGCGCGACAAGAAGACCGGCCTGTGGAAGTGCTTCCGCGACCCCGAGCGCGGCAAGACCTTTTCCGGCACTGCGGTCGAACTGGCCCGCATCCTCGACGACAAAGCGGCCGCCAAGGGCTGATCAGGCGAAGACCGGGTCCGGCCTTCCGGGGTGCTCCGCCAGGATCTCGTCGAGACCCGGCTGCCGCCAATCCGCTCCCCTCGATGGCCACGCCGGCTTGCGGTCCTTGTCGATCACGGCTGCGCGAACGCCCTCGTAGAAGTCTTCGACGTCAAGGCACGCACAGGCGGCGCGGAACTCGCGCGACAGGCATTCTTCGAGCGTCCGGCTGCCGCTTCCGGCCTTCAGAAGCGCGTTCGTCAGCGCGAGCGACCAAGGCGAGCGCCCGCGCATCGTGGCGAGCGTCCGCGCCGCGAACGCGCCGTGGACGGGATCGTCCGCCATGGCCGCCAAGGTTTCCTCGATCGCAGCGAGTTCCGCATGCGCGAAGGCGTCCTCGATCGCGGTCCCGTACTGGCCGAGAAGCGGTGCGTTGAGGTCGTCGGCATGATCGGCGACGATGCGATCGACGGCGGCGTGGTCGGCTCCGGGACGAAGCGCGAGCAGCGCGCCCCGCAGGGCCGGCATCCGGTTCGAGGGCACGCAGCGGTCGAAAAGGCCCGCAGCGAGAGCGTCGCCGGCCTCCACAGCTTCGCCGGTCAGGGCGAGATAGCGACCGAACGCGCCGGCAAGGCGCGGCAGGACGAAGGTGGCGCCGACATCCGGCAGGAAGCCGATCCCGACCTCCGGCATGGCGAAGCGCACGCGCTCGCTCGCCACGCGATGCCGCAGATGCATGACGAGCCCGGCGCCGCCGCCCATGACGATGCCGTCGGCCAAGGCCACAACGGGCTTCGCCGACCGCGAAAGCTGCGACAGGAGCTCGTACTCTTCCCGCCAGAAGGCCTCTGCGATCCCGTCGCGCGCTCGTCCGCTGGCGATCACGGCGCGAATGTCCCCGCCGGCGCAGAAGGCGCGATCGCCGGTGGCCTCGAGGATCAGCAGCGCGACGTCGGGATCGCGCAGGAAGCCGTCGAGGGCGGCGCGCATCGCGCGCACCATGTCAAGATCCAGCGCGTTGAGCGCCTTCGGACGGCTCAGCCGAATGACCCCTGCCCCGCCCTCGCGGGTTGGGACGATCGTGCCCGGGTCTTCGCTCATGTCGCGGTTCCTCCCAACAGGCTGCCAGCCTGACCGCAAATCCACCCCCTGTCACGGCAAACGAGACGCGGAAAATGCAACCGGCGCGCCGGTCGCGCGTAATCCCACCAACGCAGACTTGAACGGGACGCAAAGCATGAGCACCACGCTGGACGAGGACCGGGTTCGCCAGAAGGCGCAAGAGATCTGGGAGTCGGAAGGACGCCCGGAAGGCCGCGCCGAGTCGCACTGGCTTCAGGCGCGCGAGATTGTCGCCCTCAAGGACAGTTACGGAGCGACCCTCACCCCTGTCGACGAAACGCTGGAGGACAAGCCGGAGCCGGCCGTCGCCTTCGAGAACCAGGGCGAGTTCCCCGAACTCACCGACATCGGTGAAGGCGCACGGGGCCCGAGCTGGCAGGCGGCGCGCGAGACGACCGGCGCCAACGACGACGATGCCGATCCCGACAACACCGTTCCCTCTCAGGGCACGCGCGCCTGAACGGCGCGAAGGAGCACTCCGACATGGCCAAGGACTTTCCCGAGCAGCGCAACCCCAACGATCGGCAGCGCAGTGAATTTGCAGAAACGTCGGAGCTGAACGAGGCGGACCGCGCGCTTCTCGAAAGCGCCACCGCCGAGGCGACCCGCGACGCTGCCGACCGCCGTGCCGACACGCCGGCCGACGACGATGCGACGCAAATCGACCTGCGTGCCGAGCCGCGAAGCGAGATCACGGCGCCGATGCCCGGTACCGGCTACGACGAAACCGAGGATGGCTTGGCGGATCAGGACGAAGCCGTTCGCCAGCAGGCCGAGGACAGGGTGACCGGCAGCCCGGCCGAACTCGACTTCAAGGCCTGACAGACGGCACGCCCGGCGAACTCCGGTTCGCCGGGCGTGGTCTATCCGTCGCTGCGCTCCCCCTTCGCCACGATGCGCAGCGCCTCGTCCGGCAACGGTCGCTGCAGGATCTTAGCCTCCGCCCATGGTGCTTCCAGCCAGAGATCCATCTCGTCCGTCTCGGTCAGGATCACCGGCATGGCCTTCGGATGGGTCGGAGCGACGACGGCGTTGGCGCTCGTGGTCAGGAAGCCAAAGGCGTCCACCGTCACTTCGCCCTCAGCCTTGCGCCGCGTGCTGGTCCATTCCGTCCAGATGCCCGCGAATGCAAGCGGTGGACGCTCCTTGGAGGCGGCGAACCAGACGGGCACCTTCTTGCCGTCCGCTGTGGTCTCGTATTCGCAAAAGGCGTTGAAGGGCACGAGGCAACGATGGGCGGGAGACAGCCAGCGCCGCCAATGGGGACTCGCCGTGTTGCGGATATTGGTGACGCCGGGATCGGTGCTTCGCCCCTTCAGCGCGAACTGCGGCGAGGGCATGCCCCAGCGAGCCAGCGTCAGTTCCCGCTCTCCGTCCGCCACTCGCACGATCGGCGCCGCCTGGTCGGGAAAGACGGACGGCATGGGGGCGAGGTTTCCGAGACGATCGCGCGTCGCCTTGGCGAAGGCGCGCATCGCCGACTGTGTCGTGGTGATGGAATACAGGTTGCAGATCGCAGCCTCCCTTACGAATAGAGCCTTGCCAGCCGCAAACCCCTGTGCTGCTACGGGCAACAACTAGCCCGCGACCGCTCCGGGACCAGCACTCCCCCTGAGGCCCGCGCTGACCTCAAAGCTCGATCGGTTTTGCATGCACCAGGACGGGTTGCCTCCTCTTCGCCGCCGGCTCGCCTTCGCCACCATCGCCATGGCGCTCTTCGTCGCCGTTCTCGACGGAACGGTGGCCAACGTCGCCCTGCCGCCCATCACGCAGGACCTCGGCGTCTCGCCCGTGGAGGCGATCTGGGTGGTGAACGGCTATCAGCTTGCCGTCACGGTTCTGCTGCTGCCGCTGGCCCGCCTTGGCGAAATCCTCGGCTATCGCCGCGTTTACCTCACTGGTCTTGCGGTCTTCACGCTCGCCTCGCTGGTGTGCGCGCTGTCGAGTTCGCTCGACATGCTGATCGCCGCCCGCGTCCTCCAGGGCATGGGTGCGGCGGGGATCATGAGCGTCAACATCGCGCTTGTCCGGTTCATCTTTCCCGCGTCCCGGCTGGGGCGCGCGGTCGGGCGGGTCGCGATCGTGGTCGGCGTGTCGTCGGCCGCCGGCCCGACGATCGCCGGCGCGATCCTTTCGGTCACGTCCTGGCAGGCGCTCTTCCTGATCAACGTGCCGGTGGGCCTGCTGGCGCTCCTGGCGGGATCGCGCACCTTGCCCGACACGCCGAAGTCGGACCGTCCCTTCCACATCAGGAGCGCGCTTCTCAGCGCGGCGACGTTCGGCATGGTGATCTCCGGCGTCAACGGCATCGGCCATTCGGAAGGGCTGGCGGCCTCGCTCGGGCTTCTGGCGGCCGGGCTCGTCGTCGGCGTGTTCTTCGTGCGCATGCAACTTCGAATGGAGGAGCCCATCCTGCCGGTCGACCTCCTGCGGCGTCCGATCTTCGCGCTGTCCGCCACGACGTCGGTCTGCTCCTTCGGCGCGCAGGGCATCGCCTTCGTCTCCCTCCCGTTCCTGCTGCACGACCAGCTCGCACGCTCGGCGGCCGAGACCGGACTGTTGCTCACGCCATGGCCGATCGCCACGGCGATCGCGGCTGCCGTGTCCGGAAGGCTCGCCGATCGCTTCGATCCCGGCCGTCTCAGCGCGATCGGACTTGCCCTGTTTTCCGCAGGACTCCTCGCGCTGGTGTTTCTTCCCGCTTCCCCAAGCGATGCGGATCTCGTCTGGCGCCTAGCGTTGGCCGGCTTCGGCTTCGGCCTGTTCCAGACCCCGAACAACAAGATCCTGATCACCAGTGCCCCGCGCGAACGGAGCGGTGGCGCGAGCGGCATTCAGTCCACGGCTCGGCTCGTCGGCCAATCGCTCGGTGTCGCGCTCGTCGCGGTGATGCTGGGCCTCGTCTCCGAGCAGCCGCTGAGAGCAGCCCTGATGCTGGCGGCAGCGCTCGCGGCGGCTGGCATCGTTCCCAGCCTCCTGCGCCGCTACGAGCCCCAGCGAGCCCCCGCGCCTGCGAGCGCAGCGCAGGCCGAGGACATGGCGGCGGGGGGCTGACGTCCTGACCCGCGAGGCGAAGACGCATCGCGGATCGACGATCGGCCGGTCCGAAGAACCGGAGCCGTTGGCAATTCCTTATCGGCTGCGATGGCAGAGCTAGTGGCCTCGGGACCGCTGGAGGCCGCCATGAACATCGCGATCGTCGGCTGCGGCTTCGTCGCCGACTACTACATGACGACCCTGCCCAATCATCCCGAGCTGAAGCTCGTCGGCGTCCACGATCGCGACAGCGGCGCTGCGAAGCGGTTCGCGGCCTTTCACGGCGCACGCATCTTCGACACGTTGGATGCGCTCCTGGCCGACCCGTCGGTGGACCTCGTCCTGAACCTCACCAACCCGTCGAGCCACTACGCCGTCTCGCTGGCGTGCCTCGAGGCCGGTCGGCACGTCTACTCCGAAAAGCCGCTGGCGATGGAGATCGGCGAGGCCGAGCATCTGGTGACCCTGGCGCGCGAAAAGGGCTTGCAAGTCGCCAGCGCCCCCTCCTCCGTCCTCGGCGAGGCCGCGCAGACCACGCGCCGGGCGATCGAGGACGGGACGGTCGGCGAGGTCCGTCTCGCCTATGCGGAGATGGAGGACTCGATGGTCTTCCGCGAGAACTACCGTTCCTGGCGCAGCCTGTCCGGCGCGCCGTGGCCGGCGGAAGATGAATTCGCCGTCGGCTGCACTTTGGAGCACGCGGGCTACTATCTCACCTGGCTCTGCGAGTTCTTCGGCCCGGTGGAGGAGATGACCGCCTTCTCCGCCAAGCTCTTTCCCGACAAGGGTACGAGCCAGACGGCGGCGGAGATCGCCAACGACTTTTCCGTCGCCTGCCTGCGCTTTCGCAGCGGCGCCGTCGCGCGCCTCACATGCGGTCTCGCCGCGCCGAGCGACCGGTCGCTGCATATCGTCGGCACCAAGGGCGTCCTGTCGGTGACGGACGGCTGGAACGCACGGTCGCCGATCTACCTGCGCGATCCCGCCGGCCACTGGCGCCCGCGAGCCGGCATCCTCGGCAAGGTCCTGCGCCGACTGGAGCGAGGACGCCCGCTGAAGCACTGGTTCGGGCGCAAGCTACCCGTGCCGCGCAGCGGCGCGACCGTGCCGGACACCTCGTCGCGCATGGATTTCATGCGGGGCCCCGCGCAAATGGCGGAGGCGATCCGCGCCAGTGCACGCCCCCCGCTCGCAGACGCCTTCGCGCTGCACGTCACCGAACTCTCGATCGTCGCCCAGAGCGCCGAGCGCTATCCGATGCCCTACCGGCCACGCTCGACCTTCTGACCGCCGCGCGATGGCCGGGACTTGCGCGGGCCCGCGTTGCGGCTAGGTTCCTGCGGAGCGTCGGCGGCCAGCCCGTCCTTCATGGAACGTCATGCACAGCACGTCACGCCCTATCGCCATTCTCGCCAGCGATGCGCCGGAAGCCGCCGAGGCGGCCGATCGCCTTTCGGAGTTCTACCGAACCGTGGAGCCGGAGGACGCAGACGTCATCGTCGCGCTCGGCGGGGACGGGTTCATGCTTCACGTCCTCCACCGCTTCATGGACACGGGCAAGCCGATCTACGGCATGAACAAAGGCACGGTCGGCTTCCTGATGAACGAGTACCGGGAGGACGACCTGTCCGGCCGGCTCGAGCGGGCCACCGAGACGGTGATCCATCCGCTGGAAATGACGGCGGTCGACGGCGACGGCCTGGCGCATTCGGCTCTGGCGATCAACGAAGTCGCGCTGTTCCGCCAGTCCTATCAGGCGGCGCGGCTGAAGATCAGCATCGACGGCAAGACGCGGCTCGAGGAACTCGTCTGCGACGGCGTTCTCGTGGCCACTCCCACGGGCTCCACGGCCTACAACCTCTCGGCCCAGGGCCCGATCCTGCCGATCAGTGCGCCCCTTCTGGCGCTGACGCCGGTGAGCGCCTTCCGCCCCCGGCGCTGGCGCGGCGCGCTCCTGTCACGCCATCAGATCGTGGATGTCGAGGTGCTGGAGGCGCAGAAGCGGCCCGTCAACGCAGTGGCCGACCATCGCGAGGTGAAGTCGGTCCAGTCGATCCGCATTCGCGAATCGGCCGAGTTGCGCAGCCTGATCCTGTTCGATGCCGAGCATTCCTGGGACGAGCGGATCCTGGCGGAGCAGTTCCGCTACTAGCGTCACGCCGCGAGGTAGCGTTCGGCGCGCCGGCGCGCCTTGCCTTCCTGGACCTCGCAGGACATGCGATGTAGGAGGCGACCGAGATCGTCCGACTGCGCGCCACCGGCGTCCTTGCGGAACGCGACGGTCACGCGGTCCATGACGGTGGATGCGACGTCGGCAGGGTCGAACCGGTCGTCGCCTGCCATGTCCTTCCAGACCCGTACGGCAGACAGGAGCAGCGGCACCACGGTTTTCGGCAGGCCGGCGGCCGCTGCGAGCGCCACGAAGGCCGGCTCGCGGGCATCGGCCACGATGGCGCGCACGCGCGTGTCCGGCAGCCCCGACAGTCGCGACAGGGACGCGGCGAAAAGGTCGACACGACCCATGCACACGGCCCGAACCAGGACCGCGGCGTTGAGCTGGCTCGCGCCGCGGAGCTGCTCCACGAAGGCCGAGATCTCGTCCGCCTTGATCGTGTCGATCAGCGAGGCCGTCGCCTGCTCGTTGAGTTCCTCGCGAAGACGCGCGGCGCGCGGCAGCCCGACGACGTTGGTCACCAGCGGCGAAGCGCACAGAGCGCTGCCGAGATGGGACAGAAGCGCGTGACGCAGACCCGTCGGCAGATCGTCGCGCTGGAGAAGCGCGAAGCGGAGTTCACCGGCGTCCGCCGCCACCTCGACGAGGCGCGCCATCGCGGCGCCTTCGAGCGTCGCCGTGCGGTTCCGAGCAAGTTCGAGGCAGGCCGTCGGCTCGCCCGCCGCCACGATCTCGGCCGCAACAGTGGCCGAAAGGTCGGCGCGACGCGCAACCCCGACGCAGAGCCCGAGGCGGCCGGTGCGGACCAACTCGCACAGGTCCTCGACCGTCAGCATGGGCGAGAGAAGAACCAGGGGCAGTGCCACGTCGTCCACGTCCTGGGCCAGGATGCGCACGAGCTGGCGCGAAACGTTGGCGGCTTCCGCGATGCCCTCCGCGATGGCCCGACGCACGCGGGGCGACGGGTCTTCCGCGGCGATGACGAGCGCAGCTTCCGCCTCGCGAAGGTCGCTCGGCAGGAACTTGCGATGGATCACGGCGTCGGCCAGCATCTCGACGGCGGCGCAACGCTCGTTGGCCGTCGCAGTCTCGCACCAGAAGACGAATTGCTGTGCCAGCATGAACCCACGATCCGCAACAAACCCGATGCGGACCACGATGACGTTCAAAGCTTTAAGAAACCGTTCACCACATAACCCAACGCTTGCTTAACCCTGCGGAAGCCCCCCCGCTCACCTCGGCCGGCGCATCTCGAACGCCTCGTCCGTGGATGCGAAGTCGAGATAGCCGAGACGCGACAGCGGCCGCGCGAGGTCGAGCGCGATCCGGCCGTCGCGAAGGATGCGCTCGTCGATGTGGATACCGACGACCTCGCCGATCACCATCACCGTCTCACCTTCCGCGCCGTCGAGGCCTACGGGCCGGAACCACTGTGTCAGTCGGCACTCCAGGGCTGCGGGCGCTTGCGCGACCCGCGGCGCTGCGATGAGGCGACATGGCGCTTCCGTCAGTCCGGTGAGCGCGAACTCGCTCGCACCCATCGGAGCGGGCGCGGACGAGAGGTTCACCGCCTCGGCGAGGTCGCGCGTCGCCAGATTCACCGCGAACTCGCCGGTCTCGATGGCGATGCTCGCCGAGTGCTTCATGCCGGACGACGCGAACATCACCAGCTTCGGACGATCCGACAGGGCATTGAAGAAGCTGTAGGGCGCAAGATTCGTCGTGCCGTCTTTGGCGCGCGTCGAGATCCATCCGATCGGACGCGGGGCGACGATCGCCTTGAACGGGTCGTGGGGAAGGCCGTGATCGTTGGTCGCGGTCTCGTAGAACATCACGATCCCACCGGCATCGGCGCGTCGGAGACCACCACCGAAAGCTCGGGGCGCGGGCGATCGCTCGGCACCTCGGAGGGCGTGCCGATATAGACGAATCCGACGACCTTCTCGCCCTCACCGATTCCCATGAGGCCTTTGGCCTCCTCGTCGTAGGCCACCCATTCCGTGATCCAGTTGGCGGCAAAACCGTGGGCGTGGGCGGCGTGGATCAGGTTCATGGTCGCCGCGCCGGCCGACAGAACCTGCTCCCATTCCGGAATCTTGAAATGCGGCCGAGCCGTGGAGACGATGCCGACGACCAGCGGCGCGCGCGTGAAACGGGCTTCCTCGTAGGCTCGACGCGCCTCGCTCAAGGGGCCCTCCCGGCGTTCGGCAAGATCCGCCATCGCCCGTCCGAGAGCCGGTGCCGCGGGCCCGCGAAACAGGATGAATCGCCATGGAGCGAGCTTGCCGTGGTCGGGCACCCGCGACGCGGCGGTCAGGATGTCGCGCAACGCGTCCTCGGACGGGCCCGGCGCCCGCAGGGCGGGAATGGAAACCGAGCGGCGCGTGGCCAGAAGTGTCTTGGCGTCGATCATCGGGCAGTCCTCGTGCGATCCAGGCGCCGTGCTAGCCGAACTCGGCCCGTGGGCCAACCGGCGCGATGCCGCGCCGCGCACGAACGCCTTGAAATGGACCACGAGATGGCATTGATGGACCCTTCCGGCGACAGGCCAGGGAGGATGAAGGTTGATCAAGCGCGCGTCCGGCATCGCCTTGTCCGTGGGAACCCTCCTTCTCTCGCTGGCCGTGGCCCTGGCGCAGGATGCACCTCCGGGGCCTGGCGGCGGACCGGACCAGCCCGGCGCTTACGCCTCGCCGTCGGCCATTCCCCGGGACCTGCGAAGCCAGGACATCGGCGTCGCGCCCTCGGTCGGCTTGCGCAAGCTCGAGCCGATCGCCCTCCCCGAGCGTCACGAGTTCGATTTGGAGCCGGAGCTGAACCTGCCGAGTCTGCCGGCCTTCGCGCCGCAGCCCGCCCCCCAGCTCGACATCGTCCGCCCGAACAAGAGCCTGCGGCTGAAGGCGACGCTCGGCAAGGGCGGGCCGGAAATCCCGTCCGATCTCGTGTGGCGCCTGTTCGCGCCGCTGGCGGGACCGGACGGCAAGCTTCCCGTGGTCGCCATGGCCAAGGGCGCGCAGGCGACCTTCGACGTTCCGGCCGGCAACTATCTGCTGCATGTGGGCTTCGGGCGCGCAGGCATGACCAAGCGCATCGACTTCTCGGGCGAGGAAACGCAGGAAACCGTGGCGCTGGACGCCGGAGGTCTGCGGCTGCACGCAGGCATCCTCAACGGGCGCACGCTTCCGGCCGGGAAGATCAGCTTCGACGTCTATGCCGGCGGGGCGGACGGACGGGACCGGCGGTTGCTCGCGACCGATGTGAATGCGGAAAGCGTCCTGCGGCTTAATGCCGGGGATTATCACGTCATCTCGCGCTACGGCTCAGTGAACGCCATCGCGCGCGCCGACATCCGCGTCGAAGCCGGCAAGATCACCGACGCCACGCTGCACCACCGGGCGGCGGAAGTGACGATGAAGCTGGTGCGCGAGAAGGGTGGCGAGGCGCTCGCCGACACCGCTTGGTCGGTGGCGTCGGACCAGGGCGACATCATACGCGAGAGCGTCGGCGCGTTCGCTTCGATGGTGCTGACGGAAGGCGACTACGTGCTGGTCGCCCGCAACAAGGACCGGATCTTCCAGCGGCAGATCGCCGTGCGACCGGGCGAGAACGAGGAGGTCGAAGTGCTGACCAGCGACCTCGTCGATCCCAACAGCCCGGACGTGGGCACCGGCGACTGACGAGGCGCAGCCGCCGGAGCTCGTCCCGTCAGGCGGCGAGCGCGCGCGGACGAAGGTCGGGCGCGACCGCCTCGTCCCGCAGGAGCGTCAGCGCATCGACGAGGCTCATGGCTTCCTGGTCTCGCGAGCCGAGACGGCGCAGGTTCACCGAACGCTCCTCCGCCTCGCGCTTGCCGCACACAAGAATCACCGGGACCTTGGCGAGCGAGTGCTCACGAACCTTGTAGTTGATCTTCTCGTTGCGCACGTCGATCTCCACGCGCATCCCGGCCGCCTTCAACTCCTCCGCCACCTGGCGCGCGTAGTCGTCGGCCTCGGAGGTGATCGTCGCGACCACGACCTGCGTCGGCGCCAGCCAGAGCGGGAAATGCCCGGCGAAGTTCTCGATCAGGATGCCGAGGAAGCGTTCCAGCGAGCCGCAGATGGCGCGGTGGATCATCACCGGCGGCACCTTGTCGGAGTTACTGTCGATATAGAACGCGCCGAACCGCTCGGGCAGGTTGAAGTCCACCTGCGTCGTGCCGCACTGCCATTCGCGGCCGATGGCGTCCTTCAGCGTGTACTCGAACTTCGGCCCGTAGAAGGCGCCCTCGCCCTCGTTGATACCGGTCTTGATGCGCCCGCCCGACTGCGCCTCGATGGTCTTCAGCACGTCTCGCATGACGCTTTCGGCACGGTCCCACATCGCGTCGGTGCCGACGCGCTTTTCGGGACGCGTCGAGAGCTTGACCACGATCTCCTCGAAGCCGAAGTCGCGATAGACCGAGAGGATCAGGTCGTTGATCTTCAGGCACTCGGCTTCCATCTGCTCGTCGGTGCAGAAGATGTGCGCGTCGTCCTGCGTAAAGCCGCGCACGCGCATCAACCCATGCATGGCGCCCGACGGCTCGTAGCGATGGACCGTGCCGAACTCGGCATAGCGGATCGGCAGTTCGCGATAGGACTTCAGGCCGTGCTTGAAGATCATCACGTGGCCGGGGCAGTTCATGGGCTTCAGCGCGAAGACGCGCTTGTCCTCGGCCTCGTCGCCGGCCGACTGCACCTGGAACATGTTCTCGCGGTACCAGCCCCAGTGGCCCGACGTTTCCCAGAGCGACTTGTCGAGCACCTGCGGCGCGTTCACCTCGGCGTAGTCGCCTTTCAGGCGGCGGCGCATGTAGGCGACAAGGTTCTGGAACAGCGACCAGCCCTTCGGGTGCCAGAACACGACGCCCGGCCCCTCCTCCTGGAAATGGAAGAGGTCCATCTCGCGGCCGAGCCGGCGATGGTCGCGCTTCTCGGCCTCCTCCAGCATGTGGAGGTAGGATTTCAGCTGCTCCGGCGTCGCCCAGGCCGTGCCGTAGATGCGCGTCAGCATCGGGTTGTTCGAATCGCCGCGCCAGTAGGCGCCCGCAACCTTCATCAGCTTGAACGCCTCACCGATCTGGCCCGTGGAGGCCATGTGCGGGCCGCGGCAAAGGTCGAACCACTCGCCCTGGCGGTAGATCTTGAGGTCCTGGCCTTCCGGGATCGCGTCGACCAGCTGGACCTTGTAGGTCTCGCCCCGCTCGCCGAACACGCGGCGGGCCTCCTCGCGCGACCAGACCTCCTTGGTGAAGGGTGCGTTGCGGCGGATGATTTCCGCCATCTTCTTCTCGATCACCGGCAGGTCGTCGGGCGTGAAGGGCGTCTCCTTGGCGAAGTCGTAGTAGAAGCCGTTCTCGATCACGGGGCCGATCGTCACCTGCGTTCCCGGCCAGAGCTCCTGCACCGCCTCGGCGAGCACATGCGCCGTGTCGTGGCGGATGAGTTCGAGCGCGCGCTCGTCGTCGCGCATCAGGATCTCGAGGCGCCCGGAGCGGCCGACCGGATCCGACAGGTCGCGGACCTCGCCGTCGAGCGCATAGGCGATCGCCTTCTTGGCGAGCGACTTCGAGATGCCAGCGGCGATCTCCGCGCCGGTGGCCGAAGGATCGTAGGAACGGACGGACTGGTCGGGGAAGGTCAGGTCGATCATGGCGTTGTCCTTGCGTGCTCACCCCCGCCAACGATTGCGGGAAAGCTGGATCGATGGGGCGACGGGCCCCTTGCGAAGGCGCGACTTCTACCACCGCTTCCGGACAGCGCAAGCTTGGGTAACGGCGCCAGGTCAGCGTCCGGCAGGCTTCTCCCGGTCCGGCACGGGGTCGAGGCCGCCCGATCCGAACGGGCCGCAACGCCCGACACGCCCGGCGGCCAGCCAGCCGCCGCGCCAGAGACCGTGGCGCGCGATCGCCTCGTAGGCGTATTCCGAGCAGGTCGGGATATGGCGGCAGTGTCCGCCGACCAGCGGCGAGAAGGTCAGCTGGTAGAGGCGCACGAAGCCGGTGCCGAGCAGCCGCCCCGGCGTGCGACGCCAGGGTCCGGCGTAGTTCCGGTTCAGGTGTTTGTGGGAATGGCCGCTCAAGCGGCGATGCCGTCCTGCGCCTGCGCCTTGGCCAGCGCCTCCACCACGGCTTCGAAGGTCAGCATGGTCGAGGCGTGGCGCGCCTTGTGCTCGCGCACCGGCTCTAGATAGCGCAGGTCGGCGAAGCGACCCTCGGGGGGCGAGCCGTTCGCCTTCAGCATCCGTTCCATGGTATCGCGCAACGTCCGCAGCTCATCCGGCGTCGCGCCGACGATGTGGCGCGCCATGACGGACGACGACGCCTGGCCGAGAGCGCACGCGCGCACCTCGTGGGCGAAGTCCGAAACGACGCCGTCCGCGAGCCGCAGATCCACGATCACCGTCGAACCGCAGAGCTTGGAATGAGCCTTGGCCGAACCGTCAGGGTGTTCGAGGCGTCCGATCCGGGGAATGTTGCCGGCCAGGTCGAGAATTCTGTCGTTGTAGAGATCGTCGATCATGGCGTGTTCCGTGGACGCTGCGTCGTGGAACGACGGTGCTGTGAACCGCCGTGCGTCGTGTCTATATAGGAGCCGCAGCGGAACGCCGAAAGGCGTCCGGACGCTTCGGCCGCCGTCCGTCGGGTTGACGGAAGTGGTATACTATAACATCAACGAGCCTTCGGATCGAAGCGAGGCATTCGCCGCGATCCCATCGGCGCAGTCGCCTCGGCTCAGGGTTCATCATGGACGCCACGATCAGAAAGCTTGCCCCGGCCGCCTCGTCCGAACCGGTCAGCCGCCCGTCGCGCGAGGAGGCCGAAGCCGCCGTTGGAACGCTCCTGCGCTGGATCGGCGAAGACCCGAACCGCGAGGGCCTCATCGACACGCCGCGACGCGTGGTGAAGGCCTACGAGGAGCTCTACGGCGGTTACGGCCAGCAGCCCGCCGAGGTTCTGACGCGCACCTTCGAGGAGGTCGCAGGCTACCAGGAGATGGTTCTTCTGCGCGACATTCCGTTCACCTCGCACTGCGAGCACCATATGGTGCCGATCATCGGGAAGGCGCATGTGGCCTACGTGCCGGATGGCCGAGTGCTGGGCCTGTCGAAGATCCCGCGCGTCGTCGAGATCTTCGCGCGCCGCCTGCAGACGCAGGAGAAGCTCACCGAGCAGATCGCCGCCGTCATCGACGGCGCGCTGACGCCGAAGGGCGTCGCAGTCATGCTGGAGGCCGAGCACATGTGCATGTCGATGCGCGGCATCCGCACGCACGGCTCCACCACCGTCACCAGTTCGTTCTACGGATCGTTCCGGGACGATCGTGACGAGCAGACCCGCTTTCTCGCCATGGTCGGCGGGCGTTGAGCGGGGACGCTTCCCGCTTCCCCCTGCCCGGCCGGAAGGCCGAGCTCGAGGAGGGCACGGTCCTGACGCCCCGCTTCGATGCGGCCGGATTGATCACGGCCGTCGTCACCGACGTCGAGAGCGGCGGCCTTCTCATGGTGGCGCACATGAATGCCGAGGCGCTGGATCTCACCCTGCGCACCGGCATCGCCCATTACTGGAGCCGTTCTCGCGGCAAGCTCTGGAAGAAGGGCGAGACGTCGGGCGCGCTCCAGGACGTCCGGGAGGTGCGGGTGGACTGCGATCAGGACGCCATCTGGTTGAAGGTTTCGGTCGCCAAACCCGAGGACACCTGCCACACGGGCCGGGAGACGTGCTTCTATCGCCGTGTCTCGCTCGGTTCCGATGGCGGGCGGCTGACGTTCAGATGACACGTTCTGTCGCAGTGCACAACAACTTGTGTCCGCGTTAACGTCGATCATGCATGGTGCGGAAAGCATCCGAGCCCATCCTTCGTTGATGGGACCAGTCCACGGACGCGGGACATGATGCTGGATCGCATATTCAAGCAGGCCGAGCGCGCGCCGGCAGATACGAGAGCCGACGCCGCGGCAACCTCGCGCACGCCGAAGCCACGACGCAAGGGCGTCGCCTTGGCGCTGGGCGGCGGGGCGGCCCGCGGCTGGGCTCATATCGGGGTCCTTCGCGCCCTGGACGAGGCTGACATTCCGGTTTCCATGATCGCGGGGACCTCCATCGGGGCGCTTGTCGGCGGCTGCTACCTTGCCGGGCGCCTGGACGAACTGGAGGCCTTCGCCCGGTCGCTGACGCGGCGCGGATTCATGGGGCTTCTGGATTTCCGTTTCGGCGGCGAAGGGCTGCTCGGCGGCATGCGCCTCAACGCGCGGCTGGTGAACACCTTGAAGGATATCCGGATCGAGGACCTCGACCGGCCCTTCGTCGCCGTCGCCACGGAAGGGCGGAACGGTCACGAGGTGTGGCTGGATTCCGGCTCGCTGGTGTTGGCGATGCGCGCCTCCTACGCGGTGCCGGGCATCTTCCAACCGGTGGAGTGCGGCGGACGGCGGCTGTCGGACGGCGCACTTGTCAATCCTGTGCCGGTGTCGGTCTGCCGGGCCTACGAGCAACCGCTCGTGGTGGCGGTGAACCTGCACTACGACCTGTTCGGTCGCGCAGCCGTCCTGCGCATGCGAGCCGAGGGCAGCGATCCGGCCGGCACGGCGTCGGTCAATGCCGTCGATCCGCTGCTTCGCACGCAGATGGCGACCGGCAACCGGCGCGATCGCATCGGCTTCGCCCGCTCGGTGGTCGACGCCTTCAACATCATCCAGGATCGCATCTCGCGCTCGCGCCTCGCGGGCGATCCGCCGGACCTCTCGGTCCATCCGCGCGTGCGCGACATCGGGCTGTCGGAGTTCTTCCGCGCCAAGGAGTGCATCGCCTTCGGCTACGAGGAGACGATGCGCTCCATGAGCGAGATCCGCAGGCTGCAGGAATGTCTCTACTCGCCTTGAGCCTTGCCGATCAGCCCGCCGCGGCGTGGATGTAGCTGCGCATCTCCTCCGCCTCCTGCTCCGCCGCCTCGATTCGCCGCTTCACGACGTCGCCGATCGACACGATGCCGACGAGCCGACCCTCCGCGCACACGGGCAAGTGGCGGAAGCGACGACGGGTCATCACCTCCATCGCCTCGTCCACCGTGGTCTCCTCCGTCGCCGTCGTGACATCGCGGGTCATGACGTCCGCGATCCGGCCCAATAGCGCATCCGTACCGCCGCCGGCGACGAGGCGCACCACGTCGCGTTCCGAGAGGATGCCCTGGAGGGAGCCGTCCGGTCCGGTGACGACGAGGACGCCGATCCGCCGTTCCGCCAGAACCTGGACGGCCTCGGCGACCGTGGTTTCCGGATCGATGGTCACGACGTCTCTTCCCTTCGTTTCGAGGATACGACGTACGGTCATGATGGCCTCCTTCCACCTTTTTCCCGTGCATCGTGCGACGAAGCCGGCCGCTTCGCAACCGTTCCTCAGAGGTCGACGGCGTGCTGGCGGCGCGGGTCGAATGCGGAGAAGCAGAGGAAGCCGAACAGGAAGCCGCCGACATGCGCCTCCCACGCGACGGCCGCGCCCTCGCCCAGAAGCAGGCCGGCGCCGGAGCCGAGCGCGATGTTGGTGACGAAGAACACGATGATGAAGAACAGGACGGTCCGATCCGACAGGCTGCGGGGGATCGACAGGAGCGGCGCATAGGCGACGTCGCCCCGCCCCATCGAGCCCAGCGCGAACCGCGCGGCGCCGCCCATCAGCGCCGACACCACGCCGGACGCGCCGATCATCGGCTGGATGAGATCCGGGTTCATCACGTAGAACAACGCCGCGCCAGCGATCGCTCCCACGGCGCAGAAGATGAGAAAGCGCGCGACGCCCAACCGCCGCGCGACGGGTGTGCCGAACGCGAGCAACCACACGGCGTTGGTGGCGAAATGCATCCAGTCGCCGTGCAGGAATGCGTGCGTGACGAAAGACGCCCAGGACGCGAACGGCTCGCGCAGCAGGCAGATCTCGTCGGACGAGCCGTAGCAGCCTGCCAGAAACGAGAAGTTCAGAAGCGTCCAGCCGGCCTGCGTGTCGTCGAGCCAGTCAACCCGGATCCAGTGGATCAGCGCGAGAAGCGCCAGCAGTCCGAGCACGATACCCGGAACGTTGAACGCGGGCTGACGCGGCGGCGGCGGCGGTGGGGGCGCCGGATGATCGGGCGGGGAAAGGCGATGATCGAGCGACACAGGCGAACTCCCAATGGAAGGGCCGTTGTATCGCTCGCGGCGACCGGGGCAATGCTCGTCGGCAATGGCACATCCCGGGCGCGTGCCTGCCTGCCAGAGCACCGGTGCCTTATAGTTCCCGATCCCTTTCCTTTGCGTCGCTCCCACAAGGCCTTGTTAAGCCTCGTCGCTTATCAATTGGAAACCTGAGAACCGGGCCGAGACCATGTTGAACATCCAGCCCAAGACGCTTGCCGTGACGGAGGACCGTCGCCACTACAAACGCGTCTCGATCGATCTCCTCGGTCGCTTCATGCTGGAAGATCAACGCGAATATCCGTGCCGCGTCGACAACATGTCCCCCGGCGACGTCGCCGTGGTGACGCCGGTCGAACCGGCCAAAGGCGAACGGGTCATCCTCTATGCCGATCAGGTCGGCCGGCTGGAGGGCACCGTCGCCCGCTGCTTCCCGGGTGGCTTCGCGCTCGTGCTGAACGCCACGGAGAGAAAGCGCGAAAAGCTCGCCGCGCAGCTCATGTGGCTGGCCAACCGCTCCGAGCTCTCGCTTCCCGAGGACCGCCGCCACGAGCGTATCCAGCCGCGCAACCCGGTTATCCGCATGGTGCTCGAGGACGGCCGCTCCTACGAGGTCCGCATCAACGACCTGTCGCTATCCGGCGCCGCGATCGTCTGCGCCGTGCGACCGGCGATCGGCTCGCGCCTGACGCTCGGTACGATGACGGGACGAGTCGTTCGCCAGCTCGAAGACGGCGTCGCCGTCGAGTTTTCCTCGCTCCAGAGCCGCGAATCCCTCCTCGACCAGCTCGGCTGACCAGCGCCGGACGCGGCTGCCGATCACTTCCCTGTGGATAACGGGGACCGTTTCAAACGGCCCGACGGCGCTCTCGCGCTCTCCCGTTAAGGTCTCGCTCATCCTTTCTTAAGGAGTGTGGCGAGCGTGACGAGACCCATCCGGCAGACCTCTCCCCTCGCCGTTAACGCTTCCGACGTCGGCTCGTTAACGCCTCGGCGCGTCGGCCCATCGAGAACGGAGGGCCGCGCCGCCGTGCGTTCACCTTCGTGGAAGCGGTGCACCCATGCTTACCGAAGCATTGCGCAGCGAAGCGATCTCTTAAGCCCAATTCTTCAGACGCTCGCAAGCAAGAGATCTGAACAATTAGAGGATCAGTTTACGAAAATTCATATTCGGCGTTTGGACTTCAGGTAAATCCGGTCTGCGACTGTGCGTGTGTCACCGCTGGAGACCGAAAGTGCAGCTCTCGAACCGCCTTCTCTCACTCGTTACCTTTCTGGCCGTCAGCCTCCTCTGGGCAGGTTCGGCCAATGCCGGGATGACGCTGCGCGGCCCCACGTCCCAGCCAATCGGGCATTTCGAGTTCTGCAAGTCGTATCCGGACACCTGCGGTCCGAATGCGAGCGTCGGCATCGTCAAAATCTCCGACCGCACGTGGCAGTCGATCGTCGAGGTCAACAACTCGGTGAACGAAGGCATCATCCCGCGGACCGACATGGAGATGCACGGCGTCGCCGAGCTCTGGTCCTACCCTTCGATCGAAGGGGACTGCGAGGACTTCGCCCTCCTGAAGCAGTACATGCTGGAGCGCGAGGGTCTGCCGCGCTCGGCGCTCCTGATCACCGTGGTGCGCCAGCCGAACGGCGAAGGCCACGCGGTGCTCACCGTGCGCACCAACCGCGGCGACATCGTTCTCGACAACCTGGACAAGCGCGCCCTGGACTGGACCCTCACGCCCTACAAGTTTCTCAAGCGCCAGTCCGAACAGAACTCCGCAAAGTGGGTAGCGATCGAAGACGGACGCGACATGCTGGTCGGCAGCGTGCGCTGAACCCGCCCCTTCGCTTCGACCCCAACGAAAAAGGCCGGCAATGCGCCGGCCTTTTTCGTTGGGTCTATGATCTTCCGCCGAAGGCGCGCGAGGATCACTCCAGGTCGATGTCGAGCACCGTGATCGTCACGTGGTAGGAGGTTTCCCCCTCGTCCGTGTCCTTGCCGACCGTTCCGATGAAATCCTCGCCCACATAGATCTCGGCGGTGTCCTTCTTGCGCGGCATGGCCTTCACTTGGATGCCGGACGTCTTGAACGTGCGGTTCAGATAGGCTTCGAGCTTGCGGATTTCGTCGGGCTTCACGAGGTCAGTCTCCTTGGGCGCTATAGGACGCGTCGAGGGTTGCAACGGCCGAAACGGCCGAACGGATGCCCCGCGCTCAGTCGGCGCGGGAAAAATTCTGGTCCATGGCGCGCGCAGGCTCGGCGCAGCCGGAACTGCCGACGATGCGCGCCGGCACGCCCGCGACCGTGGAATTGGGCGGCACCTCGGCCAGGACGACGGAGCCCGACGCGATCTTGGAGCAGTCGCCGACCTTGATGTTGCCCAGAACTTTCGCGCCCGCGCCGATGAGGACGCCGTTGCCGATCTTGGGATGCCGATCGCCGAATTCCTTGCCGGTGCCGCCGAGCGTCACGTCCTGCAGGATCGACACGTTGTCGCCGATCACCGCCGTGAATCCCACGACGAGCCCCGTGGCATGGTCCAGGAAGATGCCGCGCCCCATGCGCGAGGCCGGATGAATGTCGGTCTGGAACACGGACGAGGAGCGCGACTGAAGATAGAGCGCGAAGTCCTTGCGCCCTTCGTTCCAGAGCCAGTGGGCCAGGCGATGCGTCTGGATCGCGTGAAAGCCCTTGAAGTAGAGCAAGGGCTCGATGATCCGCTCGCAGGCCGGATCGCGATCGAACACGGCCTGCAGATCGATGCGCAGGACGCCACCCCATTCGGAGCGCGAAGCGCTCATCTCCGCAAAGGCCTGCTCGATATGGCACGCCGGCAGGTCGGCATGATCGAGCCGCTGGCCGATGCGGTGGGCGATGGCGGTTTCTAGCGATCGATGGTTGAGGACGGTGGCATAAAGGAAGCCGCTGAGCGCTGGCTCGCGTTCGCTCGCGGTCTGCGCCTCGTCGCGCATGCGCGTCCAGATCGGATCCACGGCCTGCACGCGGTCCGCTGCGGACTTCATCAAGACGCTCATCGTCACTTGCCTTCTCGCTCGGGTCGCGCGCTTGCGGTCAAACATAAGTACGATGGCGCGCTTCGCCAGCATGTTCGGCCGCGCTCAAAAGGCACTGCGGCCGCGCCTCCGGTCCGCCAGCGTCTACGCGATGTCGACCACTTTGGAAATCCTCGACTCTTTTCAGGCGGCGAAGGCCTGGCGGTGGTGGCCGAGGAAATCGACGGCCGCCGCCTTGAACGTGCGGTCCCCCACCGCGAGCATGTGGTCGCGGTTGGCGATGGCGAAGACGTCGGCGTTCGGCATCAGCGCGGCCAGCGCCTCGGCCGAACCGGCGATGTCGTCGCGCGTGCCGACGCCGATCAGGGTCGGCTGGCGGAGCGAGCCGACCTCGCTCCCGGTCAGTTCACGACGCGACGTCGCGATGCAGGCGGCGAGCGCCAGCCGGTCGCTTCCCGTCCGATCGGCGAAGGCACGGAACATGCGGCCGCGTTCATGCGACACGTCGCCGAGCGAAGGTGCAAGCAGCGCGTCGGCGATAGGATCCCAGTCGCCGACGCCCTCCACCAGCCCGATGCCGAGCCCGCCGAAGACCAGAACGGGGAAGCGTTCGGGATGGTGAAGGCCTGCGAACGCGGAGACACGCGCGCCCATCGAATAGCCGAACAGCGCCGCGCGTTCGATGCCGAGGCCGTCCACCAGCGCCCGGAGGTCGCCGACCATCGCCTCAGGCGTATAGGCGGCCGTGTCGTGCGGCTTGTCGCTGTCGCCATGACCGCGGTGGTCGAAGGCGAGGACGCGGTAGCCGGCGCGTGCCAACGTGTCGACCCAGCCGGGATCGATCCAGTTGACGCGCATGTTGGAGGCGAAACCGTGCACCAGCACGATGGCGGGCGCACCGCGATCCCCTTCGTCGAAATACTGGAGACGTAGGCCGTCATTCTGGAACTCGGGCATATCGGCATCTTTCCGCTCGGGCGAACTCCGCTCCCGATACCCTGAAGACGGGCGACAGAACCACCCTGTTCTTTTGACGCCGAGATGGATAAGTTCCGCCCGCTTCGAGGCAGTCGAATGGAGACGGCAGGATGGCCGACTACGGAACCCCCCACTTCCAGAACGACGGGGGCCATGGGGTGATCGAGATCGGCGTCGCCGAATTCATGTGCGTCGGCGCGACACCGCCCTACGACCACCCGCACGTCTTTCTCGACATGGGGGACGAGGGCGAGAAGGTGTGTCCCTACTGCTCGACGCTCTACAAGTTGAACACCGCGCTCAAGCGCAACGAGAGCGTTCCGCCCGGCTGCCTCTACCAGCCGCGCGCCGCCTGATCCGAACACCGCTGTGCCCGATGCGGTGATTGCCGGCGCGGGCATCGCGGGATTGACCGCCGCCCTCGCCCTCGCGCAACGCGGCTGGACGGTGCGCATCCGCGAGCGGGCCGCGAGGCTGGAAGCGGTAGGGGCAGGCATCCAGCTCTCCCCCAACGCCCTCGACGTGCTGCATCGATTAGGTGTCGCCGTCGACACGGTCGGCGTCGCGGCGGACAGCGTGGTCCTGCGCGACGGGCCGACGGGGCGACGGATTGCCACCGTTCCGGTCTCCAGTACGGACGGGCGGGGATACCGGGTCCTGCATCGGGCCGACCTCCAGCGCGTGCTTCTGGTAGCGGTGCATCGGGTGCCGCAGATCGAACTTCATCTCGGCCAGCCGCTTGTGGCTTTGGACGCCACCGCGCCTGGTATCCAGGCCGAATTCGGCGGCCCTTCGGGCGACCTGCGGGACGAAGCCGATCTTCTGGTGGCTGCCGACGGAGTGAGGTCGGATGCCGCCCGGCTCCTCGGCTTTCCCTCCCCACAGCCGTCGGGCGCAACGGCCTTGCGCTTTGCGGCAACGGCCGCGCCGACCGATCAACCGGCGGCAGCGATCGAGGCCTGGCTGGGCGCGCGTCGACACGCCGTGCGCTATCGGATCGATGCCGCGGGCGCTGAAAACCTGGTGGTGATCGTTCCGGCAGGCGAACCGACGCTCGGGGCCGTCTCCCGCTGGGACGCGCGACTTGCCGGCAGTCTGGCGCAGGCCCGACCGCTCGGCGCTTGGCCGCTCCTTACCGTGATGCCGCGATGGCGAGCAGAAGGTCCCGCGCCGATCGCCTTCGTCGGCGACGCCGCGCATGCCATGCTTCCCTACGCCGCACAGGGCGCCGCGATGGCGATCGAGGACGCCTTCGTTCTGTCCGCATGCCTCGACGACGCCGCCGACCGAGGCTCCGCATTACGACGCTACGAGGCGTTGCGAGCGCCGCGGGTCGGCAAGGTGCTGGCCCGCGTCGCCTTTCACCGCCGCGTCTACCACCTCCCCCGTCCGCTATCCCTGGCGCGCGACCTCGCGCTTGCCCTGCGCTCGCCGGCGTCGCTTCGCCGCGACCTCGCATGGCTCTACGACTGGCGCGCGGACGAAGCCCTGGCGATCAGCGGAAACTGATCGGCCGACCGCTCCGATTTCATTCCCTTGCGCCACCTCCGGCCTAGTTTGCCGGGCATCGGACCCGTTCAACCCGGCATTGTTCTGCGGATTGAGCACCCGGCGATCGCAAGGGACGCAACGAAAAGGCCGAACGATGATGGATTTGAAGCGAACGGGACGCCTGCTGACGGTGACGGCACTGGCCGCATCGACGGCGCTGAGCGGCCCGCTTTCCGCCCTTGCGCAAGAGGCGGAAACGCCGCCGCCACTAATTCAGGACGCGCCGCCGGAAGTTCCGGCCGAGCGTGCGCCCGAACCCGAGGCAGCCCCCGCGCCGGAACCCGCACCTGCGCCCGAGGCGGCCCCCGCACCCGAGCCCGAGGCAGCCCCTGCTCCCGAGCCGGAAGCGCCGGCAGCCCGTGAACCCGAAGCGCCCGCCGAACGCCCGGCCCCGCCAGCGGAACCGGAGCCGGCGCCTGTTCCCGAAGCGCCAGCCGAACCCGTGCAAGCGGCGCCGGACAGCGGCCCGCCGGTGAATGCCCCCGAAGGCAACCCCGCGGAGCTTCCCGCCGACGCCGGAACCCAGAACGACCTGTCGAATGGCGCGGACGCACCAGCCGCGCCTGCTACGCCGTCGCCGGAACCCGCCCCCGCGGCACCTGCTCCTGTCGCACCCGCCGCGCCTCCCGCGCCGGCGACCGAAGCCCAGCCCACGCCGCCCGCGGCAGTGACACCGGCCACGCCTCCGGCCGGTGCCGGAGAGACGCCGGCTGCTCCGCCGACGCCGACGCCTGACGCACAACCGCCCGCGCCGCCGATCCCTGGCTCGGAGCCCGTGGCGCCGGCCGCCAACCCTGGTGAGCCGCTGACGCCGCCGACCGCACCGACGGACCCGGCGCTGCGTGCACCGGACGGCGCCCCCGTGGCACCGGGCACGCCGCCTGCCCCCCCCGCCCCGGCAGGCGCGGTCCCCGCGCCGCTGCCGGGAGCGGCTCCCGGTCAGCCAGGGACGGCTCCGGCCCCGGCCCCTGCACCAGCGCAACAGTCCGGGACCCTCGCGCCTCCGCCGGCGCAGAACCCACAGCCCGTCGCCGCCGACATCCAGACGGCCCCGGTGCCGGAAGGCGGCGTCGGCGCCAGCGACGCACGCGTCCAGCAGCTTGCCGCTCCGGTCGAGGTCCGCCCGATCACGGCCGAGCAGGGCCAGCGGCTGGAGGCGGCTCCGCAGGTGATGCTGCCGAACAACGTGCAGGTGATCGAGCGTGTCGGCGACCGCGATATCCTCTCGCTGGTCGGCGCGGGCGTTGCCGGCGCGGCGGTGGGGGCGGCAGCCGCCTACTTCATCCGCTCGGACGATAGCGACCGTCTGGTCGGCAACTCGCGCGAGGTCTACTACGAGCAGCTTCCGCGCGGCTTGACCCGGCAGGTGATCTCGCGCCCCAACGGCGTTCAGGTCATCACGATCGAGAACGAGTACGGCGACGTGATCCAACGTTCGCGCATTGCGCCTGACGGTCGCGAGACCGTCCTGTTCTACGATCCCTATGCCGAAGACGACCAGCGGCCGGACTACTATGCCGACGCCGGGGCCGATTTGCCGCCGCTGCGGCTCGAGATCCCGGAAGACCGCTACATCGTCGACGTCTCCGAACCGGACGAGACGCTCTACTACGACACGATCGTCGCTCCGCCGGTCGAGACCGTGGAGCGGATCTACTCGCTCAACGAGGTCCGCCGCAGCCCCCGCATTCGCGACAAGGTACGCCGGATCGACCTCAACACGATCAACTTCGGCTTCGGCTCGGCGGAAATCCAGCAGAGCGAGGTGGAGAACCTCCAGGCGCTGGCCGATGCGGTGAAACGCGTGGTGGATCAGAACCCCGGCGAGGTGTTCCTGTTGGAAGGTCACACGGACGCCGTCGGCAGCAATGTGGCCAATCTGGCGCTCTCGGACCGCCGCGCCGAAGCAGTCGCCTCCGCCCTCAGCCAGTATTTCGAGATCCCGTCCGAGAATCTCGTCACGCAGGGCTACGGGGAGGAGGACCTCAAGGTCGACACGCAAGCGGCCAACCGCGAGAACCGACGCGTCACGCTGCGTCGCATCACCCCGCTCGTGAAGCCGGTGCAGACCTCGCAGGCCAACTGACGACGACAAGGAAGGCCGGGACGCCGACGCGCCCCGGCCTTCGCCCTTTTCCTCGGACGATCAGCCGCTTTCGGCTTCGCCTTTTTCGTCGGCGGGCTGTCGTTCCGCCGAAAGGAAGTTGGCGAGCGGCTTGAGGCTGTCGATATAGCCGGCGACGATGCGCAGGCCGACCATGATCGGAACGGCCAGGAACATCCCGACCACGCCCCAGATCCAGCCCCAGAAGGCAACGGAGAGGAAGATGGCCGCCGCGTTCATGGCAAGGCGCCGACCGACGAGGATCGGCGTCAGGAACTGGCCTTCGATGGTGGTGGCGCCGAAGTAGAGAAGCACCGGCAGGAGCGCACCCGCCACCTCACCCCGCTCGGCAAGACCCACCAGCCCGACCAGAATCATCCCCGCGATCGCGCCGAGATAGGGGATGAAGTTCAGCGCGAAGGCGAGGACGCCGAACACCGGCGCCATCGGCAGGCCGATCGACCACATCAGCGAGCCGATCGCGACACCCAGCCCCGCATTGATCAGGGTGATGGTGAAAAGGTAGCGAGACAGCTCGGTCTCGATCTCGTGCGCGATCGTCAGTGCCAGCTTCTTGTCCGAGAACCGCGGAAGCGACTCGATGAGCTTCTGGTAGAACAGGCTGCCCGACGACAGGAGAAAGAACAGGAAGATCAGCGCGAAGGCGATGCTGGCGCCGATCTGCGGAACCATAAGTGCCGCGCTGTTCAAAAGCTGTGGCCCGTCCAGGATCACGCTTTGCGGCTGGTCCGGCGCCGCTTCGCTTCGCACCGCCTCGGTGGCCTCGATGCGGGCGCCTCGCAGCGCCCCGAGCCGTTCGCGCACCGATTCGACCTCATCGTTCACGGCGGCGACGTAACGCGGCACGTTGCTGGCGAGATCGGTGAGCGGCCCCGTCAGGAAGGAGAAGCCGCCGATGATCACGAGGAACGTACCGAACACCAGCGCGGCGGCCGTCAGCGGCGGCCAGATGTGCAGCCGGCGTTGGGCAAAGCGCACCACGGGGCCGAGCACGAGCATGAACAGCAGCGCGAACACGACCGGCAAAACGAAGCTCGCCGCGAGGTAGAGGGCACCGAAGAGGAGGATCAGGAAGATGCCCGTGATGGCCCATCGCGGGCCGGCCTGAAAGGTCTGGCGGTTCACCAGGCCGATCGCGGGCGCGACGATCGCCGGCTCCCTGGGCTCGTGCTTCGTCTCACTCATCGATCACTTCCGGCATGCCTTCCGGTTGCAACGCCAGCCGGTCCGCGACGTTCCGTCGCGCGAATGCGAAAGGACCGGCCCCGCAACGCGCGGACCCGGTCCCGTATTCTGTCGCCTGCCGTGAAACGGGCCGCGTGGCCGCCCTAGTGCAGGATCTGGCTGAGGAAGAGCTTGGTGCGCTCGTGCTGGGGATTGGAGAAGAAGGCGTTCGGCTCGTTCTCCTCGACGATCTGGCCGGCATCCATGAAGATGACGCGATCGGCGACCTGGCGGGCAAAGCCCATCTCGTGCGTCACGCAGATCATGGTCATGCCTTCGTCGGCGAGCGAGACCATGGTGTCGAGGACTTCCTTGACCATCTCCGGATCGAGCGCCGAGGTCGGCTCGTCGAAGAGCATGACCTTCGGGCGCATGCAGAGCGCCCGGGCGATCGCCACGCGCTGCTGCTGGCCGCCCGAGAGCTGGCCCGGATACTTGTTCGCCTGCTCGGGAATGCGCACGCGGGTGAGGAAGTGCATGGCCACCTCCTCCGCCTGCTTCTTCGGCATCTTGCGCACCCAGATCGGCGCGAGCGTGCAGTTCTCCAGGATCGTCAGGTGCGGGAAGAGGTTGAAGTGCTGGAACACCATGCCGACCTCCTGGCGCACCAGATCGATCTTCTTCAGGTCGTTCGTCAGCTCGACGCCGTCGACCACGATCCGGCCCTTCTGGTGTTCCTCCAGCCGGTTGATGCAGCGGATCATCGTGGACTTGCCGGAGCCCGAAGGGCCGCAGACCACGATCTTCTCGCCGCGCCGGACGCTCAGGTTGATGTCGCGCAGCACGTGGAACTCGCCGTACCACTTGTTGACGCCGGACAGTTCGATCGCGGAGCCGGTAGCCTGAGGAGCCGGGTTGGCGGAAAGGGAGCTCATGGCGAAATCCTACGCGCTGGAAGGAAGGGAAGGCAACCGGCCCCAGACGAGGCCGGCCTGCAGGCGGGTCCGGTCAATGCCTGTGTCCGCGCGACAGGCGTCGCTCGATGAAGAGCGAGTAACGAGACATCGAGAAGCAGAAGAGCCAGAAACAGAAGGCACCGAAGACAAGCCCGGTCGCCGGTGTCGAGGGCGTGATCCAGATCGGATCGCCGAAACCGCGACGGATCGTGCCGAGAAGATCGGCGAGACCGATGATGTAGACGAGGCTCGTGTCCTTGAAGAGGCCGATGAACGTGTTGACGATGCCGGGGATCACCAGCGTCAGCGCCTGCGGCAGAACGATCATGCGCATCTTCTGCCAATAGGTCAGCGCCATCGCGTCGGCGCCTTCGTACTGGCCCTTCGGGATCGCCTGAAGGCCGCCGCGGATCACCTCGGCCATGTAGGCCGCGGCGAAGAGCGAGACGCCGACCAGCACGCGCAGGAGCTGGTTGAAGCTGACCCCGCTCGGCAGGAGCAGCGGCAGCATGAAGTTCGCCATGAAAAGGACGGTGATCAGCGGAACGCCGCGCCAGAACTCGATGAAGACGACGCAGAGAAGGCGTACGGCCGGCATCTTGGACATGCGTCCGAGGGCGAGGAGAATGCCGAGCGGCAGTGACGCGGTGATGCCCGTCAACGCCACGGTGAGCGTGATCAGGAGGCCGCCCCACAGGTTCGTCGGAACGAACTGCAGACCGAAGTGGGAGGTGAGGATCAGGACGAAGGCGACGGCCGCGACGGTCGGAAGGACGATGCCGATGACGCGCGTGCCGGCTTCTGCGGTCCGCACCGTCGCATAGATCGCGAGGACGATCGAAGCGACGGCGGCGAAGAACCCGACGAGGCTCAACGTGTCGAAACGGAACGACAGGAACATCGTCCGACCGCTGTTCAGGTAGAACGACAGGAACGAGATCGCGAAGGCGGCCACCGCCAGCCAAAGCGCGATCTTCATCGCTGGCGAGCGCATCACCGTGGTGCTTCGGCCCGTCGCCAGGAAGATGGTGGCGGCAGCGGCAAGAGCGAAGACGATGCCGATGGCCGAGCCCGACATCGCGAACCGCCCGCCCGTCAGGAGAACGAGCGCGACCAGCGGGAAGAGAAGGAACAGGAGCGCCGCGTTGATGCGCTTGAACGGCACCTTGGGAATGGCGATCGGCACGATGAGCGCGACCAGCGCGAAGAAGACGAGATCGACGCGCCAGCGTTCGTCGAACGGATAGGTTCCGTAGAGGAACTGATCGAACTTGGCCCGCACGAAGGCCCAGCAGGCACCGACTTCCCGTCCTTCGGTCGACAGGCAGGCCGTGCGATCCGAGCCGGTGAAGACGGCGTTGACGATACCCCACTGGACGAGGCCGTTGATGACGTAGGCGATCGCCAGACCGCAGACGATCGTCAGCGCGGCGTCGAAGGGCGTCGCGAACAGGTGCTTACGCACCGTTCCGAACGCGCCGCTTTCGCTGGCGGGAGGGGGAAGCGGCTCGATCTGGCCGCGAGCGACGAAGCGGGAAACCTGTTCTTCCATCAGACCGCTCCCTTCAGCGCTCGACCAGCTTCATGCGTCGGTTGAACCAGTTCATCAGAATGGAAACCGTGACGCTGATGCCGAGGTAGACGCACATCCAGATGACCACGACCTCGATGGACTGGCCGGACTGGTTGAGCACGGTGGAGCCGACGGCGACGAGATCGGGATAGCCGATGGCGAGGCCGAGCGACGAGTTCTTGATCAGGTTGAGATACTGCGAGGTCAGAGGCGGGATGATCACGCGGAACGCCTGGGGCACGATCACCAGACGCAGAGCCGTACCGCGTCGAAGGCCGAGCGCGGCGGCCGCCTCGTTCTGACCCTTGGAGACGGCCATGATCCCCGCGCGCACGATCTCGGCGATGAACGCGGCCGTATAGACCGACAGCGCCAGGAAGATCGCGAGGAATTCCGGCCGGATCTGGAACCCGCCCGACAGGTTGAACGTGCCAAGCGTCGGCACGTCGAGCGTCGCGGGAAAGCCGGACGCGGCGAACACCACCAGTGGCAGGCCGAAGATCAGGCCGAGCGCCGGCAGGATGAGACCGGGACGATGGCCCGTGGCCCGTTGGCGCGCCGCGTAGACCCGGGCAAGAACGATCGTCGCGACGATGCCGACCAGGAAGGCCGCAAGCGTCATCCACGCGGAAGGCTCGAAAATGGCTTTCGGCGTCTGCAGGCCGCGATTGGAAATGTAGGAGTCGAAGGGCAGCTCGATCGCGTTGCGCGGAAGCGGCAACACCGAGAGCACGCCGAAATACCAGAACAGGATGACGAGAAGCGGCGGGATGTTGCGGAACGTCTCGACATAGACCGTGCAGAGGCTGCGCACGAGAAAGTTGTGCGACAGGCGCCCGATGCCGACGAGGAAGCCGATGATCGTAGCGGCGACGATGCCGGTGCCGGCGACGATAAGCGTGTTGACGATGCCGACGAGGATGGCGCGGCCGTAGGGCGCGTTGTTCGTATAGGCGATCGGCACCTGGGAGATGTCGAAGCCGGCACGCGTGTTCAGGAAGCCGAAACCCGAGGCAATGTTGGCGCGCTGCAGATTCGCGGCCGTGTTCCCGACGATCCACCAGGTGAAGGCGGCCAGGGCGGCCAGAAGCGTCACCTGGATGACGATGCTGCGCACCGTGGGATTGGTGAAGACGGAATCACGCGTGTGTTCCCGGGGAGCCGTGCCGAAGCTTGCCGTCATGAAGATCCTGGTTCCGATCCGGAAACGAACCCGCCGCCGTAGGGGCGGCGGGTCTGAGAGCTGGTGACGTCAGAGCGTCAGCGGATCGGCGGGGCGTACTGCAGGCCGCCCTTCGTCCAGAGCGCGTTCTGGCCACGGGCGATGCCCAGCGGCGAACCGGTGCCGACGTTGCGCTCGAAGAGCTCGCCGTAGTTGCCGACCGCCTTGACGATGTTGACGACGAAGTCGTTGGTCAGGCCGGCATCGGCGCCGAAGGTGCCCTCGACGCCGAGCAGGCGACGGATCTCGGGATTGGCCGAGGTCTTCATCTCCTCGACATTGGCCTGCGTGACGCCCAGTTCCTCGGCGTTCAGCAGCGCGAAATGCGTCCACTTCACCACGTTGAACCACTGATCGTCGCCCTGGCGGACGGCGGGGCCGAGCGGCTCCTTCGAGATGATCTCGGGCAGAACGACATGGTCGTCCGCGACACCGAGCTCGAGGCGCGAGGCGTAGAGGCCGGACTGGTCGGTGGTCAGCACGTCGCAGCGCCCGCTGTCGTAAGCGGAGTTCACGTCCGACTGCGCCTCGATGACGACCGGGTTGTACTGCATGTTGTTGGCAGCGAAGTAGTCGGCAAGGTTCAGCTCGGTCGTGGTGCCGCTCTGAACGCAGACGGTGGCGCCGGACAGCTGCAGCGCGGAGTTCACGTTGAGCTCCTTGCGGACCATGAAGCCCTGGCCGTCGTAATAGTTGACGCCGACGAACTTGAGGCCGAGCGAGGTGTCGCGGCTCATGGTCCAGGTCGTGTTGCGGGCGAGAACGTCGACCTCGCTGTTCTGAAGCGCCGGGAAGCGCTGCACGGCCGAGAGCGGCGAATAGACGACCTTGGACGGGTCGTTGAAGATCGCGGCCGCGATCGCCTTGCAGTAGTCGACGTCGAGACCGGCCCACTGGCCCTGATCGTTCTGGAAGCCGAAGCCCGGAAGGCCGGTGTTGACACCGCAACGGACCGTGCCGCGTGCCTTGGTGTCGTCGAGCGTGGCGGCGGAGGCGTGGGTCGTCACGGCGCCGAACGCGGACAGGCAGAGCGCGGCGGTCAGTAGCTTCAGTTTCATCCGATTACCTTCAAGTTCGGCCGGTTGCTGATATGAATGAGAAGTCGCGACGCTTCTTCCGAAACGTCTGATGCCAGGACCCATGCGAGGAGGCCTCGCCGTGGATCACATGCCATCGGAATGGGCAGGTCAAGCGACTGGCGTTTTTTTCCAAGGATCACGTGGCAATTGCTCGTGATCTGGGCACATATTCCACAGGATGATCGGTCGTTGACCTCGCAAGATCCCAAAAATTCAGCAGCTTTTCGCCCGGTGACGCGTCGGCTGCGGGCCGGCCACGACCCCGAGACGTCGCAAGGATTCGTCAATCCCCCGATCGTGCGCGGTTCCACGGTGCTGTTTCCCGACACCTCGACGATGCGCCGCCGCGCGCAGACCTACACCTACGGCCTGCGCGGCACGCCGACGATCGCAGCCCTCGAAGAGGCGATCGACGAGATGGAGGGCTCGTACGGCACGGTTCTCGTGCCTTCCGGACTCGCCGCCGTCTCGCTTCCCCTTCTCGCCTTCCTCGGCAGTGGCGACCATTGCCTCGTGGTGGACAGTGTGTACGGGCCGACGCGCCTCTTTTGCGATACGATGCTGAAGCGGATGGGCGTCGAGACGGAGTATTTCGATCCGTCGATCGGAGCCGGGCTGACCGCGCTGATGCGGCCCAACACGCGTGTCGTGTTCCTCGAAGCGCCGGGCTCCAACACGTTCGAGATGATGGACGTCGCCGAGGCCGCGGGGATCGCGCGGGCCGGCGGCGCGGTGAGCATGCTCGACAACACCTGGGCGACGCCTCTTCATTTCCGGCCGCTGGAGCACGGCGTCGACCTGTCCATCCACGCGCTGACGAAGTATCCCGGCGGCCACTCCGACCTTCTGATGGGCAGCGTCTCGGCGACGAAGGAGACGTTCGATCGCCTTCGCGACGCGCAGATGCAATTCGGGATCAACGTATCTGCCGAGGACGCCTATCTCGTCTTCCGCGGCATGAAGACGATGGACCTGCGCATCAACGCCCACGAGGCCTCGGCGCTGAAGCTGGCGCGCTGGCTGGAGGCGCGCGAGGATGTCGCGCGCGTCCTGCATCCCGCCCTGCCCTCGTTTCCCGGACACGATCTCTGGAAGCGCCAGTTCAGCGGTTCAACGGGCCTCTTCAGCATCGTCCTCCAAGGCGGCGGACGGGTCGAAGCCGCAGCGTTCCTGGACGCCTTGACGCTGTTCGGTCTCGGCTATTCCTGGGGCGGCTTCGAGAGCCTGGCGCTCGAGGTGGACTTGCGGGATCGGCGCGTGGCGACGGCCCCTGTCGAGGGTCCGGTGATCCGACTGCAGGTCGGTCTGGAGGATGTCGACGACCTGCAGGCCGATCTGGAAGCCGGTTTTGCAGCGGTGCGCGACCTCGCCTGAACGACCCCATCCGGCCGCTCGCCGTTTCGTGATCGGAAAAGAGGCATAGCGGCCGGATGGATCCTGCGGGCCATCCGTATATCGGGGTATGCGGGACAAACCCACGACCGAAGATCTCTTTTCACAGCTGGCGCCGCTGAAGCGCTACGCCCTTTCGCTGACGCGCGATCGCGGCGATGCGGAGGATCTCGTCCACGACGCGCTGGTGAAGGCGATCGAGAAGGAGCGGCAGTTCCGCCCCGGCCGCGACGCGCGCGCCTGGCTCTTCTCCATCCTGCACAACACGTTCATTGACCGGCGCCGGCGACAGGCGACGCGGGCAAGCTTCGAGAGCGAGCGCAGCGAGAACATGGATGTCGCCATGCCTGCGTCGCAGGAAGCCTCGGTGCGGCTGCAGGACGTCCGCCGCGCGTTCCTCGCACTTCCCGACGAGCAGCGTGCCGCACTCCATCTCGTGGCCATCGAGGGCCTGCCCTACGAGGACGCCGCCACCGCACTGGGCATCCCCGTCGGCACGCTCGTGTCCCGCGTATCGCGGGCCCGCGCGCAGCTTCGCGCGATGGACGAGGGGGACGGCACCAACATCGTGCGTTTCAAGGCTCGCGGAGGCTCGGATGACGCGGCATCCTGATCCCGTTACCGAACTCGACATCGCGGCCTATGTGGACGGTCAGCTCGCGGTCGAGCGTCGTCTCGCCGTGGAAACCTTCCTGGCGGACCATCCGGCCGATGCAGCGCGGGTGATGGCGGACTTGCGCACGAACACCGAGCTGCGCCTCGCGTTGCCGACGCCGGACGGCGGCGCGGGACTGCGCGTCAGCCACGCGGCGCGGCGTCTCCAGGCGAGCCGCATGCGTCGACGTCTCGCCCCTCGCCTCGGCCGGGTGGCCGCGCTCGGCCTCCTCGTGGCGGTCGGCTGGGCGGCCCATTCGCAGTTCGGCCCGCTGGGCGTTCGCGAAAGCGTCGCGTCCGTGCAGCCTCCGGCGTTCGTGGAGGATGCGCTGCGCGCTCACCGGACGAGCCAGTTGCGGGCCGGCATGGTCTCGCAACCCGAGACGTCCGGCTTCGACCCGGCGGAGATCCTGTCGGCGACGGCGATCCGCCTGCCGGTCCTGCCGGACGGGTGGCGGGTCAGCGACGTGCAGGTCTTCCCGTCCACCTTCGGCCCCAGCGTGGAGATGACGTTGACCGCACCGGGTGGCGAGTCCTTGTCGCTCTATGCGGTGCGTCCTGGCGTCTTCGACGTCGTGGAGGCGCGGCTCGGCCCCGGCGCGGAGGCCGACACGGCCTATTGGCAGATCGGGGAGATCGCCTACGCGCTCGTCTCGACCGGCGTCGATCGCTCACGGCTCGGTCAATGGGCCGGGCAGCTGTCGCGTACGCTCTACTGAACACCATCCAGAACGGAGATCGATCATGAACACACCCTTCCGGGGGTTCGGCGTCCGCGACACGGGCGCCTACCAGTCCCAGGCCCTGTTCGACGAGGGCCTGCGCCAGCATATGCTGCGCGTCTTCAACTACATGGGCCTCGGCCTCGTCGTCACCGGCCTCGTGGCCTTCGTGGTCGGCAACACGCCGGCCCTCTACGTGCCGATCTTCCAGTCGCCGCTGAAGTGGGTGGTAATGCTGGCGCCGCTCGCCTTCGTGCTGTTCTTCTCGTTCCGCATCCACGCCATCTCGGCGGCGACGGCGCAGCTGCTGTTCTGGGCGTTCTGCGCGGTGATGGGGCTTTCGCTGTCGTCGGTGTTCCTGGTCTTCACCGGCGCGAGCATCGCCAACACGTTCTTCATCGCGGCCGCCATGTTCGGTGCAACCAGCCTCTACGGCTACACCACCAAGCGGGATCTCACGCAGTTCGGCTCGCTCCTGATCATGGGCCTGATCGGCGTCGTGATCGCGAGCCTCGTCAACATCTTCATCGGCTCGTCCGCGCTGCAGTTCGCGATCTCGGTCATCGGCATCATCGTGTTCGTCGGCCTGACCGCCTGGGATACGCAGACCATCAAGGAACAATATTCGGAGAACCACGGTTCGGAATCGCTTCAGAAGATGGCCGTGTTCGGCGCCCTGTCGCTGTTCCTGAACTTCGTCAACATCTTCCAGCTGCTTCTGAACTTCACGGGTGAGCGCGAGTAAGCGGTGGGACGCCTGCCCTCTTCCCCAACCCCATCGAGGATTTGAACCATCATGGATACCAACGACCGCCGTGCGATCGAGGACCTGTTCCAGAAGCTCGGCACGCTCGAGCGCGATGCGCCCCAGCGCGACCCGGAATCCGAGCGCTTCATCAACGATCAGGTCAACCGCCAGCCCGGCTCGCCCTACTACATGGCGCAGACCATCGTGATGCAGCAGATGGCGCTGGAGAATCAGCAGCGGGAACTGGAGGCCTTGCGCAACGAGACGCAGGACAGCCGCTACGCCAACGCACAGGGCGGGAGCGGCGGCGGCTTTCTGTCGCGGATGTTCGGTGGCGGCGAGCAGCCGCGTCCGCGCTCGGTGCCGGCGACGCCGGCCATGGGTGCGGCGGGCGCGGCAGCCGGTCCCTGGGGTGCGCAAGGCCGCAGCGGCGGCGCGATGGGCCAGCCCGGCATGATGGGTCAGCCGGGCATGATGGCGGGCCGGGGCGGCGGCGGGTTCCTCGCCGGTGCGGCGCAAACTGCGATGGGTGTCGCCGGTGGCGTGCTCCTCGGCAATGCGATCGCGGGCATGTTCGACGGCGGCGAGGCTCAGGCGGCGGAGCCCGAAGCTCCGGCGGAGGAGCCCGCCGTGCAGGAGACCGCCGACGAGGGCGGTTTCTTCGATGACGGCGGCGGCTTCGACGAGGAAATCTGACGTCTCGCCTAACCCCATGTGAAACATTTACGATTTCGAGGCGCGATCCGTCGTAGGGTCGCGCCTCGTCATCTTATCTACACGCCGTGTCCGCATGCTCCCGCGGCACCCACCCGGCACTCGCGAATGGCAGGCATGCGATGGAGGCCTTTCTCTCCCAAGTCGGCGGACTGATCCAGGCCAATCCCGGATGGGCGGCCTTGATCGTCGCTGCCATCTGCCTGGGCGAGTCGCTGGTCCTCGTCGGCCTCGTGATTCCCGCCACGGCCGTGATGCTCCTGATCGGCGGCTTGATGGGAACGGGCGTGATCGATCCGGTGGTGACGCTGATCGCGGCCGCCGTCGGCGCCATCGTGGGCGACATCATCTCCTACTTCCTCGGCCGCTGGCTCGGACCGGGCGTCGTTCATCGGCCTCCGCTGCGCCGTTATCGCCACGCCGTGGCGAAGACGCGCCTGTTCTTCCGCCGCTACGGCTTCTGGGCCGTGTTTCTCGGCCGCTTCCTTGGGCCCATCCGCTCCACCGTGCCGCTCGTCGCCGGCATGATGGCGATGGACCAGAAGCGGTTTCAGATCGCCAACATCCTGTCCGCCGTCGTCTGGGCGCCCGCGATGTTTGCGCCGGGATGGCTCGGCATGAAGGGTGCGCAGGGCATCACCCACATGTCGGCGACGGATGGGCTCCTGATCCTCGGGGCCGTGCTCGCCCTCACCGCCATCGCGACGGTCGTCGGCGGGCGGCACTTCAGCCGCGACCGTCGCGCGGAGCGGGGTGCGCGTCGGCGTACGTTGCGCAGCCCGACCTGATCAGGGCAGTCCGACCGGAATGATGGATCACGTGAACTGGGCGGTGATTGGGACCGGCACCATCGCGCGCCGCTTCTGCGCCGACATCCGCCACTCAAGACGCAGCCGCGTCGTCGCCATCGCCTCGCGCGATGCGGCCCGCGCCCAAAGCCTCGCAGGCGCCATTGGACCCGACGCGAAGGGCGGCTCGCTCGACGCCGCCTTGGCCGAACCGTCCATCGACGCAGTCTATGTGGCGAGTCCGACCGCGCAGCACCGCGACGATGCGCTCGCGGCCATCGCGGCCGGCAAGGCGGTGCTCGTGGAGAAGCCGCTGGCCGCCTCGGCAGCGGAGGCGCAGGAGATCGCCGACGCCGCGGCGCGGGCGAACGTCCTCTGCATGGAAGCCATGTGGATGCGCTTCACGCCGGGTGTTCGTGCCGCCAAGCGCCTGATCGATGAGGGTCGCGTAGGCACCCTCCACGGCCTCGACGCACACCTGTCCTATCCCAATGCCTTCGATCCGAAGAGCCGCCTGTTCGATCCCGCGCTCGGCGGCGGCGCGCATCTCGATCTCGGCGTCTATCCTCTCTCGCTCGCCTTCCATTTCCTTGGCACGCCGGACGAGGTGGTGGAGACGGCGGTGCGGGCACCCAACGGCGTGCCGGTCGCAGGCGCTTTCGCGCTGCGCTATCGCCAAGCGGTGGCGACGCTGGGGTTCGGCTTCCTCGGCGAAGGGCCGAACGATGCGGTGGTGACGGGTTCGAAGGGGCGCCTCCGTTTGCGGGCGCCGTTTCTCTGTCCCCCGGCGCTCTCGCTGAAACGTTCCGGCGCGCCGTCTTCGGCGGCACCGACTGACGGATCGCTTTCGCCCGTCCGCACGGGGCTTCGCGGCACGCTTCCAGCTTTGAAGGCCCTCGCGCGCCCCCTTCGCGAGCGTCCCATTCCGACCCTCTATGAAGGGTCGGGCCTTCAGTATCAGGTCGACCACTTCACCGACCTTCTGGCTGCGGGCGCCGGGGACAGCGACGTGATGCCGATCCAAGAGTCCGTTGCGATCCTCGCCATCCTGGACCGCTTCGCGTTGGTGGTCAGCGATCCACGGTGAAGCGTTTGAGAAGCGCGCGGGCTGTTCGCCACACGGGGCTGGGCGCGTAGGCGTAGAGATAGTGCGCCGCGACGAGCGCTGCGGGATAGCGCTGCCAGAATTGCGCGAGCGGCAGGACGAAGGGATTTCGGGCCGCGGCGGCGGCGGCTTCGACGATCGCCGCATGCTGGTCCGGTGCCGAGGCCAGCAAGGCGGGTAGCGCCTCCGTGCCGGCTGCCAGATAGCCCTGGCGCTCGGCGACAGCGGCAAAGAGCCGCTCGGCCGCATGCGCCGCCGTTCCGTCGAGCTGGCCACGTTCCGCTGCGAAGAGCGGCTCCAGAACCGGATTGGTGAAGGGTGCCAGGGCCTCGCGGCGGAACCAGAACATCGATCCGGCGGCGAACCGGCGCGCCTCGAGTTCGCCGAGCGTCAGGCCGAGTTGCATGGCCTGCATCATCTGCCGGGTGATCCGCCCGTTCAGGACGATCCGGGACCGCAGGGATAGAAGGTGCGCCTCCGGCGCGACGAGCCCGAGCGTCGGCAGGCGTTCCATGGCCACGAGCGCTTCTGGGTTTCCCCCCTGCCCCGCCAGCAGCGACGCGGTCAGGAAGCGCCGCCAGTCGTCGCCGTCCGCACGATGAACCGAGCGCTTGGTGTGGAGCTTCAGCCCGATGGCGAACCCCTCACCCTCCGCTCGGAGCGCCTTCATGAATGGCAGGACGTCGCGGCCGCGATTCTCCACCGTCAGGCGACGCGTGAAGACGACATGCGGACTGTCCACGTCCGCCAGCGGCATCTCGGCGTCGCGACAGGTCAGCACGACCGCGAACGGGCGCGAGAAGGCGCCCGCGATGTCGCGCGCCATGTCGGCCCAGACGTCGGGATGGTGGACATGGACGAAGACGATGGGAACGCTGTTCATGGCCTGACCGCGTTGCCTCCATGCCACCAGCGGACGATCCTCAACCCTTGGCTGCCCCGAGACGCTCGCCGGAGTAGCGCTTTTCGCGGATCGGGCGCCACCAGTCGGGATTGTCGAGATACCAGCGAATGGTCTTCTCAAGGCCGGTCTCGAAGGTTTCCTGCGCCCGCCAGCCGAGTTCGCCCTCGATGCGCGTGGCATCGATCGCATAGCGCAGGTCGTGGCCCGGCCGGTCGGTGACGAAATCGATCAGTTCGCGGCGGGGCTTGCCACCCTCCAGCGGCGCGAGGCGGTCCAGCGT
>NZ_BBWJ01000015.1 GCF_001463745.1 Aureimonas sp. AU22 | reverse complement strand
ACCCTCCAGCGGCGCGAGGCGGTCCAGCGTGTCGCAGATCGTCTCCACCACCGCGAGGTTTGAGCGCTCGTTGCGCCCGCCGATATTGTAGGAGCGGCCGGGTTCGCCCTTCGTCACGACGAGGGCCAGCGCGCGTGCATGGTCGTCGACGAACAGCCAGTCGCGCACGTTTTCGCCCTTGCCGTAGACCGGCAGGCGCTTGCCCTCCAGCCCGTTGAGAATGATCAGCGGGATCAGCTTCTCGGGAAAGTGGTAGGGACCGTAGTTGTTGGAGCAGTTCGAGAGCACCACCGGCATGTGGTAGGTGTGGAACCAGGCCATCGCGAGGTGGTCGGACGCGGCCTTCGATGCCGAATAGGGCGAGGACGGCGCATAGGGCGTTTCCTCGGTGAAGAGGCTGTCGTCGAGCGGCAGGTCGCCGTAGACCTCGTCGGTCGAGATGTGGTGGAACCGGAAACCGTCGCGCTTCGCACCGGTCAGCGTCGACCAGTAGGCGCGAGACGCCTCCAGCAGCTCGTAGGTTCCCACGATATTGGTCTGAATGAAGTCGCCCGGCCCGTCGATCGAGCGATCGACATGGCTCTCGGCGGCCATATGCATGATCGCGTCCACCTTCTCGCTCGCCAGGAGTTCGGCGACGAAGGCTCGGTCCAGAATGTCGCCCTCGACGAAGCGATAGCGCGGGTCGTTCTCGATCGCGGCCAGAGACGACAGGCTTGCGGCGTAGGTCAGCTTGTCGAGATTGACGACGCTGTGGTCGGTGTCGCGGATCAGGTGGCGGCAGACGGCCGAGCCGATGAAGCCGGCGCCGCCGGTGACGAGGATCTTCATTGGGCACTCTCCCCGTAGGCGAAGGGCGTCTGGATGTCGGCGAGTCGCGGGGCGGCCTCGTCTTTTGCGGAAAGCACCGGCCGTCGCCCATCGAGGGGCCAGCGGATGGCGATCTCCGGATCGTCGAAGCGGATCGAGCGGTCGTGCTCCCCGCTATAGGGCGCGGAAACCTTGTAGAAGACCTCGGTATTGGGCTCCAGCGTCAGGAAGCCGTGGGCGAACCCCGCCGGCACGAGGATCTGGTTGAAGGCGTCGGCCGAGAGTTCCAGTGCCACCCAATGGCGGAACGTCGGCGAGCCCGCGCGGATGTCCACCGCCACGTCCAGGACGCGTCCCCGCAGGACGCGAACGAGCTTGTCCTGCGCGAAGGGGGGTTCCTGGTAATGCAGCCCGCGCAACGTCAGGGGCTCGGCCGAATAGGATTGGTTGTCCTGCATCCAGTCGATGTCCACGCCCCCATCGGCCAGACGCGACCTGTTGAAGGTCTCGGAGAAGAAGCCCCGGTCGTCGCCGAACTTGCGCGGCGTGATCTCGAGAACCTCTGGAATATCCAGCTTGCGGATTTCGAGCATGTCGCACCCTCGACGCATCGGTTCGGTCGGCACGCTTGTGCGTCATCGCACCGCCGCCCGCAAGGGAGCGGAGCAGGCTGGAATGAGAACGAACTGGCAAGTTCGCCCAGCAGACGATAGAGAACGGCACAAGTTCTGGCTCTGCGCATCCGAGGAAGGCAAGCGTCGATGAAGGGAATCATCCTGGCAGGTGGCAGCGGCACGCGGCTGCATCCGATGACGCTGACGGCCTCGAAGCAGCTCCTGCCTGTCTACGACAAGCCGATGATCTATTATCCGCTGTCGACGCTGATGCTGGCCGGCATCCGCGACATCCTCATCATCTCCACGCCGCACGACCTGCCGCGTTTCCGCGCGCTCCTCGGCACGGGCGAGCGCTGGGGCGTGTCCTTCACCTATGCCGAGCAACCGAGCCCCGACGGGCTGGCCCAGGCCTACCTCATCGGCGAAGAATTCGTCGGCGGCGAGCCGTCGGCCCTCGTTCTCGGCGACAACCTCTTCTACGGCCACGGCCTGCCCGAACTCCTGCGTGCGGCGGCAGGAAAGAGCGCGGGCGCCAGCGTCTTCGCCTATCATGTCAACGATCCCGAGCGGTACGGCGTCGTCGCATTCGACAAGGCGGGCCGGGCCACCACGATCGAGGAGAAACCGGCCAAGCCCGCTTCGAACTGGGCCGTGACCGGCCTCTACTTCTACGACGGTCGCGCTTCGGAACTCGCCCGCAGTCTCAAGCCCTCCCCGCGCGGCGAACTCGAGATCACCGATCTCAACCGGCTCTACCTCGACGAGGGTTCGCTCAGCGTGCAATGCATGGGCCGCGGCTTCGCCTGGCTCGACACCGGCACGCCGGACTCGCTGCTCGAGGCCTCGGAGTTCGTGCGCACGCTGGAGCACCGCCAGGGGTTCAAGATCGCCTGTCCCGAGGAGATCGCGTTCAATCTCGGCTTTATCGACGCCGACCAGCTGGAACGCCTCGGCAAGGAACTCGGCAAGAGCACCTACGGGGTGTACCTCCAGCGGCTGGCGCAACAGTCGCGGGACTGAGCCCATCATCCCGGCTTGTGCACGCACCGGCTCGCGAGGTATCAGGACGCGCCATGGCAGGAGCGGGGTCGTCGCCGCGCGCAAGGGCGGCACGACGCACTGCGGCCGGGACGCGACGTGAAGGACATGACAGCGTGAAAGCAGCCACCAGCGCCCGGACCTGGGTCACCGACGGTCAACAGGACCGCGCGGCCATGCTCCGCTCGGCTCGCGAGGATTTCGCGGCCGGCCTGCGCCTGCACGAACTCTGGCTGTTCCTCGGCTGGCGCGACGTCAAGAAGCATTACAGCCGCTCGATCCTCGGCCCACTTTGGCTGACGCTGTCGATGGGCGTGATGGTGGCGGGCCTCGGCGTCCTGTATTCGCAGATCTTCCGCCAGGACATCAGCACCTACCTGCCGTTCCTCGCGATCGGCTTCATCATGTGGGGCCTGATCTCCGGGCTCATCAACGGTGCCTGCGAGATCTACTCGTCGGCGGCGGCCTCCGTACGCCAGGTGCGAATGCCGCTCAGCGTCTACATCTTCCAGTTCGTCTGGCGGCAGTTCCTGACCTTCGGGCACAACTTCGTCATCTACATCCTGGTCGCCATCATCTTCGGCATCTGGCCGGGCATGACGGGGCTCCTGTTCTTCCCCGCCCTCGCCATTCTCCTCCTGAACGGCGTGTTCGCGGCCATGATCCTCGGCCCTCTCTGCGCCCGCTTCCGCGACATCCCGCTGATTATCGCAAGCGTCGTTCAGGTCGTGTTCTTCATGACGCCGATCCTGTGGAGCGCGCATATGCTGCCCGACCGGGCAGTGCTGCTGTCGCTGAACCCGTTCTACCACCTGATCGAGATCCTGCGCGATCCGTTGCTCGGCAACCCGGCCCTGCCGGAGAACTGGTTGGCCTGCATCGGCATGACGATCGTCATGGGTGCGGTCGCGACCCTGTTCTTCGCGCGCTACCGCGCCCGCATCTCCTACTGGGCCTGATCCCGATGGCCTCCATCACCTTCCACGACGTCAGCGTCGACATCCCGGTCTTCAACGCCACCAACCGGTCGTTCAAGAACAACATCATCTCGGCGGCCACCGGCGGCCAGATCTCGCCCCGCGACACCAAGCGGATGAGCGTGCGTGCGATCGACGGGCTGACGCTGCAGCTCGACCACGGCACGCGCATCGGGCTCGTCGGCCACAATGGCGCCGGCAAGTCCACCATGCTGCGGGTCATGGCAGGTATCTACGCGCCGACGGGTGGCCGCGTCGTCGTCGATGGCGACGTCGCGCCGATGTTCGACCTGGCCTTCGGAATGGATCCGGACGCGACGGGCTGGGACAACATCATCCTGCGCGGGCGGCTGCTCGGCTTCACCAAGTCCGAGATCCGTCAGCGCATGGACGAGATCGGCGGCGTCAGCGACCTCGGCGCCTTCCTCGACATGCCGCTGCGCACCTATTCGAGCGGCATGGCGACGCGCCTCGCCTTCGCCGTATCGACCTCCATCCGGCCGGACATCCTTCTCATCGACGAGGGCATCGGCGCCGGCGACGCCGCTTTCCTGCAGCAGGCGAAGGAGCGCATGCGCACCTTCATCGGCGAGGCCGGCCTTCTGGTGCTCGCTTCGCACTCGGACGAACTCCTGCGCCAATGGTGCACGACCGCCCTGTGGATGGAGCATGGTCGCGTGCGCATGCAGGGGGACATCGAAGAGGTGCTTGCGGCCTACCACGCGTCCATTGCGCAGGAAGCCTGAGGCGTCAGCCGTCGCAACCCGCGCTTACGCGTCTGCGCGCGGCAGGCGAACGGGAACGGTGCGCAGGCGGAACGGCTTCTGCCGGGTGCGCATTACGTCCGCCCGCGTCGACGACCAGTTCATCATCAGCCCCCAATGCGGGTCTCCATCGCGGATGGATGCCGCATGGCGCGTGGTGAAGAGATGGGTGTCGTCAGGGTGCGTGTCGGTGTCGGACTTACCCCGGGAGATCGATTCGTAGTGGATGGCGGTGACGCTGCCGACATAGGTCGAGGCGAGGCCGATCTCGCCGAGACGAAGGCACAGGTCGGTGTCGTTGAAGCCGACCGCCAGCTTCTCGTCGAACCCGCCGACGCTCTGGAACGCCGCGACGGGCACAGCCATGAGCGCGGCGGTGACCGCCGCATAGTCGCGCGTGGCGACGAGCGAACCCATGTAGCCGGGATCGCGCCCCTTCCCCGCGACGTCGTCGTAGGGAAGGAACTTGTGCGAGTGCTCGGCCTTGTCGAACAGGCCGACGATGACGCCCGCATGCTGGATCTCGCCGGTGGGGTAGGTCAGGCAGCATCCGACGGCCCCGACGTCGCCGTACGCGAACTGCGTGAGCATCGCATCGAGCCAGTCGGGCGTGCGCAACTCGATGTCGTTGTTCATGAAGACGAGATGCGAGTGCCGATCCATCACCACGATGGGGCGCACGGCCGCGTTGTTGATCTCGGCGTAGTTCCATGGACCGGAATGGGGGAGGACGGTGATGCGCCCGGCGTCGGTTTCCTCGCGGAGCAGGGACGTCGTCGCAGGTTCATCGCTTTCGTGGTCGATCACGAAGACGTCGAACGGCACGGTGTTCGCGGCCCGCGTGGCCTCGATCGACCGCAGGCAGGTGGCAAGGATTTCGCCGCGGTTCCTCGTCGGGATCACGACGGCCGCCCGCGCCCCGTCCGGCAGCGGCGGTCGGACGACATAGGTATTGAAGGTCGCGCCATCGGTCACGTCGAAGCGGGGCCAGGCCGTGTTCGCGCCGAGGAATCGCTCGATCGCATTGCGGGTCGAGCGCGCGACGAGATCGCGCTTCTCGTGGCCGAGGCTGCCGGCATGGGTACGCCAGTAGTAGAGCACCAGCGGAATATGCGTCACCGAACGCGACTGTCCGACGCAGCGCAGGAAGTAGTCCACGTCGTGCGAGACGGCCATGGACTCGTCGAGAAGACCGGCCGCAATCGACACCGAACGGCGGATCGCGATCGGATGCACGATGTAGGGATGGCTGAGGTAGAAGCGGAGGTCGAAACGGCCGCGTGACAGCGGGCGCAGGATGCGCGCCATCTCCTCATCGGCGATCGCCTCGTCGGCATAGAGCATATCGGCCCCAGTGCTGGCGGCAGCGGCGCGAAACAGGGCGACGAGGCTGGGGTCGACGAGATCGTCGTGGTCGAGGACAAGCGTGTAGTCGCCGGTCGCCGCCCGGATACCGGCATTGGTGGCTGCCGAGACGCCTTCGTTTCGATCGAGCGTGATCGTCCGCCGCGCGAACGTGCCGCCGGGAGCGTCCCGGCAGGCGCGCTCCCAGTCCTCCTGCGGACCATCGAACACGAAGATCGCCTCGAAGTCCTGATCGGTCTGTTCCGCGAGGCTTGCCAGAAGGCCGCCGAACCATTCCGGTCGCGGTTTGTAGACCGGCACGATCAACGACAGGGTCGGACGGCCTGCCTCGGCAATGCCCGCCTGCAAATCCACGACAACCGCGGCGTTGTCGGCAGCGGTTCGCTGCGCGAACGCATCGAGCCGCCAGTTCGCCTCGTCCTGCACCCGGCGGCTCGCACGCTCTGTTCCCTCCCGCAGCGTCCTTCGCAGTCCGCCGAGGCCCCCACGTCGATACGCGCTCCAGAGCATGCCGGCGATCTCGCGGACCGCACCCTCGTGCCGCAAACGGGAGAGAGCACCCTCGCCTGCGCGGCGGACCCTATGGAGCGTCGTCGACACGCGTCGCACCTCGACCGTCCCGACGTCGCTGGGATCGGTCTGGAGCGGCACGTTGGCTTCGAGATCGCGCACGTGCGGCGGCAGGACGAAATAGATCGCGGTTTCGCCGCCGATACTGCGCTCGTGGGCGGACAGAGGCAGCGGCGTTCGGGTGCCATCCCGGTTCTCGACGATCGCCTGCAGCGATTCCGTGACATCGAGGCGTTTGCCGGAGCGGGGGCGCAACCGATAGAGGCCCGACGGAAGGTCGGCAGGCAGACCGTCGAAGACGACCCGCGCGCCGGTCTTCGCCGCAGCCCCTGCTGTCGCCGAGGCTCCGCCGCCGGACCGGTCAGGCTCAAGGGCCCGCAGGGTCGTCACATAACGCCGCATACACACGCTTCCGTTCGCCGCGGAGCCTTTGCGCGGCTCCCGTCCCCCTCCGTTTATGGCTTCCGGCTTTCAGTTGGAAGCGCCACCGGTGGGCGAACGGTCTTCGGCCAAGGCAGCCGCACGCGAGGACCGCGCTGTCTCGATCAGCGCACCGCGTTTCCTTCCGCGTCGAAGCGATGCATGCGCCCGTCTTCCGGCGTCAGCCAGACGGCATCGCCGTGGCGCACGCGGAAGTCGCCGGGCGAGCGCGCGGTGATCATCTCGCCCGTGTCCATCTTCACGTGGACGAACGTGTCGGAGCCGAGATGTTCGGACACGCCGGCGGTGCCGCGCAGCGCGCCCGACGTGGTGGAGAGCGCCAGGTGCTCGGGGCGCACGCCGACGGTGGCCGCGCCATGCTGGCTCGCGTAGGCGCCGCCGAGGAAGTTCATCTTCGGCGAGCCGATGAAACCGGCGACGAAGAGATTGCGCGGGTTGGTGTAGAGGTCGAGCGGAGAGCCGACCTGCTCGATGTTGCCGCGATTCAGCACGACGATCTTGTCGGCCATGGTCATCGCCTCGACTTGGTCGTGCGTGACGTAGATCATCGTGGTCTTGAGCTGTGCGTGCAGTTCGGAAATCTCGAGCCGCATGTTGACGCGCAGCGCCGCGTCGAGGTTCGACAGCGGCTCGTCGAACAGGAAGCCCTTCGGCTCGCGCACGATGGCACGGCCGATGGCGACGCGCTGGCGCTGGCCGCCCGACAGTTCGCGCGGACGGCGCTGAAGGTAGTCGGTGAGGTTGAGGGTCGCCGCCGCCCCTTGCACCTTCTTCTCGATCGCTGCCTTGTCCATCCCCGCCATCTTCAGCGGGAAGCCGATATTGGCGGCGACGCTCATGTGCGGGTAGAGCGCGTAGGACTGGAACACCATGGCAAGCCCGCGCTTGGCGGGCGGGGCTTCGGTGACGTCCTGTCTATCGATCACGATCGAGCCGCCGGACACATCCTCGAGGCCCGCGATCAGGCGGAGCAGCGTGGACTTGCCGCAGCCGGACGGGCCGACGAAGACCACGAACTCGCCGTCGCGGATCTCGAGATCGATGCCGGGGATGATCACCGCATCGCCGAAGCGCTTGCTGACGTTCTTGAGGGTAATGGCACTCATGTCGCTGCTCCCAAGGCTTCTTCTTACTTCACGGCGCCGAACGTCAGGCCGCGGACAAGCTGCTTCTGGGAGAACCAGCCGATGATGAGGATCGGCGCGATCGCGAGGGTCGAGGCGGCCGAAAGCTTGGCGTAGAAATTGCCCTGCGGGCTGGAGAACGAGGCGATGAAGGCGGTGAGCGGCGCCGCGTTCGTGGTCGTCAGCAACAGCGTCCAGAAGGCCTCGTTCCAGGCGAGGATGACGTTGAGGAGAACCGTCGAGGCGATGCCCGGTAGCGCCATCGGTGCCAGGACCCGGAACAGCTCCTGCCGGAGGTTCGCTCCGTCCATGCGCGCCGCCTCCAGGATCTCGCCGGGGATCTCCTTGAAGTAGGTGTAGAGCATCCAGACGATGATCGGCAGGTTGATCAGGAACAGGATCACGATCAGGCCGAAGCGGGTGTCCATCAGCCCGGTGTCGCGGAAAATGATCGTGACGGGCACCAGCGCGCCGACGGCCGGCATCATCTTCGTGGACAGCATCCACAGGAGCACGCCGCGCGTCTTGGCCGTCGGCGAGAAGGCCATGGCCCAAGCCGCGGGAATGGCGAACACGAGACCGAGCGCGGTGGAGCCGAGCGCCAGATAGACGGAGTTCATCAGGAAGGAGAAGTAGTTCCGCTGCTCCTGGATTGTCCGGTAGTTCTCCGTCGTCCAGTCGAAGAACAGGAACTTCGGCGGAATGGAAATGGCGTCGAGCTCGGTCTTGAACGAGGTGAGCACCGTCCAGAGGATGGGAAAGAAGATGAGGAGACCGACGGCCCAGGCGAGAACCGTCATTCCGATCTTGCGCTGGGTGGAAACGCGGCGCGCCATCTCAGGCCTCCAGATTCTTGCCGACGAGGCGCACGAGGAAGATCGACACGATGTTGGCGAGCACCACGGCAACGATGCCGCCGGCCGAGGCCGTGCCGACGTCCCCTTCCAGCGTAATCACGGACGCGATCAGGAACGGCAGGTTGGACGAGGACACACCGCCGCCGGTGGTCACGAAGATCTCGGCATAGACCGACAGAAGGAAGATCGTCTGGATCAGGATCACCACCGTGATCGCGCGCTTCATGTGCGGCAGCGTGATGTACCAGAAGATCGACAGCGCCTTCGCGCCGTCCATCTCGGCCGCCTCCTTCTGGTCCTCCGACAAGGACTGGAGCGACGTCAGGAGGATCAGCGTCGCGAACGGCAGCCACTGCCAGGCGACGATGATGATGATCGAAAGGAGCGGATAATTGGTCAGCCAGTCCACGGGCGGCAGGCCGACGGCCGACAGCGCCTGTGCGATGACGCCGTAGACCGGGTTCATCATCATGTTCTTCCAGACGAGGGCCGCCACCGTCGGCATGACGAAGAAGGGCGCGAGCACCAGAAGGCGCACCGGAGACTGGCCGAAGAACTGCTGGTCGAGGAGAAGCGCGATCAACGTACCGCCGATCACGGTGATGCAGAGAACCCCGCCGACGAGGATCAGCGTGTTCTGGAAGGCGCTGATGAAGCGCGGGTCGGTCAGGAAGTAGGTGTAGTTCTCGATCCCGATAAAGGGCGTCAGGGGGTCGTAGTAGGTGTAGCGGAGCGTCGAGAACCACAGCGTCAACGCCAGCGGCACGATCATCCAGATGAACAGCGCGATGACGGACGGGGCCACCATCAGTCGGGCCGCAGACCGCGTATGCGTCGTCGCCATAGGTTCGCTCCCGAAAAGGCCGATGCGGCGCCGGCGGGCTCGAAGCCGGCGGCGGCTGCGCAAAGGCGCTGGAGTTCGCTTGGGGTGAAACGGATGCGGCGCGGCCCGGTGGGCCACGCCTTGGCAGAGGAAGACGGCGCTCCCCGACCCGAAGCCGGGGAGCGGATCTCGACTACTTTATGTAGCCGGCGCGCGTCATCTCGCGGGTCGCCTGAGCCTGCGCGGCGGCCAGTGCCTGATCCACGGTCTGCTGACCCGACAGGGCGGCTGCCATCACCTGGCCGACCGCCGTGCCGAGACCCTGGAACTCGGGGATCGCAGCGAACTGAAGGCCGACATAGGGCTTGTCCGGGCCCATCGACGGATCGGCCTTGTTGATCGCGGCGAGCGTCTGAGCGGCGAAAGGCGCGGCCTTGGTGTAGTTCTCGTTGGCATAGAGCGACGAGCGCGTGCCCGGAGGAACGTTGGCCCAACCCTCCTTCGAGGCGACGAGTTCGGCATAGGCCTTCGAGGTCGCCCAGGAGATGAACGTCTCGGCGGCTTCCTTCTTCTGCGACGAAGCGGGAATGCCGAGCGACCAGGCCCAGAGCCAGTTCGCGCCCTCGTTCGGGCAGCTGTCGGTGCCGCAGGGAGCCGGGGCGAACCCGACCTTGTCGGCGACCTGGCTCTGCTTCGGATCGGTCACGAACGACGCCGCGACGGTGGCGTCCATCCACATGCCGCACTTGCCCTGGCCGAACAGCGAGAGGTTCTCGTTGAAGCCGTTGGAGGCCGAGCCCGGAGGTCCGTACTTCGTCATCAGGTCGACGTAGAGGGTGACGGCCTTCTTCCAGCCCTCGCTCTCGAACTGCGGCTTCCAGGAGGCGTCGAAGTAGTTGGCGCCGAACTCGCGAGCCATGTTGCCGAGGAAGGCCATGTTCTCGCCCCAGCCCGGCTTGCCGCGCAGGCAGATGCCGTAGACCCCGGCCGACGTGTCGGTCATCTTCTCAGCGGCTTCGGCGATGAAGTCCCAGGTCGGCTTCTCGGGCATGGTGAGCCCGGCCTTCTCCAGGAGATCCTTGCGGTAGAGCGTCATGACGCTCTCGGCATAGAACGGGGCGGCGTAGAGCTTGCCGTCGGTCGACAGGGCCGCGCGGATCGGCGGCAGGAGGTCGTCGGCGTCGTACTCGGCGCCGAGATTGTCGAGCGGGGCCAGCCACTGCTGCTTCGACCAGATCGGAACCTCGTAGGTGCCGATGGTCATGATGTCGAACTGTCCGCCCTTGGTCGCGATGTCGGTGGTCACGCGCTGGCGCAGGATGTTCTCTTCCAGCGTGACCCAGTTCACCTGGATGTCCGGGTGCGCCTTCGTGAACTCGCCCGTCAGACCCTGCATGCGGATCATGTCGCTGTTGTTGACCGTGCCAATCGTCAGCGTGGTCTGCGCCTGGGCCGGCAGAGCGACCGACGCGGCAAGCGCCATTGCGCCCGCGATCCAAAACCGTTGGTTCATAGTCGATAGCCTCCCAAGCTATGTGATGGGCAAATACCCACTCTGCGAGCAAATTCTCATCGGCTTACCAAGGTGTCAAATGATTCACACGCTGCATCGCAGCGGAAGAGCCCTTTTGCACAGAAGCCCCGCCCTCTCACGCCCCCTTCCCGGACGCCGGCGCCTCGAGAAGCGCCGCGGCCGTGCGCTCGTCCGTGATCAGGCCGCCGACGAGATGCCCCTTGAGCGCCGCCAGTATGCTGTCGCGCTTCGACGCTCCCATGGCCACGCCGATGACCTCCGTTCCGGACCCGAGGGGAAAGGGCGGGCTGACCACGCGCTTGTTGAAGGCGCAGTCGAGGATCCGGCCGTCCGCATCATAGACCCAGCCGACCACTTCGCCGATCCCGCCGGTGGCGACCAGTTCGTCGCGTTCCGTCTCGGAAATGAACCGGTCCATCAGAAGCTGCGCCTGCGGTCCGACCTCGCCGATGCCGATGAAGGCGATGTCGGCTTCCCGGGCGAGTTCCAGCGACGCCTGCACGACCTTCTGCTGATGCAGCAACGCGCGCTCCTCGGGCGAGGATGCGACCACCGGCAGGGGCATGGGATAGTGCGCGGCGTCGATCTTGTCGGCCAGTGAGAAGATGACGTTGTAGATCGCCGCCGATCCGTCCGGCGCGATGTTGCCGGTGAGCGAGACAAGGCGGTGCTGCGGGCAGCGCATGCGGGGCAGGTTCTCCACCGCCGCGCGCAGGGTGCGCCCCGTACCGACGCCGATCACGAGGGGTTCGGGACGCAGCAGCGTCCGTTCGATTCGCGCGGCGCATGCCTCGGCGATGCCGAGCGTCGTCGATGGCGATTCGGGGTCGGACGGCACGACCTCCGCGGAACGCAGGCCGAAACGCTCCACCAGCTGCCGGCCGAGTTCGAGGCAGGCGGCGATCGGATGGTCGATACGCACCTTCACGAGCCCGGCGGAGACCGAGAGCGAAACCAGCCGCTGCGCGCCTTGACGGGAGATGCCGAGCTTGACGGCGATCTCCTCCTGCGTGTTGCCGGCGATGTAGTAGAGCCAACCGGCGCGTGCCGCATCGTCCAGACGGGCCGAAGCCTCCTCCGTCGCCTTGCTCATACGACCCTACCCCCTCGCCTGCGCTCGCGCCGCAAGCCGCACCGCCTTCGCCCACTGGCCCAACCCTGCGCACATTCGTCGCCGGCCTCCGCTTTGGACAGAATATCGCATCGAACGCGCAAGGCATCTTGGAATCTGCCGCGTTTGGCGCATTCTGATGTTGCATAGCAGCGAGGAGACGAGGCTTGGCCGGATTCGACGAAATGCTGAACGGGGTCGACGGTGTGCGCGCTCCCTATCGTCGCTTCCAGTCATGGTACGAAGCCCAAGTCCCCGCAACGCTGGCTGCAAAGGCCGGCGAAGCCGAAGGCTTCTTCCGCCGCACCGGCATAACGTTCAACGTCTACGGCAAGGAAGAGGCGGCCGAGCGGCTGATCCCCTTCGATCTCGTGCCGCGCATCATTTCCGGCTCGGAATGGTCGGTGCTGGCGGAAGGCATCGAGCAGCGGGTGCGCGGGCTGAACGCGTTCCTCGACGACATCTACCACGATCAGGAGATCGTGAAGGCCGGCATCGTCCCGAAGCGCCTGATCGAGGGCAACGAGGCCTTCATTCCGCAGATGGTCGGCTTCCGCCCGCCGGGCGGCGTCTACACCCACATCATCGGCGTCGACATCGTGCGCACCGCGGAGAACCAGTTCTACGTTCTGGAGGACAACGCCCGGACCCCGTCCGGCGTGTCCTACATGATCGAGAACCGGGAAACGATGATGCAGATGTTTCCCGAGCTCTTCGCGCAGAACCGTGTGCGGCCGGTGGAAACCTATCCGCGCCACCTCCGGCGTTCGCTTCAGGCGACGGCACCGAAGGCGACCACCGGTATCCCGCGCGTCGCGATCCTCACCCCCGGCATCCACAACTCGGCCTACTACGAACATGCCTTCCTCGCCGACCAGATGGGCGTGGAACTGGTGGAGGGCTCGGACCTCAAGCTGATCGACGGGCGCATCGCCATGCGCACCACCCAAGGCTATCTGCCGATCGACGTGCTCTACCGCCGGGTCGACGACGCCTATCTCGATCCCCTCACCTTCAAGCCCGAATCGCTGCTCGGCGTGCCCGGCATCATGGACGTCTACCGAAACGGCGGCATCACCATCGCCAATGCGCCCGGCACCGGCATCTCCGACGACAAGGCGATCTACTCCTACATGCCGGCCATCGTGGAGTTCTATACGGGTCGCAAGGCGATCCTGGAGAACGTGCCGACCTGGCGCTGCGCGGAGGCGGACAGCCTCGCCTACGTGCTCGAGCACCTGCACGAGCTGGTGGTGAAGGAGGTGCACGGTTCGGGGGGCTACGGCATGCTGGTTGGGCCGGCCGCCTCGAAGGCGGAATGCGAGACCTTTGCGGCCAAGCTGCGCGAGCGCCCGGGCAACTACATCGCCCAGCCGACGCTGGCGCTCTCGACGGTGCCGATCCTGACCGAGAAAGGCCTGGCCCCGCGCCATGTGGACCTGCGGCCCTTCGTGCTCGTGTCCGACACGGTGAAGATCATCCCGGGCGGCCTGACGCGGGTCGCGCTGACGGAGGGATCGCTGGTGGTGAACTCCAGCCAGGGCGGCGGCACCAAGGACACCTGGGTGCTGGAGGACTGAGGAAGCCCCCGCCGCCCTTTCGCACGACGCGCCGTTCTCCAAGGATCGACCACAGCCCATGCCCCTACTCGGACGCACCGCCAACGGCCTCTTCTGGATGCAGCGCTACATCGAGCGCGCCGAGAACATGGCCCGGCTTCTGGACGCCGGCCTGCGCCTTTCGCTGACCAACCTGTCGTCGGCGCCCGACGAATGGCAGTCCGTCCTCGTCTCGGCGGGCGTCGAAAGCGGCTATCTCGCGAAATACCCGGAGTTCGATCGTGAACACATCATCGACTACATGCTGCGCGACCTCGACAATCCATCGAGCGTCCTGTCGTCGATCGGCGTCGCGCGCACCAATGGGCGCATGGTCCGCACCGCCCTCACCCGAGAAACCTGGGAAGCCATCAACGAGAGCTGGATGATCCTGCGCCAGCGCCTGTCGCGCCCGGTCCAGGACCTGCCGGCCGTGCTCGACCTCGTGAAGGCTCGCACGGCGCTGATCCGCGGCACCTTCTACGGGACGATGCTGCGCAACACGATATTCGACTTCTGCAACCTCGGCACCTTCGTCGAGCGGGCGGACAACACCGCCCGCATCCTCGACGTGAAGTACTGGGTGCTGCTGCCGGAGCATTCGTCGATCGGCTCCTCGCTCGACAATTACCAGTGGGGCTCCATCCTGCGCTCGGTGTCGGCCCTGCGCTCCTACGCCTGGGAGTACGACGCGGACTTCCGGGCGATGGACATCATCGACTTCCTGCTTCTCAACAAGCGCATGCCGCGCTCGCTCGCCTATTCCTACCGATGCATCAACGACAGCCTGGACTTCCTCGATCGCGCCTACGGGGTCGAGCACGAGTGCCACGCGACGGCGCGCGCGATCGCCGCCAGGCTGGAGGGTCGGTCGGTGAAGGACATCATCGACGGCGGACTGCACGAGTTCCTCGAGACGCTGATCGTCGAGAACAACCGTCTCTCCAACGAAATCGCGCGGGCCTACAGCTTCTATTCGTGACCGGCGCGCCTGCGTCCCGAAAGCCGCACTGGGCATAAGTTCGGGTACGCCCTCTTGCCGGAGCGGCTTGGGCAGGGATACCGCTTACCGGACCATCGAAAGCACGCCGGGCGCGGCGTCGATCCGGAGAGAGCAAGGTGACCTACTGTGTCGGGCTTCTTCTGAAGCGTGGCCTCGTCTTCATGTCGGACACACGCACCAACGCGGGCATCGACAACATTTCGGTCGTCACGAAGATGCGAACCTGGGACGTGCCGGGAGAGCGCTGCATAACGCTGCTCAGCGCGGGCAACCTCGCCACCACGCAATCGACCATTTCGCTTCTGGATGAACGCGCGGTCGCGCCCGCGCAGCGCAAGTCGGCGCTCCTTGCTCAGCCCTCGATGTTCCAGACCGCCAAGCTCGTCGGTGAAACGCTGCGCGAGGTCATCTCCTACACCGCGGAAACCGGCCAGGAGGCGAGCGGTCGCTTCATGGGAAGCTTCATCCTCGGCGGCCAGATCGCGGGCGGCCAGCCGCGCCTCTTCATGATCTATCCCGAGGGCAACTTCATCGAGGCGGGACCGGACAACCCGTTCTTCCAGATCGGCGAGCACAAGTACGGTCGCCCGATCCTCGTGCGCACCTACGATCCGGACATGCCGCTGGAGGACGCGGTGAAGCTGCTGCTCGTGTCCTTCGATTCCACCATCAAGTCGAACCTGTCGGTGGGCCTGCCGATCGACGTGCAGGTCTACGAGACGGACAGCCTGCAGGCGGGCTTCCGCCAGCGCTTCGACGACCGCGACCCCTATTATCGCAAGATATCGGACGGCTGGTCCGATGCCCTGAAGTCCGCGTTCGAAAGCCTGCCGCCGTTCGTTCCGGCGAACCCGACGGCCTGACTTCGCCTCAGCGGCTCAGCCCCTTCGCCTCGAGATCGGCCAGATGCGCGTTCCAGAGCGTGTCGCGCTCGGTGCCCAGCCGGTCGAGATAAGGCCACGTGTAGAGGCCGGAATCATGACCGTCGTCGAAGACGATGCGAACGGCGTAGTGGCCGATCGGGCGCACGTCCGAGATCGCGACCTCTCGCTTGCCGGCAACCGTCACCCGCTGCTCCGGCGAGTGCCCCTGGACCTCGGCGGAGGGCGAGAGGACCCGCAACATTTCCGCGGTCAACTCGTGGCTCGTCCCGTCGGCGTAGCGAAGGGTCAAGCGTCGCCGATCGCGCGAGACGGCGAGTTGTTCGGGCGCGGAACGTGCCTCTCCGGTCATACGAAACGGTCCTTCTCGGGGGGCCTCGGGTTGACCCCATGCACCCCCGAAGCCACATTCGCAAGGCAAGGCAACGAGAAGGGGGCGGAATTTCCGCCCGGCGACATGCTCGACATCCCCACCGTTCAACGTACCGCGCCTCCCAAGGCGGGGCTGGTCGACCCGTTCGGCCGCCACGTCACATACCTGCGCGTCTCGGTGACGGACCGCTGCGACTTTCGCTGCGTCTACTGCATGGCCGAGGACATGCAGTTCCTGCCCAAGCGCGATCTCCTGTCGCTGGAGGAGCTCGACCGCGTGTCCAGCGCCTTCATCGACCGTGGCGTGCGCCGCCTGCGGCTGACGGGCGGCGAGCCGCTGGTGCGGCGCAACCTGATGCAGCTCGTGCGGCGCCTGTCGCGTCATCTCGAAAGTGGGGCACTCCAGGAACTGACGCTGACCACGAACGGCTCGCAGCTCCAGCGCTTCGCTTCCGAACTTGCGGACTGCGGCGTGCGCCGGATCAACGTCTCGCTCGACACGATCGACCCGGATCGCTTCCGTCGCATCACGCGGCGCGGCGAGTTCGGCGCCGTCATGGACGGCATCCGCGCGGCGCAGGCGGCCGGCATCCGCATCAAGCTCAACGCCGTTGCGCTGAAAGGCGTCAACGAGGACGAACTGTCGGAGATGGTGCGCTGGGCCCATGGCCAGGACATGGACCTGACCTTGATCGAAACCATGCCGCTCGGCGAAGTCGACGAGGACAGGACCGACCGCTACCTGCCGCTCAGCGTGGTGCGCGAACGCCTGTCGCAGGAGTTTACGCTGACCGACCTGCCCGAGCGCACCGGCGGCCCCGCACGTTACGTGTCGGTCGGCGAAACCGGCGGCAAGCTCGGTTTCATCACGCCGATGACGCATAACTTCTGCGAGGGCTGCAATCGCGTCCGCCTCACCTGTACGGGCACCCTCTTCATGTGCCTCGGCCAGGAGGATGCCGCCGACCTGCGTTCCGTCATGCGCTCCAGCGAAAGCGACGAGGCGCTGCAGCGCGCCATCCACGCGGCCATCGCACGCAAGCCGAAGGGACACGATTTCGTCATCGATCGATCCACCAGCCGTCCCAGCGTTTCCCGGCATATGAGCGTGACCGGCGGTTGAGCGTTCAGCCGGGAACCGAATTGGGTCGTCCTGCATTCTGGCCGCAGTAACCCTTTGTAGAAGGCTGGAGGAAGACATGACGTCCACCTGGAAGACCGCACTGGTGCTTGGAGCCGCGGCCCTGACGACCGCGGGCTGCACGACGACGGAGCGCACGGTTGGTGGCGCGGTCGTGGGCGGCGCCGGTGGCGCTGTCATCGGCAATGCCATCGGTGGTTCGGGTGGCGCGGTGATCGGCGGCCTGGCGGGCGGCACGGCCGGCGCCCTCGTCGGTCGCGACATGGGTCGCCAGCGCGACCGCGATCGCTACTACCGCTACTGAACCTTCGGTTCGCTGCATTTCGGAAGGCCTCGGAGCACATCGCCCCGGGGCTTTCTTTCGTTCGCTGCATCAGCGCCGAACGGTCTCGCCAAGCTTCGGGCGATACGATACGTCCCACTGACGAATACCCCCGGTCGACGCATCGTGCCCCTTCCCCCCTTCCGCTTCGCGGCGCTCGGCGCCAACGTGCAGGCCAGCGTCCTCATGACGCTGTCGATGGCGACCTTCGCCACCAACGACATGCTGACCAAGTTCGCCACGCATTCGATCGAACCGGTCCAGATCATGGCCGTTCGCGGGGTAATGGCCTCCGCCCTCCTCTTCGCCTTCGCCAAGTGGCGGCGGTCGCCTCTGTCCTTCGCCGTCCTACGCGAACCCGCGGTGCTGGTGCGCGCCGTCGCGGACATCTGCACGACGCTCTGCTACCTCAACGCATTGCGGCAACTGCCGCTCGCCAACACCTCGGCGATCTTTCAGGCGCTGCCGCTGACCATCACGCTCGGTGCGTTCCTGTTCCTTGGCGAACGCGTCGGCTGGCGTCGTTGGACCGCGATCTCGGTCGGTTTCATAGGCGTGCTTGTGATCCTGGCTCCCGGGCCGGAGGGCTTCAACGCCTACGGCCTCTGGGTCCTCGCCTCCGTCGTCTTCGCAGCCATGCGCGACCTTGCCACCCGCAAGATGCCGCCGAGCCTGTCTTCGGCGCAGATCGCCCTCGTCACCTCCGTGGCCGTGATGCTGACCGGCTTCGCATGGCTACCGTTTGCCGGCTGGCGACCGATGTCGGGCTCGGTCTGGATCGTGCTCACCGTCGCGTCGGTGACGCTCGCCTCCGGATATGCCCTGATCGTTGCGGCGGTTCGCACCGGAGACATGAGCTTCGTGGCGCCCTTCCGCTACACGATCCTCCTGTTCTCCATCCTTCTCGGTATCGCCGCCTTCGACGAGCGTCCGTCGCTCCGCGAGACCCTCGGCTCGTTGATCGTGGTCGCGAGCGGCCTCTATACGCTCCACCGCGAGACGCGAGGCCGACCGGCGAGGAGCGCGGCTTGACGCCGGTACAACGGCAACCGCTCGGTTTGATCCTCGCGGGCGGGCGCTCGTCGCGCATGGGTCTCGACCGACCGAAGCCCCTGCTCGACGTCGGCGGTCGAAGCATGGTGCACCGGGTCGCGGATCGCCTTCGCCCCTTCGTCGACCGTCTTGTCGTCGCGACCGACCGGCCCGAACTCTACGCCGAGCTTGGCGCCGACCTCGTGTTTGACGAGGTGCCGGGATATGCCGGTCCGCTCGCCGGGCTGCAGGCGGGGGCGCTCCACGCTCTGGCATCCGACGATGGGTGCATCGGCGTCGTCAGTGCACCCGCCGATACCCCGTTCCTGCCTCACGACCTCGTGCCGCGCCTCCTGGCCGGAGCAGGAGCGGACGACGTGCGGGTCGTGTCCCTTGCGGGACGGCTTCACCCGGTCTGCGCCTTCTGGCCCACATCGGCGCTCACCCGGCTCGCGACGCTGCGCCTCGATGCCGACCGTGCCCCATCGCTACGTTCGGTCCTGCGCGAGCTTGGTTTCGCTGCCGTTCCCTTCCCGTCCACCGACCTCGCGCCCGGCGGCGATCCGTTCTTCAACGTGAACACGCCCATCGACCTCGAGACGGCGCGGAGCTTCGCGGTTTCTCGGGGACGGCGCGGGTATCGGTGAACCGATGGGTTGCCAAAATTGACGGAAACGGCAACATCGCCTTTCCGGCAAGCATGCCTATCTCGCAGGCAAATGCACCTCAGTCTTGGCAGGACAGCGCAATCGCATGATCTCGATCCAGAACCTCCTCGCGGCCGCGGCCCTGGCCGCCCTCGTCTCCAGCCCCGCCACCGCGCAGGAAAGCGACGCGAACAAGACCTGGACGGAAGTCCGCATCGGCACGGAAGGCGCCTATCCTCCGTTCAACTACACCGATGCCTCGGGCCAGCTTCTCGGCTTTGACATCGACATCGCCAAGGCGCTCTGCGCGCAGATGAAGGTGACCTGCACGTTCGTCACGTCCGACTGGGACGGCATCATTCCGGCGCTGCAGAACGACCGCTTCGACGCCATCGTGGCCTCCATGTCGATCACGCCGGAACGCGCTGAACAGGTGCTCTTCACCAACAAGTACTACAACACGCCCGGCGCCGTGGCCGTGCCCAAGGACTCGACCATCGCCGATACGAGCGCCGCGTCGCTGGCTGGCAAGTCGGTTGGCGCACAGGGCTCGACGACCCACGCCAAGGCCGCCGAGATCATGTTCCCGGAGTCCGACGTCAAGGTCTATCCGACGGCCGAGGAATACAAGCTCGACATCGAGAACGGTCGTCTCGATGCCGTCACCGACGACGTTCTCGTTCTGACGCAATGGCTGGAAAGCCCGGCCGGCGCCTGCTGCAAGCTGCTCGGCACGCTTCCCGTCGACGAGGCGGTTTACGGTCCCGGCCTCGGCATCGCGCTTCGCAAGGGCGACGAGAAGCTGAAGGCGATGTTCGACGACGCGATCGTGGCGATCCGCAAGGACGGCACCTACAAGGCGATCAACGACAAGTACTTCAAGTTCGACGTTTACGGCGAATAAGGCCGTAGCCTAGAAAGCGGCGGCAGGCGCGGACATGATCGTCCGTACCTGCCGCTTGGGTTTGCAGCGTCGGCGGGTCGCGATCGACAGATGGATTACATTGCGCTTCTCGCCTACGGCGATACCGGCTGGGGCGACGAGATCGCCCACGGCGCGCTCGTCACCGTATCGCTGGCGCTCGCGACATTGCCGTTCGGCCTCGTGCTCGGCCTGGCCTTGGCGCTCGCAAAGCGCGGCGAGGACCCGGCCCTCAGCCGGGCGGCCGACATCTACACGACGATCTTCCGCGGCCTGCCCGAACTCCTGACCCTCTTCCTCGTCTATTACGGCGGCCAGAACCTCCTCAACGCCGCGACGGTCGCCCTCGGCCTCGGACAGTGGACGCTGTCGAGCTTCGTCTCCGGCATGGTGGCGCTCGGCCTCGTCTTCGCCGCCTATTCCTCGGAAGTCTTCCTGTCGGCTTTCCGTGCCATTCCCCACGGTCAGTGGGAGGGCGCGCGCGCGCTCGGGCTTTCGCACAGACGGATCCTCGGGCTCGTCATCTTGCCCCAGCTCCTGCGCATCAGCCTGCCGGGCCTCTCCAACGTGTGGCTGAACCTCCTGAAGGATACGGCACTCGTCTCGGTGATCGGTCTCGCCGACATCATGCGCGAGACCGGGGTGGCGGCGCGCGTGACGCGCGAGCCGTTCCTGTTCTTCGGGCTCGCCTGCGCCCTCTATCTCGTGCTGACGCTGATCTCCTCGGTCGGCCTTCGGCGGATCGAACTCTGGACCAAGCGCGGCGAGGTGGTGCGGTGAGCATGGCGCCTCCTCCCGCCGTTCGACGTCGCCCAGGCCCCCTCGGCATCCTCATGCTTGGGCTTTGGGCGGCCGCGGGCGTCGCGCTCGCGGTGTATCTCGTCGAGGTATGGAACCCGCAGCTCGTCGCGACCTACGGTCCTGCCTACCTGCGAGGCCTGTGGACGACACTTTCGCTCGTCGTCATCTCCTACGCGATGGGTGCCCTTCTTTCGGTGCCGGTTGCCGCGGGGCGTATGTCCCGGCAGCCTCTCGCGCGCGGCGCCGCGTTCTCCTACGTGTCGTTCTTCCGCGGCACGCCGCTGATCGCGCAGATCTTCCTGATCTACTACGGTTTTGGAACGTTTCGAACCGGGTTCGAGGCGGTCGGCCTCTGGTGGTTCTTCCGCGATGCCTGGTACTGCGCGATCTTCGCGTTGTCCCTCAACACCGCCGCCTATCAGGCTGAGATCCTTCGCGGTGCGATCGAGAGCGTCGGCAAGGGACAATGGGAAGGCGCGCGCGCCCTCGCCCTCCCGCGATCCGTGACCATCCGGCGCGTGGTGGCGCCGCAAGCGATGATCGTGGCGCTTCGGCCGTACGCCAACGAATTCATCCTGATGGTGAAGGCGTCCGCGCTGGTCGCCATCATCAGCGTGTTCGACCTTTTCGGCGAAACGCGCCGGGCCTTCTCACGCAGCTTCGACTTCCAGACATATGTCTGGGCGGCGATCTTCTATCTCGTGCTGGTGGAAATCGTACGCCGCCTGACCAACCTCGCCGAGCGCCGGCTGACCCGGCATCTGACGCGGTAGCCAGATCGCCCCCCGTCGTCCCGAAGCCGATGTCATGGGCGTCAGTCGGGGGACAACCTTCCGGAAGAAGCCTAACGTCGCGCGAGCGAATCGCTCGGCCGGCGTCATTGCCAGCTGGCGAACGGTATCGACCCATCGGGCAGCGGAAGGACCAGGGAATGGTTGCAGCGAGTTTCATCGGCCTCGGCGTCATGGGGTTTCCGATGGCGGGTCATCTCGCCGCCAAGGGACATGAGGTCACGGTCTACAACCGTAATTCGGCCCAGGCGCAGGCCTGGACCGAAGCGCATCGCGGACGCGCGGCCCCGACGCCGCGCGAGGCGGCCGCCGGCGCCGACATCGTGTTTCTATGCGTGGGCAACGACGACGACGTTCGCTCGGTGGTCTACGGCGACGACGGCGCGATGGCCGGGATGAAGCAGCGCGCGATTCTGGTCGATCACACCACGGCCTCGGCCGAACTCGCACGCGAATTGGACGAGGCCCTGAAGGCCAGAGGCCTCAGGTTTCTGGACGCGCCGGTCTCCGGCGGACAGGCGGGCGCTGAGAACGGCGTCCTCACCGTGATGGTAGGAGGAGAAGCCGACACGTTCGAGACGGCACGCCCGACGATCGAGGCCTATTCGCGGATGATCGGACTGATGGGGCCGGCCGGCTCCGGCCAACTCGCCAAGATGATGAACCAGATCTGCATTGCCGGGCTCGTGGAGGGTCTGTCGGAGGCCATCCATTTCGGCCAGAAGGCCGGTCTCGATATCCGCAAGGTGGTGGACGTCATCTCGAAGGGTGCCGCCGGCTCCTGGCAGATGGAGAACCGCCACGAGACGATGGACGAGGGGCGCTACGACTTCGGCTTCGCCGTGGAGTGGATGCGCAAGGATCTCGGCATCTGCCTCAGCGAAGCCCGGCGCAACGGCGCGTCCCTGCCCGGCACGGCGCTCGTCGACCAGTTCTATGCCGAGATCGAGGCAATGGGCGGCAAGCGATGGGACACGTCCTCGCTCCTGGCGCGCCTCAACCGCTGAACCGATGAGGCGGTGGGAGAGCTCAGCTCTCCCGCTGGTCCTTGTCGAGCATGAGATAGTCGAGCGGCAGCTCGGTCGTGTACTTGATCTGCTCCATGGCGAACGCCGAAGAGACGTCGCGGATCTCGATCTTCGCGATCAGCCGTTTGTAGAACGAATCGTAGGCCGCAATGTCGGGCACGACCACCCGCAGGAGATAGTCGACGTCCCCGCTCATGCGGTAGAACTCGATCACCTCTGGGAATTCCTGCACGACCTCGGAGAAGCGGCGAAGCCATTCCACCGAATGCGATCCTGTGCGCACGGACACGAAGACCGTGACGCGGGCATTGACCTTGACCGGATCGAGCACGGCGACGCGCCGCACGATGACGCCTTCCTCCTCCAGCTTCTGGATGCGCCGCCAGCAAGGCGTGGTCGAGAGGCCGACGCGCTTGGCGACGTCGGCCACCGCCAGCGTCGAGTCCTCCTGAAGAAGCCGCAGGATCTTTTTGTCGAGTCTGTCCAAGTCGAACCCCTTCCCGGCGAACCCAGCGTGCCGGCGGCCCCTCGCCACCGTCCGTTCGCGCATCCGCGATCTTTCGCGTTTTCTTAAGCCAATTCTTTAAGTTTTCCGCAACAGGATGCTGCCGAACGACCGCATGCAACCCTTGTCCGAACCATATCCATGTCGCTTGCCGCCCCGCCATCCATGGAGAAGACGGCCCTGCCCCGTGGCGGGGCGTCCGGTCACCGCGTGGAACTGGCCCGCACGCTCCGGCGCACGCGCGACCGACTGACATCGGCGGATGGCATGCCGCCGCGAATCGAGCTCGAGCTCCTGCGGCAGCACGTGCCGCAGTTCTCCGCCGGCCTGCCTGTCCTAGCTGTGCTCGTCGGCGCGTCGGGCGCCTTGTTCGCCCTTGCCGACATCGCGATCCTCACGGCCTGGATCGGGCTGAACCTCGTCATGGCGCTGCCGCTGCTGCTGGTTCTTCGAGCCTTCGAGAAGGCGGCCCCGTCCATGGTGACGGCCTTCGCGTGGCGGCGTCGTTTCCAACTGGGCCACCTCGCCATGGGACTGCCCTGGGCGGTGCTGATGCTCTGGCCGGCCTGCGACGCCTGTGGTTTCGCCGCCCTGGATGCGGTTCGCCTCGCCGTGGTCGCATCTGCGATCGCGACCGTGGCGCTGATCGGCGCGAGCCTCAAGGCCGTCGTACCCTGGACCTTCGCTCCCCTGGTCCTGGCGACCGGCTATCTCGCGCTGAGCGTCGACGATCCTTCGAGCCTCGCCCTCCACGTCGTTCTTCTGTCGTCCGTGCCCTTCTTCGCCGTCGTGGCCGGCAGGCTTCGCGCCTCCAAGACGGATCGCGTCCGCCATCGCACCGAGCGCGACCAGTTCACTTTCGAGATCGAGGCCGCGCGCATCGCTTCGGACCAGGCCCGGCAGCGCGCGGAGGAGGCCAACCTCGCCAAGTCACAGTTCCTGGCGACGATGAGCCACGAGTTGCGCACGCCGCTCAATGCGATCCTCGGCTTTTCGGAAGTGATCAGCGAGCAGATCCTTGGGCCGGTCGGCAACGACACCTACCGCGAATATGCGCGCGACATCCACAATTCCGGACAGCACCTTCTGGATCTCATCAACGAGATTCTCGACCTGTCGCGGATCGAGGCGGGACGCTACACGCTCAACGAGGAGGCGGTTAGCCTCGTCGCCATCGCGAAGGCGGCCATCGGCTTCGTCCAGATGAAGGCCGATGCGAAGCAGATCGAGATCCGCTGGGAGTTCGAGCCGGATCTTCCGCAGCTCTGGGGCGACCCGCGTTCGCTGCGGCAGGTGATCCTGAACCTCCTGTCCAACGCGGTGAAGTTCACGCCGGCCAAGGGCACCATCCTGGTGCGCGTCGGCTGGACTGCGGGCGGCGGACAATATGTCTCGGTACGCGACAACGGGCCCGGCATCCCGAAGGAGGAGATGCCGCTCGTGCTGTCCTCCTTCGGCCAAGGCGCGAACGCCATCAAGAGCGCGGAACAGGGCACCGGCCTCGGTCTACCCATCGTGCAGGCGCTGGTGAGCCTTCACAACGGATCGTTCGAACTGAACTCGACCCCCGGCCGGGGAACGGAGGCGCTTGCGACCTTCCCACACGCCCGCGTGCTCGAGGTGATGCCGGCGCTCGCGGACTTCTCCTGAGGGACACCGGACACGAACACGACACGGCGAGGCGACGTTGCCGGTCGGGCAGCGAAACCATATCTCTCGATCCATGATCGCATCTCCCGTCGCCCTCGCCTCCCCTTGCGTGCGCATCTGCAGTCTCGATGCGGCCGGCAGCCTTTGCGTCGGCTGCGGACGGACGATCGAGGAGATCGCGAACTGGTCCGCCCTGTCCGACGACGCGCGCTCCACGATCATCGGCGAGCTTGCGGACCGGCTCCGCCTGCGGGCGCCGGAGGCGATTTGACATGCGCTCCGGCACGACGCTCGTCGTCCTTCTCGCCGTCATCGGCGTCGCGCTTCTCGCGCTGACATGGGGCGGCGGCGAGGTTCTGGGTCTCGACGACGACGCCTTCGCTTCGCTGGTCTACATGGGTCTGTGGACGACGCTGCTCGGCTCCGGCCTGCTTGTGGCCTTCCGCGGTCGTTGGGGCGAGGCGGCCAAGGGCGCGGCCATCTGGATCGCAGCCTTCGCCGTGCTCATCGCCGCTTATGCGTTCGGGCCCGAAATCCGATCGGTCGGCGACCGGATGATGGCGGTTCTTCTTCCCGGCCGGGCGGTCAGCGTCGGCGGCCCGGACGGACAGGTGATGGTAGCGCGCGGCGACGGCAGTCACTTCGCTCTGGATGCCGAGGTGAACGGTGAACGGGTACATTTCCTCGTCGACACGGGCGCGAGCCTCATCGCGCTCGATCGCGACACGGCGGCTGCGATCGGCATCGACCTCGCCGCCCTGCGTTACACCGCGCGCATCCGCACGGCCAACGGCGATACCGTCGCAGCGCCCGTCATGCTGGACAGGGTCCGCGTCGGCAGCATCGAGCGCCGCCGGGTGCCGGCCGTCGTCACGCAGGGCGACGGGATCGGGGTCAACCTCCTCGGCATGAGCTTCCTCGGAACCCTGTCGTCGCTGGACTTCCGGGGCGACCGCCTCGTCCTGTCGGACTGACGCGGTCTCAGAGTGCGCTTGCGATGAAGCGCACCGAGACGGTGAGAAGGAAAAGGCCGAAGCCGATCTCCAGCTGCCGCCTGGTGAGGCGATGCGCGAGCGTCGCGCCGAGCTTCACCGTGGGCATGGACAGGGGAATCAGGATCGCCAGCGCCGCGAGGCTCACGTTGCCGAGGCTGAACGGCGGCAGGTCGGGACGGCCCCAGCCGCCGACGACGAACGGGACGACGCCGGGAACGGCGATGAGGACGCCGACCCCGGCCGAGGTCGCGACCGCCTGATGCATCGTGCGCCCATAGAGCGTCATGAACGTGTTGTTGAGGACACCCCCGCCGATGCCCATGATGGCGGACAGCCCGCCGATCACGAGCCCGGCAACCGTGCGCCCTACCCGCCCCGGCAGATCGCGGCCCAGCAGGAACGGGAGCTTCCCGATCAGCATCCGCAAGCCGAGAACGAGCGCGATCGCCGCGAAGATCGCCTCCAGCACATCGGACGGCAGAAGGTTGGCGACGGCGCCGCCGAGCATCGCGCCGAGCGGCACGGTCACGATCCACTGCCTGAGGAGAACCGTGTCGACGGCACCTTTCGCCAGATGCGCGCGCAACGAGCGGATGGAGGTCGGAATGATCAGGGCGAGCGATGTTCCGATCGCGATCTGCATCCGCGTCTCGGCGGCGACGTCCAGCGTCGTGAGGACCTGAAACAGCACGGGCACCGTGACGGCGCCGCCGCCGATGCCGAGCAACCCCGCCAGGAACCCAGACAACAATGCGCCCGCCGCCAGCAGCGCGACGAGGGTCCCGACCTCGGCCCAGTCCATGCTCCGGCTTTTCCTTTGGCTCAGGCCGCGGCTTCGGCAGGCGAATCGAAGCGGACCTCTGCGAAGGCCTCGCGGATGAGCTCCGGCCCCGCGTCGGGGCGCACCGCGCGTTCCGACAGGAGCTGACGCCAGCGCCGCGCGCCCGGCAAGCCCGTGAACAAGCCGATCATGTGGCGTGTGACGTTGGAAAGGCGCCCGCCCCCCGCCATGTGACGCTCGGCATAGGCCGTCATGTCGTCGATCAGCGCGGCAAGGTCGACCTCCTCGCGCGCGTCGCCGTGAATGCGAGCGCCGACATGCGCGAGCTGCGACGGATTCTGATAGGCGCCGCGGCCCATCATTACGCCGTCGAAATGGACGAGTTGCTCCGCCGCTGCCTCGACGGTCGCAAGCCCGCCGTTCAACCCGACGAACATGTCCGGCAAGCGCGCCTTCAGGCGGTGAACCCGATCGTAGTCGAGCGGCGGGATCTCCCGGTTCTCCTTGGGACTCAGCCCCTGCAGCCAGGCCTTGCGCGCGTGGACCCAGATGGCCGAGACGCCGGCATCGACGGCGGCATTCGCCAGCGCGTCGAGCGCCGGTTCGGGATCCTGCTCGTCCACGCCGATCCGGCACTTCACCGTGACCGGCACCGAGACCGCCTCGCGCATCGCGGCAAGGCAGCGGCCGACGAGCGCCGGGTCGCGCATCAGGCAAGCGCCGAACGCGCCCGACTGCACCCGGTCCGAAGGGCAGCCGACGTTGAGGTTGATCTCGTCGTAGCCGAACCCCTCGCCGACCCGCGCGGCCTCGGCGAGCTTGTGCGGCTCCGATCCGCCGATCTGCAGCGCCAGCGGATACTCGGCCGGATCGAACCCGAGAAGCCGCTCGCGATCGCCGTGCAGGATCGCGTCCGCCACCACCATCTCGGTGTAGAGGAGCGCGCGCGGGGCGAGCCGGCGGTGCAGGAACCGGCAATGCCGGTCGGTCCAGTCGATCATGGGCGCGACCGCGAAGCGGATCGGAAGGTAAGGGCGCATCGGGTCCGGGTCGTTGTTCGGCAAGCGATGGGGAAACGGGCAGCGGGCGGCGTCGCTTTGCAAACGCTGGAGGATTGCCTATAGGTTCGCCGCACGAACGATCCGACAGATTTACGAGGAAGATCCCTTGTCTTCAACCTTCGACCGGGTCGCCGACATCATCGCCGAGACGAGCGAGATCGACCGCGACCAGATCACCCCCGAGAGCCACACGATCGATGATCTCGGCATCGATTCGCTCGACTTCCTCGACATCGTCTTCGCGATCGACAAGGAATTCGGGATCAAGATCCCGCTGGAGAAGTGGACGCAGCGGGTCAACGAGGGCGAGGCCTCGACGGAGGAGTACTTCGTCATGAAGAACCTCTGCGCCAGGATCGACGAGCTGCGCGCCGCCAAGGCCGTCTGACGGCCGGGCTGCTTCGACCGACCATTCCCGACGCGGGTGCCCGGCGCGCCCGCGCTTCCCTTTCGACGGAAACGACGATGGATCAACCCGCGCGCGACGTGCTGATCACCGGTGTCGGTCTCGTGTCCTCGCTCGGCGAAGGCGTCGAAACCCATCTCGCGCGCCTCGGCGCGGCGGACGGTTTCCAGCCGGCGATCGAGGGCGTCGAGCCCACCGGCCATTCCATCCATCCGCTTCCCCAGATCGACTGGTCGCTGCAGATCCCCAAGAAGGGCGACCAGCGGCAGATGGAGACCTGGCAGAAGCTCGGCGTCTATGCCGCGGGCCTTGCTCTCGCCGATGCCGAGGTCGCGCCCGACGAGGCGACGCGCGCGAAGGTGGACATGATCGTGGCAGCGGGCGGCGGCGAGCGTGATCCGGAGGTGGACGGGCTTGTGATGGCCCGCGCGCGCGGCCTGAACGATCCGCTGCCTCTGATGAACGAGCTCCTGTCGAGCGAGCTTCGCCCGACGCTCTTTCTCGCGCAGCTTTCCAACCTGATGGCGGGCAACATCTCCATCGTCCACAAGGTGACGGGCTCGTCGCGCACCTTCATGGGCGAGGAAAGCGCCGGCATCTCGGCCGTTCAGGTCGCGTCGGCGCGCATCCGTGCCGGTCAGAGCCGCATCTGCCTCGTCGGTGGCGCCTTCTCGGCCGACCGGAAGGACCTTCTCGTCAACTACGAACTCGGCGGCTTCCTGCTCGGCGGCGAATGGCGTCCCGTTCCGGCGCGCGGCGGAGACGAGGCCGGCTTCGTGCCCGGCAGCGTCGGTGCGTTTCTCGTGCTGGAAGACGCCGAACATGCGGCCGAACGCGGCGCGACGGCCTATGGCCGTCTGCGGTTCGTCGCCGGCGACCGGGGCCCGCGATCCGAGGGCCGTCTTGCCGATCGTCTCGCCCGTCTCCTCGACGAGAGCGGAGCCGGGGACGAGAACCTCCTCGTCCTGTCCGGGGCCAGCGGCCTGCAGCCCGAGACCACGGCGGAAACCGAACTCCTCGGCGCCCGCTTCCCCCACGCCGCGCTGCGCACCTATGGCAGTGCGGTCGGCCATGCGATGGAAGCGCAGTTCCCGATCGGCGTGGCGCTGGCGGCGATCCATCTGTCGGCCGGGCGCTTGCCCGCTCCGGCTGCGGGCGGCGAAGAGCGGCCCGCCGATTTCGCCCCCGCCCAGGCGTTGGTGACGAGTGTCGGCCATGTGCGGGGCGAAGGCGTCGCCCTGGTGGAAGCCATCGAGCCGCGCTGAGGCATGAGGATCGGGCCGAACGCTTCGGCCGAGGACGGATGGAACTGATGGCTTCTCGCGATCTGGATTTTCAGGGTCGGCCCGTGGTTGCGGTCACGGGCGTAGGCGTCGTGTCGTCGCTCGGGCGGGGCGTTGCCGACAACTGGGCGGCGCTGACCGCCGGGCGGTCGGGCATCCACCCGATCACCCGCTTCCCGACCGACAACCTGCGCACCACCATCGCCGGTACGATCGACTTCATGAACGTCGAGCCATGGAGCGGCATCGCGCTCTCCTACGCGCTGGCCGAAGCCGCGGGCACGGAGGCGATCGCGATGGCGGGCCTCGATCCCACCGGGTTCGGCGCGCCGCTCTTCCTGGCAGCGCCGCCGATCGAGCTCGAATGGTCGCAGCGCCTGGCGCTGGACAAGATGAGCGGCGAGGCTCGCGAGGAGGCCGGCTACGACCGCCTGCTCGAACTCGCCCGAACCAACCGCTCCGCCGCGATCTACGACCTCACGCTCTTCGGCGGGATTTCCGAGCGCCTGGCCGACCGGCTCGGCACGCGCGGCCTGCCCATCACCTTGTCGACCGCCTGCGCGTCCGGCGCCAGCGCCATCCAGCTCGGGCTGGAAGCGATCCGCCGCGGCGACGCGGAACGTTGCATCGCGATCGGCACGGACGGTTCGGTCGGGGCGGAAGCCCTGATCCGCTTCTCCCTCCTCTCCGCGCTCTCGACCCAGAACGAAGCGCCGGAGCGGGCCTCCAAGCCCTTCTCGAAGGACCGCGACGGCTTCGTCATGGCGGAGGGCGCCGGCGCGCTGGTGCTGGAATCGCTGGCGTCGGCCCGGGCGCGTGGCGCCACGATCCTCGGCGTCGTTCACGGCATCGGCGAACAGGCCGACGACTTCCACCGCACCCGCTCCAAGCCCGACGGCTCGCCGATCATCTCCACGATCCGCGCGGGACTGGAGGATGCCGGCCTGACGCCCGCCGACATCGGCTACATCAACGCCCACGGCACCTCGACGCCCGAGAACGACCGGATGGAATACACCGGTCTCGCGGCCGTGTTCGGCGAGGCGATCGGATCGGTGCCGATCTCGTCCAACAAGTCGATGATCGGTCACACGCTGACGGCGGCGGGCGCGATCGAGGCGGTCGTCTCGATCCTGTCGATGCGCGAAGGCGTGCTGCCGCCCACGATCAACTACAGCCAACCCGACCCCGTGATCCCGCTCGACGTCGTGCCCAACGTGGCGCGCTCGGCGGACGTTTCGGCGGTCCTTTCCAATTCCTTCGGCTTCGGCGGCCAGAACGTTTCGCTCGTTCTCGGCCGCGAGCCGCGCTGAACCTTCCCTTTTCAGGAGCCCCCATGCGCGCCTTGCAACTCGTCGCCGACCGAGACCTGCGGAGCGTCGAGATCGACGCACCCGGTGCGCCCGGTCCCGGCGAGGTGACGGTTCGCATCCAGGTCGTTGCGCTCAATCATATCGACGTCTGGGGTTGGCGCGGCATGGCGTTCGCCAAGCGCAAGCTGCCGCTGACCATCGGGGCGGAAGCGTCCGGCGTCGTCGAGACGCTGGGGGCTGGCACGTCGGGTCTGGTGCCGGGTCAGCTCGTGTCGATCTACGGCGCGCGCACCTGCGGCCTGTGCCATGCCTGCCGCGAGGGGCGCGACAATCTCTGCGAGCATGTCGGCGGCGTTCATGGGTTCCACCTCGACGGGTTCGCGCAGGAGCGCATCAACCTGCCGGCGCGCCTGCTCGTGCCCGCCCCTCCCGGCTGCGACGCCGTCGGGGCGGCGCTTGCGCCCGTGACATTCGGCACGGTCGAGCACATGCTGTTCGACAATGCCAAGCTCCAGCCCGGTGAAACGGTGCTCGTGCACGCCGGCGGATCGGGCATCGGCACCGCCGCGATCCAGCTTGCCAAGCGGCACGGTGCGACCGTGATCACCACCGTCGGCTCCGACGAGAAGGTCGAGCCGGCGAAGGCGCTCGGCGCCGACCACGTCATCAACTACCGCTCGGACCGCTTCGAAGGCGTCGTGCGCAAGCTGACGAAGAAGAAGGGCGTCGACGTCGTCTTCGAGCATGTGGGCAAGGACACGTTCGCGGGCTCCATGCTGTGCCTGAAGCGCGGCGGTCGGCTCGTTACCTGCGGCTCGACGTCGGGCGTCTCCACCGAGGTCAACCTGATGATGCTGTTCCAGCAGCAACTCAAACTCCTCGGCTCCTTCGGATGCCGCATGGAGAACATGGCCGACGCCATGCAGAAGATGGCACGCGGCTGGGTGCGCCCGGTGGTGGACACCGAGGTCGGCTTCGCTGACATCGACGTGGCGCTCAAGCGCATGGAAGGGCGGCAGGTGTTCGGCAAGATCATCCTGCGGGTGGACGCCGATCTCGCCGCATGAGCGGACGGTTTCTGGAGAAGGCCTGGAAGCGGCAGCGGCAGACGCGCGACTGGCTGGTGGCCCGGGTCCTGTTCGCGCTGCTCGCGGTCCTGCGCCTGTTCCCCGCACGCAAGGGGCTGGAGGTGGCGGACCGTCTCGCGCGTTGGATCGGTCCGAAGACGCCGCGCCACCGCGTGGCGCTCGAGAACCTCAGGCTCGCCTTTCCCGAGAAGGACGAGGCCGCCATCGAGGACCTCGCCCGGCGCAACTGGGGCCAGATGGGGCGGATCGCGGCCGAATACGTCTTTCTGGACGATATCTTCGATTTCGATCCGTCGCGGGACTCGTCGAAAGGCATGGTCGAGGTCGACGGCATCGACCTGTTCCTGCAGCTGCGCGACAACCCCAAGCCGGTGATCTTCTTCACCGCGCATCTCGGTTCGTTCGAGCTGCTGCCGATCTGCGCGGCGACGTTCGGTCTGGACCTGACCGCCCTCTTCCGCCAGCCGAACAACCGCTATATCGCGCGTGAAGTTCTGTCGGCGCGGCGCACGCGCGGAGGACACCTGGTGCCCTCGAAGGCCGGGGCCGCATGGGCGCTGGCCGGCACGCTCGAGGGCGGCGGCAATGTCGGCATGCTGGTGGACCAGAAGTTCAAGCGCGGCGAACTGACGACGTTCTTCGGGCGCCCCTGCCGCACCAACCCGCTGCTGCCCAAGCTCGCGCGCAAGTTCGACTGCGACATCCACCCTGCGCGCTGCGTGCGCCTGCCGGGCGGGCGCTATCGTCTGTCGTTGGAGCCGCGGCTGGAACTTGCCCGCGACGCGGCCGGCGAGATCGACGTCACGGCGAGCTGCCAGCAGTTGAACGACGTGGTGGAGCGTTGGGTCCGCGAATATCCGGAACAGTGGATGTGGTTCCACCGTCGCTGGATGGTATGAGCCCTCCCGGCGCAAGGCCGGCACCGCAAGGGTTCGATCCGCTTCCTTAACTTTCGTCGCCTAGGTTTGCCGGGCGAAGGAATACGGATGCCATGATCAAGTTCCTCAAACGATATTCGGCAACGGCCGTCGGTGCGGGCGCAGTGCTCGCCGCCGTTTCGGTTGCGGGCGTCTGGATCGGCAAGGAGACCATCTCCAACCTTCTGGCCACGACGGCCCAGCAGCGCGTGCAAGGCTTCGTCGATTATCTCGAGGAGACGAACGGGGCCGTCGAGGCACTTCTCACGGGCATCTCGCGCGACCCCGATCTCGAATCGGAAATCCGCGCGGTCGCCCTCGCCTCCGGTCTGTCGAACTTCACCGTGTTCGATCTCAAGGGCCAGCCGGAGTTCTCGCTCAAATCGGAAGCGCATGCCTGGCTGCTGCGAGAGCGCCCGGGCGGCATCACAGGGCTCGAGCAGCTGTCGCAGACGGCCGTGGAGCGCGAAGGGCAGTGGATCCAGTCGGTGCGGTCCGCCGGCGGCGAAAGCCAGGTCATCTCTCCTATCGAGCGTGACGGCACGCGCCGGGGCTTCATCTCGGTCGTGCCCCGCATGGACGGCGTGGAAGAGCAGCTGATCCAGGTCGTGGGATATGCGGTCGCGGGTCTGATCGGTGTCCTCGTCACCGCGGCGGGTGTTCCCGGTCTCATCTATATCCGTCGCAAGTGGCGCATCGAGCAGGCCGACGAGCACATCCAGTTTCTGGCCAATCACGACACGCTCACGAAGCTCCTGAACCGCAAGCGGATCGAGGAGGATGCCGGGCGCATCTTCGCGACCTGCCGCGCCACGCGCGAGCGGCTCGCGGTCTGGGCCATCGACATCCAGGGGCTCGGCGACATCAACAAGAGCATCAGCCAGGCCGGCGGCGACGAACTGTTGCGCACCGTGGCGGATCGGCTGATGCGCATCATCGACCGCAACGACCTCGTGGCCCGCATGGGTGCGGACGACTTCATGATCGTCCAGCGCAACCTGAGGGGTCGCAACGACGTCGAAGCGCTCGCTCGGCGCATCCGCCAGGAAGTCGAGATTCCCGTGACGATCGAGGGCAACACCCTCACCCCGCAGCTGTGCATGGGCGTTTCCATGGTGCCGGAGCATGGCCGCACCATCGTCCAGCTGTTCCAGCATGCCGAGCTCGCGGTCCTCGTCCACAAGAGCTCCAAGCAAGGCGACTTCGTGCTCTTCGAGCCGTCCATGGACGAGGAGGCGAATCGCCGCCGGATGATCGAGCGCCGCATGCGCGAGGCACTAGAGCACGGGCAGTTCGAACTTTTCTATCAACCCATCGTCGGTGCCGCGGATCAACGGATCCTGGGTTTCGAGAGCCTGATCCGTCTGCCCGATGGCGAAGGCGGCTACATTCCGCCGTCGATCTTCATTCCGATCGCGGAAGCCCGGGGCTACATCAAGGCGATCGGCGACTGGGTTCTGCGCGAGGCGACACGCCAGATCGCCCTGTGGCCCGAAGACCTGTTCATCTCCGTCAACTTGTCGGCTGTCCAGTTCCGCGACGGCGACCTCGTCTCCATCGTACGCGACGCCCTGGAGGCCTCCGGCATCGCGGGCCATCGGCTGGAAATCGAAGTGGTCGAGAGCCTCCTCCTCGACCGGTCGAATGCCATTCTGGAGCAGCTGCAGGAACTGAAGACGCTCGGCGTCTCCATCGCCATGGACGATTTCGGGACGGGTTATTCGTCGCTCGGCTATCTCTGGCGTTTCCCCTTCGACAAGCTGAAGATCGACCAGTCGTTCATGATCGCCTTCGAGCAGGGCGAGGCCAATATCCGACAGATCATCGGCACGATCGTGAACCTCGGCCACCACATGAACCTGACGGTGGTGACGGAAGGCATCGAAACGCCGGAGCAGGCGGCCATGCTGGTGGAGATCGGGTGCGATCAGCTCCAGGGCTATCTGTTCGGCAAGCCCGTGGCCGCCGAGCGCGTCGCGGCCGAACTCCTCACGTCGCTCTCGCAGCGGGTCGCCAAGACGGGCGAAGTGCCGGAGACGGCCGACGCTCCCTCGCCTCATTACTCGATCGCGTGATGGACTAGTTCCGAGCTACGGCCGAAGGCATCACCCGACCGTAGTATGGTAAATGAAAAGTCAATATTTCGGTCGAACTTTATTTCTTATTGCGGCGAACCAAGTCCCGGCAGTTCCGTTTTAAAGGGAAACGAGGGCTTCTTCGATGCGCGTTCTGATCCTGGAAGATGAACCCCTGATCGCCATGGATCTCGAAGAGATCGTGTCGGAGACCCTGCAGGCCGATTGTGTATGGGCCAGCAGCCTGAAGGACGGGCTGAAGCGGATACAGGAAGGCGTGGATTTCGCCCTTCTCGATTTCGACCTGGGGGCGGACAACTCCATTCCCATCGCTCGTCGGCTCGAAGCGCTGAACGTCCCGTTCTGCTTCGTCTCGGGCAGCCTGTCGCAGGTCCCGAGCCATTTCAACAAGGTGCCGAAGATCGCTAAGCCGTACCGCTCGGCGGATATCGCCAGGGTCCTGGCGACCGCCTGACTTCGGCTTTCGATGAGGGGGGTCCGACCTCCCCGCTGGCTCCGGTACGCAACACCTGATCCGGAGCGCGCCAGCGAGGCGGCACGACGAATCATCGCCAATTATGCTTACCAATCCGCTAACGACGGGTCGGCTCCTATCCCACCATGGAAAAAGGCCGGCAAGCCGGCCTTCGTCTTCTGAACTTTCGCCGAAGCGTTGGGATCAGCGGGCGACGTCGTTCGCCGCGGCTGCGGTCGCATCGACCGTGTTGCCCACATCGCGACCCACGCCGCGCACGGTGTTGGCGCAACCCGAAACGGCCATGACAGCGGCAAGCGTTGCGGCGACGACAGAAATGCGACGGATCATGACCAAACTCCTCAGGGTCCCGATTGCGGCGAAGAAACGGCACATGCGGCAATCGGTTCCACCGCACCGCCACATTTTCCGCAATCTCGGCGCGGACCGCACGGTGCCGGTTCCATGTGTGGCGCACGACTTGTCCCAGAGTTGAAGGCGTATCGCTTTCCTCTGGCCTGTCGAGCGCTTATGTCTGGCGAGGTACGGGGCCGGGCATCGTTCCTCGTGCAGCTGCCTTGGCGACGGAAGGAACAGGCATGAAGTGGAAGGACGCCATCTGGCCCTGCGTTGGACTTGCGGCCGTGGTCCTCTCCTGCTGGATCCTCTACAAGGAAGTGCGTGGGCTATCGCTGGACGACATCTGGGTCAGCTTCCAGAACGTCGGATGGAGCCAGTGGACGCTGTCGATCCTCTGCGCCCTGCTGGCCTATGCGGTTCTCGCCTACTACGATCGACTCGCGCTCCGCCATCTCGGCCGAACTGTGTCCCTCCCCTTCGTGGCCGCCACGTCCTTCACGACCTATGCCCTGTCGCACAATATCGGCGCCTCGGTCTTTTCGGGCGCCGTGGTGCGGTATCGCGCCTACAGCTCACGGGGGCTGACGCCCTCCGAGATCGCGCTATTGATCGCCTTCTGTTCCTTCACGTTCGGGCTCGGCATCCTGGTGCTGACCGCACTCACCCAGCTCGCCGACCCGACCATGATCCGTCGGTATGTCGACGTCGATCCCTGGGTGCCCGTCAGCCTGGCGCTCGTCATCGTCGCGGGGATCGCGCTCTACGTGTTCGGGAGCTTCAGGGGTTTTCGGCCGCGCAAGATCGGCGGATTCCTTCTCCAGTATCCAAGGAGAGACGTGGTTCTGCGGCAGCTGATCGCCGCCCCGATCGAGATCGTCGCCGCGGCCGGCATCATCTATTTCGCGCTGCCACCCGAACACAATCCCGGCTTCGTCATCGTGCTCGCGATCTTCGTGGTGTCGTTCTCGCTGGCGCTCGTGTCGCACGCTCCGGGCGGGCTGGGCGTTCTCGAAGTCACGTTCCTGACCGGCCTTTCCGACGTTCCGGAAACCGATGTTCTCGCCGCGCTTCTCGTTTTTCGGATCCTCTACCTCCTGATCCCCTTCGCCGTGGCGATCGTGATGGTGCTCACCTTCGAGCAGAACGCCATGCGTGAGAGGCGGCGGGCCGCCGCAGGAACCGTGACGCCGCGCGTCTGAAGCGTACGGTTTCCGATATCGTCAGCGCTGCCAGCGCTCCTGCCATTGGGTTTCACCGATGAGGCAGTTGGCCGTCTCGCTGTCCACCGCCGCGGAAACCACGGCGCTCTCACGTCGTTTCAAGGGCCACAGGCCCGCCAGCTCCAGAACGAGCTTGCGGCGCACCGCTTCGGGAAACTGCGTCCAGCCGTTGACGGGGATCATGAAGGCGCCGGGTCCACCGATCACGCAGTCGGCGTAATAGCGGTCGAGGTCGCGGATCGATCCCCAGCCGCCGCCGGCATCTTCCCCTTGCGTCATCAAGGGCAGACCGTTGACGGTGATGCCGCGTGCGACCGCCGCATCGCGCGCTTGCGTGACGGGTCGCCCCTGGTTGTTCGGGCCGTCCCCGGACACGTCGATCACCCGGCGCATCCCCTCGAACCCGTTGCCGTCGAAGAGGTTGGCGGCGAAATCGATGGCGGACGAGATCGAGGTGCGGCGCATCCGGTCCGGTCGGGCCTCGGACAGCCGGTAGGCAAAGGCTTCGGCCGCGTCCTTGCCATCGATCAGCGTCCACGGCAGCACCACCGACTGCGACGTGTCGCCCGCCCACTCGACGTAGGTGACGGCGACGCGGCCGTGCATCCCGTCGGCGATGGCCTGCTGCAGTTCCGGCGAGCGGAAGGCGGCGACATAACCGTTCCGCTGGATGTCGAGCTCGCCGAAGTCCATCGACCACGAGACGTCCACCGCGATGACCAGCTCGACGTCGACCGGCTCCTCGGCCGCCGTCGCGGGCGAGGCCCATGTCACGAGCGATCCCAGGATCGCGAGAGCGACGCGGTTCAGCATCACCGGAGCGTCCCCCCATTCCCGCGCGGATGCAAGCCCTGATCGAAGGACCGCCACCACAGGTGGCAAGGCGAACGGCGTAAGGCGAACTTAAGCATGGTTTGAAACGATGTCGGCGCCGCGCAACCGTCCGGAAACCGTCGATGTCCCTGCCTCTCGATACCGGCGCCGGCGCGCCTCCCCTCGCCCGCCTTTCGCCCTTCTCTCTTCTCCTGTCCCCCGCGGTGATCGGCGTGGCAGTGGCGGCGGTCTGCGTGCTCGTCCTCAGCCTTCACGTATCGTTGCCGGTCGGGCCCATGTACTGGGACGTCGTCGTCTTCATCGACGGCGGCTGGCGCGTCCTCAATGGCCAGACGCCCTCGGTGGACTTCTTCGCCCCCGTCGGTCCGCTCGGCTACTGGCTCTTCGCGGCCGGCATGAAGCTCTTCCCAGAGGCGCAGCCCGTGCTTCTGGCGCAGTGGATGGTGCTGCCCGTAACGCTCGTCGGCCTTCTTCCCGTGCTCGCACGGATCGACGGGCGTTCACGCCGACTGTCGCTGGCGCTTCTTCTGCCGTTCCTCGTCTTCCAGCTGTTGCCGACGAACGTCGAGCAGTACTCCGCCTATCCCGGCATCGACGGTTTCGGCATCTACAATCGTCACGGCACGCAGCTTCTCTACGTGCTGACCGTCGCGCTGGTGTTCGAGCGTCGGCAGCGCGTGCTGCTCTTCGTGATCGCATGGATCTGTGCGGCGCTGTTCCTGTCCAAGATCACCGCCTTCATCGCGGCCGGCATGCTCTGCGCCTTCGCCTTCGCGGCCGGCCGGGTGCGGCTCGCCACCGCGATCGGTGCGCTTGCCGCCTTCGCGGCGGTGCTGGCCGGACTCGAAGCCACCACGGGCGTCGTCAGCGCCTACGTCGCCGACATCGTGCGCCTCGTCGGCATGAACGAAGGCGTCCTCGTCTCGCGCTTCGTTCAGGCGGCATCGATCCATTTCGGCATCTTCGCCTTCGGGTGCCTGCTGCTCGCGACCCTTCTCCTGGTCGATCGTAAGCCCATTCTCGCCGATGCCGGCGGTCTCGCCCGGCGTCCGTTGGTGGCACGGCAGTGGTGGGCGCTTCTCGATCGCGACGTCGTCTGGCTCGCGGTCGCCCTCTTCGTCGGCCTGTTCTACGAGACGCAGAACACCGGCGGGCAAGCCTTCATCTTCATCTGGCCGATCCTCGTGCGGATCCTGTGCGACGCCTCGCGTCACTCCACCCGTGCGACGGCAACGATCCTTGTCCTCGTCGCGGCGACGGCGATGCCGCCGATGGTCAACGTGCTCCACCGCACGGCGCGCGCCCTCGTCGGACAGATGAAATACGCCAACGTTCCGGCGGACGGCCTGCGCATGCTCGACACGGCGACGCAGCGGCCGGAGGTCATCGAGCGCGCCGCCGGCATGATCGACAATTACGTGCGGTTCCCGCAGACCTACGAGGCGCTGGCGGAGGCCAAGCTGCTGCCGATTTTCAGCCTCTATTCCGAGCTGGATTTCCAGACCGCCTGGCTGATGACGGCGAACGAGGCGGTGGAGGCGATCCGCGCCTACGAGGCGGCCAACCGCGTGCGCTTCGAGACGATCATGAGCCTCAACTTCGTGAACCCGTTCCCCTATGTGCTGGAGCGGCAAGCCACGCCCTACATCGCCATCGGCGCCGATCCGTTCCGGGCCGTCCCCGCCCCCGACGCACGCACGATCGATGCCGTACGTCGAACCGACCTCGCCCTCCTGCCCCTCTGCCCGATCACCGTCGCGAACGGGGAGCTGCAAGCCATCTACGCCGAAGGGCTGCGCGACCACGTGGCGGTGCCGCTGTCCCGGTGCTGGACGGCGTACATCCGCCCCGGCCTCGTGCGGGGCAACTGAAACGCGAAGGGCCGGATCGCAGGACCCGGCCCTTCCTTCGTTCGGCGGAGCGCTCGGCTCAGCCCATCTGCGTTTTCACGAAATCCTTGACGATCGACACGATGCCGCGCCCGAGAAGCTCGTCGAGCGCGTCGCAGAACTGGTCGACGTTCTCGTGGGAGCAGATGAGCGGCGGCTCCAGGCGGATGACGTTGCGGTTGTACTCGGTGAAGGCGACGAGGCAGTCGTAGTCCTTCAGGAGCAGCGCGCCGATGAAGCCCGACAGCGAGCCCTTCAGCTTGTCGTCGAGGAGGGCCACCATCGGCCGAAGCGCGAAGGGCAGCGTCTTCGAGAAGTCGTGGAACTCGAGGCCGACCATCAGGCCCCTGCCCCGCACCTCCTTGATGATCGACGGGTACTTCTGCGCGATCGCCTGCAGGCGTTCCTTGAGGTAGGCGCCGACCACCTCGGCATTGCCGATCAGATCTTCGTCGTAGAGCGTGTTCAGCGCCTCGATCGAGGTCGCGCAGCCCTCGCCGATGCCGCCGAACGTGGCATGGGCGTGGATCATCGCGGTCTTCGGCGTGCCGTAGGCCTTCATGTAGACGTCGCGACGCGCGATCATCGCGGCCATCGCCGCCTTGCCGCCGCCGAAGCTCTTGGCGAGTGCGGTGACGTCGGGCACCACGCCGTGGTGCTCGAAGGCGTAGAACCGCCCGGTTCGGCCATAGCCGCACTGCACCTCGTCGGCGACCCAGATCACCTTGTGCTGGTCGCACAGCGCGCGCACGCCCTGCCAGTATTCGGTGGTGGCCTCGACGATGCCGCCGCCGCCCTGCACCGTCTCCAGCACCACGACGCCGACATCCGGATCGGAGCGCACGACGGCGGTCAGCGCCGCGAGATCGCCGAACGGCACGCGATAGGTGTTCTCGACCAGCTTGAACTCGCCCTTGTAGAGCGGCGAGTCGGTGATCGAGAGGACGCCCTTGGTCTTGCCGTGGAACGAGTTCTCGGCGTGGACGATCTTGCAGTTCTTCCGGCCCGAGGCGCGCTCGGCCACCTTGATGGCGGCTTCCATGGCTTCCGATCCCGACGAGCCGAGGAACACCATGTCGAGATCGCCCGGCGAACAGGCGGCGACGTTCTTCGCCAGCGCCGCCGCGTACTGCGACAGGAAGGCGATCGCGATCTCGTGTCGCTTCTCGTCCTGGAACGTCTTGCGGGCGTCGAGAATTCGCGGGTGGTTGTGGCCGAAGGCCAGCGAGCCGAAGCCGCCGAAGAAGTCGAGGATCTTCCGGCCGTTCTGGTCGATGTAGAACATCCCTTCGGCGCGCTCGACCTTCACCTTGTGGAAGCCGAGCAGCTTCATGAAGTGGAACTGGCCGGGGTTGATGTGCTCCTTGAACACGTCGGCCATGGTGCCGACGTCCATGGCCTTGGCCTGGTCGAGCGTCAGCATGTCGGGCTTCGGCGGCCCGAGGCGCGGGGCGGCGTCGAGCGAAGGAGCGGCGGTCGTCGGGCGATCAAGCATGATCCAGGGTCCTCACTCGGCCGGATGGGGATAAGCGGAGCGGGGAGCCGAACGGCCCTCCTTCTTCGCGCGGTATTCGGAGTAGGCGGCGATCAGCATGTCCTCGTCGCGGAACTGCGGCACCCAGCCGAGGTCGCGCCTGCCCTTCGAGACATCGAGCACGCATTCCTCGTCGGCGATGAGATACTGCTCGGGGTCCATCAGCGGCCGGTTCAACCAGTCGAGGAAGTCGAGCGTGCGCTTCACGGCGAAGCCCGGCGTCGGCACCAGGATCGACCGCGAGCCGGCATGGCGCACGAGGTCGCCCAGCAACTTGCGCACCGGCGGCGGGTTGAGCGAGCCGAGATTGTAGGCCTCGTTCGGAACGCCCGCCTTCCAGGCGAGGCGTGCGGCTTCCGCGCAGTCGAAGACCGAGATGAACTGGTAGGGGTTCCGCCCCGAGCCGATCATCGGAACCGGCAGGTTGGCGTCGATCAGCTTGAACAGCTTCTCCAGGATGCCGAGGCGCCCCGGGCCGATGATCAGCCGCGGGCGGAAGAGCGAGATGCGCATCCCGCGCTCCCGCCAGTCGGCCGCGAGGTGCTCGGTGTCGAGCTTCGACTGCCCGTACTCGCCGAGCGGCGCCACCGGATGGTCCTCGGTCATCGGCGTCTTCACCGTGTGGCCGTAGATCATGTCGGTGGTGAAGTGGACGAGCTGGCCGGCACCTGCGCGGTCCATCGCCTCGATGATGTGCTTCGTGCCGTCGTAGTTGACGGGGTAGAAGAACTCGTGGCGCTTGGCGCGCACCTGCAGCGGCGAGAGCATCTTGGCCGACAGGTTGTAGACCATGTCGTCGGCCGCGATCGGCACGGCGCTCACGGCGGCCGGATCGGTCACATCGACATTGAGGTGCGTCGCGCGGGCATAGTGCGGAAGGTCGCTCTTGGCGATATCCGCGACCACGACCTCTTCGCCGTCGTTGACGAGACGCTGGGCGAGATGGCGGCCGACGAAACCGTCGCCGCCAAAGATCACGTGCTTCATCGAATGGCTCCTTCGGTGGAATGGGTCTGGGCGACGACCGGCAGGGGCGCGTCGTCAGCCACCTGGCCGCCGCCGCGCGCGATGAGGATCGTGCCGAAGCAGATCAGGGCGATGCCGCCGATGCGGGCGGCGTTCAGTTCCTCGCCGAAGAGGAACCAAGCCGCGAAGGCCACGACGACATAGGCGAGGCTGAGGAACGGATAGGCGTAGGTCAGCTCGACCTTCGACAGCACGAAGAGGTGCGAGGCCATCGAGATGACGAAGGTCAGGAGCCCGAGGAAGACGAACGGGCTGAAGACGATCGACAGGATCTTGAGGATCGGGTTGACGCCTGCAAAACTTAAGGGGCCGAGCTGCATCATGCCGTATTTCAGCATCATCTGGGCGGCCGCGTTGGTGAACACGGTGAAGAGAATGAAGGGGATGTAGCGGCTCACGCCTCGCCTCCCGGCTGTTGGATCTCGGGCCGGATCCTCTGGGGAACCGGTATGTCATGCGGTTAAGACGGGGCACGCGGGAGCGGTTGTGAACCGTGATTTCCCCCGCCAGCGTCAATCAATCCTTGCGGTCGGCGGCTCAGGCCGCCGCACCGAAGCGCCGCACCCCGACATCGAGGCGGAGGGCTGTCCGGCTCCAGAAGTCGGACCGGATCGCGGGGTCGCGCATCGCCTCCAGCGCTCGCCAGCGCGGAAACGATGCGGCGAAGACGTCCGGCGCCATGCGGGCGTCCTTGTAGGGGTTGACGGCACCGCCCGCCTCGATTGTGATCCGGTCGAGCTCGGTCATCAGCGCGAGGGTCGATGCACCCCGGTTCGGAAAGTCCAGCGTCAGCGTGTAGCCGCGGCGCGGGAAGCTCAGGACCCCCGGGCTCGGCAGGTCGCCGAACCGCTTGAGCACCGTCAGGAACGAGCCCTGGCCGTGGGCGGACGCGCACTCCATCAGCGCGCGGACGGCCTGCCGCCCCATCTGTTCGGGCACGACGCTCTGGTGCTGCTGGAGCCCGTGCGGACCGTAGAGCCGGTTCCAGGCGCCGACCCGATCGAGCGGGTAGAAGAACCCGTCGAAGGGCACGAGGCGCGTCGCCTCCTCCGAACGCAGCTTGCGGAAGTTCGCCTCGTTGAAAGCCTTCAGCGCCAACCCGCGCAAAGGGCTCACCGGGGGCGTGAAGGGCACCGTGAAGAGCGGCCGGCGGGTGCGTCCCGTGTGGTCACCCTTGCCGGCATGGTCTCCGCAGATCAGGTGCCCACGCCCGAAGCGCGGCCCTCTCGCCAGCTGATCGATCCAGGCGACGGCATATTCGTGGCCCTCGTCGGCCTCGGCCGCGCGGGCGAAGTAGTCGTCGAGGCACGACAGGCGGTGCGTCGTCTCGCGGATGGTCAGCGACGGCACCTCGAGAAGCCGCAGCCGAACGCGCGTTATGATGCCGGTGAGCCCCATCCCGCCGATCGTGGCGGCAAAGAAATCCGCGTTCTCGGTGCGCGAGCATGTCAACGCGCCGAGATCGGATCGCACGAGCGTGAAGCTCTCGACCCAGCGCCCGAACGTGCCGCGCCGGTGATGGTTCTTGCCGTGAACGTCGTTGGCGACGGCACCGCCGAGCGTCACGAACTGCGTGCCGGGCGTGACGGGCAGGAACCAGCCGTGCGGCGCGATGCGCTCGGTGATCTCGTTCAGCAGAACGCCGGCTTCCGCTTCGATCACGCCGTCCTGCAGGTCGAGCGAGAGGATGCGGTTGCGCCCGCGCATGTCGACGAGGATGCCCGCTTCATTGAGGCAGGTGTCGCCGTAGGACCGACCGTTGCCGCGTGGAAGAAGACCGTTCGCCGTCCGCAGCGTCGGGAAGGCATCCGCCTGCGGGCCATCGACGGCGCGCCGTCCGCCGGGCGGAGGCGGCGTGCGCCCCCAGTTGTCGTAGGCCTCAGACATAGGCCGCCACCAGGAACATGCAGGCGCCGAGCACCATCATGATCTGCGAACGCCAGTCGTGCATGATGAAGACCACCGGGTCCTCGTTCATGTGTCCGCGCCGGGCCAGCACCCAGATGCGCACGATGATGTAGAGAACGAGCGGGCAAAGCGGCCAGAGCAGATAGGGATGCTGGTAGAGCTCGCGGACCTCGCCGCTGTCGATGTAGAGCGCCAGGACCATCACCGACGCGAAGCCGGAGGCCATGCCCGCCTGCCCCACCGTGTCGAGGTCGACGTCCACATAGCCGCGCCCCGTGGACGACCGGTTCGCCCCACCGCCGAAATCCATGATCTCGACGAAGCGCTTCACGAGGGCGAGCGACAGGAAGAAGAAGATCGAAAAGGCGAGGAGCCAGAAGGATTCCGTCGACTGGATCGCCAGACCGCCGGCGATGATGCGCGTCGTGTAGAGGCCGGCGAGCGTCAGGACGTCGATCAGCAGCATCCGTTTCAGGGCGAACGAATAGGCCGTCGTCGCCACCATGTAGAAGGCAAGCGCCCCCATGAACTCCCAAGGGAGCAGCGTGGCGATCGCAAAGGACGATATGAACAGACCCGCCGCGAGTCCAAGCCCCGCGGGGATCGGCACCAGTCCGCTGGCGAAGGGGCGGTTGCGCTTGGTCTTGTGGCGACGGTCGGCCGCGAGGTCCAGGAGATCGTTGAGGATGTAGACCGAGGACGCCGCGAGCGAGAAGCACACGAAGGCGAGCAGCGCCGTCACGATCATCCGGAGGTCGAGAAACTCGTGGTTCAGCGCCATCGGCACGAATACGAGGACGTTCTTGCTCCACTGATGCGGGCGCATCGCCTTGATCATGCCGCGCAGGACGGAGCCCTGATCGGCGATCAGGCGGGCCGGACGCGTCGCACCGCCGTGCCAGCGCCGAGCCGAACGGTCGGGCTGTACCACCGTCGCGGTTTCGGCCGCCTCGAACAGGCAGACGTCGTCGTGCGAGTTGCCGAAGTAGTCGAACCCCTCCTTGCCGCATCGGGCTCGGATGCGATCGAGCTTGGCGCCCGCCGACAGGTTCACTTGGCGATCGCTCGCCATGACCTCGTCGAACAGGCCGAGATGGTCGGACACGGCATGCGCGAGACGTTCGTTGGATGCGGTCGCGAGCACGATGGGCCGGCCCGCCTCGCGCTCGGCCTCGAGGGCGGCGACGACCTCCGCCCGGTAGGGCAGCGTCGCCGCGTCGATCGTCGTGCGTGCCGCGAGTTCGTCCTTCAGCACGGCCTTTCCCTGAAAGGCCCAGCCGAACAGTCTCCAGAAGCCCAAGGGCTCCTGGCGAGCGAAGTGGAACAAGCTTTCCCAAAGAAGATCGCCACGGATCAACGTTCCGTCGAGGTCGACGAACAAAGGTCGCCCCGTTCGCGTGACGTATGTATCCATGACGATATCCTTACCGAGGCTCTGTCAGCTGCTGGGAAGTATCTTCGTCGGCAGGTTTCCGTACCGTAAAACGAGCGGCTCAGGCCTCGATTCCTGCGATCACGCTTAAGGGAGTCATGTCGTGTCGTGCATGATTTGAACGGTGGAGTTCACGGTGCGGTAAGTCGGAGGGCCGAAACGGCGTGGCGCAAATGTACCCGTGCGCCGTTTGACCATCCGTTCACCGAGTGGTGATACCGGGCCGCCGACCCGCTGCGACTACGCGTAGAACCCCTGCGCAGCATGATTTCCAGATCACGTATGTCGTATTGCCAGCCGCTTAGACTACGTGACGCATCGGCAACACACGCCGGAGAGGCCGCCTCCGGGCCCTTGCTGTCGATCGCACGCTAATATCTTTGGTTCTCAAGAAGCGGGAATTGCCCCGGCTTTCTCAACGACACAAAGACGGCCGCATCGTTTCGACGATCCGCGGCACGCTGGAGATCCGGAACCATGAAGCGCATTGCCCTTCTTCTCGCGTCCGCCGCCATCGCTTCCTCGCCGGCTCTTGCGGCCGATGTCGTGTACGAAGAGCCTGCGGCGCCGATGGCCGTGATGGCACCGGTGTCCAACTGGACCGGTCTCTATCTCGGCGTCCAGGCTGGCGGCGCGTTCAACCCGGACAACGGCGACGACCTGTCGATCGTCCCGAACTTCGGCGGCGCCGGCGCGACCTTCCTCAGCAACGCCTTCGGCAACAGCTTCTCGTCGGAGTTCGAGTCGAGCTTCATCGGCGGCGCGCACATCGGCTACGACTACCAGATGGACCGCTTCGTGGTCGGCGCGCTGGTCGACATCAACGCCCTCGACATCGCGCAGCGCTCG